>PLZF01000096.1 GCA_003152015.1 Acidimicrobiaceae bacterium | reverse complement strand
TCCCGCGGCCCCAACTCCCGCGGCCGCCATGGTCACTCCGCCGAGTGCCGAAGAGCATATTGACCCGGTCACGGGCAACCTTCGGCGAGGAGACCCGCTGGATTCTCCCGGAAACCAGGCCGGAGTCGAGGGCGACAATGGACCCAAGTCGGATCGCCAGGACCGCAAGATCGCCAAAGCCGCGGCCAAAGCCGCGGGAGTCCCATCCGCGGAGCAAGGCGCCCCATCCAAGAAGCCCGCCGATCGGCGCACCCTGATCGTCCTGATTGTCCTCATCGTCATCGTCGTGATTGCGGGAGTGGCGTACTTCGTCACCAAGAACAACAACTCATCCACCGCCACCACCGCCACCACGTCCCCGACGTCCCCGACGTCATCATTATCATCGCCGACGGTGGATAGGGCCCTGGCCACCAGCACTAATTTGCGGCTGAGCGATCTCCCCGTCGGGTGGAAACAGGCGCCAGGTTCGTCGGCGTCGATATCGGCGACAAACACGACAGGGAAGGCCACCGAGACCCCTGCGAGCACCGCCTTTGCCACCTGCCTGGGCACGTCGGCCGCCATCATCGGTCAGGTCTTCGGCACTACCCCCCAAGCCGATGAGACGGTTGCCTCCACCTCGCCGGTGTTCCAGAGCCCGCTCAGCTCGCAGATCGAGATGCAGTCGGCGGTGAATATTGTGAAGACGGCCGCCGACGCCAAAGCCGACGCCACCGTGTTCACCAGGCCGGGCCTTATTGCCTGCTTCCAACAGTTCCAGACCGCATCGGCCTCAGCCTTGGCCCCGGGTACCACCGCCCACGTCGAACAAGTGACCATTACTCCCCCGACCGGTGGGGTGGCCTATGGCTTCATCACCACCTTCACCGTCCCCAACCAGGGGACGCGGGTGGTGGGTGACGCCTACATCATCGGCGGTCGGATCGAGGCGACGCTTCAGCCTTCCACCCATGGCCCGACCATCCCGTCTGACGCCTTCGACGCCGCCTACAACGCTATGGTCGCGCGCATCTCTGCCAGCACCCACAAGTAACCGCTGTAGTCCTGCCGGGGGACTGCCGGGGCCCGGGCCCCTCGGCGTCAGCTGGGCTCGGGGACCAACCGGGCGATGGTCGCCAGCGCCCGGTAGGCGGCCTCGGCCGGACCGACCTCGTCCGGTCGCAGCAGGTTGGCCATGATCCGCAGGATCCAGGTCATGAGGGACTCGGAGTACATCCCGGTCCCCACGCACAGTTTCATCAGCTCTGGTTGGCTGATCATCCGGATGAACGCCCGGGCCACCCGGTAGTAGAGGCCGTAGGCCTCCTCCAGCCGCGCTTCGTACCGCTCGAGGGCGGCGTACCCGTCGCCCCGGAGGGCCTCGCCGAGTGACGCCGCAGCCAGGCGCCCGGTCTCGTAGCCATAGGAGATGCCCTCGCCGTTGAACGGGTTGATGGTCCCTCCGGCGTCCCCCACCACCAGCGTGGTGGTGCCGATCCGGGGTCCGACGGCCAGGCCCATGGGCAGCTTGCCGCCGGTGGGCGGACCCAGGCAGGTGGCGGGGGAGAGACCCCACTCCTTGGGAGCCCAACTGACAAAATGGTCCATGAGGGTGGACGTATTCACGCCTTTCCAACGGCGGTCGGTGGACAATAGGCCCACCCCCACGTTGACCCGTCCATCACCCAACGGGAAGATCCAGCCGTAGCCCGGAACCACATTCCCCTCGCCGTCCCGGATGTCGAGGTGGGATTCGATGAACGGATCGTCGTGCATCGGCGAGGTGTAGTAGCCACGCAGGGCCATCCCCATCGGCCGGGCGCGGTTGCGGGACGTCCCCAGAGACCTGCCGAAGCGGGAGTTGGCTCCGTCGGCCACCACCACGTAGCGGGCCCGCACCTCACGTTTTTCGCCCGTGGCCTTGTCCTTCACGATCGCACCTACGCACGACGGCAGCCGCGGGGTTGTGCCCGACCCGGCTTGGAGCGGGGCATCGGAGTCCGCCCGCAGAATCGGTTCGATGGCCTCAGTGCCCTGCCACACGGTGGCCCCGGCCTTGGAGGCCCGTTCGTTGACGATGGCGTCGAGGTCGTGGCGGGTGATCACGTACCCGTGGGAGGGAAAGCTCGGATGCTCGGGCCAGGCCATTTCGAGGACCTTGCCGTAGGCGTGGACCCGCAGACCGGAGTAGCGGTGGGCCCCGCTCAGGGAGTCCTCGAGGCCCATGTCGGCAATTTGGCGGACGGCCCGCGGGGTCAGCCCGTCCCCACACGTCTTTTCGCGGGGGAACACCTTTTTTTCGACCAGGGCCACGTCCCAGCCCGCCTCGGCCAGCCAGTAGGCACACGAAGATCCGGACGGCCCGCCCCCGA
This sequence comes from Acidimicrobiaceae bacterium, assembly GCA_003152015.1. Taxonomy (GTDB): domain Bacteria; phylum Actinomycetota; class Acidimicrobiia; order Acidimicrobiales; family RAAP-2; genus DASZIT01. The sequence continues at coordinate 200,119 of PLZF01000096.1, read as the reverse complement.
TGACCAGCACGTCGTACAGACGCCCAGCGTCATGAGTGCCGACAGGATTGGCCAAGGCGCCGTTGCGGGGTGGGCTCACGACCTCCCATCGTACGCCCGGGGTCCGCCGGTCGCCACGCCGCCCCGCCGCGTCGATGTGCCCTGGGAACCGCGTCGTGGTAAAACACCTCCAGTGGACGACTATCTCCCGATTCTCATCCTCATTATCTTGGGATTCCTGTTCGCCGCACTTTCGTTCGTGGGGTCAGCCATGCTCGCGCCCAAGAAGCGCCCCACGGCAGCCAAAATCGCCCCGTACGAGTGCGGCATTGTGCCCACCATCGAGCCGCCCACCCGCTTTCCCGTGCGGTTCTATCTGGTGGCCATGATCTTCATCATTTTCGACATCGAGATCGTGTTCCTCTATCCGTTCGCGGTGATCTTCCGGCAGCTGCGCTCGTTCGGCCTCGTCGAGGTGCTGGTATTCGCGGCCATTGTGTTCGTGTCGTTCCTCTTCCTGGTGAGCAACGGGGCCCTCACCTGGGGCCCGGCCAAACAGTTGGTGAGGGCCATGCCCTCGCGCACCTCGGAATCGACCATTGCCCGTATCACCGCCGGCCCGGGGGGACCTGGCGGGTATCGTGATCCGTCGGGCCCAGGCTCCGGCGGCACCAGAACCACCGACCCCGTCCCCCCGATCACCGGCGATCCGGCTGCTCCAGCCGGACCGGTCCGGGCCGCGTAGAGCTGAGGAGAACGGCCCGCCATGGGACTCGAAGATCTCCAACATAATTTCCTCACCGGTCGGCTCGAAGACCTGGTGAAGTGGGCGCGCACCTATTCGATGTGGCCGGCCACCTTCGGCCTGGCCTGTTGTGCCATCGAGATGATGTCGGTGGGGGCTGCCGACTTCGACCTGGCCCGCTTCGGCATGGAGGTCTTTCGCGCCTCTCCCCGGCAAGCCGACCTGATGATCGTGGCCGGTCGGGTATCGCAGAAGATGGCCCCGGTGCTCCGCCAGGTCTACGACCAGATGATGGAGCCCAAGTGGGTGCTGTCGATGGGAGTTTGCGCCAGTAGCGGTGGCATGTTCAACAACTACGCCATCGTTCAGGGCGTCGACCAGATCGTCCCCGTCGACGTCTACGCCCCGGGGTGCCCCCCGACTCCCGAGACCCTGATGCACGCCATCCTCACCCTCCACGAGAAGGTGCGCACCAACGACATCACCCGCCGGTCCGACCGCTGGACGCCGGGGGATGCCGGCGGTCCCGGACGTCGCAGCCTGGCCAATGATGAGGGCGGGGATACCGACGACGGCCGCACCCACGGCGATGAAGAGACCTCGGGATGGACCCCGGATCGTCCCGACGCCGTGCATCTGGGCACTCCCAAGCGCAACCCCGTCATCGCCCGCAGTGTGGGAGAGCCGCTGTGACGGGTGCCGCCGAGGCGACCTCGGTGGACCCGGCGACCTCGGTGGACCCGGTGATCCCGGTGATCCCGGTGATCCCGGTGACGCCGGTGACGCCGGTGGCTCCGGTCGAAGGTCCCGCCGGCACCGCCGGTCTGAGCGATTCGGGAGGAGGCAGTTCACGATTTCCCGGACGGCCGGTCCAAGAGATCGTCTTCCCGACCCGCGAACAGTACCTGTCGGTGGTGCAGGGCTACCGCGACGACGGGTTCGAGATGTGCATCGATCTGTGTGGTGTCGACTACCTGACCCACTTCAACCGGCACCTGCCGGACGGGGTTCCCCCTGAGCGGTTCGAAGTGGTGGTGAATCTATTGTCACTGAGCACCGCCCGGCGGGTGCGGCTCCGGGTGCAGCTTCCCGAGTCGCACCTGGAGGTGGCCTCCATCTTCGACGTCTATCCCGGGGTCGAGGCCATGGAGCGCGAAGCCTTCGACATGTTCGGGATCATCTTCGCGGGCCATCCGGATCTGACCCGGATCCTGATGCCCGAGGACTGGGAGGGCCATCCCCTGCGCAAGGACTACGGGGTGGGTCGGGTGCCTGTGCAGTTCAAGGGTGCCCCGGGGCCGAGATGACCGATCCGACATCGAATACCCCCGAGGATGGGGTCGATGGGGGCGATGGGGTCGACGCGCCGGCGTTGCCGGCGACCGAACGCGGGGCCGGGGTCCCCAACGACACCACTATCCGTGCCTCCGCCCATGAGGCCGAGTCCTCCGGCCACCCGGACACCCCGCACTCCCCGCCCATCTCCCGTGACCAGTACCTCAAGGTTGGGCCGGACGGCGAGCCGATCGGCCTGTCGGCGGAAACCTTCGAGGGCCGCCAAGAGCTGACACGACGATCCACCACTGATCCCGGTGAGCTGCGCCGCGAGGTCGGTGCCGTCCTCCGACTTCCCGAGGGGGTGGTGATCGACCCGGCGAACATCGACGTCGAGCAGTCCGATGACAACACCATGATCATCAACATGGGCCCGCAGCACCCCTCGACTCACGGGGTGCTCCGCCTCATGTTCGAGCTCGACGGCGAGACGGTACTCCGGACCAAGCCGGTGATCGGCTACCTCCACACCGGCATGGAGAAGACGGCCGAGGAGCTGACCTACGTCCAGGGGTCGACCAACGTCACCCGCATGGACTATCTCTCTCCGCTCCACAACGAGTTGGTGCTGTCGTTGGCGGTCGAGGCGTTGTTGGGGATCGAGCTGCCGGCCCGGGCCGACTGGATCCGCATGCTGATGACCGAGCTGAACCGGGTGTCCTCCCACCTGATGTGGATGGCCACCAACGGCATGGACCTCGGGTCCACCTCGATGATGATCTACGGCTTCCGCGAGCGCGAGATGGTCCTGGCCTTCTTCGAGAAGACCACCGGTCTGCGGATGAACCACAACTTCATCCGGCCGGGGGGAACCGCGGCCGACCTTCCCGACGGGTGGGAGGACGACGTCACCATCATCTGCGACACGGTGCTGCCGAGAACCGATGAGTACGACGAACTGCTCACCGGCCAGCCCCTGTTCCGTCAGCGGACCGAGTCGATCGGGCGGCTGTCGGCCGAGGAGGCGCTGGCCCTCAGCCTCACCGGGCCCATTCTGCGGTCCACAGGGGTCCCGTGGGACCTCCGCCGGTCGATGCCGTATCTGCACTACGACCAGGTCGATTTCGACGTGATCGTCGGGACCTACGGTGACAACTTCGACCGCTACTCGGTACGACTCAACGAGATCCGGGAGTCGATCCGCATCATCCGCCAGATCGTCGAGAAGATGCCGGCCGGTGACTACCGGGTGCAGGACAAGAAGGTCACCCCGCCGCCCCGGGCCCGGATCGACGAGTCGATGGAAGCCCTCATCCACCACTTCAAGGTCTTCACCGAGGGTTTCAAGGTGCCCGAGGGTGAGGTCTATGTCGCCATCGAGTCCCCCCGCGGGGAGCTCGGCTGCTACCTGGTCTCGGACGGATCGTCCAAGCCCTACCGGATGCACATCCGGGGGCCGAGTTTCGTGAACCTCCAGGCCCTCCCGGTGATGATGCGCGGCGGCCTGTTGGCCGACGCGGTGTCGGTGTGCTCCTCGGTGGACCCGGTGATGGGGGAGGTGGACCGGTGAGCAGCACCGCCCACCCCACCCCGGTAGCCCGCCCCCGCTCCAAGGGGGGACCGACTCCCACCCTCACCCATCTGAGAGGTGCTACCGCCACCCGCGCCCGGGAGCTGATCGCCCTCTATCCCGAGCCGCGGTCGGCGCTCATACCCCTGTGCCATCTGGCCCAGGAACAAGAGGGTTGGCTGTCGCCCGAGATCATGGTCGACATCGCCGCCCTGCTCGATCTGACCCCGGCCGAGGTGCTGGGGACGGCGTCGTTCTACGACATGCTGCACACCGAGCCGGTGGGCAGCCACCTGGTGTCGGTGTGCACCAACATCGCCTGTCTGCTCAATGGGGCCATGGAGCTCCTCGAGCATGCCGAGTCGACCCTCGGGGTCAACGCCGGGGGCACCACCGCCGACGGGGCCGTCACCCTCGAAGAGGCCGAGTGCCTGGCCGGCTGCGACGGGGCCCCGTGCGTGCAGGTCAACCACCGCTACGTGGGCGCCCAGACAGCCGAGAGCTTCGATCAGCTGATCGCCGATCTCCGGTCGGGTGCCAGGGCCGCGGAGATCCCCACCCACGGGACGTTGAACCGGGTGGCCCGGACCACCGGGCTGCAAGCCGATCGCAACCAGGTCGCCAACGAGCGGTCGGCCATGGCCGAGACCCAGGCGCAGCGGGCGGCCGCGGCCAAAGACACCGCCGCCAACAAGGCCGGCGCCTGATGGCCATCACCGAAGCCCCGAAGATCATCACCGGTCGGATCGGTCACGCCGACTCGCACACCCTCGAGCGCTACCTGGCCACCGGCGGGTACGACGGGCTGCGCAAGGCGCTCGCCATGACCCCCGAAGCCGTGGTCCACGAGGTCGACACGGCCAGCCTGCTCGGCCGGGGGGGTGCCGGGTTCCCGGCCGGCCGGAAGTGGGCCATGCTCCGCAAGAGCCCGGTCACCTATCTGGTGGTGAACGGTGACGAGAGCGAGCCGGCCACCTTCAAGGATCACCTGCTGGTGGAGCGCGATCCCCACCAGCTCATCGAGGGCGTGGTGATCGCCGCCTACGCAACGCAGGTCTCCCAGGTGTTCATCTACCTCCGTGGTGAGTTCGCCCTCGGCCTCGAGCGGGTGCAGGCCGCCCTCAACGACGCCTACTCCCTTGGGGCCGTCGGGAGCGACATCTTCGGGTCGGGGTTCTCGGTCGACGTGGTCGTCCACCCGGGGGCGGGCGCCTACATCTGCGGCGAGGAGACCGCCCTGCTCGAATCGCTGGAGGGCAAGCGCGGCTTCCCCCGGATCAAGCCCCCGTTCTTTCCGGCCGCCATCGGCCTCTACGGTGAGCCGACGGTGGTCAACAACGTCGAGACCATGTCCAACCTGCCCTGGATCGTGCTGAACGGCGGGTCTGCCTTCGCCGCCCTCGGTGAGGGTCGGTCCACCGGGACACGGCTGTTCGCCTTGGCCGGACACGTGAACAACCCCGGGGTCTTCGAGATCGAGATGGTCAAGACCACCTTCCGCGATCTCATCCACGCCCCGGTCCTCGGCGGGGGCATTCCCCACGGACGGGAGCTGAAGGCGTTCGTCCCCGGCGGTGTCTCGGCCCCCTGGTTCGGTCCCGACCAGATCGACCTCCCCCTGGGCCAGGATGAAGTCGCCGGTGCGGGCTCCATGCTCGGGTCCGGCTCGGTGGTGGTGATGGACGACCACACCTGTGCGGTTCGGGCGTCGTGGCGGATCACCAAGTTCTTCGCCCGGGAGTCGTGCGGGCAGTGCACACCTTGCCGGGAGGGCTCCGGTTGGCTGGAGAAGATCATGGAGCGGATCGAGACCGGCAACGGCCGGGAAGAAGATCTCGACCTCCTGCTCGATGCCTGCGACAACATCGCTCCCGGGCTGACCTGGCCACCCCAGCAGACCACCATCTGCGTGCTGGGGCCCTCCATCCCGTCGTCCATCGGATCGGCCATCCAGATGTTCCGGGATGAGTTCCTCGTCCACATCAAGGAGGGGGGCTGTCCCTATGGATGACCGGGCCACCACCACTGAACCCGCCCACACCGTGTCGCCGGATGTCGCCGAGGGACAGGTCACGTTCACCCTCGACGGGCGTCAGGTCACCGCCCGCAAGGGCGAGATGTTGATCGCCGCGGCCGAGCGGGCCGGCACCTTCATTCCTCGATTCTGTTACCACCCCCGCATGAAGTCGGTGGGGGTGTGCCGGATGTGCCTGGTCGAAGTCAGCGGCCCCCGGGGGGCGTCGCTCCAACCCAGCTGTTTTGTGGAGGTCACCGAGGGGTCCGAGGTCACCACCGACTCCGACAAGGTCAAAAAAGCCCAGGATGGCGTGCTCGAGTTCCTGTTGATCAACCACCCGCTCGACTGCCCGGTGTGCGACAAGGGGGGCGAGTGCCCCTTACAGGACCAAACCATGGCCCATGGCCCGGGCGAGACCCGGTTTGTCGAGGAGAAGCGTCACTTCGAGAAGCCGATCCCCATCTCCGAACTGGTGCTGCTCGACCGGGAGCGGTGCATCCAGTGCAGCCGCTGTACCCGGTTCGCGGCCGAAGTGGCCGGCGAGGCCCAGATCGACTTCATCGGCCGGGCCGACCAACTCGAGATCAACATCTTCCCCGACCTACCGTTCGCCTCCTACTTCTCGGGCAACACCGTGCAGATCTGCCCGGTGGGGGCGCTCACCGCCGTGCCCTACCGGTTCTCCGCCCGACCCTGGGACCTCGACCAGGTGGAGTCGACCTGCACCACCTGTTCGGTGGGATGCCGGGTGGCGGTGCAATCCTCCTCCAACCGGGTGACTCGCCTGCTCGGCATCGATGCCGACCCGGTGAACCACGGCTGGCTGTGCGACAAGGGTCGGTTCGCCTTCGAGTCGGTCAACAGCGAAGACCGGCTCACCGAGCCGATGGTCCGCAAGTCCGGCCAGTTGGTGACGGTGTCGTGGCATGAAGCTCTCGATGTGGTGGCCGATGGATTGCGGGCAGCCACCAAGAAGAGCGGCGCCCCCGGCGGCGTGGGGGTGATCGGTGGTGCCCGCATGACCAACGAAGGCGCGTATACCTGGGCCAAGTTGGCCAAGGGGATCCTCGGCACCGACTCTGTCGACGCGCAGCTCGGCGACGGGCTACCGGCCGAAGTGGTGCTCGGACTCCCTCGTGCCACCATTGATGAAGCCGCCGGGGCGGACACGGTGATCGTGTTGTCGGGCGACATTCGTGAGGAGCTGCCCGTCCTCTTCCTGCGACTGCGGTCCGGAATTGTCGACGGCGACCTCTCCTTGGTGGAGCTGTCCCCCCAGGCCACCGCGCTCACGGCGCACGCCGCGGTGTCGTTGCGGTACCTGCCCGGGGCCGCCACCGAGTTGGCCAAGGCGATCGCCGACCCCGGGGCTCCCGCTCCCGCGGGCATCGACCCGACTGATCTGGCCGAGGCCCGCCGCCTGGCGGGAGCCGACAAGGTGGTCATCGTGGCGGGCCGGCCTTCGTTGGCCGAAGACGGGGCCCTGGTGGCCGAAGCCGTCCAGGCGCTGGCCCGGGCGCTACCCAACGCCACCTTCCTTCCGGCTCTTAGGCGGGGCAACGTGATGGGTGCCCTCGATATGGGTCTGTCGCCGGGTTTGCTGCCGGGTCGGGTGGGCCTCGAGCCCGGACGCCAGTGGTTCACTCAGGCGTGGGGGAAGGTACCTGACGAGCGCGGGCTGGGCACCACCGAGATTCTGAAGTCGGCGGCCGGCGAGGGAGTCAACGAAGGAGCCGGGAGTACCGATGGCGAGGGAGCCAAGACCGACAATCCTCACCGCGATGGGGCTCGGGTCCGGGCCCTGGTCATCCTCGGGGCCGACCCCCTCACCGACTTCCCCGATGCCGAGATGGTCCGACGCGGGCTCACCGGTGCCGACTTCGTGGTGTCGGTGGCATCGTCGCCCGGACCGCTGAGTGCCCATGCCGATGTGGTGCTTCCGGCCGCCGAGGCCCATGAGCGACCGGGCACCACCACCAACATCGAGGGTCGGATCAGCCGCCTCGGGCAGAAGCTGGTGCAGCCGGGCCAATCGTGGCCCGACTGGATGATCGCCGCCGAGTTGGCCGTCCACCTGGGGGCCGATCTCCACCTCGATTCGACGACCGAGGTCTGGGACGAGATCGAACGGCTGGCCCCGGCGTACCGCGGCATCACCCGATCGGTGCTCGAGACCCCCGGCGCTACCGATGGCGTGGTGGCCCCGTTGACGGTCACCCCGGTGGCATTCAGCCGCCGCCCCGGATCCGCCCCCCTCGACCCGATCGCCGTCCCCGGCGTGGAGTCGGTCGAACAGCAGGGCGCACCTCCCCGTGCCGGCCTGGCCGGGGCGCGTACCGCCGGGATCGGAGCCGGCGGGTCCAAGGGGGCGACCCAAATGGGTGGGGGGACCTCCGGCGATGCCGCGGTGACCACCCCACCCCCGCAGCTGGCCGGGCCTTTCGAGATCAGCGTTCCCCGGGTGGTGCCCACCGACAGCTATTCGATGCGACTGGTCGCCTCCCGCCGCCTCTACGATCGGGGAGCCGCGGTCGATGCAGTCCCGGTCCTGGCCGGGCTGGTTCCCGACTCGCCCCTTCGGGTGAACCCTCACGACCTCGACGACCTCGGCATCGGTACAGGAGGAAACGTGAAGGTGCGCACGGCCACCACGTCACTGGTGCTGGTGGCGGTGCCCGATCCCTCCCTGCCCCGCAAGGTGGTGGCCACCGACTTCAATGTGCCGCTGGCCGAAGGGACCGTCGCCGATCTCATCGATGCCACCGCTCCGGTGACCGAGCTGCGGTTGGAGACACCATGAGCCCACTTCTCGCCGCCCTCCCGTCGTTGCTGGGCACCAACGACCCACTGTACAACGGAGGAGTTGACTGGGTCGTCTTTTTGATAGTGCTCATCAAGGTATTGATGGTCTTCGGCGCCCTGATGGTGTCGGTGATGCTGATGATCTGGTTCGAGCGCAAGGTCATCTCGGACATGCAGAGCCGGATCGGCCCCAACCGGGCCGGGCCCTTCGGTATCATGCAGACGCTGGCCGACGGCCTCAAGCTCTTCTTCAAAGAGGACCTGCTCCCCGAACGGGCCGACCGGATCGTCTTCAAACTGGCGCCCTACCTCACTATCATCCCGGCGTTCCTCGCCTTTGCCATCGTCCCCATCGGCGGCGAGGTGACCATTGCCCACCACACCTTCGAGTTGCAGTTGGCCGACCCGCCCATGGGCATCCTGTTCTTGTTGGCCATGTCGTCCATCGGCGTCTACGGCGTGATGCTGGCCGGTTGGTCGTCGGGGTCCAAGTACCCGTTGCTGGGATCGGTCCGCGCCTCGGCGCAGATGATCTCCTACGAGGCGGCGCTGGGCATGACGGTGGTGATGGTGGTCCTGATCACCGGGTCGCTCACCACCCGGGACATCGTCAACGGCCAGGCGCTCCATCTCTGGCAGTGGAACGCCATCCGACTGGGGATCATCCCCTTCGTTATCTTCTTCATCGCCATCGTGGCCGAGACCAACCGGCCCCCCTTCGACCTGGTGGAGGCGGACTCCGAGTTGGTGGGTGGATTCGTCACCGAGTACTCGTCGATCCGGTTCGCCCTGTTCTTCCTCTCCGAGTTCATGAACACCATCACCATGTCGGCCATCACCGTGACCCTCTTCTTCGGTGGCCCGGACGGGCCCACGCTGCACATCCCCCACACCCAGTGGCTGTGGCCGATCCTGTGGTTCCTTGGCAAGACCATCGTGTTCTTGTTCGTCTTCGTCTGGCTGCGGGCCGCGCTCCCACGACTCCGGTACGACCAGCTCATGGACCTGGGCTGGAAGCGGCTGATCCCGTTGTCCCTCGGTTGGCTCCTCATCGTGGCCGGCTTCGTGATTGACGGTTGGTGGGGCCTGGCCATGACGGCCACGGTGGTGGTGGCCAGCGTGCTGATCACCCGGTCCTTCCTCGTCGGGTCCCAGCGCGGAGAGACCCGGGCGATCCTTCCCCAGGTCGGTCTCCGATTGTGGAACCGGCCTGATGTACCCACCGCATCGTCACCGGCCGGATCGGTGTCCTCACCAACTGAGGGAGATGACGCCTGATGGCAACACCCGAGCCCCCCAAGCAACGCCAGAACTTCCTGGGTGGATTCAAGCTGACCCTCGAGCACCTTGGGCGTCAGCCGGTCACCCGCCAATACCCCGAGGAGAAGCGGCCCAAGCAGCCGCGCCAGCATGGTCGCCACGTCCTCAACAAGTACGAGGACGGCACGGAGAAATGCATCGGCTGCGAACTGTGTGCGGGTGTCTGCCCCGCCGACTGCATCTATGTGCGCGGCCTCGACAATCCGCCCGACCATCCGGTGTCCCCCGGTGAGCGGTACGGCTACATCTACGAGATCAACTTTCTGCGCTGTATCCACTGCGACATGTGCGTGGAGGCGTGTCCCACCGAGGCGATCACCGAGACCAAGTTGATGGAGTTCTCCTTCACCAACCGCAACGACGCCATCTACACCAAGGACGAACTGCTCGTCGATGACAAGGGCATGCCCCAACACCTGCCGTGGGAGGACTGGCGCGAGGAAGACCAACTCCACACCTCGGGATGGATGCGGGCCACCTCCCCTTCGGGCAGTGCCGCCTTCGAGGGCCAGGTGCAGTGGTCGGGAGAGCTCGGCTTCGGGGTGCGGGCTCCCGAGGGCGGCCAGAGCGGCCTCCGTGACGACGCCACCACCGGATCGCTGCCGTTGCGGGACACCCTGGAGCGCCATCTGCGTCCGATCGACATCCCGGCGTCGAAGCGGGGCCCCCGAGGGATGGTGGGCCGGATGATCGAAAAGGCCGAGCGTTTCGCACCCGGAGCGGGGAAGAAACACCGCGCCCTAGCTGATTCCGACTACGCCGCCTCCCTGGCGGCGGGGAACACCGAGCGCCCCGCGGCCCCGGCTCCCGCGGCCCCGGCTCCCGGTACCCCGGCTCCCGCGGCCCCGGCTCCCGCGGCCCCGGCTCCCGGTACCCCGACTCCCGGTACCCCGACTCATGACGAAGGTGACGATTGATGGCCGTCGTCATGCATGGGGTGCTCCTGGCCGCCACCGCTGCCACTGCCGCCACCGGTCACGCCTCGTTGGTCGACTGGGGAACCTTTGTCGTGGCGGCGGCCATCGTATTGTCGGGGGCCATCGGTGTGGTGGTGGCCCGCAACCCGGTGCACTCGGCCCTGATGCTGGTGATGACCCTGTTCGGCATCGCCGTGCTCTTCGTGTTGCAGCGTGACGACTTCCTGGCCGCGGTACAGGTCATCGTCTACGCCGGAGCCATCGTCGTCCTGTTCCTCTTTGTGATCATGTTCCTCGGTGTCGACCGCGAGGAGAACATCGCCGCCGAGCCGCTGCGGGGACAGCGGCCTCTGGCGGTGGCACTGGTGGCTCTGGGCGTCACCGGATTGTTGCTACTGGGCGAAGTGTCGAAGTGGACCATCGGGGCACTTTCGGTGGCGGGATCCACCGACAGCTCGACCTCGAATGTGGCCCAGTTGGGCACATCGGTGTACACGACCTATCTCTTCCCGTTCGAAGTGACCTCGGCATTACTGGTGATCGCGGTGGTCGGGGCCGTTGCGCTGGCCCGCAGGCCTCCCGCGGTGGTCACTGCCCCCGACCTCGACCTCGACGACGGATTGGTCGATGAGTCCGCCCCGGCAACAGATGACGCCCACCAGGAGGTGACGCCATGACCGGAGCGACCTCGGCGCTCAATGGGAACATCAGCGGTGAGTGGTATCTGGCGCTGGCTGCGGTCCTTTTCGCCATCGGTGCCTTCGGGCTCCTCATCCGTCGCAATGTGTTGGTGATGTTCATGTGTGTGGAGTTGATGCTGAACGCCGCCAACCTGACGTTTGTGACCTTTGCCAACATGCTCCACGACATCGGAGGGCAGGTGCTGGTGTTCTTTGTGCTGGTGGTGGCCGCCGCTGAAGTCGTGGTGGGGCTGGGCATCGTGGTCGCCATCTTCCGCCGCCGAGCCAACGCCACGGCTGACGACTTCCACCTGATGAAGGGCTGACGGCACCGTGCTGCACCTGACCTATCTGATTATTCTGCTGCCCCTTGTCGGCATCGCCGTCCAGGTGCTGTTCGGACGTCGGCTCGGCGATCCCGCCGCCGGCGCGGTGGCCACGGTCTTCGTCGGGGCGTCGTTCATTGTCTCGGTGGGGGTGTTCTTCAACCTCCTCACCGTCCACGGGGCCGTCCGGTCGTTCACCCAGAACCTTTGGACCTGGATTCCTGTGGGTGGCATGCAGATCCACGCCGGTCTGTACGTCGACCCGTTGTCGATGACCATGGTCCTCTTCGTGACCGGGATCAGCGCTCTCATCCACCTGTACTCCATCGGCTACATGAAGGGCGATCGGGACTACCCGAAATTCTTCCTCTACCTCAACCTCTTCGTGGCCTCGATGCTGATCCTGGTCCTCGGCAACAACCTGTTGGTTACCTACGTGGGATGGGAGGGCGTCGGCACCTGTTCCTACCTGCTGGTGGCGTTCTGGTTTACCCGTGAGACCGCGGCGGCCGCCGGCAAGAAGGCGTTCATCTACAACCGGATCGGTGACGCCGGATTCATTGCCGCTGCTTTTCTCACCTTCGACAAGGTGGGCTCGCTCGACTATTCAGTCATCTTCGCCAATGTCGGAAAGATCGGCACCGCCAACATCACCGCCATCTGTCTACTGCTGACGGTGGGGGTGGCGGCGAAATCCGCCCAGATCCCGCTGTTCCCGTGGCTGGCCGACGCCATGGAGGGCCCGACCCCGGTCTCGGCGCTTATCCATGCCGCCACCATGGTGACCGCCGGGGTGTATCTGCTGTGCCGGGTCAACCCGTTGCTGCATGCATCGCCGGACGCCGCCTGGATCGTGGCCCTTATCGGCGCCGCCACCGCCTTTGTGGCCGCCACCATCGCCTGCGCCCAGAACGACATTAAAAAGGTCCTGGCCTACTCCACCGTGTCCCAACTCGGTTACATGGTGCTGGCCATCGGCGCCGGCGCCTACGAGGCAGCCATCTTTTTGATGGTGGCGCACGCGTTCTTCAAGGGGCTCCTGTTCCTCGGCTCCGGTTCGGTGATCCACGGGCTCCACGACGAGCAGGACCTCAAGCGCATGGGCAACCTGCGGGTCTATATGCCGATCACCTTCGTCACGTTCGGCATCGGATGGTTGGCCATTGCCGGGGTGCCGCCCCTGTCGGGGTTTTGGGCCAAAGGCGACGTGCTGGACAACGCCTGGGCCGCCCACCCGGCGTTGTGGGTGGTCGGTATCTTCACTGCGCTGCTCACCGCCTACTACATGAGCCGGCTCTCCGGTCTGGCCTTCTTCGGCCAGGACCGATGGAAGAACAAGGTGGCCATCGACGCCGACGCCGACATGCCCGATGCCCATCACGCCGACGGCCCCATCCCCGAGCCTCACGAGTCGAAGTGGGTCATGACCCTACCGTTGATCGTCTTGGCGGTGCTGGCCGCGGCAGGTGGGGTGATGGCCTTCGCCACCCCCCACCTCTCCCTGGCTCGCTGGGTTGATCCGGTCTTTTCCGGCTCGCTGTACAACGACCACGAGACGACGTCGACGATCTGGAAGCTGTCGACGCTGGACGCAGTGGTGGCGGTGATCGGGGTGTTCATCGGTCTCCGTCTCTGGATCACCCGTGCCGACCGACCCAAGCTCGAGTGGGCCTTCCTCCGCCACTCGTGGTACTTCAACGAGATCTTCGACGCCATCATCGGCCGGCCCGGGGCACGCCTGGCCGAGTTCTCCTCCACCGTGATCGAAGACAAGGTCATCGACGGTGCGGTTGACGGGACCGGAGCGCTGGTCCGCCGCACGGGCATGGCCCTGCGCCGTGTCCAGACCGGGTATGTCCGGAACTACGCCCTGTGGATCGTGGTGGGGATCGTGGCCCTGTTCGGGTTCATGCTGACGCGGACGTGGTGGGCCTGATGTCGACAACCCCGTTCCCCTACCTCACCGTGCTGGTCCTGATCCCGGCCGTCGGCGCCGCGGTGGTGGCCCTCATCCCTCGCCAGCGGGTGGCCGGCTGGGCCCACGAGGCGGTCGGTATCGCGGTGTCGCTGGTGACATTGGCCGTTGCTGTCACCGTATTGGTCAGGTTCAAGACCCACTTCGGGGGCTTTCAGTTCACCTCCGACCACATTTGGGCCAAGTCCCTGGGTATCCACTGGTCGCTGGGCATGGACGGTATCTCGCTGTTCCTGGTGATGATGGCCGCCATCTTGTTCCCGCTCACCCTCTTGGGGGCCCGGGCAAAGCGCGACCCGCGGTCGTTCGTGGCCTGGGTGCTGCTGCTCGAAGCCGCATGCCTGGGCAGCTTCGTCTCCCTCGATCTGATCCTGTTCTTCCTCTTCTTCGAACTCACCCTGGTCCCGACCTACTTCATCATCGGTGGATGGGGGTACGCCCGCCGGGGCTACGCCGCCATCAAGTTCTTCATCTATACCTTTGCCGGATCGGCGTTCCTTCTGGTCGGCATGGTGGCGGTGGCATTTCTTCATCAGTCCCAGACCGGCGTGCTCACCTTCGAGCTCCCGGCGTTGATGCATACCCACCTGTCGGGGGCCGCCGGGGTGCTGCTGTTCGTGGCCTTTACCGCCGCCTTCGCGGTGAAAGCACCCATCTTCCCGTTCCACACCTGGTCGCCGGACGCTTACCGAGAGGCACCTGCAGNNTCCTGGCCGCGGTGATGGCCAAGCTCGGGACCTATGGCATCGTCCGCTTCGACCTGAACCTGTTTCCGCAAGCCACCCGCACCCTCACCCCGGTATTGCTGACCCTGGCCGTGATCGGCATCCTCTACGGTGCCGTGGTGGCATGTGCGCAACGTGACCTGAAGCGCCTGGTGGCCTTCTCCTCCCTGGCCCAGCTCGGCTTCATTGTGTTGGGGACCTTCGCGCTCACCTCCCAGGGGCTCACCGGTGCCGTCATCCAAATGGTCAACCATGGCCTGATCATCGCCGCCCTCTTTCTGGTGATCGGCTGGCTGTACGAGCGGCGGAAGTCGTGGCAGGCGAACGAGCTCAAGGGCCTGCAATGGTCAGCGCCGGTGATGGCGGGGGTGTTCACCGTGGTGATGCTGGCCTCGATCGGTGTCCCTGGGCTCAACGGGTTCATCGGTGAGTTCCTCATCCTCTCCGGCACCTTCATCGTGCACCGGTGGTGGGCGGTGGCGGCCACCTTCGGCATCATCATCGCCGCCCTCTACCTGTTGTGGGCCTACCAGCAGGTATTCCACGGCGAGCCCACCGAGCGGGACAAGAAGACCCGCGACCTGGCCTGGAGCGAACGGCTGATCATCGCGCCGCTCATCATCCTCATTGTCTTCCTCGGCGTCTACCCCAAGCCGGTGCTCGACCGGATCACCCCCTCGGTCAACCAGCTGATCGCCCACGTCGACCAAGCCACCCACACCCACCAGCCCCCGGTGGCCACCGGGCAGTCGGCGAACACCGCGGTTTCCGGGTCGGATTCGGGGTCCACCCTCGGGGCCGGAGGTGCCCGCTGATGTCCACCCTGCTCTTCGCCGCTGCCTCCGGGGCCTACGGCGCAAAGATCCACACCCCGCACATCGACTACCTGAGCATCCTGCCCATCCTCATCATGATGGGCGGGGCGGTGCTGCTGGTGACCGTCTCGTCGTTGTTCCGCCAGGTGATGGGGGTCGGCTCGGCCACCTTCCTTACCGTCGGCACCGCCATTGCCACCCTGGTGGCCGCGCTGTTCCAGTGGGACCACGTTGTCACCCATGGCGCCAAGGTGACCATTGCCGGGTCGATCGCCTACGACGGCTTCAGCGTGTTCATCCAGATCGTGGTGGCCATTGCCATGCTGCTCACCTCCCTCATCGCTGACGGGTACCTCAAGCGTGAGGGCATTGATGGACCCGAGTTCCACGTGCTGGCCATGCTGTCGGCATCCGGCGCCATGCTGATGGGCTCGGCCAACGATCTCATTGTGATCTTCCTCGGCCTCGAAATCCTTTCCATCGCCCTCTACGTGTTGGCCGCCTTCAACCACAAACGAGCGGAATCGGGAGAGGCCGCCCTCAAGTACTTCGTCCTCGGAGCCTTTTCCTCCGCGGTATTCGTCTACGGGATCGCCCTGGTGTACGGGGCGACCGGTTCGAGCAACCTCCCCCAGATCGCCGACTACCTGTCCAAGAATGTGGTGGCCAGCAACGGTGTGTTGCTGGCCGGCCTGGCCCTGTTGTTGGTCGGCTTCGGTTTCAAAATCGCCGCGGTGCCGTTTCACATGTGGTCACCCGACGTCTACCAGGGCTCTCCCTCCCCGGTCACCGGGTTGATGGCCGCCATCGCCAAGGCCGGGGCGTTCGCCGCCCTGTTGCGGGTATTCGTGTCATCGTTCGGCACGCTGAGGGCCGACTGGCAGCCGATCGTGTGGGGCATCGCCATCCTGAGCCTGGTGGTCGGGGCATTTGCCGCCCTGGTGCAAAAGGACATCAAGCGGATGATGGCGTATTCATCCATCAACCACGCCGGCTTCATTCTGCTGGGGGTGCAGGCCGCCACCGTTCGCGGGGTGTCGGCCTCTCTCTACTATCTCTTCGCCTACATGTTCATGGTGATCGGGACGTTCGCGGTGATCACCGTGGTGGCCCGCGACGGCGACTCCGGGCACCAGCTCACCGACTACCGGGGCCTGGGCAAACGACAGCCCCTCCTGGCCTTGGCCTTCGCGGTGTTGTTACTGGCCCAGGCCGGTGCGCCCTTCACCACCGGTTTCCTGGCCAAGTTCACTGTGGTGGCCGCGGCCGTCGACGTCCATTCGTATGCCCTGGCCGTGATCGCCATGGCATCCGCGGCGGTAGCCGCCTTCTTTTATCTGCGGGTGGTGGTGGCCATGTACTCACCGGTGGGCGCAGTGGGAGATCTGTCCGACCGGGATGGAGGGGAACTGAACGCAAATCCCACCTTGGTGCCTTCGCCGGCGAACGTGCCGGTGTCGGGGCACGGGCAGAATGATGTTGTCGCCAGTCTGTCAGTCCTCACCGAAGGACCTCCCACCTCCGCGGTGGCCGATCGGATGGTGCGGGTACCGGGGCTGACGACAGTGGCCATCGGACTGAGCGTGGGTTTCACCATCGTGTTCGGCATCATCCCCGGACCAATCGTCGACTTCGCCCACCAAGCGACCCTTCTCTTCACCTGATCCGATCCCGGCCGGATGGGCAGGGTCCTTGTCGGGTCGGCGACCCCGAAGTACTGTCGATTGGGCCGACCATCGATGGGAGTCGATTGTGACCAACGTGCAAGGTGTGCCACAGGGGGCGCCGAAGAAGAACTCGGTCCGATCTGCGATCAGGAAGCGTGAGACTCGCGACAATGTGCGCATCGTCGTCGCCGTGCTCATCGTGGGGATTCTGATTGCCTTCGTGATCGCCAACAGTGGAGCGGTTTCCGTACACTTCGTCTTCTTCGTCTCTTCGGTGCGTCTGATCTGGGTTTTGGTGGTCACCGCCCTCCTCGGTGGCGTGGCGGACCGGTTGCTGGTAATTCGAAAAGCCAAGCTTCGCCGTGAAGAGGCCAAGAAGGCACGGGGCTGAGGCCGGGCCAGTACTGGCATGCTTCGCCGGTGAGCAGCGAGTTGGTCGTCGAACCGCTTCGAGCCTGAGGCACCTACCCCTTGCCGCTGCCAGGTCTGTGCCTGTGATTGACCTGCTTCGATCGACACGGGCTCTGGAGTATCCGGCCGCGCCGCGGCCAAAGGATGCCGCCCCAAACGTCGATCAACCTTCATCGGGCATTGGTCAGATGTACTGGGTCGATCCAACACCCACCGGGTCGTCATGTGCGGGAAGTTGATCGGGCTCGGCCGTGCCTCATGTGTGAACAGATAGTGAAAGCCGGCTCTCTGCAGGGTCCGATTTGGGGCAACATTGAAAGCGTTCGGCTCACAGAAGAGCCGCTCCAACTCAAGAACCCGGAAATAAACCTGAGTCGAACTCTTCACGAACTCGGCACCTACTCCCTTCCGTCGTAGCATCGGGCTCAAGATGTGGAGGTGCATGAAGGCTTCATTGCCGAAGTCAATGCGGTCGGTCGGACTGAACCCGATCGTTTGGCCGTCCAGTACTCAAACCAGGGAGTAGTTGTCCCTCTTTTGAATGGGACGTGCGTAGTCCTCGGCGTAGATTGCACGCCAATCCACCCGCGTTGGCAGCAATGCCCGATCGACGCCCAGCATGCGGAGATGGTCATCCGACGAGTCATGGAAATAGTCGATCCGGATGTTCACGTCAGCCAGCTGCATCTCCCTCACAACCAAACCCGACGTTGTCGTCATCACTTTCGATCCTACGGTCGAGTGGCGGAGCGCGCTGGGGGCTGGAGTTGGCCCCCTTCGATGGACGGGTGCCCCACGTTGTCGACGCCGAGCCAGCCGAATGGGTGCCACTGGTTGCCGGTTCGAAGGGTGGAACTTCCATTCACCCGACTCGGTTCGGAAGGCGTCTAATGGCTGGCGCCCGCCTTCGTCTCGGGGAAAGTCTGGTCGGGCTCAGCCTTGGCCAGATTCTCGAGCAACTTGAGCCCCTCGACGTCAACGTTCGGAAGTGCCCGGTTCAGCCACCGGGGCAACCACCATGCGGTTCGACCCATGAGGGCCATGGCGGCAGGGACAAGGGTAAGTCGTACCAGGAAGGCATCGACGATGACTCCAGCGGCCAGAGCAAATCCGATCTCCTTGGTCACCACGTCGTCGGAGAATACGAAGCTGGCAAAGACTCCGACCATGATCAGACCAGCAGCCACGACCACCCGTGCGCTCTCCCCGTACCCTTCGATGACTGATGGCTTCGCCTCTCCGGTATGGGCAAACTCTTCCAACATCCGGGAGACGAGAAATACCTCGTAGTCAGTGGACAGGCCGAACAAAATGCCGATGAGCAGGATGGGCAGAAAGCTCACCACCGGGCCCGCGTCCGTGACGCCGAACAAGCTCCCGAAATGTCCGTCCTGAAAGATGCTGACCACCAGTCCCATGGAGGCGGCGATACTCAACAGAAACCCGACCACGGATTTGAGAGGCACCAAAAGAGAACGGAACACCAGGGTCAGCAACAGGAGTCCCAGCCCCACCACCACCACCAGATAGATGGGTAGTCCACCCTGCAGCTTGTTCGACACGTCGATATTGACGGCGGTCGGTCCCGTGACCAGAACCTCGACGCCCGTCTTGTTCTGTACCTGAACCGCATCGTTGCGTACGAGGGATACCAACTGGGCCGTATGGTCCGAAGAGGGATCACTCTTCGGTGTCACGATGACAATGGTCACGTCCTTGGTTGAGTTCTGGATGGGCGGCGACACCGAGGCGACGTCCGGAAGTTGGGCAAGACCCTTGACAGCCGTTTCGGCCACCTGTTGCGGATTGTCAGACGATGGGGCGTTGACCACCACCGTCAGTGGTCCGTTCACTCCGGGTCCGAAGCCCTTGGCCAACAGGTCGAAGGCCACCCGACCGGTGGAACCGGCCGGTAGCGAACGGGCGTCGGGCAGACCCAGCTTGAGTCCGAGTACGGGCAGGGCCAGAAGTACCACAATGATCACGCCGATCCCGATGATGACCAGTGGCCGACGGGTGATGGCCTTGGCCCAGCGCAGACCGGCTGTTTCTCTGTCACCACCCGGCCGTGCCCGGCGTTTCGAGACCCCGGTTGGCCTGATGCGGGTGCCGACGATTCCGATCAAGGCCGGAACCAGGGTCAGGGCAATGAGCACGGCTACGATCACCGTTCCGGCTGCGGCCAATCCCATCACTGTCAGGAACGGGATGTCCACCACCGCTAGTCCACAAAGAGCCACGACCACCGTGAGCCCGGCGAACACGACCGCGCTCCCGGCGGTGGCGGCGGATCGGGCCGCAGCTTCCCGAGGTTCGAGACCGGTGGCCAGCAATTGTCGGTACCGCTGCAGAATAAAGAGCGCATAGTCAATGCCGACGGCTAGGCCCAACATGGTGGCAACGACGGGAGCAGCGGACGAAAGGCTCACCACTGCACCGACGGTGTTCAGCGCCATGATGCCGATTCCGACCCCGATCAGGGCAGTGAGCAACGGGAGCCCGGCGGCCAGCATCGACCCGAGGGTGATGGCCAAGACGATGTAGGCGATGACCAGGCCACCCGTCTCCGAACTGTTACTTGCGGCGGCTGGGGTCACCACTCCTCCGCCGAATGCCACTTCGACGCCGGCTTCTTGGGCCGGTGTCGCGCTCCGTTGCAAGGCTTGCTTGGCTGCCGAAGTGATGCCGGAGACCGGAACCGGGTAGATGACGGTGGCGTAGGCAATGCGCATATTGGAAGAGATGGTGCCCTTGCCGTAGGGGTCGGTGACGAACTTGACCTGCGGGGCCTTTTTGGCCAGGGCCACCGATGCTTCGACGGCTGACTGAATCGCCGGTTCGGTGAGGGTTTTGCCCGCAGGTACGGCGAAGACGATCTGTGCTGACGCACCGCCGGCTCCGGGGAACTTCTGGTTCAGGAGATCTATCGCCTGTTGCGACTGGGTGCCAGGGATGGAGAACTGCGTACTCGGAGGGCGACTGAAGGCAGTCGAGAGAGAGATCATGACGATGAGGAGGAGAACCCAAAGGGCGAGCACCTGCTTGCGATGGACGAACGCCCATCGACCTACCCGATACAGGGATGTTGCCACCGGTTGCCCCCTCGCCTCACGACAATTTGTCCCCATTTGGCGCAGCGCGAATCCTACCGGCCAGATGATGCGTCGGACCGGGATCGGCCGGTTGTCGGATATCCCAGCAGTAGAGTGAGCCGGTGTCACCCGACGATGTGGTGGAGCGGCTCCGACTCGAGAACAAAGCCCTCCGCCAACGGAATGATCAGATGCGGGCAGCCGGCGAAGAGTCGAACGGCTCCCGGCATCAAGTTCGTCGGGTCTCCTCGTGGGCCGTGCTGGCGGTGGCGTGCGTCTTGGCCATGACATCGGTGCTGGTGGTGTTCGTCCGCAACGAGGCGTTGGATACCGATGCCTACGTTGCCACCGTGCAACCCCTGGCCTCCGACCCTGCCGTGCAGTCGGCGGTGGCTGATGCGGTGAGCGCCCAGTTGGTGGCCGGTACCAACCTCAAGCAACAGGTGGCCAACGCATTACCGACAACGGCAGCGTTTTTGGCCACCCCGATCACCGCCGGACTGAAAACGGTTGTACACCAGATCACCTTGAGGTTCGTGCAGTCGGAAGCGTTCCGCACTTTGTGGACAACCATCAATCGTGGCGCCCATCAACAGCTGGTCGCCTTGTTGACGGGTTCGGGTAGGGGGCCCCTCTCGGCCGATCGGGGTGGAGTGAAGCTCGATCTCGGAAAAGTCGCCGATCAGGTGAGACAACAACTCGATGCCAACGGCATCACCGTCTTCGACGGGGTGGGGCCCAGCGGGAGTCCTCAATTGATTCTGTTCAAATCCACCCAGCTGGAGTGGCTGCAGAGCTGGATCCGGACGCTCGATCGGTTGGCATTGCTCCTCCCCATCGTCACTCTCGGTCTGTTCGCCGGGGGAGTGTTGTTGAACGCCGATCGCCGGCGTGGCTTGGTGCGGGCCACCATCGGCCTCAGCGTTGCCATGGCCGGGTTGTTGGTGGCGTTCGAGGTTGGCCGGCATCGGTACCTCGACGCCTTGTCCGGCGTCACACCGCACAACGCCGCGGCAGCTTCGTATGACATCGTCACCGCCCCTCCGTTGGCCACCGTGCGTACGATTCTGGCGGTGGCCGTGTTGGCGGCGCTGATCGGTGAGGCGATGGGCAGTAGCTCGATCCGGTCCCGGGCCAGAGCCATGTGGCCACCGGGAAGGCGGACGGACGGAAGGCTCCACCGTTTGCTGTCGACCTATGTGCAGCCGCTGAAGCTGGCCCTGTTCGGAATCGGCATGTTGGTGATGGTGATCTGGGACAACGTGGCCATTGGGTTGCCAATTGTGGTCGTCGCCTGCCTGTTGGCCTTGGTTGATCGCCGTCGGTCCAACCCCGGGGTGGTTGCTGCCGCCGCCGATGGCGGGCCCGGCGGGATCACCGAAGGAGAAGCTCGGCCGTGATGCCGACGGCGGGGGATGACGTGCCGACGCGGGACATCGACGCCCGGGTCCTGTGGCGGCGCATCGAGCCCATCCATGCCGTCACCTACTTTGCGCCCGAATGCCGGGATGCGGCCAAAGCTGCCGGCCTGCCCGGTTTTTGGATGGGCTATTTCGCCGACCGGGCCGCGCCGTTGGGCCCGGTCGGGCCGGGAGTGGTCACGGCGATCTTCTTCAACTTTCACCCCGAGATGGTGGCTCGATCGATCCCCGACGCCTGGTCGTTCGTCGAACCGGGAGCCGTGCTCGGGATGCGCAGGGCGGCGGCCGCCGAAGCCCTGAGGCTCCGCATTCCATCAGTGGAGGCGCTGGCGGCAACGGTCGGCTTGATCCTTGAACGGGTCGTCACCGGGGCCGATGGGTCGGGAAGGGCGCTGTTCAGTGCCAATCGGCAGCTCGATCGGCCTGACGATCCGGTAGAGGCATTGTGGCAGGCGTGCACGTCACTGCGGGAGCACCGGGGGGATGGGCACGTTGCCATGCTCACCACCAGTGGACTCGATGGTTGTGAGGCGTTGGCTCTGTTTGCCGCGTCGGAGGGAATGGACAGCGAGTTGCTCTGCCAGAATCGGGGATGGTCGGACGACGAGTGGACCTCGGCAGTCGGTCGACTGACCGAACGGGGTCTGCTCGGAGATCGAGAAGTGACCCCGGCGGGAAGTGAACTGCGCCGGATGATCGAGGAAGGTACCGACCGGCTGGCAGGCCAGCCCTATCGAATCCTCGACCCCGACGACCTCCGGCTTCTCGTTGACGAGTTGGGCCCGGCTGCGGAGGCACTACTGGCCACAGGTGTCATTCCATTCCCGAATCCGATCGGCCTGCCGCCACCGGCTGGCACTGGCTGACCGAGTGATGGGTTATCCGGATGGCAACCACGGACGTCCGCCGGTTTTGCCGTGATCGCGGGTTCAGACGGCTGAGGCCGATGGTTCGGAACCTTGAGCGCCCACAATGTCAACCGATGCGAGCCGGTTGACCAGTTTATGGGTCGAAGCTGATGTCGGGTCCTTGATCTCTCCGTACCTCTCGCCGTTGTTCCTGTTGCCGGCTGAACTCGAGCGCTCGCACGCGCCAAATTCCGATAACTCGGCTCAACTGCTGATACCCCTCATCATCGATTGGGAATTCTGATCTGTGGAGCCGGTCGAATCGGTTCATCATCTGGGCGAACATGGCAGGACTGAAGCCACGGTCCTTTTCGACGGCGACTTTGAAGAGTCGTTCAAGTCCAAATTGATTCTCCATTGCCATGAGGTCGACGAAATCACGTGCCTCGGCTCGACCGAGCACAGCCAACACCTTGTCGACCGCCAATTCTCCATGGGAGAGAATCGGGAAACCGGGGCCCGGTTCGACAGGAAAGACCCGACCATCACTCCCAAGGTCCACCTCCGTCCGCTCTCGGTCGTCTTCGACAAGCAAGTGTGACCTGACCCCCTGAAACCAATCGCGCGCTATTTGCATGTCACCGCACTGGGCGCACCACAACGCCACATCGATCGCCAGTCTTTCAACAGGACAAACGCGGTCATCGCGCGGTTGTTTGGAAGAAACTTCCAGAGAACCCGCGGATCAGCTCATCGAGCTATCTACGCAGCCCCGCTGGTCAGAGCGGATGCACCACTCCGGTACCCTCTGTTCGTAGAGTGCTCCACGAGAAAGCTTTCCGGTCGATTCGGATATATACGGACGTGTGATGTGAGGGATACACCATGGTGGCACTTGTAATTATCTTGACGGTCGTCGTTCTGCTCTTGACGGTGCTGGTGGCCGGGCTTCTGCGGAGTCACGCCGATATTCTGAAAGCGCTCCACGAGTTGGGTGTCGGTGTCGGCGACCCGGTCGGCGACCCGGCCGGCGGATCGAACATCGGCCCGGTCGGCGGACCGAACAGCGATCACCATCACGATCACAGCGATGGCCAAATCCACCGGCGCACAAGAGAACGTCGCCACAGCACCAAGAGCGCTCCGAACTCCACTCCTGTCCCGTTCACGATGGGCCCGCAGCTTCCCGGAGAGCGCAATGCCACGTCGGCACCGACCATTGCCGGTGTTACACCGTCCGGAGATGCGCTGGCCATCGCCGTCTCCGGGAACGACCAACTCACGCTCGTCGCTTTCTTGTCATCAGGTTGTGCGACCTGTGCCGGGTTTTGGGAGGCCTTCCAGACACCGGAGCATCTGGGCCTGCCCGATGGCATCAGATTGGTGGTGGTCACCAAAGGTCCGGAAATGGAGATTGCTGGGGAAGTTCAGGCCAAGGCTCACAGTCATCTCCAGGTGGTGATGTCGACCGACGCGTGGGGTGACTATGAGGTCCCGGGATCCCCCTTCTTCGTGCTGGTCGACGGCAAGGCCGGTCGCCGGATCGGCGAAGGAGTGGCCAATCATTTCTCGCAGGTCGCCGAGCTGGTCCGACGGGCCCAGGTCGACACCCAAGCGTTCTCGCTCGGAAGCCGGAGCCGTGCCTTTGCCGGTGGTCTCGACGGTCCCGAACGGGAGTCCGCCAATGATCAAGAGTTGATGGCCGCCGGCATTCTTCCCGGTGACCCGAGCCTCTACCCGGCATCATTGGATGACATCTTCCCGTCCAACATCGACAACCTCCCCGCCGACCCGAGTCGGGCCCGAACCACCCCACTTCAAGACCCACAGGCCGCACAACGCAGCGCGGGTTGAGGATGGCGACCCTCCGAGCCCACGGCATCGAAGCCCGGCTTCCCGACGCCTTCGAGGGACGGATCTTCATCCGGCCACGGGTGGCGAACGAAGTTCCATTTCCGGTGGCGCACTTCGCCACCTTCGCGTTGCCGGGCCAGGTGGCCGACTTCGGAGGCGGAGCCGTCACGCTGATGGGGCCGAACGATGTCTTCGCCGTTCTCTTCGAGTACGGCCCAGAGAGTATCGGCACTCGCCTCTTCGCCCGCCAGGGAATGCCCCGCGTCCTCAGTGTTGATGACTTCCGCCCCAATCTGTTACGGAGAGGTCTCGGGGGACAGTCCGGCACCCAATGGTTCTTCACCGAGTCCGGGCGCCCCTTCACCTTCTACGCCGTCCTTGGCAGCCATGTCCGAAGGGGAGCCCTGGTTCCCCACGTCAACAGCCTGCTTTCCAATTTGTCGGTCAATCCGCAGCCTTTATCGGTAGTTCCGGGGGCATCAGCGTGGAATTGATCGGCCCGTACCTCGTGGCCTGTGCACTGTTGCTGATGGCCGGGCTCATGAAGCTGTTCCGTCCTGCCAGTACGGCGAGAGCGCTGGCACCGATGGTGCCGGACCGCCTGCGGCGCCCTCTTCAATTCCGTTTCCTCCGGCCCCTCATCCGAATCGGTGCGCTCGCCGAAGCGATCATCGGTGCTGTCGGGATATTCGTGCCCGGTCCGGTCCCGGCCACCCTGGTGGCAGCTTCGTTTGGTGTCTTTGCCGGCGTGGTGGTGTATGTCCGGTCCCAAGGTGGGGCCCTCGCCAGTTGCGGCTGCTTCGGGACTCCGGACACCCCGGCCACCCGGCTTCACGTCGTCATCAACGTGGGATTGGCTCTTTCGGCCGTGGCGGTGGCGATCGATGCCCCCAGTGGGGGATCAACCATCACCGTGCTTGCTGGCCAACCTCTCTACGGGATTCCTCTCCTGGCCGCCAGCGCCCTCTGCATCTGGTTGGCCTATTTGGCGTTCTCGTCATTGGCGCAGTTACACGCGGCCCGGCGCCTGGCCGGAAGTGCCACCGGAAGGTGGCGATGACCCCTTGAGTACGACGCTTACCGAACGGGCCTCCGAGTTTTTGGGATCGCGCCTGTCCCGACGCAGTTTCATCAACCGTTCTGCCTTCGCCGGTAGTGCCATGGCCATTGGGGCCGGCCTCGACCTGGCACTCCGGCCCGGCACCGCCTATGGGTTCATCTGCTCCTGCGGTAACTCCAACTGTGGCTGTGGGACCACGTGTTGTGCCGGGTACACCGAATTCTGCTGTTCGGTGAACGGCGGTTACAACTACTGTCCGACCAACACGGTCATGGGCGGCTGGTGGAAGGCTGACAATTCCTCCTACTGCGGTGGGCCCCGCTACTACATGGACTGCAACGCCACCTGCGGGTGCACCACCGGTTGCGGGAACGGTTTCAATTTCTGTTCCACCGACTGTGACGGCACCAACTGCGGTTGTGGACCCAACGGGTGCAACTCGTACCTCACCGGGTGCCTACAGTTCCGATACGGTCAGTGCAACCAGGATGTCGAGTGCATGGGCCGGATTGTCTGCCGGGTGGTGGCCTGCGTCCCACCGTGGGAGGTCGACCCGTCGTGCACTACCGCCAACGCCCAAGACGACGGCACCGCCCAACAGAACGAGCCGTGTTGGACGTCGGCATTCCCCACGCCTCGGCCACCCCCGTGCAACTCCCCGGCCACCAACTGTCAAACGATCAGCATGGCTCCAACCAGCGACGGCAACGGATACGGGATCCTCACGTCGTTCGGAAAACTCTTCGCTTACGGTGACTTCCCCAACGATGGTGATGAATCGTCGGCTGTACTTGCCCGACCGATGGTGGGTATCGCTGCACATCCGGTCGGTGGCTACTACTTCGTCGCCGCCGACGGGGGGATCTTCGCCTTCGGCGATGCGCCGTTCTTCGGCTCCATGGGCGCCCATCCCCTCAACCAACCGATCGTGGGGATGGCGGCCACGCCGTCGGGTAAGGGCTACTGGCTGGTGGCCGCCGACGGGGGGATCTTCGCCTNNCTTCGCCTTCGGCGATGCGCCGTTCCATGGCTCCATGGGCGGTCGGCCATTGGCCAAGCCGATCGTGGGCATGGCACCTTACAGCCCACAATCGGGGTATTGGTTGGTTGCCCAGGACGGCGGCATCTTCTCCTTCGGCGCACCGTTCCTAGGGTCGCCCGCTTAGCCGATGAGCCTCGGAATCGCACGACTGGAGAGCAGGGGAATTCGATGAATAGCTGGGTTGTTCCTAGTGCCGCTTTGGTGGCTGTGGTGTCCGCCGTCCGGTCTACCTGGTCGCCGTGCGGGCTGTCGATGCTGGCCTGCATGACACCTCTGGGCGAGAAAGGGCGCGGAAGCCGCTTCCGGACGTCCGCACTATGGTTCGTGACCGGCGGCACCGCCGGTGGCGTCGTGTTGGGACTCTGCATGGCAGCCCTGGCTGTCGGAGTGCATGCACTGGCTCTCTCGTCCACCGTTGTCGGCGTCATTGCCCTGACAGCCTCGGCGGTGGCGGTGGGGTCCGACACCGGCCTCGGAGGATTTCATCTTCCTGTCCACTACCGCCAGGTCAATGAGCGGTGGCTCGACCATTTCCGGCCCTGGGTCTATGCCGCAGGATTTGGGTGGCAGATCGGCACCGGATTAGCGACCTACATCACCACAGCGGCGGTGTATTTGATGATCGTACTGGCTGCACTTACCGGAAACCCGGTATGGGCGGTTGCCCTTGGGTCGATGTTCGGCCTGGTACGGGGCATGTCCGTCCTACTCGGGCGGCACATCACCACCCCCGATGCCTTGCGAGACTTCCACCTCAGGTTCTACACCCTCGGCCCGAGAGTTGGCCGCGTCACCGTGGCCACCGAACTAGCGGTGGCGGTGGCGGTGGCCTGGCTGCTGTCCCCGATGGTTGGGCTCTGTGTTACAGGAGCATTCGGTATTGCCGGGCTCGCCTTGGTACGCCGGAAGGCGACGACCCATGTCGGTGAGTCTCTTGACGCCCCCGCCGTTGGCGACACCCCCGCCGTTGGAGTCGTTAGTGAAGGACAAGTCCTGGGGCAGGTGATTGCCCAGTAGTTAGCCAGGGTCGCCCGACGCCAGCGTCGTCGAGGGGGTAGTGGCTGTTGGCGCAGTTGTGGGCGTGGCCGGGCGTGGGGTCGTCGTGGGCTTCGGATCGCCGAGAAAAGGGCCACCCTCGACGGGTCCATCGGTTCGCCACTTCTTGTAGGCCGGATACTTGGCGACCAAGACCACCAGACCGGCAATCGTCAGTGCGACACCAGCCAGTTGCACCAGTATGAACGCGACGTGGCTGGGGTCGGTGAGCCACAATCGCTCATCGAGGAAACGCTCGATACCCCACAGCATCATCCCGGCACCAATGATGATGCCCGCCGGTGGAAGAAGGGCATGGCGCGCACGGGCGCTGTCCGCGCCCGCGCCCACGTCCGCGCCCACGTCCGCGGGGAGAGGTGGGACGGCGGGGGACTGGCTGCGCAGCCACCTTTCGATCAGCAGCAAGGTGGCAAAGATACCCAGATCCATGGCCGCCTGAAAGATCGGCACCGGTAGGCGCTTGCCGACCTCTCCGGCGTAGTACATGCCGAACCACTGGGTAGTCGGGTGGCCACCACCGTTGACCATGAGTTGAGGTCCGAGTAGCCGCCCGATGCCCCATGACGCCATCAACACCGGTGCCATGAGATCGAGAAAGCGGATGGTTGGCAGGGAAGGGCAACGTCGTCGGGAGCTGACGATGCCCACCGGCACCGCCAGGATCAAACCGCCGAACGATGACAGCCCGCCCTGCCATATGGCAAATACCTGGAGGGGGTGGGCCGAGTACTGCGACCAGTTGGGGGCCACGCTCATGATGCGGGCGCCGACGATGGCGGCGATGATGACCCACAGGAACATCCCGGTCACCCACTGCCACTCGTAGCCGGCGTTACGCAACCGGCGTTCGGTATAGCGGAGCCCGAACCAGAAGGTGATGGCCAGCCCGATTCCATAGGTATGGACCTCGATGAACCAGACGTGGAAGGCGACGGGGATTGGTCTCATGATTGGTTGCTACGGCAGCGGGCACTGCGGGTGACATGGGGCGCCGCTCTGCCGAACGTGTCCTGCTGACGTCGTGCCAGTATGCCCCAGGTGCCCGGTATGGTGAGTTCACGCACCGGGATGGGGTCCGAGCGTGGGCCGGGGTGCCGCCCGGCAGCACGGCAGCCCGCCTGAAGGCGGAGCGTACAGGCGTGACGGACCAGGCAGCACAGAGCACATTCGGATCCGATGGGGGAAAAGATGAAGACACTTTCCGGAAAGGTGGCCCTGGTCACCGGAGGCGCGTCGGGGATCGGGTTGGCATCTGCCTCCCGGCTGGCCGAATCCGGGGCCACGGTGGCCGTGGTGGACATCGACGCCACCGCCGCTGAAAGTGCCGCCTCCCTGCTCGGAGGTGTGGCCGTGCATGCCGACGTGAGCCGGTCCGACCAGTGGCCCGGCATCGTCGAAGAAATAACCGGGCGCCTCGGGGGCATCGACCTGGCTCACCTCAACGCCGGGGTGACCACCGGAGAAGCCGACATCTCGCTACTGACCGACGCCCAGTACCGGCGGGCATTAGGCGTGAACGTGGACGGGGTTGCCTTCGGCATCCGGGCATTGGTTCCCGTCATGACGAGCCGAGGAGGTGGATCGATCGTCGCCACCGCCTCCCTGGCCGGCTTGATCGGCTATTCCCCCGACCCGATCTACGCTCTGACCAAAGCCGCAGTGGTGGGCCTGGTCCGGGCGCTCGCTCCCCAGTTGGCGGAGAAGCACATCACCATCAACGCAATCTGCCCCGGCCTGGTGGACACGCCGTTGATCGATGACGTGCGAGAGCTTCTTGAGCAGAGCGGGTTTCCGATCATCGACCCGAGTGCGGTGGCGGACGCCGTCCTCGGCTGTCTCACCGGCGAAGAATCGGGTCGGGCCATGGTCGTACAAGCCGGGCGCGAAGCCTTGTCCTTCCGGTTTGCCCGCCCGCCCGGGCCACGGGCTGCCGGTGCAGAAGGGAAGCTACCGCCGAAGGAGCTCACTGCCCACGATCAGGCCTGAGTCGCCGACGCTCGGATTGGCACGCCTGGGTTCATGACCCCATTGCCCGACGGTCGAGTTGATGACTCCCGGTTTGCCCGACACTGTGTCTCGGCTGGTGCCGGGACACACATGACCTACGTAATCGCTAGCCCACTCGCCCGACGCCGACGAAGCCGTTACCGGTGCGCATCGGGGTATCATGCACGGTCGAACCGGTGTATGGCGCTTCGACCATCTCGCCCCCGCCGATATACATGGCCACGTGTTCACTCCCGCCGGGACCGTAGAACAACAGGTCACCCGGAGCAATATCGGCCAGCGCAATGTGGGTGGTGGCGTTGTACTGTGCCCCCGAATAGTGGGGAAGGCTGATGCCGACCTGTTGGTACGCCCACATCGTCAGACCTGAGCAGTCGAAGCCGGTCTGAGGACTAGTGCCGCCCCACTGGTAAGGGACGCCTATCTCACCCTGGGCGGCCTGCACGGCACCTGCCGCACCGCTGGAGGTGGGAGGAGGTGGGCTGAAGGAAACGTAACCGCCACCCCCGCCACCGCTCGAACTACCACCCGACGAACTACCACCCGACGAACTGGACCGGGCGGCAGCTTGGGCGGCAGCTTGGGCGGCAGCTTGGGCGGCCTGAGCAGAAGCCAGCTTGGCCTGGGCGGCAGCTTGCGCGGCAGCTAGGGCGGCAGCTTGCTGTTGCCTGACCAATGACTGAATGTTGGCATTGACGCCGTTCAGTGCCGATGAATCCTGTGAGGCCAGTGACGAGGCCTGATTCTTCGATGCTGCTGCCGCGTCGGCGGCCGACGTGGCCTGTGACTGTTGCTGCTGCAGCGCGCTCTGTTCGGCGCGAAGTTGGTTCTGCGCAGTGTGCAGATGGTCAACGGTGTTGGTCACGTTGCCCGAAGCAATGGCGGAATATACGTTGTGAATGCCGGCAGCGTTGTTGTCACCCGTGAACATCTGAGTGAGTTGACTGCTGGTGCCGTTACTCATGTAGTCGGCCACTGCCTGGTTTCGAAGCTGCCCCTGGTCCTTGGCCACCTCGGCCTGATCCTTGGCCACCTCGGCCTGGCTCTGAGCGATCTGGCTGTTGAGCTGAGAGATCTTGTAACTGGCAGCATCGTACTGTGAAGTCAACGCCGCGATCTGCTGCTGCTCTGCCGCGATCTTGGCGGTCAGCGCCGAGGCCTGGGCCTTGGCATCAGAGATTTGGTCGGCCGAAGCTGGGCGCGTGGGCACCACTACCAGAGACGTGATTCCGGTAGTGACGGCCAGTGCGAGCAGCGCACCGACCCGACTACGGGACCTCGTGCGTGCCTTGTGAGGCGCACCTGGCTCGGACGTCGAGTACTGCTCGGCGTGAGTCATAACGCCCTACGTTCTAGTCGATCTAGGCCCCCGACACAAGCGCATCCCTCTAAAACATGCCTCTGACCTGCAATAATAGAAATATCGTACCGGGACAGATGACGCCATTTCGCCACATCCCGGTCACACTCTGATCACCTCCCGCTCACATTTCCACCCTTCCGATTACCCCCTCCGGTCACCGATACCGGTCGGTCCGCCAACCCCAGCGAGAGCGACAGCCACCCGATCAAGGAGCCGGGTAGGGTCATCGCCATGGGTGAGATCATCGAATTCGCATGCAATGGGGGAACCGCTGAGGGCTACCTGGCGGTCCCATCCGGGGGGGCCGAGTCTGGACCAGGAATCGTCGTCCTTCAAGAGTGGTGGGGTCTGGTCGACCAGATCAAACGGACCTGTGACCGGTTCGCCGAGGTCGGGTTCACTGCGTTCGCCCCCGACCTCTACCACGGGACGACTGTTCCTCTCACCGAGCCGGATGAAGCGGGCAAAGAGATGATGGCGCTCAAGATGGACTCGGCGGCACGGGATCTGAGCGGTGCGGTTGACGAACTGGTCCGCCGCACGGGTCGCGCCGAGGTCGGGGTCATCGGGTTCTGCATGGGTGGGGGACTGGCCCTGGTGCTGGCCACCCAGCGCCCCGATGCGGTGAAGGCGGTGGTTCCGGCGTACGGGCTCATTCCGTGGCCCGATGCCCAGCCCGACTACTCGAAGTTGACAGCTGCGGTGCTGGGCCACGTCGCCGCCGAGGACGACTACTTCACTCCCGAAAGCGCCCGCCAGCTCGAGGCGCAGTTGCGAGATCTGGGCAAACAGGTCGAGTTCCATACCTACGAGGGAGCCGGCCACGCTTTCTTCAATGAGGACCGGCCCGAGGCGTACCATCCCGAGGGCGCCGGTCTTCTCTGGGACCGCTCCGTCGCGTTCTTTCGTGAGCAACTGGGCTGAACCGCGGTGACAGAGCGCGGCGACCCGGGGTTGGTCGATCGGTACGTGACGCTCGGCCTCCGGTTGGGTCGGCACATCGACGGACTGGTGGATGCCTACTACGGTCCTCCCGGACGAGCCGATGCCGTGGCCGTGGAGCCGGTGCACCCTCCGGATCAGCTGGTGGCCGAAGCCCGGAAGCTTCTTGGTGACATCGACGCCGGGGAAAGACTCGATGGGTCCGATGGATCCGATGGAGCAGCTCCGGCACGACGGCGTTGGCTGCGGGCCCAGGTGATCGGCTTGTTGACCACGGCGCGCAAGCTCGACAACGAGCCCATTGGCTATGCCGACGAGGTGGAGTCCTGTTACGGGATCCGGCCCAGCCGGGTCGACGAAAGTACGTTCGCCGACGCCCACCGCCGTCTCGATGAGGTGTTGCCGGGCGGGGGCCCACTGGCCGAGCGCTTGGTCACCTGGAGGGAGTCTCACGCCGTTCCGCCCGACACCCTGCGGAGCGCCATCGATTCGTTGGCCGAAGACTTCCGGGATCGGACCCGGACACTGTTCGGGTTGCCCGAGGGAGAGCATGTCGAGTTCGAGCTGGTGTCGGACCAGCCGTGGTCAGGGTTCAACTACTACCTGGGCGACCTGCAGAGCCGGGTGGCGGTGAACACCGACCTCCCGGTGCTGTCAACCAGCCTGGCCCACCTGGTGGCGCACGAGTCGTATCCGGGCCACCACACCGAGCACACCCGCAAAGAGGTGGGCCTGGTACGCCACCGGAACTGGTGGGAGGAGTCGATCTTTCTGGTCGGCACGCCACAGTGCCTGTTGGCGGAGGGACTGGCCGATCTCGGCCTGGAAGTGATTGTCGGTCGTCGACCCGAATCAGTGGTGGCCGAACATCTGCGTCCTCTGGGCATCCGTTACGACCCCGAGGTGGTGGCGGCGGTGTCCGAAGCCGGTGAGGCACTCGGGGCGGTGCGGCAGAACGCCGCCTTCCGGCTCCACGAAGACGGGGCCGACGCCGACACGGTCATCGGCGAGGTTGCCCGGTGGGGTCTGCTGTCGACCGACCGGGCGTCCAAGGCTGTCGAGTTCCTTACCCACCCGACGTGGCGGGCCTACCTCACCTGTTATGTGGAAGGTTTGCCACTGTGCCGCTCGTTTGTGGGCGGGGATCCGACCCGATTCGATCGGCTGTTGTCCGAGCAGCTGACCCCGGCCGACCTGCAGGCCGACCCGGCGCCACCACCCGGCTGATCCACCACCCGCTGATCCAGAGCGGCTCCCGATGAGCTCCGGGTCCCCGGTGCTCATCGGTGGATGTGCCCCTGTCCGCAGGGTGAGTGGGTGCCTGCCGGCGGCCCCTCTGATTACCGGGCAGCAGCTTCGGCCTGTGCCACCTCGAAGTCCGGCTCATCGAAGACCTCAGTCTCAGCGGCGTCTTCTCCTTCACCATGGATGTACTTCCCACCGCGCAACCACGAGGCCCCCGCGGCCAGCAGACACGAGACGATGGCGAAGTCGAAGGCCAGATCGAGGCCCTTCTTGAACGGGGCGGCGATCAACCCGGGGAAGAAGCTGCGACCGGTCAGGTAGGCGGCGGTGGCGTGGGGCATCTGCGCCAAAGTGGAGGGTCCGAGCAACGCCTTGAGGGGGCTGACTCCCAAGAAGGCGGCGAACAGGCTCCCTACCGGAGGCAGATGGGAGACCCGGGTGGCGGCGGTGGCCGGCACGCCGTGGATGACGAGTCCGTGGTAGAGGCTCACCGGGAGTTCCGAGGCCAGACCCAGGATGACGAGCGTGAAGAAGACGCCGATGGAGAGCACCTGGGCCGAGTTCTGGAAGGTGTTGGCCATCCCGGCGCCGGCGCCCCGCTGATCGGGCGGTAGTGAGTTCATGATGCCGGCCCGGTTCGGCGAGGCGAAGATGCCCATGGCCAACCCGTTCAACAAGATGATGCCGGCGAAGGCCGGGTAGGAGAAGTTGACGGGAAGTAGCTCGAGGAGCCAGAAACTGAGCCCGGCCAACAGCATCCCTCCGGTGGCGAACGGGCGGGCACCGTACTTGTCGGAGAGAATCCCCGAAATCGGTCCGGCGATGAGGAAGCCGACGGTCAGCGGCACCAGGTAGATGCCGGCCCACAGCGGGGTGCGGCTGAAGCTGTAACCGTGTTCGGGAAGCCAGATTCCCTGGAGCCAGATGATGAGAATGAACATCATGCCGCCGCGCCCCAAGGCGGCCAGCAGGCTGGCCACGTTGCCCATCGAGAAAGCGCGAATCCGAAACAGCGGGATCCGGAACATCGGGTCCTCTACCCGGGTCTCGATGATGCAAAATACCAGCAGCATCACGACTCCGCCGATGAGGCCTACCAGCACTTCGGGATTCGTCCAGCCCATCTCGTGGTGGCCGTAGGGCTCGATGCCGTAGGTGATGCCCGCCAGCACCGCAACGAGGCCCACCGCGAAGGTGATGTTTCCCCACCAGTCGATACGGGCCGGGTGGAGTTCACTGCGGTCCTCGAGCATCACGTACGCCCACACAGTGCCGAAGATCCCCACCGGGACCGACACCAGAAAGACCAGACGCCAATCGAGAGGTCCGAGGACCCCACCCAGGATCAGCCCGATGAAGGACCCGGCGATGGCGGCCACCATGTTGATGCCGAGGGCCAAGCCACGCTGGGTGGTAGGGAAGGCATCGGTGAGAATGGCACTGGAGTTGGCCATCAACAGGGCGGCGCCGACACCTTGGAAGACCCGCATGGCGATGAGGTAGAGGGCGCCGGCGGGTCCGTGCATCCAACTGACCGCCAGCAGAATGGAGAAGAAGGTGAAGACGGCAAAGCCCAGGTTGTACATTTTCACCCGGCCGTACATGTCGCCGATGCGTCCGAAGCTGACCACCAGCACCGCGGTGACCACCATGAAGGCCATGAGAACCCACAGCAGGTAGCCGGTATTGCCGGGGGCGAGCGGATCGAGGCGGATCCCCCGGAAGATGTCGGGAAGGGCGATGAGGACAATGGAGATATTGATGGTGGCCATCAATACGCCCATGGTGGTGTTGGAAAGGGCTATCCACTTGTAGCGGTCGGGATGGGCGGAGGGTCGATGGCGGCGACCGGGGTGCCTGGGCTGGCTGGGGCCACCGGCTCCATTGTTCGACGGCCCGCCGCCGTTGGACCCTGGTCCCCGGCCGTTCGACCCCGGTCCTCGGTTGCCACCGGATCCACCGTCGCTCGCCTGCGCCCGGGACTCTCGGGCGTCGTCATCCTCTTCGCCGGTCGTCTGCATCTCTCGAAACGGCATTGAGAAAGTTTACGTCGACGTCATGTTTGGTGCATCAGGCCAGGTCAGGGCCACTAGCGGGGAGCATCACCAACGACGGGCTCACGTAGGAGCTAGATCGTGCGGTCCTGAAGGGGGATAACCGCCTGCGTCACGGACCGCCGCTCCCCACGGTTCCAATATGGCGATGAGCTCGGGTAGTTCGTCCCCGAGAGCAGCCACGGCCGGACCGCACTGGCGGTCGGTGGCCACCTCGACGGCCTCCCGCTGCGTTCGACCCTGCTGGGTCAAACCGTTGTCGTCGACAAGTCCGCGGGAACGGAGACGTTCTTCCGCCGCATCGAGTTTGTCGTCCGACCAGGCCCGGGTCCGGATGTAACTACGGAGCGGCAGACCCCAATAGAGCTCGGTGAGCAGGCCGATCTCGGTGGCGTCGAATCCGGCCGATATCCACGATGCGGTGTGGGCGTCACCTCTGAACTCGCGCAGGACGTCACCTGATCTCCACATGTCTCCCATTGGATCGCCGGGAAGGCCGAGGCTGAGTAACCCGGCGTAGAGAGGACGACCCTCTGGTCTCAGGGGTGCCGCGGCTTGCTGAAGAAGACTTGTGGCCCGATCGAGCCCGTCCGGGTGGTCACCCAGGATCCGGGTGAGTTGGGCGGTGGCACCCCGGGTACGGGCCGACGCGATGGTCGGCGCGTCGCAGTGGGTCCACCCGAGTTGAACAGCCGGGATGACAGCTTCGGGATTGAACACGGCGAAAGCCGCAGCCACCACCTCGCCGGGCACCTGGCCCATACACGAACCACGGCTGGTGAAGTAGGCCGGTCCGTCGGGAAGTTGTACCCCGGTGTCGAGCGTGAACGGGCTCGGTGAGAAACCGAGTTTCTCGTACTCCTGGTGGCATTCGGCGGCAAAGTACACCTGACCCGTCACCGGTTCGAGGGCGGCGGCGAGTCGCCGGGCCGCCTCGCCAAGACGATCGGCATTGCTCATGTCGACACTGTAGATGGCTCGGGTCGGAGGCCAGGGCAAAGCCTGGCGGCCGGTGGTCTGGTGGTCTGGGCGCCATGCCGAAGTTCAGTATTCATCGGCTGAACGGCTCCCGGTTTGGCTGTCTTCGGCGATGGCCGTACGATCTGGACATGTCTGAACGCTCCCGCAATCTGCCCCGTCGCTCGTGCATGTCCTCGCCCGGGTCGAATGAGAAGTTCCTGTCCAAGGCGCCCACCGTGCCGGCTGACATGAGCTTCCTCGACCTCGAGGACTCGGTGGCTCCGTTGGAGAAGGAGAACGCCAGGGCCAAGGTGGCCGACGCCATCAAGAACCTGCCCTGGGACGATCGCGTGTTATGCGTGAGGATCAACGCCTGGGACACCGAGTGGACCTATGGCGATGTGATCGAAGTGGTGGGCAACGCCGGAGAACGCCTCGATGAAGTCATGCTCCCCAAGGTGCAGACGGCCGCCGAGGTGGTCGCACTTGACCTTCTTCTCACTCAGGTGGAGAAGAAGAGTGGGCTGCCGGTGGGCCACATCGGTATCGAGGCTCAGATCGAGACGACCAGGGGTCTGATCAACGTGGAGGAGATCTGTGCGGCGTCTCCACGGCTCGAGACCATCATCTTCGGCCCAGCCGACTTTGCCGCCTCGATGGAGATGCCGGTGTTGACCGGAGGGGTGGCTATCCCCGAATATCCGGGCGACCACTTCAACTATGTGTTCTCGAAGATTCTGATGGCGGGGCGTGCCAATGGGCTGCAGGTCATCGACGGGCCCTTCCTGAAGATCCGGGAGCTCGATTCGTTGCGTGAGTTTTCACAACGGACCCGGGTGCTGGGTTACGACGGCAAGTGGGCGTTGACTCCCGACCAGGTCGGGGTGTTGAACGAGGTCTACTCGCCCACCCAGGAACAGTTCGACAAGGCCTGGGACATTCTGGATGCGTACCGGAAGGCCACCGAGGACGACCGGACCGGAGCGGTGATGTTCGGCGACGAGATGATCGACGAAGCTTCCCGCAAAATGGCCACCAAGTTCGTGGTACGAGGTGAACGTGCCGGTCTTGCCCGTTCGAAAGGCTGAGTCGGGGAGGGAGGGTTTGAATTCTCCCTATCCTACTAGCATCGCTCTATAGTAGGATAGGGAGATGGGACCCGTGGCAACCAAGCGCCCGATGGCAACCAAGCGCAAAGTCTCGCTCACGCTCGACGAAGACCTGGTCGCCGCCCTCGAAGAGGACGAGGGGACGTTGTCGTCGGTGGTCAATGAAGCGGTTCGCCAACATGTCCACCTCATGCAACAGCAGAGGGCGCTCCGGGCCATGCTCGATCGCATGGATCGCGAGTATGGCCCGCTCGACACACCCGAGGATCTGGCTGAGATTGCCCGCCTGACCAAACTGTTCGAGTCCCTCGACTAGATGGGTGTCAGAAAGTGAAACCGATAGTGTTGGATGCCGAAGCATTCAACGCGCTGGCGGGGCCTGATTCAATTCGGATGCGATCGGTCCGACGGGCATTTGATGCCGCCGCGGCACTGAGACGGCCTGTGTTGGTGCCCGCTGTCGTACTGGCCGAGCTTTACCGGGGCCCGGGTCGAAATGCCAGAGTCGATTCGTGCTTTTCGAGGGAGAGTCGCGCCATCGACGTGCGTGATACCGATCGGTCGTTCGCCCGGTATGTCGGTGGCGTGCTGGCCGCGGCTGGCGCCGGATCGGAGTTGATGGCTGACGCCCACGTGGTGGCCACCGCCGTCGAGGCCGGGGGCGGCATTGTTCTCACCGGTGATCCCACCGATATTGGTCGACTGGCCGCGGCGTTTCCCAACGTGGTCGTCGAGGCGATCTGAGTTCACACCAGTGGTCTCGGAGGAGGTCGGAGGAGAAGGCACCTGCCCAATCGACAGTTCCGTACTGCCCAAGCCGTACTCCCCAGGCCGTTGCCGAACACGCGCAGTATGACAACGTTCACGATGGTTCGTCGTGTCCGCGAAGTCGGGAGCACACTGGGGATGGCATCAGCTCGATAACCGGTAGGCAGAACGGATAGTCGTTGACGCACGGGTCAGCCCGGGTGACCTCGTTCTGGATGTCGGGGCGGGGACGGGAGCGATCACCTCATCGCTGGTGACGAGCGGCGCTCGCGTGGTGGCGGTGAAGCTACATCCCAAAGGGGCAGCTTTGTTGAGACAGCGATTCGACCTCGACCCGGTCAAGGCTGTCATGGCCGATGCCGCCGAACTTTGGCTGTCCCGGCATCCGTTCAGGGTGGTTGCCAACCCCCCCCGTTTGCCATCACTGCGGCACTGTTGGGCCGGTTGGTGTCACCCGGTAGTCGGCTGATCCGTGACGACGTCGTGGTTCCATGGCACGTGGCGCGCCGCTGGGCTTCTGGTGATGCTTCTGGAACAGGCCGTTGGCTTCGACAGTTCGAGGTGGGCACAGGACTCCCGATTCCACGCTCCGCCTTCTGACCGCCTTCACCCAATGGAGTGGCGATACTTGTCATTCGACGGCGACAGTCGTGATGGTGGTGAACACGGTAGTCAGCTGTCTCCGTGCCATCGTGGAGTCGCTTCATCTCACCCCGCTACGACTAAACCTGGACAAGTGGGCAATGCGCCTCGGGCGTGGGAGTACTCAGTCGAACGGATCAGACGCCAGTTCGGATCGACCCCCATTGGCCAACAACACAAATCGGTGGCGTCGTCCGGCGCCCAACCACGGGTTGTACCAGCGAGCGGCGTAGCTATGGCCATCGCCGGTCTTGTAGTTGCCAAGGTAAACGACTCCAAGGTTGACCCCCTGGTCGTCCGCTACGGTTGCCCAACCGAGTCGAGCCTCCTCGCGCTCCACTCGCACCAGAGGATCGTGCCAACGCAGGTCGCCGGGTGCCGCGTCGTGAAAGCGAAGCTCCCACCGCCCCGGATCCTCTCCGGCTCCGTCGTGGTACTCGGCCGGCTCTTGCACCCGCCTCGGCGCCAGGGCGTCAACACCGGCGGGCGGGAGGTAGCGGTGAATCGCCAGGGAGAAGGTGCGCTCCGGGAGCACGTCGGTGACGTAGCCATTGCCGACGGCAGCCACTTCGTGGGCCAGCCGGGCCGCCTGGGCGGCGAGCCAGGACTGGGTGGTGGGACCATGGAGATTGTGGCCTCCCTCGTAGTACTGGAGGCTGTATTCCTCCGCCGTGGTGCAGTATCCGCAGTACCCATTGGCCACTGACGAGACGATGGTGTGGCCGCCGCCGGTGCCAGCCCCGATGCCGATGCCTGTTCGGTCCACGGCTTCGGCGATGCGGCGCCCGGCCTCCACCGTGATCTCGAATGGTGCGCCCACGATGGCGGTGTCACCGATGCGCAGTACCTGGATGGTCAACACCCGGGGGAAGTCTTCGGTGGGCAGGATGAGGGGCTGCAATCGGCGCGATCCAAGTACCCACTTGGCTCCTTGCGGGAGGCGCTTCGAGAACGGTTTGGGGTAGCCGGCACGAAACGGGGGAATCAGGTGCAGCGCGGGGGTGGTGTTCTCCTTTGCCCCGGCCAATTGGGAAGCACCAAGCAGGGGCGAAGCCAGGCGGTGGCTTCCGATGACATCCCCACCATTGTCGAGGTCGAGCTCGCGTATCCCCGCCGCCAGCTCGACCCGATCGGTCAGTTCTCCCTCCATCCTGTCGTAGAGCGATGCGGCTTCGGCCCCGATACTCCGTCCGACCCGTTCGGCTTCGATGAATCCGGCCCGGCCGAAACGGATGGCTGGTGCACAGTCGGCGTGGGTTCCTTCCATGGCCCCGATCACCGGACGACATCCGGTGGTTCGCTCCACGCGCTGGGTCAGCTCGTCGTTGAGATAGGCCCACAGGTCGGCGTGGTACTCGTGACAGTGGTGGCTGATACCGGTTCCGTGCACGGAGAACACCGTCATGGCGGCCAACGGTTGATATCCGCCGTCATCGGCCCGGGCGTCGACCCGCACCAGATGGAGCCATGGGTTGACGGCAGCGAACTTCCTCTGTGGATCAGTCCGTTTGTCCGTCACCGTCTCGTTTCGGTTGTGGGGATCGAGCGACCGATTGCGGGTAAGGCCCCATACCTCGGTTCGACCAACGGCGACTTTGGCCGGGACCCGGGTGTTGACGGCTTCGATGACAGCTCCGGCGATTCGGTCAGCTAGGAACTGGGTCCAGGCTGGATCGAAGCCGGGTCGGTTGGAGGCGAACCGATTGTAGAACTGGGAGGCGTCGAACTGTCCGGGTCCGGCGTGGGTATGGGTGGCGCCGATGAAGAGACCGGGCAGGCGCACGTCGGTGGATTCGGCCACGGCTTGGGCCACCAGGTGCTGGAGGAGGGCGGAGCCGCTGAGTAGGTCTAGTTGGACGACCGCCAATGAGGTGCGGCCCGCCCGGAGGTGCAGGACCCGGGCCCGAAGTCGATTCCGGAACCCGTTGCCGTCGTGGGCATTTTTGGAGAAGCCCGCCTTGGGCATGCCTGGTGGTGGGGTGATGTCGACCTCGGATGCTCCCGCCAGCAGGCCGCCGATGTCGGGTAGCTCCGATTCGATCCCGGTCGGGGTGATGGCGAAACGCGCCCTGTCGCCGTGGCCATCGCCGCTCACCAACGACAGCAGTGGACTTTCGTAGTTGCCGGCGGAGCTCACGTCCCGGGGACGGCTTGTTGGGTATCGAGCATGCCCGCCATCACCGACTTGATGAATTCGTCCGCCTCGTCGGTCATCCCACCGGCCACACCGCCGTAGATGGCGCCCGACATCGGGGTCTCGCCTGCATGCTGCTGGGCAAAGACGACAGCTTCGGCGAGATCGGTTTCGAAGGCCTCGGTGACTCCGCTCTGGGTCTGGGGACGGGTGACGGCCATGTGAAGGGCGTTCGGGTACTGCTGCCCGTTGAAGCGCCACCCTCGGCCCCGCATGAAGTCATTGACGTGATAGATGTCGAACTCATCTGAGGTGAAGCTGAACAGGAACGTGGGCTTGCCGAGGATGCGCAGTTCTGGGTGCGAGCGGACAGCTTGCTGCATACGCTCCGCCGTCTCGAAGATGGCTTTGGCATAGCCCCGATACCCCTCCCGTCCCAGATGCACCATCGATGCCCAGGTGGCCGCCAGAAGACCGGCGGAACGGGAGCCATCCATGCCCGGCGAGGTGTACTTGCCGCCGCTCCAATCGGTAAGGAAGAAGTATTGCGAGTTGCGGATTGCCTTGTCCCGGAACAGGAGGGTCGACGTGCCCTTCAGGGCGTATCCGTACTTATGGGTGTCGGCCGAGATGCTTGTCACCCCCGGTACTCGAAAGTCGAAGAGCGGGATGTCGTAGCCGAGCTCCTGGCCGAACGGGAGGATGAATCCCCCCAGGCATCCGTCGACGTGGAGACCGATTCCCTTTTCGATCGCCAACCGGCCGAGCTCGGCGATCGGATCGACGGTGCCGTAGCCGTAATTGCAGGCAGACCCGATGATGGCAATGGTCTGGTCGTCGATGAGGGCCTCGACCGCGGCGAGGTCGACCATGGTTGTGGCCGGGTCGATGGAGGCGTGACGCAGTTCGACACCGAAGAGGTGGCAGGCCTTGTCGAACGCCGGATGAGCGGTCTCGGGTTTGATCATGTTGGGGCGAGTCACCCCGCGCTGTTGCAACGCGTGCTCCCGATAGGCCAGCACGGCGTGACAGATACTGCCGGTACCCCCGCTGGTCAGCATGCCCACCGGTTCACCATCAGTGACCGCCTCGGCGTGGAAGAGGTCGAGGGCCATGGCGATAATTTCGCCCTCGAAGCGGGTCGAA
The DNA here is from genome assembly GCA_003152015.1 of Acidimicrobiaceae bacterium. Classification (GTDB taxonomy): domain Bacteria; phylum Actinomycetota; class Acidimicrobiia; order Acidimicrobiales; family RAAP-2; genus DASZIT01. The sequence goes on along the minus strand of PLZF01000096.1, from coordinate 158,152 downwards.
CTCGGGCACATGTCGCGCTGCAAGGCGTTGACATGGGCGTACAGGCCGAAGGCTTCGGTGAGGAATGCGTAGTGGTCATGGTCTCCGCAGTACATGGTGCCGGAGCACTTTCCGGTCTCCCAGAAGGCGTCTTCTTCCTTGGCCATGGTGGCTAGTTCAGCCAGCACCTCGTCCCGGGGACGTCCGGTTTCGGGAAGAGCGCGATTCACATCGAACCTGCCCACGTAGGGGTAGTCGTTACTCATGGCATCTCCTGTTTGATGGGAAGGAAGTAATGCAACCGCCGTCAAGCTTTGGCCCGGGCCAGTAGGCCGCGGGCAATGACCTTCAGCGCCAGGGTCTCATCGGCCCCTTCGAAGATGGACAGCACCCGGGCGTCGACGAAGTAGCGGCTCACCGGGAACTCCTCCGCGTACCCCATGCCTCCATGGATTTGCAGTGCTTCGCGGGTGACCCACTCGGCTGCTCGGCAGACATAGGCCTTGATCATCGAGGCTTCGAGGGCACCCTCACCCTTGGACATCAGCCGGGCTACTTCGTAGGAGAACTGCCGGGCCGACTGGATCAGGATGGCCATGCGAGCCAACTTCACCTGGGTCAGTTGGTAGTCGACGATGGGCGAACCAAAGACCCGGCGATTCTCGGCGTAGTCCAATGCCGCCTCGTAGGCGGCCTGCATCACACCGAGCGCCCTCGCCGCCGTCTGCAACCGGCCATTCTCGAACCCTTGCATCTGGAGGTAGAAGCCCTTGCCCAGCCCGTCTTCGCCGCCGACCTGATTGGCGTCGGGCACGAACCAACTCTCGAAGGCGACTTCATAGGAGTGCATGCCCCGGTAACCGAGGGTGTCGATGGCCCGACCCTCCATGCGGCCTGACGAGTCCGAAGGTCGACCTTCGGTACCCGGGCTTTGGGTGAAGACGAAACCGTGACCTTCGGCCTGTGGCTTCTCCACCAAAAACAGGGACAGACCCCGATGGGCCTTGGACTTATCGGGATCGGTGCGGGCCAACAACATCAACACGTCGGCTCGGGCTGCGAACGTGCACCAGGTTTTCACGCCGTTGATCAGCCAACCACCTTCGGTGCGGGTGGCGGTCGTCACCACACCGGCCACGTCCGACCCGAAGTCGGGCTCGGTGACGGCCACCGCTCCCATGACCTCTGCCGTGGCCAGTTGAGGGAGCCAGCGTTGCTTCTGCTCCTCGGTTCCCCCGTAGACGAGCGCGCGGGTGAGGATCTCCGGACGGGTGATCAGTGAACCGCCGGCGCCGAGCGAGGCCCACGAGAGCTCTTCGGTGGCGACGACCATGCCCATGTAGTCACTTTCGCCACCGGTGGCGAACCCGCCGTACTCCTCCGGAACCGACATGCCGAACCCGCCCATCTCGGCCATGCCGGAGATGATCTCCTCGGGGATATCGGTATTGGTCCGGTGGATGTGCTCCGCCCGGGGACGGATCTGCTCCTCGGCGAAGCGGTGAAAGGTGTCCCGGACCAATTCGAAGTCGGCATCGAGGTGACGGTCGCCCTGCTCCCGGGCCAGCGAGGCCAGAAACGCCGGGTCCCGGAAGGTGGTCACAAAGTCAGCCGCCGGGGTGAACCAGTCGGGCGACACCCCCCAGGTTGGTTCGCGGCCGATGGTGCGCGACGCCAGGTCGGCAATGGCGTCGGCGGCGAAGGCGCAGGCGATCCGGGCTTCGGTGTCACCGTGGGCCCCATAGCCGAGCACGGCCTCAGCCGTCCTCACCGCGGAAGCGGCGTGGGCCAGGTCGTAGGCGAGCACCTGGGCGACGTCCGGACCACCGTTGGCCGCCAGGGTGGCGATTCCGGAGGCGACGACCGAGGCGGCGACGGCGACCGCGGCGGCCGCGGCATCAAGGTCTGGCGTAGGGAGGGGTTCGGTTGGCACGCTGCCAGGTTATCGATCCGTAGGTGCCCGGTTCCGTAGGGTCCCGGTCGCCCCAACCGGCGAGGAGCCGGTACGGGTCCGGTCGTCCCTGTCAGTCGGCCCGAACCTGGGCCACCACGGTGACCAGTGGGGGTAGTATCACCGGGTCGTCACCGGGATCCACCTCGGTAAGCAGCGTCAGGTAGTCGGCCACAGGACCAGGCCCGGCACCGGCCGGCGCCTCGGCCCATGCATCCACGGTGACCAGGCCGGCTTGGCGGGCCAGCGCCGGCAGCATGGCCCCGATGTCGGGATGAAGCGCATCAGGCATGGAGAACGGTTGACCGTTGATGCGACCAGCTGATGTGATCGGTTCCTGGGCCACTACCCAACCACCGGGACGGACCGAAGCGGCCATGCGAGCCAGCACCACCGCCGGGTCGACCACGTGCAACAGCAGAAATCGACAAAATGCCAAATCGACCGGTTCGGGAAGGCGTAGGTCCTCGCCGGCTTGGGTGATGGCGAGCACCTGGCTGTGGGCTGCCGCCGCCTTGGCCACCTCGTCACGGGCCTCGGGATCACTGTCGACGGCATACACCCGCCCATTTCGACCCACGATTTCGGCCAACGCCACCGACACGTCACCGCCGCCGGCACCTACGTCGACACAGGTCCACCCGGGGCCGATGCCGAGCCGATCGAGAGCGGTGGCCAGTGGTCGTCGGTACACGTCATCGCGCAGACCTCGCATCTCCATGGCCCCACGCTATCTGGCGCCGCTGAGGAACCGATAGCCTCGACTCTTGTGAAGGTAACCATGATGTTGTGCGATTCGGCCCAGGTTGCCGACGGAAAGCTGTACATCCTCGGTGGGGGTTGGAGCATGACAGGCCCTGACCCGGTCCCGTCCGCCATCGCCCTCAAGATCGATGTCGGCTGGCACGAGGCCGAGACGTCCCACCACTGGGAGCTGTTCTTGGAGGATGCGGACGGGCGTCCGGTACTGGTGGACACACCCGAAGGAGAACACCCGGTTGAGGTGCGGGGCGAGTTCACGGTGGGGAGGCCACCGGGGATCCCCGAGGGCTCTCCCATCGATGTGGCCCTGGCCGTCAACCTGGGACCACTGCCGCTGATTCCCGGGACCCGTTACACCTGGCGGATGGCCATCGATGGCGAGTCGGAATCAGATTGGATTTTGGGATTCACCACCCGGCCCGCCGCCGTCGCGAGCTGACCGTGGCTGGTAGCCACGTCCCTGACCGGGCCCCCTGGCTGTTTGGACGATCCGGTGCAACGGCACCCGGTACAATCCGGCTCCCATGACTATCTATGACCGGCCATTCGGCCGCTATTTCGAGGAATTCGAGCCGGGGGACATCTACCGTCACTGGCCCGGCAAGACAATTACCGAGGCCGACGACCACCTGTTCTGCATGATCACCATGAACCACCACCCGCTCCACACCAATGCGTGGTTCGCGGAGAACGAGACAGTGCAGGGCAAGAACGTGGTGGTGGGCAACCTCGTCTACTCGCTGGCCCTGGGGATGAGCGTCCCGGACGTGAGTGGAGCCGCCATCGCCAACCTCGAGGTCGAGTCGCTGATCCACCGGTCACCGACCTTCCACGGAGACACCATCTATGCCGAGACGAAAGTGATCGGCAAGGTCGAATCGAAATCGCGTGACGACCGCGGCATCGTGACAGTTGAGACCAAGGCGTTCAATCAGCATGGGGACGAAGTGTGTTTCTTCCGGCGCAAGGTGATGATCTGGAAGCGCGCCGCCGCTCCACAGCGGCGTCGCCCCTATGACGACGACGTCTGGGACTGATCAATCGGGCACGCCACTCCGAGGGGGGCGCAACGTGGTACTCGACCCAACGCCCGGAGAGCCCCACTGCGCCGGCCTGAGCAGGTTTGGGCCATGGGGCGAACCATTGCCGACTGGGGTGCCGCCACTGGGGCCGATGCCGGCGGTTCGTCGAGGCGAGCGCACCTACCGTGGCGCTCAACCCGGGACCCATGGGCGGTGCTGGTCAGTGAAGTCATGTCCCAACAGACCCAGCTGTCCCGGGTGGTACCGGCCTACCAACGCTTTCTCGAGCAGTTCCCCACTCCGGCGGCCTGTGCCGGCGCGTCACTGGGGGACGTCCTGCGGGCATGGGAGGGCCTCGGCTACAACCGGCGAGCCCGCAGTCTCCACCGTGCAGCCCGGGTGATGGTGGCCGATCACCACGGCCAGGTTCCGCCTGACCTGGTCGACCTACTGGCGTTGCCGGGGGTGGGACCCTACACAGCTCGGGCGGTATCGGCTTTAGCATTCGAAGTGGACGTGGGCGTGGTTGACACCAACACCGGGCGGATCCTGTCGCGGGCGGTGGCCGGGACATCGTTGACCCGGGGGAGCGCGCAGTCTCTGGTCGACTCGATGGTCCCGAAACGGCGGGCATGGGAGTTCAACCAAGCCTTGCTGGACCTGGGAGCGACAGTGTGTGTGCCAACCGATCCGATGTGCGGGAGCTGCCCGATTTCAAGGCGGTGCCGTTGGCGGGCCAGCGGGTACGCCATACCCGATCCGGCGCGGGGATCAGCCGGGGTGTCCACGCCCCAGAGCGACTTTGCCGGTTCCGATCGTCAGGGCCGGGGACGACTGATCGATGCCCTCCGACGCGGCACGGTACCTACCGTCGACGTCGCCGAGGTCATGGGGTGGCCTGATCAGCCCGACCGGGCCGACCGGGTGGTGGCCGGGTTGGTGGCCGAGGGAATGGTCGCTCGACAGCTGTCGGGTCGGCTCCGCCTGCCCTAGTTGGAGACTCACGGAGACTCAGCCGGCCAGGAACCTCATGATGTGATCGTTGACTTCGTCGGGCTTCTCGACGTGAAGGAAGTGACCGGCATTCTGGACGATCACCTGCTCCGATCCGGGGGCCAGGAAGTCGGTGACCGGGCCGATGGTGTCGATGCCCATGCAGCCGTCATCGGCTCCATGGAGATACAAGGTGGGTTGAGGGCTGATGGTCCCCGATGCGGTCTGTGCTGCCGCGGCTTTGGCGTGGTCGGGGGCCCCGGCGAACATCGACCGATAGTAGGAGAGGGCGGCGGTGAGATTCTCGGGCTTCCCCAGAGCCTGCTTTACCAGTGCGGCATCTTTGGAGCCGTCATATCCGGGCGACCAGTCGGCCCACAGGCGGTCGATGAACGCGTAGTCCTCGAGCCCAACCGCGTACTCGGCCAGCGCCGTCTGAAAGAAGAAGACGTACCAGCTGCGCTTGAGCTGATCGAAGGTGAAGAAGGCACCGGCCATGGAGGCCTGGGGGGCGACTGCAGCGGCCACCACCCGGCGCCAACTCTCGGGTTGGTAGGCGGCCGCCCCATAGGTGGCGAACGCTCCCCAGTCATGGCCGATGATCACCGCATCCCCCGTGCCGCCCAGGGCCTGGTGGAGTGCGCAGGCATCGAGGGCGAGCGTGCCGGTGTCGAACCGCCCGTCTTCGGGTACCGCGGTGGGTGCGTAGCCCCGCATAAACGGTGCCACCGCGCGGTAACCGGCATCAGCCAGGCGGGGCAACAGATGCCGCCACGAGTGGGCGGTATCGGGGAAACCGTGGAGGCAGAGGGCCAACGGCCCGTCTGCCGGCCCGTCGACGAGGTAGGCGAACTCGACGCCGTTGGCACTGATGGTCTGTTGGTCCATGTGCTCGACGGTAGTCCCGTGATTGCCGCGCTGTCTGCCGCGCTGTCTGCCGCGCTGTCTGCCGCCCCGAATGCCACAGGCAACTCGCCGACGGCCCGGCGAGTAGCGTGCTGTCTCGGTGAAAGTTACCTACTTCGGCACCAGGGGTTCATGCCCATGTTCGTCAGACCAACATCGCCGCTATGGGGGGAACACCTCGTGCGTCCTGGTGGAGGTGGAGGGCGAACCGCCGCTCATCCTCGATCTGGGGACGGGCTTGCGCGCCCTGGGTGACACGCTGGACCGGCCGCTCCGGATCTCCGGACTGCCGTTGCAGGCGACCGCACTCCTCACCCATCTGCATTACGACCATATTCTGGGTCTGCCGTTCTTTTCGCCTCTGCGGGTACCCGGATCAATCCTCGATGTGTACGGGCCGGCCCAAGAGGAAGGAACCCTCAAAGATGTCCTCTCCGGCGTCGTGCAACCCCCCTTTTTCCCCATCCACATGGGCGAGTTCCGGGGTGAACTCCGGTTCCACGAGATCGACGGCTCCGACGACCTGACCTTTGGCGCCATCAACGTGAAGGCGCGACCCATTCCCCACCGGGGAACGACCCTCGGGTTCCGGGTGGAGGCCGAGGGTCGTTCGGTGGCATATATCCCTGACCACCAGGCTCCCCTCGATCGGCGCTCAGTGGCCGAGGAGGTCCTCGAGCTGTGTGAGGGTGTCGACCTGTTGATCCACGATTCCCAGTACACCGATGATGAGTTCGTGACCATGTCCGACTGGGGCCACTCCACCGTCGCCTACGCGGTGCACGTGGCGGCCCAAGCCGGTGCCCGTCGGCTCGCCCTGTTCCATCACGATCCCTCCCATACCGACAAGGACATTGACCGCACGTTGAGCCGCGCCCGACGATTGGCCATCCATCAACACTTGGCTGATATCACCGCCGCTTCCGAGCGCACTCCTGTCGACCTGGGGAAAGCATGACCGAGTCTTCCGCCGCCATGACCATCGATACCGCCCTGTTCAAAGAGGCCTTGGGTCGCTTTGTCACCGGAGTGACGGTGGTGACCGCTCTGGAGGAGGGGAAACCGGTCGGTTTTACCTGTCAGAGCTTCGTGTCGCTCTCCCTCGATCCTCCACTGGTGGCGTTGGCCCCGGCCAAGTCATCCACCAGCTGGCCCCGGATCGTCAAGGCTGGCAGCTTCTGCGTCAATGTGCTCGCCGACCACCAGCAGGACGTGTGTCGCCGGTTCGCCATCTCGGGGGGCGACAAGTTCGCCAGGGTGTTGTGGCATCCGGCAGTGACCGGGGGTGCGCCGGTCATCGATGGATCGCTGGCATGGGTGAACTGCGCAGTGGAGCTCATCCACGACGCCGGGGACCATGAGCTGGTCATCGGGAGGGTGCTCGATCTCGGCCTGGGCGACGGCCTGCCGTTACTGTTCTACAACAGTGCATTCGCCAGCCTGGTCGAAGCCGCGCCAGACCCTGCACCACTCACCGCGCGGCAGCCCGCTCCACACACCACCACGGAAAAGGATGGGACCTAGCCAGTGCCGAGTATCGAAGAGTCCAAGGTCATCGCTGACGTCATCGTGGTCGAGCCCGATCGCCACGGCGACGAGCGGGGTCGTTTCGTCGAGACCTACCGTCGGAGCTGGTTCCCGCTTGGACGGGAGATGACCCAGGGCAATCGGTCCGAAAAGCAGGCGGGGGCCATCGTCGGCCTGCACTACCACCTCCATCAGGCCGATTACTGGTACGTGCTCCGGGGCACGGCCCGGGTCGTGCTTCACGACCTCCGCCAGGGATCGCCTACCGACGGTGCCACCCTCACCCTCGACCTCGACGGAGACCAGGACCGCGGCCTGTTCATCCCGCCGGGCGTGGCCCATGGATTCGCGTCATTGACCGACCTGACCCTCTGGTATCTGGTCGACGGGTACTACAACGCTGACGATGAACTGGGTGTGGCGTGGGACGATCCCGCCGTCGGGGCCGACTGGGGACTGACCGATCCGGTGCTGTCGGAACGGGACCGCGCCAACCCGCGGCGGGCCGATCTCGATCCGGCCCTGCAGCCCCGATCACGTCTTCGCACCTGATCCCCCGGTTCTGACATGCTGCGTCGATGACTCCACCCGCGACCCACGCCGCCAATGACAAAGATGCACCGGTGGAGGCAGCCACTACGGCTCCGGCGAAGCGGGGGACGAGGGCAGCCAAGTCCCCATCCAAAGAAGCGGTGCCGGCCAACCGGGCATCGGCAACCAAGCTGGGCACCCCTCGTGCGGCGCGCACAAAGAAACCCTCCACCAAGCGAGCGGATCGCCTGGGATCGCCCACGACCGGCGTGTTGATCACCGGGGGAGGATCGGGCATCGGGCGGGAGACGGCACTGGCGCTGGCCGAGGTGGGCCGACCGGTGGCGGTGTGGGATGTGAACGCTGAAGGGGCCGAAGAGACCGCGACGCTCTGCCGAGAACGTCATGGCGCCATCGTGACGTGGTCAGTGGTCGACGTCACCGATTCCGCCGCCATCGAGGCCGAAGTGCCGAAGGCCGCCACCGCGCTGGGCTCGCTCGGTGGGTTTGTGCACGCTGCCGGGGTATCGGGCCCGATGCCGGTCGACTTCATCGACGATGCCTTGTGGGACGCCACCCTGAACACCAATGTGCGGGCCGCCGCCATGATCTCCAAAGCACTGCTCGAGCCGTTTCGGGTGGCCGGACCCGGCTCAGCCGTCGTGCTGATCTCGTCGATCGAAGGCCTCTTCGGGAGCGCCATGCTCACTGCCTACTGTGCGTCGAAGGGAGCTGTCCTCGGAGTGATGCGGTCGATCGGTCACCGGTTCGCCATGGAGGGCTTCAGGGTCAACGCGGTGTGCCCGGGTGCGGTGGCCACCCCCATGCTCGCTCCTGCATTCGAGATTCCTGGATTTCGCCAGCAACTCGAGGAGCGGACCCCACTGCAGCGGGTCTCGACTCCCGACGAGATCGCCCGTCCCATCCGATTCCTGCTCTCGGACGAGGCCTCGTTCATCACCGGAGTCCACCTCACCGTCGACGGGGGTCTCACCTCGGTCACTGCCATCTGAAGGCACTCCCTTCGATCTCCACCGATCCCCACGTCGGTCGAAGGTGATGGCCCGGCATCGTTTTGCCCTGCCGAACTCCCTGAATCCCCGTTGAATCAGCGGTTCGACTCCCGATTCAGGGGGTCGGTGCCACAGGGGGCGCACATTCGGGTTGAATAGACGCGATGTGGATAGCAGTAATCGCGGTGGTACTGGTGGCTGTGGGCGCGGTCGTGGCCAAGCTCACGTGGAGACCCGACGCGGACGAAGCCCACTCCGTCCGGAACTATCGGACGGCTCTGGGAACCATGGAGCATTTTCCCGATCGGACCGGACGGCCGACGGAGACGATTCCGGGCCATACCGGGGGGTGGGAAGACCCGGCCGCCCGGACGGGGTCACCTTCGGTCCACATCACCGGAAGGGACGCCGCCCACACGGTGCCTCCGGCCCCAGTTCCGGTACCGGTACCCGAGGCGGTGCCTGGGCTCGGACTCGGACGGGACCCCGGCGAGCCTTTCACCCCCGAGGGCGAGCTGGACTTCGACGATGCCCGACCGGACAGCCGGGCCGACCGGGCCGGTCGCTCGGGTATCAGACCGGTGGCCCCCGAGTTCCGCTCCGACCGTGCCCGCAAACAGGCGTTCCACACCATGGAGCACCGACAGTGGCACTGGAGGACGCCCGCCGTCGTCATTGTGGTCCTGGTGGTGTTCGGAGCCCTGGCCCTGGTCGGTAGCCGTCGCTCGAACCACCATGCCACCACCAGGACCAGCGTCACCACCATTGCCGGTCGCCACCCAACTCCGGTTCACCATGGTTCGACAACGCCGACGACTTCGCCGAAGCCGACCAAACCGACGCCCACCACGACAACCAAGCCGCCGACCGAACTGGTGGCCACGTCCTCCACCGCGGGCTCGGCCACCTATTCGGTGAGCTCAACCTCGTATGACGTGACCGTCACCGCCAATGGCACGTGTTGGGTGGATGCCACCATTGTCTCATCGGGAACCACGGCGTGGACCGGGACGCTCCAGCCCGGGGCCAGTCAGGTGATACACGCCACCGGCGCCATGAGAGTCGTGTTGGGGGCGTCCATTGCGGCCTTGACGGCTGAGAACATCCCGGTGATCTTTCCCAGCCCGTTGCAGGCACCGTTCACCGCCACGTTCGAGCCGCCGCCCGCCGCGGCTTCGACCGCCACTACCACCCCAAGCACCACCACTTCGACGACTTCTACTCCTTGAGACCCAGGGACTACTCCTTGAGACCCAGGGTCTCGAGGATGAAGGCGTAGACGAACGCCTCGTCCTTCCAGGCGTCATAGCGCCCGGAGGGACCGCCGTGACCGGCTTCCATCTCGGTCTTGAGGAGCACCCGGTTCTCCGAGTTGGCCGTCCGGAGCTTGGCCACCCATTTGGCCGGCTCCCAGAAACCCACCCGTGGGTCGGACAATCCGCCGGTGGCCAAAATGTCCGGGTACCGAACCGCTTCCCCGTCCTGGTCGACCGACCTGACGTTGTCATAGGGGGAATAAGCCTTCATGACCGCGTAGACCTCAGGGTCTTCCACCGGGTTGCCCCATTCCTCCCACTCGAGCACGGTGAGCGGAAGGGTGTCATCCAAGATGGTGGTCAAGCAGTCCACGAACGGGACCTCCGCCACGATGGCCCGGAAGAGGTCGGGAGCCAGGTTGGCCACCGCACCCATCAACAGGCCGCCCGCGCTTCCTCCCCGTGCCACCAAACGGTCGGGTGAGGTCCAACCCTCGTCGACCAGGGTGCGGGCGCACGCCACGAAGTCGCTGAACGTATTGGGCTTGGACAGGAATTTTCCGTCCTCGTACCACCGCCGGCCCATCTCCCCGCCGCCCCGGACATGGGCAATGGCGAACACGAAGCCACGATCGAGGAGGCTCAGTCGCAACGACGAGAAGGTGGGGTCCATTGACGCCTCGTAGGAGCCATAGCCATAGAGGAGGCACGGTGCCCCGGCCCCGGCTGCCACCAGGTCGGTCCGGTAGACCAGTGAGATCGGTACCCGGGTGCCGTCCTCGGCCCGCGCCCAACGCCGTTCGGTGGTGTACCGGTTGGGATCGAAGTCGCCGAGGACGGGTTGGCGCTTACGCAGTTCCAGCTGTCCCGTCTCGAGGTCGAGGTCGAAGACCGAGCGGGGGGTGACCAAGGAGGTGTACTCGTACCGGAGGGTGGTGGAGTCGTACTCGGGGTTCGCACCTCCCCAGGCGGTTGACGGCGTCTCGGGTTGGTCGACCGGGGTGGAGACGCCGGTGACCGCGTCTATCACCCGAATCCGGGTCTCGCCGTCCTCCCGTTCGTAGATCACCAGGTGGTTGGCGAAGGGATCCACGGCATCGAGACGGATACCCTCCCGGGCCGGGATGACCTCGGTCCACGACGCCCGCCCCGGGGCATCGTCGGGGGCGGCCATCAATCGGAAGTCTTCGGCGCCGTCGTTGGTCACGATGAGGAATCTCCCCTGGCGCCCCTTGTCGGGATCGCCCCGATCGTGATCCACGCTGTACTCGATGCCCTGGCGGCGCGGCTCGATGATGGTGAACTGGCCACCCGGATCGTCAGCCGACAGCACCCGGACCTCGGAGGTCACTTTCGAATCGAGGCCGCACAGGATGTACCTGTCGTCTTTGGTCCGGCCTACGCCCAGGTAGTAACGCTCGTCGGACTCCTCGTAGACCAGCACGTCCCCGGACGGATCGGTGCCCACCTGATGACGCCACAGCTGGTGTGGGCGCATGGCCTCGTCCACCCGGACGAAGAACACGGTGGCGTTGTCGTTGGCCCACGCCACGCCGTAAGAGGTGTCGCCGAGCGACTCTGTCGACTCGTCGCCGTTCTCCAGGTCGCGGAAGCGCATGGTGTAGCGCTCCCCGCCCGAGGTGTCGGTGGAGTACGCCAGCCACCGATGGTCGGGGCTGATGGCCAAATTCCCGATGGCGAAGTAGTCGTGTCCTTCGGCCAGGATGTTTTCATCCAGGATGACCTCCTCGTCACCCTCTGCCTCGTCGCCGGTGCCTGCGGGCCGGCGGCAGTGGATGCCGTAGCTGCTGCCTTCCACTGTCCGGCTGTAATACAGCCAACGTCCTTTGCGGGCGGGGACCGACAGGTCGGTCTCTTCGATCCGGGCCACCATCTCGTTGAATAGTTGGTCGCGTAGGTCGGCGGTGGCGGCGGTGACCGCCTCGGTGTAGGTGTTCTCGGCCACCAGGTGCTCGATGACCGCCGGGTCCTCCTTGTCGGCCAACCAGTACCAGTCGTCGATGCGCACATCCCCATGGGCCTCGAGTTCCACCGGGCGGCGGGCGGGAACGGGGGGAGCGGGACGGGAGGTGCCGGGCATTCGAACATGGTGGCACGGCCCCGGTGACGCTTTTGACGGGGTCGTATGGCTGTCTGGCAGGGAGTCTGGCTACCGGTTTCGCCGGGTGACTGGGGTTGTTACTATCTGTATAGGAGAAATTGGCCGTCCGGCCGGATGACTCCTGGGAGCGGATATGACGACCACCGAACTTGACCTCGGGAAATACAAACTTGGATGGTCCGACGAAGAGGACTACGTCTTCAAGCCCAAGAAGGGTCTCAACATAGACATCGTGCGGGAGATGTCGGCCATGAAGAAAGAGCCGCAGTGGATGCTCGACTTCCGGCTCCGGGCCCTCCAGCGGTTCGAGAAGCGTCCGATGGCTGCCTGGTTCGCGGTCAACATGCCGGATCTCGATTTCGACGACATCTACTACTACATCAAGCCGACGTCGGAGCAGGTGAACGAGTGGAGCGATCTTCCCGACGCCATCAAGGACACCTACGAGAAGCTTGGCATCCCCGAAGCAGAGCGGAAGTACCTGGCCGGGGTCACTGCGCAGTACGAGTCCGAGGTCGTGTTCCACCGCAATCGCGAGGATCTCGAAGACCTGGGAGTGTTGTTCTGCGACATGGATACGGCGGTGCGTGAGTACCCCGATCTCGTCCGCAAGTACTTCGGGACCATCATCCCGCCGAACGACAATAAGTTCGCAGCCCTGAACTCGGCAGTGTGGTCAGGAGGCTCGTTCATCTATGTTCCGCCCGGCGTGGTGGTCGATCAGCCGCTGCAGGCCTACTTCCGCATCAATGCGGAGAACATGGGCCAGTTCGAGCGCACCCTGATCATCGCAGACAAGGGATCTCAGGTTCACTACGTTGAGGGCTGTTCCGCCCCGGTGTACACCACCGACTCGTTGCACTCAGCGGTGGTTGAACTGGTGGCACTCGAAGGTGCCCGTATCACCTATACGACCATTCAGAACTGGTCCAACAACGTGTACAACCTGGTGACCAAGAGAGCACGGGCCGAAGCCGAGGCCCACGTGGAATGGATCGACGGCAATATCGGGTCGCGTCTGACCATGAAGTACCCCTCGGTGTATCTCATGGGCCCGAAGGCTTCGGGCGAAGTGCTGTCGGTGGCCTACGCCGGTGCCGGCCAGCACCAGGATGCCGGGGCCAAGATGGTCCATTCCGCCCCCGAGACGACCTCGACCATCATCTCCAAGTCCATCTCCAAGGATGCCGGGATCACCACCTATCGCGGCCTGGTCCACGTGGACGAAGGGGCGAAACATGCCAAGAGCTTCGTCCGGTGTGATGCCCTGCTCCTCGACGACACCTCGATCTCCGAAACCAAGCCGTACATGGAAGTTGCCGAACGGGATGCTCGCATCGGCCACGAGGCCACAGTGTCCAAGGTGGGCGACGACCAGCTCTTCTACTTGATGAGCCGTGGACTGTCCGAGACCCAGGCCATGGGAATGATCGTGAATGGCTTCATCGAGCCGATCACCCGCACCCTGCCCATGGAGTATGCGGTCGAATGGAGTCGCCTGATCGAACTGCAGATGGAGGGCTCGGTCGGCTGAGCCACTTTGGGTGGCCGCATGGCGTCCGTCTGAACGGGGCAGAATAGTTCAATGCCCATGAGGGAAGAGTGCAAGCACTTTCAAAGCCGGACCTATGACTCGGGCGAGGTAGCCCGGTTCTGCGTGCTGGACCTGGCCCCCGACGCCCCCTGGAAGTGCCCTGACGACTGCCCGTCCTATGCCCGTCGGTTCGCCGATGTGGGTTGGGCCCGCGGGTCGCTGGTCGAGCCGCCACTTGAGCCGATGCCCGGCGTCCCCGACGGAGAGGCCGCCGCTCTTCTCGATAGCGCCGAGGACATCATCAACGCGGTGGGCCCGCAGGTGGTGTCCGAGGTAGAGGCACAAGAGGCGAAAGTAGAACGCAAGCAGCGTCGTTGGTGGAACAGACGGCGCTGAGCTGTCTGCGGACTCCCGTGGGACGCTCGAGGGTCCTCAGCAGCCGGTGAACTGGCCAGGGCGTTTTTCCATGAAGGCGGTCATCGCCTCGACCAGGTCATCGGAGGCCAAAAACCCGGCGTTCCAGGTGGCCACGTAGTCGAGACCTTCAGCCACCGACTTTCCTTCTCCGGCTGCCAATACCGCCTTGGTCCCTTGGACGGCGAGCGGTGAGTTGGCGGCGATCTCGGTGGCGAGGGCACGGGCATCGGCCACCACCGCGTCGGCGTCGGCCGACACCTCGTTGACCAGTCCGATCTCGCGGGCTCTGGCCGCGGTGATGTCCTTACCGGTAAAGGCCAACTCGGCCACATGGCCTTTCCCGATGATGTGGGGGAGGCGCTGGAGGCTGCCGATGTCGGCGACGATGGCCACCTTGGCTTCCCGCACCGACAACAGGGCATCTAAAGAGGCCAACCGGATGTCACAGGCGGCAGCCAGGTCGACCCCGCCTCCGATGCAGTAGCCGTGGATGGCTGCGATCACCGGCAGGGGACATTCGGCCACCGCGGTCACTGAGGCTTGTAGCTGAAGCACCGACGTCCGCGCCGACTTGGCCCGCGCCGCCATCGACAGGGGGGCGCCGTCTCTGGTGGTCATGGGTCCGCCCAGGCCTGCCATGGCGACCAGATCGAGGCCGACGCTGAAGTGGGGGCCTTTGGCTGCGATCACCACCGCCCGGATCTCCGGATCCGAACCGATGGCTGCCATGGCCACGGGAAGGTCGGACCAGAAGGCCGGCCCCAGGGCGTTGCGCTTCTCGGGGCGGTCGAGCCACAGGGTGGCCACGTGGCCATCGGCCTCGATGGTGAGCACCTCGGAAGCAAAGGACGCAATGGTGTGGTCGGTGGCGGGACTCATGGGCGAAAGAGTAGGCGTTGCCCGTCCGGGAAGGCGAAAAGGACGGGTAACATGGAACTCGAGGCTCGTTACCCGGGCCTCGTTGCGCGAGAGGCTTTTCACCCTGTCCACCTTTACCCCTGAGACCGCCGCCGCCCTGCCCGGGCCCCCGTGGCTACGGCACCGCCGAACTGCCGCGGCGGAAGCGTTCGCGTCCGCCCCCCTGCCGACCGAAAAGGACGAAGTCTGGCGCTACAGCCGTATCGACAGTCTCGATCTGGACAGGTACCAGACCCCGGTTTCCCCTGACCTGACGGCGACCGATGTCCATGGGCCACCACCCTCGGACCGGATCCGCGCCCTGGTCGACGGGCTCGGACCCCGCGCCGGGCTGATCGTGACGGTCAATGGAGTGTTGGCCACCGTGGCATCGGAAGCCGGCGACGATGCATTGGCTATCGGGCGGATGACCGAGCACGATGAGGCTGAGGCGCTCTTGGGGTCGATCGCCACCGATCCAACCGACTTCGTGCTTCTCAACGATGCGTTCGCCGCCGACCCGGTGGTGATCGACGTCCATGCCGGCGTAACGATCGAACACCCGGTGGTGGTTGTGCATGTGATCACCGGGGCGGGCGGCGACGCGGTGTTTCCCCGGACCGTCATCCGGGGTGCTTCCTCGTCGGTGGCCTCCGTGGTGGAAATCGTGGTCGACGTCGAAGGCGGGCTGTTGGCGGAGCTGCCCACCAGGGGCGCATCGTCGGTGGCCAACCATGCGGAGCACCTGGTGGTGCCGGTGACCGAAGTGCAGGTGGCTGACGGTGCCGAGTTGAACTACGTCAGCATCCAGTCGTTGGGCCCGGCCACCTGGCAACTTGCCCATCAGGTGAGCACCATTGGGGCTGACGCCGGTCTCCACAGTTTCGCGGTCGCCCTGGGCGGGAGCTATGCCCGGCTCCGCACCGACTCTGCGCTGATCGGTACCTCGGGGACGAGCAAACTTCGGGCTGCGTACATCGGTCGCGACGATCAGATGCTCGATTTTCGGACGCTCCAGGATCACCGGGCGCCGAAGACGACAAGTGACCTGCTCTTCATGGGAGCCGTGGCCGATCGTTCCCATTCGGTCTACAGCGGGTTGATCCGGGTGCGGAGGGGAGCGGTCCGGTCCGACGCCATGCAGACCAATCACAACCTCGTCCTCGATGAAGGGGCGCATGCGGACTCGGTTCCCAACCTCGACATCGAGGAGAACGACGTCCGGTGCAGCCACGCGTCGACGGTGGGCCCGGTTTCCGAGGACCAGCGCTACTACCTCGAGTCCCGCGGGGTGGAGCCCGAGGTGGCCGAACGGTTGATTGTGGCCGGGTTCTTCGCCGACATCGCCGATCAGGTGCCCATTGCCGGCACCCGAGCCATGATCGGCCAGGCTCTGGCCGACCGGACGGGGGTCCACGGTGTCTGAGACGGCGCGTCTGTGCGGGCGCAATGACCTCGAGCCAGGGCAGGCAAAGAGGTTCGACGTGGCCGGCCTCCGGATCGCCCTGGTCCGCATCGCCGATGAGTATTTTGCCGTGGGGGACCGCTGCAGCCACGAGGAGTACTCGTTGGCTGATGGCGAGGTGTGGCCCGACGAATGCGAGATCGAGTGCGGCAAGCACGGCTCGACATTCGACCTTCGTACCGGACAGCCCCGTTCGCTCCCGGCCACCAGGCCGGTGCCGGTGTACGAATTGGTCGTCGATGACGAGCATGTGTCGGTGGTGGTGTCATGAGTACCGGTGAGCTCAAGATCGAAGACCTACATGCCGGCATCCCCGGTCGGGAGATCCTCCGGGGGGTGACCCTCACGGTTCGCAGTGGGGAAGTACATGCGGTGATGGGTCCCAACGGATCAGGAAAGAGCACCTTGGCCCACGTGCTGATGGGGCGACCCGGGTACGAGATCCTCAGCGGAACCGTGACCCTCGACGGGATCGACCTGCTTTCCTTGCCCACCTGGCAACGAGCCCGCGCTGGACTGTTTCTCGGCATGCAGCATCCGATCGAAGTACCGGGTGTCTCGCTGGTCACCGCGCTGACCGCCTCCCGGCCCGAGATCGAGGCCGGCGAAGTTGGGGCCAATGCCGGAGCCGGCGATGTGAGTGAGCGGATGCGCGCCGAGGCCAAGCGCATTGGCTTTGACGAGCGGTTTCTCACCCGCTCCCTCAACGTCGATCTTTCGGGTGGAGAGCGCAAACGGAACGAGACACTGCAGATGGGAGTGCTCCGACCCCGGTTCGCGGTCCTCGACGAGATCGACTCCGGACTCGATGTCGATGCCTTGGCGGCTGTGGGCCGGCGGGTGGAAGAGGCTACCGAAGAGTGGGGACTGGGTGTATTGGCCATCACCCACTTCCGGCGATTGCTGAAAGTACTGAAGCCCGATGTGGTGCACGTTCTCTCGGCTGGCCGGGTGGTCGCCACCGGTGAGAGCGAGTTGGCGGAGATCGTCGACCGGACCGGGTACGCCGCCTACATCGGAGCTGGCCCCTGAACCTTCTGCAGACAGCCGTCAGTCCCGGAACTTCGGTAACACGTAGGTCCCCATCAGTTCGATGGTTTCCATCACCGCGTCATGAGGGATCTTGTAGGGGTTGACCAGACACAGCAAGAGGTCGATCCCGGCGGCTTCGTACTTCCGGCACGCGTCGAGACATTCGTCCGGGGTGCCCAGGACACAGGCGTTGGAGTCGATGAGGTACTCGAGGCTGAGGAGATCGAGCGATCCATCATCGTCGTGGGCCTTCATGTCGGCTGCATACGAATAGGAATCGAGGTCCTGGTTTCGTTCGGCCATCCAGTCGGTCACGGTGGCAATCTGTCTGGCTCCCGTCTTCGGGTACCACTCGAAGGACTCTCTGGCCAGCTCAATGGCCTTGTCCCGATTGTCCGAGCAGAGGGCCATGGTGAATGTGGCTGCCTGGTTGTGGACGTACGCTCCCAGGGGTGCAGTGCAGGTCTCAGATGCGGCGCGGTAGATGTCGACCTTCTTCTTGACCTCCTCCGGCGATACCCCAACGGCGAAGGAGCACAGACCCAGCCCCAACTCACCCACCTGTCGATGGCCGTCTTCGCTGGTGGTCGCTCCCCAGATCGGCGGATGGGGTTGCTGCAGCGGCTTGGGCTGGACTCGGCGCCGCGGCATCTGCCAGTACTTGCCGTCGAAGGCGTACTCGTCGTTGGTCCAACAACCCACAATGTGCTCAATAGCCTCCCGCCACATCTGGCGGGTCTCGGACGGATCGATCCCGAAGCCCTCGAGTTCGGCTCGGGTGGCCGATCGGCCGGTTCCGAAATCGACCCGTCCGTTGGATATCAGATCGAGTACCGCCACCGACTCGGCCGTTCGTACCGGATGGTTGTAGGGCTTGGGCGTCAGGCGGACCCCGTAGCCCAACCGGATCCGCTCGGTCAGCGCGGCGATGGCGCCGTAGAGCACCTCGGGATTCGAACAGTGGGAGTACTCCTTCAGAAAGTGGTGCTCGACCGTCCAAAAGGCATCCCATCCGGCCTTGTCACCGGCGACGGCCTCCGCGAGGGTGTTCTGATAGGCGATGAGCTCGCTGTCAGGCTCCCAGGGTTGGGGAACCGGAATTTCGTAGAAGAGAGCGAACTTCACTGACACAGTCCTTTCTTCGGGCCGATTGCTTCGGCTTCGGCGGTCACCGGGTGAAGGTAGGGAGCGAACCCTCGAGCAACATGCGCCACCCGAATCGGATTACCAGCAGCGGAGCTCACCGCGGCCACCAGCGCAAGCGGTGCGTGGAGTCGTACGGCCCATACACCGGCTCGACTGTGGGTACGACTGTGGGTACGACTGAGGGTACGACTGGAGCGTAGGCCCGTTGGCCTGAGCCGGTGGCTTGACTTGTGCACGTGCACCCTATCTATCAGATGTAAAGATCGGTGGTCGAGTAGCAACCGAGGGGAGGACTCGATGAGGGGTCTGAGGGACAAGGTGGTGGTCGTCACCGGGGCGGCTTCTGGGATCGGCTTGGCGTGCGCAGATCGCCTACTCAGTGAAGGGGCGACGGTTATGGGCGCCGATCGGGCTGAATGGGTCGACTGGACCGAACACGAAGGCGAACCCCCGGAGACCGGATCATGGTCGTTCCGACACGTCGACGTGAGTGACGAAGCTTCAGTGGTGGATCTGGTGGCGTCGACAACTGACACGTTCGGTCGGATCGACGGCCTGGTGAATGCAGCCGGAGTGGCCGGCGGCGGACCGGTGCACTCGCTCGATCAAAGCGAGTGGCAACGGGTCATTTCGGTCAACCTCACTGGAACGTATCTCATGGCCAAGCACGTCATCGGGCAGATGCTCCAGCAACCGGTTGTCGGTGAGGTCCGGGGTTCCATCGTCACGCTGGCGAGTATCGAGGGCCTGGAGGGCACGGCCGGAGGCAGCGCGTACAGCGCTTCCAAGGGAGGGGTGGTGCTGCTGACCAAGAACATGGCGATCGATTACGGGGGCCGTGGCATCCGGGTCAATGCCATCTGCCCCGGTTTCATCGAAACACCGATGACCGATGGGATCTTTGGCCTTGCGGGGATGGAGCTGGCGCGTGAGGCGCTCATCGAGGAGCACACACTCCGACGAATGGGCCGACCGAGCGAGATCGCCGCGGCGGCAGCGTTCCTTCTCTCCGACGATGCCTCGTTCGTGACCGGACTGGCGTTCCCGGTGGACGGGGGTTACACGGCTGGGCGCGACCACGGTATTACCGCGCTGCTGGGGCTCTCGGGTCCCGAAGCGTGAGAGCCCGTCGTTGGTGGGAGGACTGAACAGAACTCGGAATCGAACTTGGCAAGAGCCGTCTCTGCTCATCGGAATCGACGGAGGCACGCCGAACGCGTGTGTGGTTCATTTCACATGAAAGGTGCTGGGTGTCCGTGCAATGTCACTGTTGACATTGTGCACTCAAGTGGGTAAGAAGTCTGGTAGTCAAGTGAAGGTGGCCGGTACTGGCTCTACGTGGCCAGGGGCGGGCGCCTGCGACAAGGGGGGTTCATGGCACCAGAATCAGGCGAAATGGGAAGGATCGCGGTCGCGGACGATCCGGTTCCGGTCGAACCGACTGTGTACCGAGTGGCCGATCCCGCACCGTTAGGGCTTGCGGCTTTCGCTATGACCACGTTTGCATTGAGTGTTTCCAATGCCAAAATCTGGGGACCGGCTGCGGATTCTGCTCTCGCCCTAGCTCTGGTCTACGGAGGGGCGGTTCAGCTCCTGGCCGGAATGTGGGAGTTTGTCCGAAAGAACACGTTTGGTGCTCTCGCCTTCTCCTCGTACGGGGCGTTCTGGATCTCGTACTACGTCTTCGTCAAGTTCATCGTGGGAGGACTGACCAGCCCGGCGGATGTATCGGTGGCAGTCGGCGTCTTCCTGCTGGGATGGACGATCTTCACCGCCTACATGACGGTTCCGTCGTTCCGAGTGAGTGGAGCCGTAGCGGCCGTGTTCGTCTTGTTGACGGTGACCTTCGTGCTGCTGACCATCGGAGCGTTCCAGGACCAGGCCAACCTGACCAAGTGGGGCGGCTATGTCGGTATCGCCACCGCCGCGGCTGCCTGGTACGCCTCATTTGCCGGCGTGGTGAACGAGACCTTCAAGAAAGCGATCATCCCGACCCTGCCGTTGGCTCCGAAACCGGTAACCTCCGGCGCAAGGACGTCAGGGTGAAGATTGGGAGTACCAGACCATGAGTGAGGCTGCGCAGAACGGGCGACAGGACCAGGGTCTCTCGGCATTGCACCATGAGATTCGTCGCTTCGAACCTCCTTCGAAATTTGTCGACCAGGCGAATGCCGGGCCGGGCATCTACGCCGAGGCAGATGCTGATCCCATCGCGTGGTGGGAAAAGCAGGCCGAATCGCTTGAATGGGCACAGCGCTGGTCCGAGGTGCTGGAATGGAAGGTTCCGTATGCCAAGTGGTTTGTCGGCGGCAAGTTGAACGTCTCGGTCAACTGCTTGGACCGCCACGTCGCGGCCGGCAAGGGCGACAGGGTCGCATTCCACTGGGTGGGGGAGCCCGAGGGGGATACCCGGACCATTACCTATGCCGAGCTGAAGGACATGGTGTGTCAGGCGGCCAACGCCCTCACTGATCTGGGCGTCAACGCCGGCGATCGGGTGGCTATCTACATGCCGATGATCCCCGAGGCAATGGTGGCGATGCTGGCGTGTGCCCGTATCGGCGCGCCACACATGGTGACGTTCGGTGGCTTCTCGTCGGAAGCCCTGGCCAATCGAATCCTCGACGGTGATGCCCGTGTCGTGATCACCGCCGATGGAAGTTATCGGCGGGGAGCCCAGACGGCATTGAAGCCCAACGTCGACGAGGCGCTCAAGCAGTGCCCTGAAGTGCGCACGGTGGTGGTCGTCCGCCGAACCGGCCAGGATGTGGAGTGGGAGGACGGTCGGGACCTTTGGTGGCACGACGTCGTTGATCGGCAATCCACTGAGCACGACCCAGAGGCGTTCGATGCCGAACAACCGCTTTACATCATGTACACCAGTGGGACCACGGCGAAGCCGAAAGGCATTCTCCACACCACCGGTGGGTACCTCACCCAATGCGCCGTTACCCATCGACTGATCTTCGACGTGAAACCGGACACCGATGTCTTCTGGACTGCCGCCGACATCGGCTGGGTGACCGGCCACAGCTACATCGTGTATGGCCCCCTGGCTAATGGTGTCACTTCGATGATGTACGAGGGGACCCCCGACGCCGGTGGGCGCGACCGGTGGTGGAAGATCATCGAGGACTACAAGGTCACCATCCTCTATACCGCCCCCACCACCATCCGCACGTTCATGAAGTGGGGAGAGGAGCACCCCGCCGGCCACGACCTCTCGAGCCTGCGGCTCCTCGGATCCGTGGGTGAGCCCATCAACCCCGAGGCATGGATGTGGTACCGCGAGCACATCGGGGGTGACCGGTGCCCGGTGGTGGACACCTGGTGGCAGACCGAGACAGGCGGGATCATGATCACACCGCTTCCCGGAATTACCGCCACGAAGCCTGGTGCGGCGATGCGACCGTTCCCCGGAATCAGCGCTGACGTCGTCGATGACTCCGGGCACTCGGTCGGCAACGACGCCGGTGGGTTCCTGGTGCTCGACCATCCGTGGCCCGGGATGCTCCGGGGTATCTGGGGTGATCCGAAACGCTACGAGGAGACGTATTGGTCCCGGTATCCCGGTCGCTACTTCGCCGGGGACGGGGCAAAGAGGGACGAGGACGGCGACCTGTGGTTGCTGGGTCGCGTCGACGACGTGATGAACATCTCCGGGCACCGCATCTCCACCACCGAGGTGGAGCACGCCCTGGTCGGCTTCCCCCGGGTCGCCGAGGCTGCGGTCGTCGGGGCCAGCGACGACACCACCGGACAGGCGATCGTGGCCTTCGTCACGGTCAAGGGCGAGGTGTCCGACGAGGAGAACGAAGGTGGCGCGTTGGTGGACGCGCTGCGGGCGCACGTGGCCAAGGTCATTGGGCCCATCGCCAAACCCCGGCAGATCATCTTGACGCCCGACCTGCCCAAAACCCGTAGCGGCAAGATCATGCGGCGCCTGTTGAAGGATGTCGCCGAACATCGGGAGCTCGGCGACGTAACCACCCTCCTCGACTCGACGGTGGTGAATCTCATCGACGAGCAGTTACAGGCGGGGGGCACGGGCGAAGCCGATTGAGCGCTCGGTCGGCGTGGTTCTGGCCACGTCTTCAGGAGGCGAGAAGCAGGCGGATCAGGGGGACTGCTAGCTGTCCAATTGTGACAGGTCGCGCAAGGTCGGATAACCAGTCGTCCTCGCTCACCATGACCCATCTCGATCTCGTGGTTGCCCCGGCGGTGAAGGTGGTCTGCGAAGTTAGCCAGACTATGGCCATGGTCCCTCACCTGATCGCCATTTTCGGAGGTGGCGTCTGACCCGACGCCGCGGTTGCTATCGTCATGGGCCATGGCTCGCCGACAACGCCGACGGGGCAGCGCGGACAGTGCACCCCGGGGTGGGTCCGGCGGTTCCCCGACCGGGGGACAGGCTCAAACAGGGCCGGCTGAAACAGGGCCGGAAGAGACTGAGCCGGCTGAAACAGGGCCGGAAGAGACTGAGCCGGCTGAAACAGGGCCGGCTGAAACAGGGCCGGAAGAGACTGAGTCGGGGAGTATCCCAGCGATCAGCACTGAAGCGGCCCTAGTGCCGGCGGTGCCCCTCACCCGACGAGCACTGAGAGCGAATCGCCGGAAAGCCAAAACGAAGCGGAAGCGGAGTTGGATCGACCGGGTCCTACTGGGAGCGGTGGTGGTTGTCTCCCTGGCGTTGGTGGCCGTGGGAGCCGGTTACGGATATGTCCAGTACCGGTTCCATCAAGTTTCGAAGGTAACGGTAAGGCATCTGAAGAAGGCGGCGGTCGGCCAGCCCTTCAACGTGTTACTCATCGGCTCCGACTCACGTCTCGGCGAATCGACCTCCGATGCCTCCCATTTCGGCTCGTCCACAGTACAAACCGGCCAGCGAAGTGACGTGGTCAAGATTCTCCACGTGGACCCGGGCACTGGTCAGGTCAGAGTGCTGTCCATTCCCAGGGACACGGTGGTAGCCGTGGCCGGCGACACCAGTCAGCTTGGGCACTACAACCGGATCAATGCCACCTATAACAACGGGCCGGATCAGCTGGTACAGACCATCGAAGCCAACTTCGGCATCCCTATCAGTCATGTCGTGCAGATTGACTTCGCAGGCTTCCGTGGGGCTGTCGATGCTATCGGTGGGATCAATCTCAACTTCCCCTACCCGGCCCGAGATACATACACCGGGCTCGACATCACCACCACGGGTTGTCAGCATGTGAACGGCGGCTATTCCCTGGCAGTAGCCCGCAGCCGCCACTACGAGTACAAAAAGAACGGGTATTGGCAGTACGACGGAACCAGTGATTACGGGCGTATCGTGCGCCAAAACGCCTTCTTGAGGGCGCTCATCAACCAGGCGGAGACCAAGTACAACCCATTGACCCTCAATGCCTTCATTGGTTCGGTGGTCCAGGGTGTCACCATCGACTCCACGTTCACGGTTGCCAGCCTGGTCTCGTTGGCACAAGAGTTCCATGCCTTTTCGTCCGGTTCACTGGTGACCACGACGTTGCCCACCTACGAATCCAATTCGTCTGTGTTCAGCTCGTTGGGTGCGGTGATCTATGCCCAGCAACCCGATGCAGACCAAGCGGTCGCCCAGTTTCTGGGTCAGGCGCCTGAACCGGTCGTGACGCCACCTCCGGGCCCGTACGGGAGCCCCCCCACGACCACTACGACCACTACGACGGTGACGGGATCGGGTGGAAGTACGCCATCCACTGGAGGTACCTCAGGTTCGGGATCATCGGTCCCGTCGACTACGACCACCACCGCGCTGTCGGACTTCGACCCCACTCCCTGTTGAACCCGGCTGGACCGAGAGGACAATTGGTCACGGTAGATCGGGAGAGAACCGGTAGCCGCGCTTGACGACTGTCTGCACAATCCCCGCGACGCGAAGCGACGATCGTAGGCGGGTGACAGCCATCTCCACCGCATGCCTTCCCGACTCATGGCCGGGAAGGCAATCCGCGAGTTCCTCCCTGGTGAGCACCGCACCGGGCTGCTCCGCTAGCGCCCGGAGGACGGCCATAGGTGCGGGCGGAAGGGTAACTGATTTGTTGTCGAGCACCACTGTGTGGCCCCGGATCTCAAGACCATGGCCGGCAACCGTGAAATGCCGACTCCTGAGCCGGGGCAATTCTTCCCCGACCGCCCGAACAAGTCCGCCGAGTCTGGCCTTCTCTGGGAGAATCACCGAAACGCCGGCTGCCGCGAAGGGTGCAGCGCATATCGGCCCGACGCACGCCGCGCTCACCGTGGTGGCAAACGCCTTGAGCAACTCGTCGCGCACCCCGAGCAAGCTGCCGGCGTCGAGCATGCTGACGGCAGCAGGGGCACTGGTGAACACAACGCAGTCGACGTGGCCAGCGATGATCGAGCGGATCAGTCGTTCGACCGAAACCGCGTCAGTGGGTGTTGCCAACTGGTAGACGGGGACCGTTACGACCTCCGCCCCCGCCTCCACCAGTGCATTCACGACTTCGTCGAGGGGGTCGCCGTGAAGCTGGATCACGATCCGGCGGCCCGCCAGATCCCGAGTCAGAAGGCGTTCGAGGACTTCCGCCATTGCCTCCGACGCCGGTGCCCAGGCTTCGACCAACCCGGCTGCCCGGACAGCCCCCCGGACCTTGGGGCCCCGAGCCACCAACTCGGTTTGCGAAAGCCAGGCGAGAAGGCCTTCCCGCTTCCCCCAACCGTCAGCCGCTTCCACCCACTTCCGAAAGCCAATTCCGGTCGTGATCACCACGATGTCCGCCGGGGCAGCCATGCAGTGATCATTTGCCCTACGCAGCTCCTGGTCGTCTGCCATCAGATCGATACGGATCATTGGGGCAGTAATCACTCGTGCGCCCCTGCGCATGAACATCGATGCCAGCTCTTCACGCCGGCGATCAGAGGTCACGGCGACGGTGAATCCCTTGAGTGGGGACTCAGCCGTTGGCGCGACTCCATTCACCGGCACACCGCCCCCGTGAAACGTCCGGTCGATTTCGGCCTGGCCGTCCACCGGACACCATGACACCGGAGTCGGCGCCGAGGATCACTCGGCCGGGATGGATCTACTTCAGGCACACATATATAGAACCAGATGTACGTTGCCAACGCGATTCGCTGGCGTTTCGTGGGTGTTACATAGTGCACGCGAGACGCACGACCTGTCGGCAAGGGGTGGTGCAGATCCACCACGTGTTTGGTGCCGCCTGCGGCGGGCTCGGCCGCCAGGACCACGAGCCGACAGAGACAACGAGCCGACAGAGACAACGAGTCACTCGGCGCCGGTGCCAAGTGACCGCGCTGCCGGAGTGTTCGAATCAGAGGTGCCACATCGTTCCCCAGAAGTCGTTCCGATCGATGCCTGAATGTGATCGGCCTGAAGGCACAGGTACCTCCTGGACATTGTCAGGCCAGAATGCGCAGATCCATACATCTATGTTGCCGTGATGGTGGGGCCGGATTGCGTTCAGGGGGCGCTGTCCAAGTTGGTTGGCATTGGGCACGCCTACACCTGTACGGTCTTTTCGACGGCACGGACCGGATAGACAGGGATCCGCACGGTTGGATCGTCGAGACGCACACCTGAACGGAGGTCGAAAGCCTGTTTGTGGGCGGGTGACGATATCTTCGGTACGCCGAACCGGAGCTGGTCCTCGGTGCAACCGTCAAAGTATGCACTGAGGTGGACCCGATCATAGGCAGGGCGACATTCCTCACCGAACGCCACGATCTGCCATGTATCAGTCAGTCCGCTGGCCACGGCAGACTCGAGCAACTTCTGCCCTACCATTCCATTACCGACGACGACCAGAGATTTTGTCACTACCTCACCGTATGAAACGCGGGTTTCCGCAGTGTTCACCTCAGGAGACGGGACGATGAATTCGATTTCACACGGGTACCTTGGGGAAGTGAGGTGAATGGCGTGGGCGCACCGGGGCGCTGGCGCCGACGTAAATCGGATAGTTGCATCGAAGTCTGCGTGCCTGCGTTTGTCATCTCCTCGTCAGGTTCCCGATGCATACTCAGAGCCTTATGAAGATGACCGGAGTGCAGGGCCCGAGTAAGGCGCATGGTGGCCAAATCGGGATGGATGACTTGACGCGCGCGCCCAGGACGGCGCGCTCCGGGGTCGAAGGGAACTCCCGACTCACCGGATTGTCCGCGGCTGTCCTTTTGATTCTCTTGGCCGCCGAGGGAGCAACGCTGTTGAGTGTCCATCGGCTGGCCACCCCGCATATCGTCATCGGCATGCTCCTTGTTCCGCCGGTGCTGGTGAAGATGGGGAGTATCGGATGGCGCTTCGTTCGGTATTACTCAGGTAACAATGCCTATCGAGAAAAGGGGCCGCCGGTGCTCCTCCTTCGCCTCCTCGGACCGGTGGTGGTGCTCCTGACGATCGTGGTCTTCGGGTCGGGTATCGCGGTCCTGTTCGTTCCGAATTCACTGCGTAGTCAACTACTTTTTGTGCATAAGGCGAGTTTTGTCCTTTGGTTCGGAGCCATGACCTTCCACGTGCTTGGACACATCCTTGATACAGCCCGGCTGGCCCCGGCCGATATCGCCCGCCGAACGCGACGGCAAGTGCAAGGGGCCGGCGCACGCCTCTGGACGGTGGCTGGCAGCCTGGTGATTGGGGCAATTCTTGGCATCGTCATGCTTCCGGCGGCCACTCACTGGATCACCAGCGGTGGTCGACCCCCGGGCGGTTGAGTGGCTATCCGACGTAGATTCAGTACCACATGAGAGTGTTGGTAGCTGAAGACGATGCAGGCCTGAGATCGGTAATTGAGCGCGGCCTGCGCGAGCATGGCTTCGTGGTCGACGCGGTGGCCGACGGTACCGACGCCCTCGCCCACCTCAGGTCGTATACCTACGAAGTAGTTGTTCTCGATTGGCGTATGCCCGGACAGACCGGTATCGAAGTCGTCAGTGAGATGCGTGACCGGGGAGATCGGACCCCGGTATTGATGCTGACAGCCCGTGACGCTACCGAGGACCGAGTGGTTGGACTCAACCAGGGAGCCGACGACTATCTGGTCAAGCCCTTCTCGTTTGCTGAACTGATCGCAAGGCTCAACGCTTTGCAACGGCGTCCAGCACTTTCCCTCGATCCACTTCTCACCCGCGGTGACCTGGTCTTTGACCCGTCGACGCGAGAACTCACCCGCGACCGGACGCCCGTCACGCTCACCGCTATCGAGGCAGGCCTCGTCGAATTGCTGATCCGACGGTCCCCTGCGGTGGTGACTCGAAGGGAAATCGCCGTACATGTATGGGAGGACGAGGCCGATGCTGTGGGTTCGAACACCATCGATGTCCATATCGGACGTCTCCGAGCCAAGTTGGTTGGAGGTACCGCGCGTATCGAAACGGTTCGGGGTATGGGCTATCGGATGGTGGCCGGGTGAGCAGGCACGGAGCCCAACGCCTCCATGCCGTCAAAGTGGCCACCGCGGCAACGGCAGTGGTGGCGGTCACGGCGGTGATTCTGGCGGTTGCCCTGAATCTGGTAGAAGTCCATCGTCTCGTGCAAGGGGTCGACTCGCGTTTGTCGGAGCGGCTT
Source organism: Acidimicrobiaceae bacterium (assembly GCA_003152015.1). Taxonomy (GTDB): domain Bacteria; phylum Actinomycetota; class Acidimicrobiia; order Acidimicrobiales; family RAAP-2; genus DASZIT01. The sequence continues at coordinate 130,031 of PLZF01000096.1, read as the reverse complement.
GCCGACGTGGTCAAACCGGACGTCGGACCGGGCCCACCACCGGGCGAGTCGGGATCGATACCGAGTCTGCAGCACGATGCTGATTTCAGTGATGCACCATCATTTGTTTGGCAAGTCAGCGGAGTCGGAGTGGTGACGCCGATGACCACCGGTGCCCCGAATCTTCCCGTACACCAGTGGGATACGTCCCCCCTCACCGTTACTGTCAATGGAAGCTCCTTTCGCTTCGATGCCGTCCGCTCAGGATCGGGCTGGCTGGTGGCCGGTGAAAGCGTGAGCCAGATCGACCGGATACGTGGTGAAGGCCTCATTGCAGAAGTTCTTCTTGGGGCCTTACTGCTCGTCGTGACCTTCGCCGGATCCTTGCTTGTCGGTCTGAGGGCTTCTGCCCCGATCGAACAGATCCGTAGGCGGCAATCCGAATTCACCGCCGACGCGTCCCATGAGTTGAGGACTCCGCTGAGTGTGATCGAGGCAGAGGTCGAACTCGCTCTCAGCCGCCCCCGCGAAGCCGCGGACTATCGGGACAGCCTCTGTCGGGTGTCGACCGAGAGCGCCCGGCTCCGGTCAATCGTGAACGATCTATTGTGGCTGGCCCGCGCCGATGGTGACCTGCCAAGTCGCGATGCGGACGAGACAGTCAACGTCGCCATAATGGCCAAATCGGGTGTCGACCGGTTCGCTCCAGTTGCTGACGCTGCCAAAATCTCACTCTCGTTTGTCTATTCAGGTATCGGCAGGTCATTCGTGCGTGCTCAACCCGACTCCATCGAGCGCCTGATCGGTGTTCTGGTGGACAATTCCTGCCGCTACACAGAGCCTGGTGGGGAGGTGGAAGTTCGTGTCGAAGATACGGAGCACCGGGTAACCCTTACTGTTGACGATTCAGGACCTGGCATCCCCGAGGACCACGTGGAGTTGGTGTTCGACCGATTCCATAGGGCCACCGGGCGACCTGGGGGGACCGGCTTGGGATTGGCCATCGCCGATACTGTCGTACGAAGCACCAACGGATCGTGGTCGGTCGGCCGGGGACCTCTTGGTGGCGCCCGAATGGCCGTGTCGTGGCGCCACGCTTCTGTCCCTCCATCGGAGACGAGTTTCGGCGACGTGAGCGGAGACTGAGCCAATACTTCTGCGCTGAGTAGCGGACCTGACCAGAGATCGCGTTCCGATCAGTCATGAGATTCGTAGCCCGAATCGTAAGTAGACCGTAAGCCGATCGTAAGAATCGCCAGTTTTCATGCTGTTGTCAGGAACGTTCCATAGGGTGAAGTGTATGGCTACTCCACGTCAGCGGGTTTCCCCCCGAAATATCGATCGTCAGTTGCAGCGCCGGCGGGACGAGGGGCTCAGCCGGGTACGCACGGTGACAAAGGTGGCCGCAGTGGGTTGCGTGGCTGCCGTCGGTGCATTCGCTGCCTACATCAGTAGCGCCATCCCCGGGCACTCGACAACGCCCGCCGCCGGGTCCACGCAATCTGCGGGCGCGTCGCCAGTCACCTCACCGACAAACGCCGCCTCTTCCGGTGCTTCGTCGTCTTCGGCATCGCCTTCGACTACATTGGCTCCTCCTGTGAACACCCCGGCGCCTACCAGGCAACGCGCCCCGGTTGTCAGCTCCGTCAGTTGAACATGCTGTCGGCCCATGCCTACGCGGCCGATCGCACCGTGTACCGGACGACCGCCTGGTCCACACGAGTGGATCTGATGGTGACCGAACCATCCTTGATGGTGTCCGCCGCCTCGATTCTGCACGAGGAACTTGACAGGATCGACCGGGTGACCAGCCGCTTCCGTTCTGATTCGGAACTCACGGCGCTCAATGAAGCTGCACGGACCGATACGGCGGTCACCGTGTCCGCTGACCTCATCGAGGCGATCATTGTCGCTTTGCGAGCTGCATCACTGAGCAATGGGTCGGTGGATCCGACGGTAGGCAGCGCCATGTGCCTTATTGGCTACGACCGCGACATCGGCCAGATCTATCCTGGAGTTCCCGGGCAACCCCCGGAACCAGCCCCAATACCGGGTTGGCAATCGGTGGAGGTCGACACCGATCGGTCCTCCGTACGACTGACCGGCGGGACCTTGCTCGACTTGGGAGCGACGTCCAAGGCGTTTGCCGCAGATCGGGCTGCCCGCAACATCACTGCACAGCTCGGCTGCGGTGCGTTGGTGTCTCTGGGTGGTGATATCGCCATATCCGGTGTACCGGCTGTACGTTTCGACGTCGGTATCTGCGAGGTGCCTGACGATGAATCGTGCCCGATTGCCGTCACGTTGGGGCCCGGCGGCTTGGCCACCTCTGGCACCGGAGCCCGCAGGTGGTTATTGGGAGATCAGTCTGTGCACCACCTGATCGACCCGACAACCGGGCTGCCCGTGGAGACTTGCTGGCGTACGGTGACAGTGGCGGCTCGGTCATGCGTCGACGCCAATACCGCGTCGACTGCTTCGATGATCAAAGGAACCGACGCCGTCGGTTGGCTCGAAAGCCTCGGTCTCCCCGCCCGGTTGGTGCGATCAGATGGGCACGTTGTCACTGTTGCCGGATGGCCATCGGAGTCCCATGGGTCGGCCTCGGTCGACCTTTCCCCAGGGCAGCCATGACATCCTCTCTGTCGCTAGTGGCGGTTGCACACGGTTCAACGGCTCTCTGGTACTTCACCCGGTCGGCTGGCTTGGTGGCGCTCATCGCGCTTACCGCCACCGTGGTTGTTGGCGTGGTCGCGTCCATCGGATGGACCACCGAGCGGTGGCCACGCTTCCTCTCCCAATCGGTCCACCGCAACTTGTCGCTCTTTTGCATCGCCCTCGTGGGGCTCCACGTGATCACCACAGTGGCCGACGGTTACGTTCCGATCGGATTTCTTGACGCGGTCATCCCCTTTCGTTCTCCCTATCGTCCGATCTGGGTCGGGTTGGGCGCTCTGACGTTGGACTTGTTGCTGGCGGTGTTGATCACCAGCGCGCTCAGACACCGGATCGGTTTCCAGTCGTGGCGGTTTGTTCACTGGTTGGCCTACTTGAGTTGGCCGATTGCCGTGTTCCATGGTCTGGGCAGTGGAACCGATGCTCCTCTTCCCGTCGTACTCGCCGTCAACGCGATCTGCGCGGCATCGGTGTTGGCCGTGGTGGCATGGCGCCTTGTGTCCGGTCGCGCGTTTTCCTTTCGGCAGCGTGCTTTGGCCGGCGTCGGCACGATTGCCGTCACTCTGACTGCTGTCATTTTTGTTGCTCTCGGACCTCTACGCCCAGGATGGTCACATCGATCCGGGACCTCGTCGGCGCTCCTGGCTCAAATAGCCGCAAGCTATTCGTCTGCCACCGTTCCTGGCAGTCCGAGCGGGTCGGGGAGTCAACCATCGTCCACGGCGGCACCGTCGACTTCTGCTGTTCCAACCGCCCCTTTCACCCTTGCTCTCGACGGCACCCAAAATCAAACAGGTCCCGACAGCCAGGGCAATGTACAAGTCACCTTGTCCATGAAACTCCAAAATGCGGCGTCGACACCGCTCACCGTTACGTTGGACGGAACAGCGGCGAGAGGAGGTGGGGTCTCCATGTCTTCGGGAGCAGTGACCTTTGGTCCTTACGGAGGGATTGTGACCGCGCTCAATGGAGACTCGATCGCCGCCACTGTCAAGGCACAGTCACAGATCCGACTGGTCATTTCACTCAAGCTCGATCAGGCAAGCGGAACCCTTACCGGGACAGTAACCGGGTCCACCGGTGGCGGGGAGAGCCAATGAGTCCTGGTGCCAGATCCGTTCGAAGCGGAAGGTCCGGGGCCAGTCGAGGTTCGACTATGGCTGCCCCTGAAGGAATCCCGAGGCTGTTGGCTGGGCTCAATGGCGACGGCAGGGCCCTCAGTCTCGACGAGCACGTGAACCAATGGGGGCCTCCACCAGCATCGATGAGTGCTTCGTTTATCGACGAGCTCGATCGGAGTGGGCTTCGAGGGCACGGTGGTGCCTGGTTCCCGGTGGGAGCCAAGTGGCGATCGGTCAGACGCTCAATAACCAAGCGTCCGATCATCGTGGCCAACGGAGCCGAAGGTGAACCGGCCAGCGGAAAGGACCGGCTACTTGTCCACCAGCTTCCCCACCTGGTTCTCGACGGCGCGGTGATGGCGGCCGGAGCGCTCGGTGCATCTCGAGTCATCGTCCATGTTCCCGGTTCAGCCATTCCGACGGTGGAGAGTTCCATTGAGGAGCGGCGGCGCTTTGGGGTGGATTCGGTCGACATCGAAGTGGTGGAGGCGCCCGATAGGTTCCTGGCCGGCCAAGAGTCGGCTGCGGTCAACACCATCAACAATCGCAACTCAGCCCGCCCCTCGTTCACGGGCCTTACGACCGTGCGGGACTCGGGCGTCGGTGGCCGACCAACGCTGGTACAGAACGTGGAGTCCTTGGCCCACGTGGCGCTGATCGCCCGCTTCGGTGCCGATTGGTTTCGCCGAGAAGGTACCCCCGAGTCGCCCGGTACCGCACTCCTCACGGTGACGGGTCGGTGGGCCGAGCCGCAGATCATCGAGATACCTCTCGGTATCCCGCTGGGCCACGCACTTGGCTTGCGCCAGGAGGACGCCCGAGGCATTCAGGGGGTGCTTCTCGGTGGCTATGGCGGCGGTTGGCTCACTGCCGCCGCAGCATTGGACATGCCACTGACGGAGGACGCAGCGCGCCAGTACGGATCCTCGATTGGCGCCGGAGTAGTGGCTCTGCTCCCTTCAGGAATTTGTCCTCTGTCCGAGGTCAGTCGGGTGGTTACCTACCTCGAAGGCCAAGGAGCCGGACAGTGTGGTCCTTGTGTTAATGGCCTGGCCGGGCTCGACCTCGTCATGGAGAAGTTGGCGTTCCGTCCCTCGTCCCTCCACGGCGGTGTCTCGACTATTCCCGGGCTCTGTGATCTGGTCGAAGGCCGGGGTGCTTGCCGTCACCCCGATGGAGTGGCCCGCTTCATCCGCAGTGCGTTGCGGGTCTTCGCTGATCATGTCGAACTTCATCTCAGCCGCGGCGCGTGTCGAGGCAACACCGCACCCATGTTGCCGGTACCCACCCGTCCACAGAGTTCACAGAGTTCTCCGCTCAGGCCGGTGGTCCGGTGAAACGGACAGCCTTGACCCTCATTGTCGATCCGATTGCCTGTGACGGACACGGGGTGTGTGCCGAACTGTTGCCTGAGCGCATCCGGCTCGACCGATGGGGGTTCCCGATCATCGAGGCCGGGGGCATTCCGGTGAAACTGGTCGACCACGCTCGAAGAGCAGCGGAAAGCTGTCCCCGGCTTGCACTCAGCCTGGTCGAACGCCCCCTCTGAACCGCATGTGAGCCAGTGGTGGCCTCAGGCGCTGGCGGATTCGGTCTTCGACTCGGCCTCGTCGAGGCCCTGAGCCAGGGTATTCCAACTCAACGTCGCACATTTGATACGCACCGGGAATTTCACCACTCCCTGGAGGGCAGCAAGTTCACCAAGTGAGTCGACATCCAGAAGCTGTGCTTCTGTCGCCTCGATATCGTCCTCATCCTGAGAGTCCTTGCCCGGAAGGGTCGACTCGTGAATGGACATCATCCCCTTGAAGGTCCGGATCAGGTCGCGGACTTCGGTCACCGGCTTACCTTTCACCGCTGCCGACATCAGCGATGCCGATGATTGGCTGATGGAGCACCCGGTACCACCGATTTTGATGTCAGAGACGGTTCCATCGGTGACTTCGAGAGTGACCACTATCTCGTCACCACAGAGAGGATTGAATCCCTCGACGCGTTGAGCCGGGGGAGACGGGAGTTCCCCCCGGTTCCGAGGCGACCGGTAGTGGTCAAGGATGATCTCGCGGTAGAGATCTTCGAGACCGGCCATCAGCTCGTCGGCCCCGGGTCTTTCCGAATGAGTCCGTTGGCATCATCGGATGATCCGTTGGTAACAATGGTGCGCATCACGGCAACAGAGTACCGGGAGGTACTCATCCGAAAAACGCTCCCGTCTCGGCCAGGGCATTGGCCAGGGTATCGACGTCGGACTCGGTGTTGTAGAGAGCGAAGGACGCTCGGGCCGTGGCGTTGACCCCGAGCCGCCTCATCAGCGGCTTGGCACAGTGATGCCCGGCCCTCACGCACACCCCGTACTGGTCGAGGATCTGGGAAACGTCGTGGGGGTGGATGTCGCGATAGGCGAATGAGAGGACGCCGCCTCGCTGGGTCGGATCCTTGGGCCCGAAGATCCGGATGTCGTCGCCGAAGCGTTCGGCCAGCGTGTTCATGGCGTACGTGGTCAACGAAATCTCGTGGGCCCGGATGGACTCCATGCCGATGGCCTGCAGGTACTCCACGGCAGCACCGAGGCCGATGGCCTCGGTGATCGGCGGCGTACCGGCTTCAAACCTCCACGGCAGATCGTTGGGGGTGAACCCCTCCTTGCGGACATCGAGGATCATCTCCCCACCACCGAGGAATGGAGGGAGCGGGGTGAGTAACTCATCCCGACCCCAGAGCACGCCGATACCGGTCGGACCGAGCATCTTGTGAGCGCTGAAGGCCAGAAAATCACAGCCCAGGGTGGACACATCGGTCGGCAAGTGGGGGACCGATTGGGCCCCGTCGGCCACCACGACTGCTCCCGCGGCGTGAGCCACCCGGGCGATATCGCCGACCGGATTCAGCGTTCCCAGGACGTTGGACATGCAGGTGATCCCGACCAACTTGACCCCGTCGACCAAGCGTTCGAGGTCATCGAGGATCAGGGCTCCGTCATCGTCGATGGGAATCCACCGGATGGAGAGCTCGCGCTCTTCGGCCAACATCTGCCATGGCACGATGTTGGCGTGGTGCTCCATCTCGGTGAGGAGGATGGAGTCGCCCGGGTGCAGGTGGGTGCGGCCCCATGTATTGGCCACCAGGTTCAGGCCTTCAGTGGCATTTTTGCTGAAGAGGATCTCCCGGGCCGGATTGGGTGCCCCGATGAATCGGCCCACCGCCACCCGGGCTGCTTCGAATCGATGGGTGGCCTCCTCGGCAATCCCATAGACACCCCGGTGCACGTTGGCGTGGGTCGTCTCGTCGTACTCGCGCATGGCGTCAAGCACCTGGCGAGGTCGTTGGGAGGAAGCCGCCGAGTCGAGGTAGGTGATCGGGTGCCCGTTGACCTCCTGGGCGAGCAGGGGAAAGTCTTTCCGCAGCGTTTCGACATCCAAACCGTGCGCCACATCGATCAGGCCCGCCATGCGTCGTATCCTTCCGTCTCCAACTTCTTGTACAACTCGGGGCCTCCATCGGCCACGATGACCCCGCCGATGAGAAGATGGACCTTGTCGGCCGCCAACTCATCCAACATCCGCTGGTAGTGGGTGATCACCACCACGCCGAGATCGGGTCGAATTTCCCGGACGGTGTCGACGCCACGAGCGACTGTGCGGAGCGCATCGACATCGAGCCCTGAGTCGGTCTCGTCGAGGATGGCCACTTCAGGTTCGAGCATGGCCATCTGCAATATCTCATTGCGCTTCTTCTCGCCACCCGAAAATCCCTCGTTGAGATAGCGCTCGCCGAACTCGGGGTCCATCCCCAACTTCTCCATCCACTCCATCATCATCAAACGAACTTCGAGCACCGACATGTCGATGCCTCGACGGGCAGAAAGCGCTTGGCGGAGGAATTGGATCACCGGCACGCCACCGATGGCCTCGGGTTCCTGAAAAGCCAGGAACATCCCCGCTTTGCCTCGGACGTCGGTAGGCCATGCCGTGACGTCCTCACCCCGTAGCCGGACAGTCCCCGACGTCACCACGTAGGCGGGGTTGCCGAGGAGCACTTTGGCCAGGGTCGACTTGCCCGACCCGTTGGGCCCCATGATGGCGTGCACCTGCCCGGATTGCACGGTGAGGTTGACGCCACGGAGGATGGGGGCGCCGTCCACTGATACATGGAGGTCTTCCACCTGCAGCAGTGGAGCAGTTGGCGCCATATCCCTGACGGTCTCGTCGTTCACACCCCGAGCCTACCCTCCCGTTGCCATTTCTCCTACGGCCATAGGAGGAATAGGGGGCCTGGCCTTTTCACCAGGAATTTCCTGTATGAACAGGTGGCAGGTACGGTAACCAGATGGCAGACCCGTGGACCTATGCCGGACCTGTCGCCCAACTTCGACCCAATAGCGGGATCGTCACCCTGGTCGACGAGTCCACGTTTGCCATCAGCGCAAGTGCCGGGGACATCTCATCTCGATGGCCGCCCCAGGGACTGTTCGTCCGGGACACCCGGATCCTCTCCCGATTCGAAATTCTGGTCAACGGGTCCCGAACCGAACCGCTGGCCGCGGTCACCGACGATCCCTTCTCTTCGACGTTTGTATCCCGGTGCCTCCCTCCGCACGGACGGGCGGATTCGACGCTCATGGTGTTCAGGTCCCGTTATGTGGGCCAGGGAATGCGTGAGGACATCACCATCCGCAACTTTGGAGACGAACCGTCGTTCTGTTCGGTGGAGCTGTTCGTCGGGGCGGATTTCGCCGATCTGTTCGCAGTGAAAGAGGGACGGGATCGGGACGGTGCGCACGACGACCCGGTGAGTGGGACGGTCACCTGTGACATCAAGGGTGGGGCCAATGGCGGCACTGACCGAACATCATCCGGACTCGGCACCCCCACCATGACCTTTTCGTATCGGCGTGGAGGAGTGACCCGCGGCGTGGAAGTTCGCTTCAATGGGCCGGTCAAGCTCGATCATGATCTCGCCACCTTCGAGATGATCGTGCCCCCCCGAGGTGAATGGAGCACCTGCGTGGAGGTGGCTCCGGTGATCGACGGCATCAGCATCGATCCCCGATACCGATGCGGTCAGCCGGTGGAACGGGCTGAACCGGCCGAGCGGTTGGCTCTGTGGCGACGCCAGGTCCCCCAGGTCGAGACCGACCATCCGGGTCTGAAGAATGTGGTGGCCCGCAGTGCCGAGGACCTGGGCGCTCTTCGCATCTTTGACCCCGACTACCCCAAGCGGATGGTGGTGGCGGCGGGTGCGCCGTGGTTCATGACCGTGTTCGGGCGTGACTCGCTGCTGACGGCGTGGATGGCGTTGCTGGTGGATCCGGACCTGGCTCTCGGGGTACTGCAGACGCTGGCGCGGTTCCAAGGGAACGAAGTTGATCCTCGCCATGATGAGCAGCCCGGGCGCATTCTCCACGAGATGCGCTTCGGCGATGCCGCGTCGCTGTCGCTCGGTGGTGGGAGCATCTATTACGGCAGCGCAGATGCCACCCCCCTGTTTGTGATGCTTCTGGGAGAGCTCCGGCGTTGGGGTGTGGCCGGCGAACTGGTCGACGAGCTCTTGCCCAATGCCGAACGCGCCATCGAGTGGATCGAACAATTCGGGGACGCTGACGGCGATGGGTACGTGGAATACCACCGGGCGACCGACCGCGGGTTGACCAACCAGGGGTGGAAAGACAGCTGGGACGGTATCCGTTACGCCGACGGTCGTGTGGCCGAGGCACCGATCGCATTGTGCGAGGTCCAGGCATATACCTATGGTGCCTTTCTGGCCCGGGCGCACTTTGCTGTCGAGGTTGGTGATACCGCCACCCATGAGCGATTCCGAGCCAAGGCGGCGAACCTGAAGGCAGCGTTCAACCGCGACTTCTGGCTCGAGGACAAAGGGTGGTTCGCCGTCGGTCTCGACGCCGACAAGCGCCCGATCGACTCGTTGACCTCCAACATCGGCCACTGCCTGTGGACAGGGATCGTTGACGAGGACAAGGCCGGCCAGGTGGCGGCCAAGTTGGTGTCACCCGAGATGTTCAGTGGGTGGGGGGTCCGCACCTTGGCCGCCAACAACGGCGGGTACAACCCGATCAGCTACCACTGCGGCTCGGTATGGCCCCACGACACCGCCATCGTGGCCGCCGGGTTGGCCCGTTACGGGTTCGACGGAGCTGCCCAACAGTTGATCCTGGCACTGCTCGACGCGGCCGTGGCCCAAGGTGGGCGCTTGCCCGAACTGTTCAGCGGCCTCGACCGGGGTGAACTGAGCGTACCGGTGGGCTATCCGACGTCGTGCTCGCCACAGGCCTGGTCGGCTGCGTCACCGCTTCTGTGCCTGCGCACGCTCCTTCGCTTGGACCCGTGGATACCGCAGGGCAAGACCTGGTTGTGCCCGAACCTTCCCGAGGGGATCGGCCATCTGAAGGTGGAAGGCATTCCTCTGGCCGGGGCCCGGGTGACCATCGAAGTGGGTGACGAGGTACCTGGTGGCGTATCGATCACCGGACTCCCCCCTGAGATTGAAGTAATTCACGAACCCCGGCACCCGGCGACGGCTGTGTGATCAATACCGCGAATCTGGTCCGCGGGTTCCGAGGCCGCCTGCCGATCCGGCGGGGGCACCCGTAGAGTCGGCGGCGTGGCACCCGGGGGTTCATCGTGAGCCGCGAAGGGCCCAATCCACCGGCTGACGCACAGCGGGGGGCAAGCCGGACCGATGGTCATCGGCGCCCGGTCACCAACCCCTGTCGACCCACTCCTGAAGGTGCGGGGTCTCGGCCCCGAGGGTCGTCCCTTCCCCATGGCCGGGAAGGACGAGGGTATCCGGTCCGAACCCTGCGAACAGACGACGTTCGATGGAAGTGATGATGGTGCTGAAGTCGGCGTTCTCGAATGTGGTGTTGCCCGGTCCCCCCGGGAAGAGGGTGTCCCCGGTGAAGAGCAGCGGTGTCCCTTCGACGGCGAAACACATCGATCCGGGGGTGTGCCCCGGCGTGGCAATGGTGGCGATCCGAAGCCTACCGATTTGGAGAGTCGACTCATCCTCCAGGATCAGGTCGTAGGCCGGGAGCATGTCCGCGTCGGCGCGGGTCACCGCCACGTTGATGCCGGCGTCTCGCACCGCCTCCACCGCCTGGATGTGGTCCCAATGGCCGTGGGTCTCGACCACCTGGCGCACCCCGAGGTCACGACACAGTTCGAGGAGTCGATCGTGCTCATTGGCCGCATCGATCAGCACCGAGTCACCGGTTTGCCGGCAGCGGACGATGTAGACGTTGTTGTCCACCGGCCCGACTACGACCCGGTGGACCTCGACGGCTGTGTCCTGGTAGTCAATGATGGTGCTGCCCATGGGTAGCCGGACCTCCTTGGGTGGGCCCCCGGTTGGAGGGAGTCGACATCCGCTAACAGCTCAGCGTACCGTGGATGACCACCATCGAGGCTGTGCCCACTTGACCCGTTGGTCAACATCGGCCCAGTTCTGGTAGACAACGGTGCACGATGTCCCCAAGTCGGGGCCACCCCAAGGGGATGGAGAACACGATGAACTTCGCCTTCAGCGAGGAGCAAGACGAGCTTCGCAAGTCGGTCAAGCGCTTTCTCGAAGACAAGTCGCCCGAGACGGAAGTCCGCCGACTCATGGAAACGACCGAGGGCTATGACCCTGCGGTGTGGACACAGATGGCTGAGCAGTTGGGTCTGCAGTCGCTGACCATCCCTGAAGAGTTCGGGGGGGCCGGGTTCTCCTATGTCGAGCTGATCGTGGTCTTGGAGGAGATGGGGGCGGCGCTGCTGTGCGCTCCGTTCTTCTCGACGGTGGCATTGGGTGCCAACGCCATACTCACCTCAGGCGACCAGAAGGCGAAGGAAGATCTACTACCCGGCATCGCCACAGGTGAGACCATCGCCACGCTGGCCCACACCGAGGACAGTGGACGTTGGGACACCGACAGCGTCACCCTGTCCGCCACCCCTGCAGGCGACGGGTGGGCCCTGAACGGCCATAAGTCGTTTGTGATCGACGGGCATGTGGCCGATCTCATGCTCGTGGTGGGAAGGACCGACGCCGGAGTCAGCCTCTTCAGCGTCAAGGGTGATGCTGACGGCCTGACCCGGACCCCGTTGGCCACCATGGATCAGACCCGGAAGCAGGCTCGGATCGAGTTCGCCGATACACCGGCCCGACTGATCGGTACCGATGGAGGCGCGGTGGCGGGGTTGTCGAAGACCCTCGACCTGGCCGCGGTGGCGCTGGCTGCCGAGCAGGTGGGAGGTGCCCAACGGTGTCTCGACAGTTCGGTCGAATACGCCAAGACCCGCATCCAGTTCGGCCGGCCGATCGGGAGCTTTCAGGCCATCAAGCACAAGTGTGCCGACATGCTGCTTGAGGTGGAGTCGGCCAAGTCTGCCGCCTACTACGCAGGTTGGGCCGCAGCCGAGGACTCCGACGAGCTCCCGGTGGTGGCCAGCCTGGCCAAGTCATACTGCTCCGAGGCCTACTTCCATGCCGCGGCGGAAACCATTCAGATCCACGGCGGCATCGGCTTCACCTGGGAGCACCCGGCCCATCTGTACTTCAAGCGAGCCAAGTCATCCGAGCTGATGCTGGGGGACCCGTCGTACCACCGGGAGCTATTGGCCCAACGGATCGGTATCTGACCGACAGGTTCACCGCCCCGTGTCACCGACGTTGCCGAAGACGAAAACCCCTCGGTCCGGCGCCATGCAGGTGCCGGATCCAGGGTGGTAGAGGGCGGCGGCGAAAGTCGTACCTCTCGATATGGCGTAGCGTCTCCGGAATGACCGGACCCCGAAAGCTTATTGGTTGGCTGCTGCTCGTTTTGGTAGGGGTGCTGGCTGCCGGTGGCGCCGTTTTGGGCATCTCGCAGGCCCCCAAGCAGGCCACCCTCCAGACGGCGGTGAAGAACACCCTGGCTGCAGCCAACTACACCTCGGACGTGCTCGAAAACAGCCCGCAGGGGACCCAAACGCAGCACCTGGTGTACCAGTCGTCGGGCCGGCTGGGAGGCTATGTCGATTCTGCCACCGTACGGGTCTATGTCGCCGTCATCGGCGGCGTGGAGTATCAGAGCAATCAGGTGGCTCCCGGCACATCAACCGCCCATCTCACCTTCCAGAAGCAGGCGAGCCATCCAGCCAAGTCGTACGACCCGGTACACGAGTATGTCGCCCTGGCCAAGAGCCCCAAGAACGTCCACCAAAAAGGAAATACCTACACATTTTCGGTGACCCAACAAGGACAGACCGCCTCGTTCACAGCCACGGTGATCGGTCAGTACCTGTCGTCCCTCACCATTACCGCTACGGGCGCACAGTTGTCCTTGACCGTCTCATCGGTGAACACGTCGCCTCCGGTGACCTTGCCGGCCGGGGCCAAGGTCGTCGAGACGCCCACAGCCACGACTCCCACAGCCACGACTCCCACCACCACGACTCCCACCACCACGACTCCTACAGCCACGACTCCCACGACTCCCACAGCTACTCCCAGCTGAGGTAGGTGGCCGAGGCATCTTCGGCCTATGCCGAGCTTTCGGCCTGAAAGATGCCGGTATCGATGGCCCGTCGGAGGTCGCGGGCGTGCCGACCCGGGTCGGGCGCGTCGGTGAGCCACCGGACAGCGACGAAGTGTCGGGCCCCGGCCGCAATCATGTCGCCGACGGTCTCGGGGTCGACGCCTCCGGTGATCCACACCGGCCACGGAGAGACCGACACAGCTTCGCTGACGTAGCTGAGCCCGGTCCCCGGCCGACCGGGTTTGGTCGGGGTGGCATGCACCGGTCCGGCGGAGACGTAATCCACCGGTAACTCACCCTCGATTGCCGACATCAGCTCAGACCGGACATGGGTCGACAGTCCGAGGAGGGCGTGGTCGCCGACCAACGTACGGGCTTCCCGGGGAGCTGGGTCATCTTGGCCCACATGAACCCCATCGGCGCCGATGGCGCTGGCGAGATCGGGACGGTCGTTGAGGATGAAAGGCACGTCGTAGTGGGCGCAGACCCGCTGGACTACCCGGGCCCGAGTGACCAGGTCGCGGTCGGCGAGGTGCTTATCCCGAAGTTGCACGACGTCCACCCCACCGACGATGCATCCCTCCACGAATCGGTCGAGATCGCTTCGATCCGGGGTACACAGGTAGAGCCGGCGATCGGACAGAGCCCACCGCTTCGACGGGTCAGCCGTACCCGTCAACTGATCCCTGACGCCTTGGCTTTGGCCTCGGCTTTCATCTGTTGTTTGAACTGGCGCACCTTGGTCAGCGCAGCCGGCGAGTCGATGTCGGCCACCGACTGGAAGGTCCCCGGCCGGCTGAACGGGGTCGATACCTGTTGCCAACCGGGAGTGTGAAGGCCCATTTGCTTGCCCAGCAACGCGATGAAGATGCGGGCCTTCTGCACGCCGAACCCGGGGAGGGCCTTGACGTGGGCCAGCAGCTCCTTTCCGTTGGCGGCTGACGTCCAGATGGCGGCGGCATCACCGTCGTAGGTATCCATGATCAGGCGACAGACATCTTGGACTCGCCTCGCCATCGAACTTGGGAAGCGGTGGAGTGCCGGCTTGGCCCCGAAGATCTCGGCCAGGGCATCAGGGTCCATGGATGCGATGGCCCCGGCATCGAGGGAGCCGCCCAGGCGTTCTTTTAGATCGAATGGCGATCTGAACGCCCGCTCCAACGGGATCTGCTGGTCGAGCACCATCCCGATGACCAGCGCCAGAGGATCGGTCGCCAGTAGGGCGTCAGCCTCGTCGTTGCCCGTGAGGGGTAAGGAGGTCTTCGGCGGGGCGGGCGGGGATTGCGTGCCTTTGGGCATACCTGGGATTCTGGCATGGGAATCGCAGAGTTAGCCCCGGTGGAGGTAATCTGGTCGGTTCAGCGGGACCAGGGGTCGCCGCTGGAGGCGTCAATCCCGTACTGGTGGATGGCTTTGGAGACCACATCGGCCGGAACATCCCCGCTCGCCACGAGGCCGTCGAGGACGGCCACCACAATGTGGGCTGCGTCGACCTCGAAGAACCGGCGCAATGAATCCCGGGTATCCGACCGGCCGAAACCGTCGGTGCCCAACGAGGTGAAACGGCAGGGTACAAATCGGGAGATCTGGTCTGGAACGGCCCGGACAAAGTCGGTCACCGCCACCACCGGGCCACTTGACTCGGCCAGGGATTGAGTGACCAGGGGGACTTTCGGCTCCTCTTCGGGATGTAGCCGATTCCACCGCTCGACGGAAAGACAGTCCTCCCGCAGTGACTTGTACGACGTGACCGACCAGGCATCGGCCTCGACGCCCCAGTCGGTAGCAAGGAGGTCCCGGGCCTGCATGGCAGCTTGCCACGCCGAGCCCGAGAAGAGCAGGGTCGCCTGCTTGGTGGACTTCGAGGACTTCGAGGACTTGGTGGACTTGGTGGCCCCACTCGAGATCCCGTGACCGGCGAAGCGATACATGCCCTTGATGATCCCCGACCGGACCCGGTCCGCCTCGGCAGCATCGGTGGGCAGGGCGGGCATGGGGTAGTTCTCGTTATAGAGGGTGATGTACCAGTAACGGTCCTCGGGTTCAGGACCGGTGATACGGCGAATCCCGTCCTCGACGATGATGGCCACCTCATAGGCGAATGCCGGATCGTAGGCGGCCACGGTGGGGACGACCGATGCCAGTACCAGAGAGTGGCCGTCCTGGTGTTGGAGTCCCTCGCCATTGAGTGTGGTCCGCCCGGCCGTGCATCCAAACAGAAAGCCCCGACCGCGAATGTCGCTGAGTGCCCACAGCAGATCACCCACCCGCTGGAAGCCGAACATCGAATAGAAGAGGTAGCAGGGGATGAGGGGCTCACCCCATGTGGCGTAGGCAGTGGCCGCGGCGGTGAACGTGGCGGTGGCCCCCGACTCGGTGATGCCCTCTTCGAGGACCTGTCCCGACTCGCTCTCGGCGTAGTGGAGGGCCAGGTCGGAGTCGACCGGTGTGTAGTGCTGACCGTCTGGGGAGTAGATCTGCACATTGCTGATCAACGGTTCGAGACCGAAGGTTCGGGCCTCATCGGACACGATAGGCACCATTCGCTTTCCGATGGACGGATCACGGACCAGATTGCGGAGGAGACGGGCAAACGCCATGGTGGTCGAGGCCGACAGCTTCCCCGATCCCCCCAGGAATTCAGCGAAGACGGAGGCAGCAGGCTGCTCGAGTGTCTTCGGCCGAACAACCCGATGGGGGAGTGGGCCGCCCAGAGCGCGACGACGTTCCGCTAAGTAGATGGCGGCCGGAGAGTCGGGGGCCGGAAAGTAGTAGGGAGGCATGTCGGCATCGAGCGCGTCATCGGGAATCTCATGTTGCAAAAAGAGCCGGTCCCGCAGTGTTCGTAGCTGGGGCTTGGTCATCTTCTTGATCTGATGGGTGGCGTTGCGGGCCTCGATCTCGGGTCCGAGCGTCCACCCCTTGATCGTCTTGGCCAAGATGACAGTGGGAGCGCCGACGTGTTCGGTGGCGGCGAGGTAGGCCGCATAGATCTTTCGGTAGTCGTGGCCTCCTCTGGGCAACGACTGGAGCGCCTGATCGGAGAGATCGGCCACCATGGCCCGGAGCCGAGGATCCGGCCCGAAGAAGTGCTCGCGAATGTAGGCCCCGGACTCGGTGGCGTACTTTTGGAAGTCGCCGTCGACCGTCGAGTTCATCTTCTTGAGGAGGACCCCGTCCACGTCCTTGGCCAACAGCTCATCCCAGTTGCGTCCCCACACCACTTTGATCACATTCCATCCCGCCCCACGGAACAGCGCTTCGAACTCCTGGATGACTTTGCCATTGCCTCGGACCGGCCCATCGAGTCGCTGGAGGTTGCAGTTCACGACGAACGTGAGGTTGTCGAGGTGCTCCCTCCCGGCCATGCCCAAGCCACCGATGGTCTCCGGCTCATCCAGTTCGCCGTCGCCGACGAAGCACCACACCCGGCTGGCAGAGGTATCTGCCAAGCCCCGGGCATGCAGGTACCGGTTCATGTGAGCTTGGGAGATGGCGCTGAGCGGTCCCAGGCCCATCGACACAGTGGGAAACTCCCAGAAATCGGGCATCAGCCGCGGATGCGGATAGGAGGACAACCCATCGCCCGCCACCTCGAACCTGAAGTTGTCGAGCTGTTGCTCGTTGAGGCGGCCCTCCACGAACGCTCGGGCGTAGATACCGGGCGATCCGTGTCCCTGGAAGTACACCTGATCACCGGCAGATCCGTTGTCCTTGCCGTGGAAGAAGTGATTGAAACCAACCTCGTAGAGGGAGGCCGAGCTGGCGTAAGTAGAGAGATGGCCGCCGATAGAGGCAGAACGGACGTTGGCTCGCACCACCATGACGGCGGCGTTCCAACGGATGTATGCCCGGATGCGGCGCTCGATGTGCTCGTCGCCGGGAAACTCGGGTTCGCGGTCGGTGGGGATGGTGTTGACATACGGGGTGGACACGGAGGCGGGAAAGTCGACATTCTTTGCTCGGGCCTGCTCGAGCAGCCGCATCAGCAGGTATCGGGCCCGGGTCCGGCCGTGAGTCTTCACCACGTCGTCGAAAGCGTCCATCCACTCGGCCGTCTCCCCCGCGTCGATGTCGTAGAGCTGGCGGCTGACACCATCGAAGAGCATGCACCCATGCTCCCACTGGTTCGGCGCTAACGAAAGGCGGCCTGCAATGGTCCAGAATCCCGGCTCAGTGTCCCCAGGTGGCCGGCCAGCACCGGAGGTGAGTGTGCAGACGATGCCGATAAGCGTGCATGCTGTGGCGATGAGAGCGACCCAGGGCATCACTGACGAGGTCACCGTCGTCTATACGGACGGGGCATGCCGGGGAAACCCCGGACCGGGCGGATGGGGTTGGGTTGTCGATGGTGAGCGCTCGGGAACCCGCAGTGACGCCTCGGGTAGCGGAGGGGAGCCCCACACCACCAATCAGCGCATGGAGATCATGGCGGTGGTGGAGGCCTTGCGGTCGATCGAGGGGACTATCCATGTGGTCAGCGACTCGACCTATGTCGTGAACTGTTTTCGCCAGAAGTGGTGGGTCGGGTGGAAGCGGAAGGGGTGGCGGAACTCCCAGGGGAAACCTGTGGCCAATCGCGACCTGTGGGAGATGCTCTTCGCGTTGGCCCTCGATGGGGATCGTCGGGTGACCTTCGAGTGGGTCAAGGGCCACTCGGGTGATCCCATGAACGATCTGGTGGACCAGTTGGCCACTGAGGCGGCGGCACTCCAGTAATTGGGTTGCTGATCCGTCAACTCCCTCAACGTTCTGCCTGGCGATTCAGGCCTGCCCTTGGTGAGTCTCGACGTCACCAAGAGCGCTGGCTCTCGACAGAACGCCACGTCCCCTGGCGACCTGCCTGGGTGACATCTGAAAGTTACGAAGTGCTCTTGGTGGAATCCAGAACCGGCATGGGCCGTGGTCAGTGATCAGAAGGTCCAGACGACGACAACCTGGCCGTTCTCAGCGGTTCCTCCCGAACGTTGATACGTGTTCAGGGCAGCAGTTGACCCTGTTCACCTGGTGCCAACATGCAGGTCACCAAGCATCCCCAGACAGCTATTCGGCTCCAGTTTTGGGTACGGGCCCCGGGTCCCGTAATCTGCTGGCATGGAGATCAAAGGAAGCTCAGCAATCATCACCGGGGGCGCATCTGGCCTCGGTGAAGCCACTGCCCGCAAACTCGGCGCCGAAGGTGTACGGGTCACCATCTTCGATAAGAACGAAGAGCGGGCCAAAGAGGTCGCCGGCGAGATCGGCGCCAACGCCAACTACGTCGGTGGTGACGTCACCGACCCTGAAGACTGCCAAAAGGCAGTCGATCAGGCCGCCGACGGCGGGAACCTCCGCATCGCCGTGAACTGTGCTGGAACCGGATGGGTGGGTCGAGTCATCAACCGCGATGGCTCACCCCACGAGCTGGGCGTGTTCCAGTTCATTCAGAACCTGAACGTGATCGGCACGTTCAACGTGATGACCAAAGCCGCCTCTGCCATATCCACCGTTGAGCCTCAGGCAGACGGCGAACGTGGGGTGATCGTAAATACCTCCTCCGTGGCCGCATTTGACGGTCAGATCGGCCAGTTGGCCTACTCGGCATCCAAGGGCGCGATTGTGGGGATGACGCTTCCCGCCGCTCGCGATCTGGCGGTGGTCGGCATCCGGGTTTTGGCCATCGCTCCCGGATTGTTCGACACGCCATTGTTGGCCATGCTGCCCCAAGAGGCCCGAGAGACCCTCGGCCAGTCGGTCAACTTCCCCAAGCGGCTCGGAAACCCGAAGGAGTTCGGTGAGTTGGTGGCCCACATTGCCACAAACAGCTATCTCAACGCGGAGGTCATCCGACTCGACGGTGGCATCCGTATGCCTCCGAAATAGCCGGACAGCTCTTCGATACGAGATCGGGATGCCGGGGCGGCTGATTGGCCGTCCCGGCATCGGTCGTCATGGCCGTCCCGGCACCGACATCGTGCCTGGGCCTACGCTGCGCCTGTGCGCTACTGGACCGAAGACGAGGTGCGTGCCGAACTACCACGCATGCGAGTCCTGATCGATGCTCTGCGACGTGGTGAGCACCAGGGTGTAGTGGCCCAGACCAACGGTCACCGTGTTGTCTCCGACGGGAAGGGTGCCACAGGTATACCGGTCGATGTGCAGACTGCACTGGGTGAACTTCACGACAGGGACATCATGCTGCGGGACGCCGAGTCCGGGCTCCTCGACTTCCCGGCGGTAACCGACAAAGGCGTCGTCTATCTCCTGTGCTGGAAGCGAGATGAAGAGGAGCTGGGATGGTGGCATTTCGCCGAGGAGGGCTTCGCCGGTCGAAAGCCGCTTCCTTTGCCGCCGGACCTCTAAACGTGGCCCTCTCCCCAGGTGATGCTGATCAGGGCATCATTCGCACCGAAAGCCTGACCAAGGTGTACAAGGGTGCCGATTTCCGGGCGGTGGATGGGCTCGATCTCGCGGTGGGGACAGGAGAGATCTTCGGGCTGCTCGGTCCGAACGGCGCCGGTAAGACCACCACGGCCGGCATGTTGACCACCCGGGTGATTCCGACCGAAGGCCGGGCATTTGTGGGTGGCATCGACGTGGTGGCCCATCCGGCCCTGGCCAAACAGATTCAGGGCATCGTCAGTCAGCAGAACACGCTCGATCGACAGCTGACGGCGTGGGAGAACCTCTATTTTCACGGGAGGCTCTTCGGGATCCCGGCCGGCGAATCCCGCCGCACTTCCGACCAACTGCTGAGCCAGTTCCAGTTGGAGAAGTGGGCCAACAGTTCGGTGGAGGCCCTGTCTGGTGGGATGGCGCAGCGGTTGATGGTGGCTCGGGCCGTGTTCCACCGTCCGGCGGTGCTCTTCCTCGACGAGCCGACCGCCGGTCTCGACCCCCAGAGCCGGCTGGCCCTATGGGACATCCTCCGCCAGCTCAACGCCGACGGCCAGACGATTCTGCTCACCACCCATTACATGGAAGAAGCCGACTTACTGTGCCAGCGGGTGGCGATCATGGATCACGGGAAAATTCTGGCTCTGGACACCCCGGCCGCGCTCAAGCGGGGCATCGACGCCGACACCATCGTCAACGTGACGGCCGTCGGTGATCGGGAGGCGTTGGCCCGGTTGCTCACCGATGAGATCCAAGGTGTCACCCGCACCCGCTCGGTGGAAGGGGGAGTGGAACTTCATGTGAAGGGCCATGAGCGACTGCTTCCCAAGGTGATGGCGGCCGCCGAAGGCGGGGGATTTCCGGTGATCGACCTCTCGGTGACGGCGCCGAGTCTCGAGACGGTCTTCATCAACTTGACTGGGAAGGAGCTACGGGACTGATGAGCACCACTGATGCCTCGTTCACGGGTGCACGTATCGAGTTGCGGCCGACCCGCTCGGCGGCGTCCGCCAGCCGGATCGCCCTGTGGGCGCTGATTCTGCGGGACTTGCTGGTGCTGAGAAAGCACTTCATCGAGTTCGTCATCCGAACTGTCGTCCAGCCCTTCCTCTTGTGCCTGGTCTTCCTGTATGTCTTTCCCAAGATCGGCCAGGGGATCGGTGGAGGCGGAGGCTCCGGCGCCGAATCGGCATTCGCCACCGTTCTCGTTCCGGGAGTGGTGGGAATTTCCATCCTGTTCCAGGGGGTGCAATCGGTCGCCCTGACGATGGCACAGGAGTTTGGCTATACCCGCGAGATCGAGGACCGGGTGCAGGCTCCGTGCCCGATTTGGCTGGTGGCGCTGGCAAAGGTGCTTTCGGGGGCGGTGCAGGGTGCGATCTCGGCGGTCATCGTGCTGCCGATTGCGTCGGTCGTCCATGCCAGCCGGGCCGAGGCCCACTTGAATCTGCACTGGTGGATCATCCTCACCATGATTCCCCTCGCCTGTGTCGGCATGACCTCGCTGGGGTTGTTCCTCGGTACCACCTTCGAACCGCGCAACATCGGGTTGATGTTCGGTTTCGTCATCCTCCCGGTCACCTTCCTCGGCGGCACTTACTACCAGTGGACCCGCTTGGCCCCGGTCCAGGTGGGCGGATGGCACTGGTTGCAGACGATCGTGCTGGCCAACCCGTTGATCTACGTCAACGAGGGTATGCGGGCGGCCTTTACCAATGCCTCGCATATGCATCTCTACGTGGTGTACCCGGTCCTGGTCGGGTTCACCGCCCTCTTCCTTGGCCTCGGGCTCCGGAACTTCCGTCAGCGGGTTCTTTCGTAAGGTGGTTGTTGGACTCCTCCCTATAGGCTGAGGGTGTTGTAGCAAGCGGGCATTCACTGTCGAGATCGGAGGTGGTTCCCACGGAACCCGAGGTGGCATCAGAGCACAGGGCATCGGGGCGCGACGGGGCCGAGGAAGGTGCAAACGGCACTTACGACGTCGTCATTATCGGTGGGGGTCCCGGGGGGTACGCGGCCGCGCTGTATGGGGCAGCCGCCGGGCTGTCGACGGCAATCGTCGAGCTCGACAAGGTAGGGGGTACCTGCCTGCACCGGGGGTGCGTACCGGCCAAGGAATTCCTCGAAACCGCGGCTGTCTATCGCACAGTGGCGGGTGCATCTCAATTCGGGATCGGCAGCGGTACGGCCGATGATGCGAAGCCGATAGTGGAATTCGCGGTGAGCCAGGCCCGCAAACAACAGGTCGTCGACCAGTTGTTCAAGGGGCTGTCCGGGCTCTTGAAGGGGCGGGGTATCGCCGTGTTCAACGGGACCGGCACGCTGCTGCCCGATCACCAGGTCCGAATCGCCGGGAACGATGGGTCGACGACGGAGATCACCGGTACCGATGTCGTGCTCGCCGCCGGCTCCCTGCCCCGGACGATCCCCGGCTTCGATGTCGATGGCACCGTCGTGATGACGTCGGACGAAGTCCTGGCCCTCGACACGCTCCCGGCCTCAGTGGCTGTCGTCGGTGGCGGCGCCATCGGGTGCGAGTTCGCCTCCCTCTTCGCCGATCTGGGCTCCAAGGTGACCGTGTTCGAGGCGCTGCCGACCATCCTGACCGGGTGTGACTCCGACGTGGCCAACGTGGTGGCCAGGTCCTTCCGAAAACGAGGGATCGATGTCAAAGCCGGCATGCAGCTGCAGGGCCACACGCCTGACCCTTCCGGCCAAGGGACAGTTGTTCTCTATGGTGACGGCGAGAAGTTGGCGGTCGATGCGGTTGTCGTCTCTGTGGGCCGGCGCCCCCGCACCGACGGGCTCCTGGCCGAAGGGACCGGAGTGATCATCGATGAGCGGGGATTTGTGGTGGCGGACGAAACGATGCTCACGGCGGCGCCGGGGGTTTGGGCGGTAGGTGACGTAGTGGCAAACACACCGCAGCTCGCCCACGTGGGATTTGCAGAAGCGATTGTGGTCATCAAGTCGATTCTGGGAGAGCCCGTACTCCCGGTGGACTATGACCGGGTGCCCTGGGCGATCTATTGCCATCCCGAGGTGGCGTTCGCGGGTCTGACCGAGGAAGCCGCCAAGGAGGCGGGGTACGACATCGTGGTGAAGAAGGATCCTTTCGGCGGCAACAGTCGAGCTCGCATCATCGGGGACACCGAGGGTGTCGTCAAGGTCATTGCCCAGCGTCGTCCTGACGGGACCGCGGGAAAGATCCTCGGAGTCCACATGGCTGGGCCATGGGTCACTGAGCAGTTGGGTGCCGGGTATCTGGCAGTCAACTGGGAGGCCACTCCTGACGAGGTGGCACAGTTCATCCAGCCGCACCCCTCGTTGTCGGAGACCTTTGGTGAGACAGTGCTGGCCTTGACCGGAAGGGGGCTTCACGTTGCCTGATGTGACCATGCCGCAGTTGGGTGAGACGGTGACCGAAGGAACGATCACCAAATGGTTGAAGTCCGTGGGTGAGGAGGTCCAGCGGGACGAGCCTCTGTTTGAGGTGTCAACCGACAAAGTCGATTCAGAGGTCCCTTCTCCGGCCGGTGGCGTCCTCACCGAGATACTGGTGGAAGAAGGGGACACAGTGGATGTCGGGGTTCGCTTGGCTGTTATCGGCGACAGCGGATCGACCAACGGTTCGGACGCGCCCGAAGCGGCAACTTCGGAGCCAGCGGCAACTTCGGAGCCAGCGGCAACTTCGGAGCCAGCGGCAACTTCGGAGCCAGCGGCAACTTCGGAGCCAGCGGCAACTTCGGAAACAGGGGCAACTTCGGAGCCAGCGGCAACTTCGGAAACAGGGGCAACTTCGGAAACAGGGGCAACTTCGGAGCCAGGGGCAACTTCGGAGCCAGCGGCAACTTCGGAAACCGGGGCAACCGTGGCCAGCCAGGCACCTGCGTCTGAGGCTGCTGCTCCGGTTTCACCCCCCCCGACGGCTGCGCCTGCGACTCCACCGGCCGCCGCGGTGGCCTCTGTCCGGTCAAGCGATGGTTTGGTCCTCTCACCGGTGGTTCGCAAACTGCTCAGCGAACACGGCATCGACGCCGGTTCGGTGACCGGAACCGGTCTCGGTGGCCGAATCACCAGGGACGACGTGGAGGCTGTCATCGCATCGGGAGGTTCCGCCGCTCCAATCGGGGGCACGGAGAAGCCAGTTGCAGTGCCTGACTCCGGCACGGCTCCGGCTCCGGTTGCCCGACCGCTGGCTACTGACGCGGCAGTTCCCCGTGGTGATGGCCTGGACGAGGTGTTGCCGTTCACCAATATTCGCCGTCGCACCGCCGAGCACATGGTGCGTTCCAAGGCCACCTCGGCCCACACTCTGATGGTGAAAGAGGTCGACTACGAACGAGTCGAGCGGGTACGCCGGTCTCACGGCGAGCGATTCAAGGCGGAGGAGGGATTCAGCCTCACCTACCTGCCTTTCGCGGCAAGGGCCACGGTGGAGGCGCTGGGCGATTTTCCTCACCTCAACGCGTCAGTTGGTGAAGATGCACTGATTGTTCATCACGATATCAACCTCGGGATTGCGGTTGACCTCGACAACGAGGGCCTCATCGTTCCGGTGGTGCACCACGCAGAAGAGTTGACGTTGCGGGGAATGGCTCGGCGCATCCACGAGGTGGCTCATCGTGCCCGCACCAAAACATTGAATGCGGACGACATCAGCGGAGGGACATTCTCGATCACCAACGCTGGTCCGTTCGGCACCATGCTGACCGGGGCGATCATCAATCAGCCGCAGGTGGCAATCCTCTCCACCGATGGTGTGTCGAGGAAACCCGTTGTGGTGGTGCTCCCCGATGGCAGTGAGTCGATAGCCATTCATTCGGTGGGATTGGCTGCGATGACCTTCGACCACCGTGCCGTCGACGGAGCCTACGTGGCACGCTTTTTGGCACGACTGTCAGAGATTCTGAACGAACGCGACTGGGCCGGAGAGCTCTGAGCCTGCCCATGAATGATTCGAGGAATTTCCGGTGAGGATCCGGTGGCTGGGGCGCGTACCGTATCGGGAGGCGTGGGCGCTGCAGCACTCACTGTGTCAGCTATCGCAAGACGACTATCTGTTGTTGCTAGAGCACAACCACGTCTACACGCTGGGCTCCCACGCCGATGTCGACCACATCCTGGTTGATCCGGCCTCAGTCGGAGCTGACACTGTCCAAACCGATCGTGGCGGAGATGTCACCTATCACGGTCCGGGACAACTGGTCGGCTACCCGATCGTAACGGTGGGCGCAGGACCACATCGCGGGCCTGAACACGTGCACCGGGTAGAGCAAGTGGTCATCGATGCGCTGGTGGCGTTGGGGATTCGACCGGGTACTGTCGGTCGGCTGGCTGGTTTCCCGGGGGTATGGGTCGGGCTCGACGAACCCGACCCATACGCTGAGGCAGGCGCCGAGCACGGTGGGAATGGCCCCCGCAAGATCTGCGCCATAGGAGTTCGTACGACTCATGGGCGGACCATGCATGGTTTTGCCCTCAATGCTCATCCTGATCTGTCGATGTTTGACCACATCGTGCCGTGTGGCATCACCGACAAGCCGGTGACATCCCTGTTGGCGGAAGGCATCGATGTACCCATGAGTGAGGTCGTCGATGCGGTGATCGATGCGTCACTCGCGATGTGGGGTCCATTGCAGGATATCCAGCGGGTCACCGACGGTGTCGGTGTCGATGGGATCGCCGGTGGGGATGGTCGGGATGCCCGATCCACCGACATCGGGGTACCGGTCGCCTTGAGCCGGCCCTCAACCGGTGAACGCTCGCTCGATCGCAGGCTACGGCGTTCAGGCGTCGATCCGGACGCCGGGCTGGCAGTGAACGAGCGCAAGCCCGAGTGGTTACGGGTGCAGGCTCACATGGGGAATGACTATCTCGGATTGCGCCACCAGCTGCGCGATCTCAATCTTGTCACGGTATGCGAAGAGGCAGGCTGTCCAAATATCTATGAGTGCTGGTCGGACGGTACTGCCACATTCATGATCAACGGATCACGGTGCACGCGAGCGTGTGGGTTCTGCCAGGTAGATACCCGTCACCCTCTGCCCCTCGATCCCGATGAGCCCGAGCGGGTAAGTGAAGCCGTGGCTCGCATGGGCCTGGCTCATGCGGTGATTACCTGTGTAGCCCGGGATGATCTGGACGATGGTGGAGCCGGAGGGTTTGCCGAAGCCATCGAGGCGGTACGTAGGCGAAGCCCGAGGACGACCGTTGAGGTATTGATCTCTGACTGCAAGGGTAGTGAAAGCTCCTTGCGGACCATCTTCGATGTGCGCCCGGATGTCATGAATCACAACATCGAGACTGTGGCTCGTCTGCAGAGAGCGGTCCGTCCGTCCGCGGGCTATGCACGAAGCCTGGCCGTGCTGGCACGGGCCAAAGATGCGGGCCTCACCACCAAGTCGGGGATGATTCTCGGCATGGGAGAGCGTGAGGACGAGGTGTTGGCCACCCTGGCTGATTTGCGGGCGGTCGGTGTGGACATCGTGACAATGGGCCAGTATCTGCGGCCGAGCACCCACCACTTGCCGGTGGCCCGGTGGTGGCGACCCGAGGAGTTCGCCTTCTTGAGGGACGCGGGCATGGCTATGGGCTTCAACCATGTGCAGGCGTCACCCCTGACCCGGTCGAGCTATCACGCGCGAGAAGCAGCCGAGTCCTCTTCGCCCGGCGCGACAGGTACCCGCGTGGAGATAGCTGCGTCCGCATCGACCCGCGTGAAGGTTCTGTGACCGAACTCTCCAAACGGGCCCAAGCCTCCCGCATCGAACGGATCGCTCGGGTCCGAGCGAGAATGGAAGTACTCGGTGTCGATGTACTTTTGCTGTCTTTAGGTGCGGATCTACCCTGGCTCACCGGGTACCTGGCCATGCCGCTCGAGAGGCTCACGATGCTGGTCTTGCCGGTGAGAGGTGATCCAGTGCTGGTGGTGCCGGCGCTCGAGGCCGCTCGAGTGGCGATCGCCGAGGACGTGTTCGCCGTCCATCCGTGGTCCGACACCGAGGATCCGGTTGCCATTGTGGCCTCGATCGTCGCGGCTCGTACCGAGAGGAATGGCGAGGTGAACCGATTGCGGGTCGCCATCTCGGACCGGACATGGGCGGCGTCGGTGCTTGCCTTGCAGTCGGAGATCCCTCGGGCCGAATGGATCACCGGCTCCACCGTGACGTCGTCGATACGGGCGATCAAAGATGCCTTCGAACTCGAAGCATTGCGAGCGGCGTCCGGCGCCGCAGACCGCGTGGCTGCCATGCTCCAGCGGGGTGACATTCGACTGATCGGACGCCGAGAAGCCGATGTCTCGAACGACATCAGCACTTTGTTGGTGGCTGAGGGTCACGAGCGGGTGAATTTCGCCATTGTAGGTAGTGGGCCCAACGCTGCCAGTCCCCATCACGAACCGGGGTTGCGGATCATCGGGCCGAACGAGACGGTGGTGTGTGACTTCGGTGGCACGTTGTCCCTCGATGGCGAAGTGGGTTACTGCTCCGATATCACCCGGACCGTTGTCACCGGCGCACCATCTGACGACATCCTTGATTGTTACGAGGTCCTATTGGAATCTCAGCAAACGGCGGTGGCGTCGGCACGAGCAGGAGTATCGGCCGAGGCGGTCGATGCCGTGGCCAGAAGCATCATCGGCGATGCGGGTTATGGGGACCTATTCATCCACCGGACTGGGCACGGCATCGGGATCGAAGAACACGAGGATCCGTATCTGGTGGCGGGAAACGACGAGTTATTGCGGCCGGGGAACGCTTTTTCTGTCGAACCCGGCATCTACGCATCGGGTCGTTTCGGTATGCGACTCGAGGACATCGTGATCATCACGGAGGATGGCAATCCGGAATCGCTGAACACTGTCGACCATGCGTTGGTTGTCGTAGAGGCGTAGGGGAGGGGCCATGGATCTGGGCATTGATGGCAAGGTTGCAGTGGTGGTCGCTGGATCTCGCGGACTTGGCTTCGCCACGGCCCAGGCGTTGGCAGCTGAAGGTGCGCGCCTGGTGGTGTCGGCGCGAGGTGAGGATGCACTGGCCTCGGCGGCGTCATCGCTGCGTGCTTTTGGTGTCGACGTGGCCACGGTGGTGGCCGATAGCGCTGATCCAGACGTCCCGGCGCGCTTGGTGAGCACAGCTGTCGAACAGTTCGGTGGCTTGGATATCGTGGTGGCGAATGCCGGTGGGCCCCCACCCGGTCGTTCTCTCGAAGTCACCGAAGCACAACTCGACTCCGCTCTCAATCTGAACCTCCGGTCATCGATTCGGCTGATTCAGTCGTCAGTGCCGGTACTTCGTCAACGAGGATGGGGCCGGATCTGCTGCATCACGTCCTACTCGGTGGTGCAACCGGTGCCTTCGCTGGCCTTGTCCAATACTGCACGGGTGGGCCTGTGGGCCTGGGCAAAGACAGCCGCCCAGGACCTGGCATCCGACCAGAGTGGCATCACTCTGAACCTGGCGTGTCCCGGGCCTCACGCCACGGATCGCATGAAAGAGCTGGGTGGGTCCGGAGTGATGGGTGACCCGGCCGATTTCGGGAAGATCGTCGCCTTCCTGTGCTCGCAACCCGCTGCCTTCGTCAACGGGGCAGCCGTCGTGGTTGATGGTGGTGCCACGTTGGCGCTTTGATCAGCGGGCGACCCGGCCATTGGAAATCATCGGCTCTCGCGATTCCCGTCGGCCGGCCTCGGGGTCACCTGTCGCGTGAAGGCCAACTCCGGGCACGAGACGTCCGGATTGCACCGTGTACGACATGTAGTCGCTGCCGTGAACACCCAAGAGGTAGGGATCCTCGACCTTGCACACGACCAGTTTGGGTAGCCACGCCAGGCCCTCGACCGAATGAGGGTTCGGTTCGGTTCCTCAAGCGTTCGTTCAGTACTCATAGTTCGTTTTCGACACGCGCCGTCGACTAGCTCCGAAGAACGGCCATCAACGGATGCGTTGGGCTGTGTGGATTGTCCATGCGGTTCCGTCCCAGTAGCGGATCACTCCCGGGTCACCCGAAGGGTCCGGCAACCAGCCGGCTTGGGGTGCCCCGGATGGCGGTGCGACGGTAGGCGGAGGACTCTCGGGACCGCCGAATCGGGGTAAGCCAGCGAACTCGCGGCCGTGAACGGACGATGCTGGGGGTATGGCATTTGTAACAAGTGGATCAGCGGTGATGGATCCGCCACCGGAAGCGGAGGCACCAAAGGAAGGAGCTAAAGGAGTCGGACCCGCTGAATGCTCGGATGTCGCACCGGAAAATCCAGCTGGTCCGGTCCCATCGTGAGCAACGTCAGCGTCGTAGTGGCTGCCTGAAGCCGCTTTGCGCTTCTTGAAGTTTCGTCCCTGGATTATCCTCCTCACCAACAAAATGACGAGGAGGACAGCGGCAACTCCAATGGCCATCATTTCGACGCTGAGTGGTTTGTGAAGTCCTGGAACTGTTATTGCCCGGATTGCCGCGGGTGCATGGATCATTGATGCTCATCGTAATGAGCGGGGGGAGCAAGCATGCAGCGAGCCATTACCTTGCTGCGTTGCGCTGCTGGTGTTACATCAGTTCAGCGCTTGGCTGAACGCGTGGCAACGTGGGATGTCCAGGACTCCCCATCCCAGTAGCGGATCACGTCAGGCGACCCAGACGGGTCGGGGAGCCACGCCGGGAGCGTTCCCGGGACGGGTTCGTCGAGGCGGCCGACGGGTGTCGCTGCCGTGCCCGTGTTTGCCCGCTCGGGTGATTGGATGGTTGTTTGAACGACATTCGCTTTTTCGATCACCGGCTCAAAAACGGGCTCGAACGCCAGCTCAATGACTGGCTCGGACACCGACTTGAAGACGGCTGCCGGATCGAACAACGGCTCAATGACTGGCGGGTGTTCGTGCTCGTCCGCAGTTTGGGCCTCGACAGGCTCAAACACCGGTTTGATGATTGGTACTTCATCTGAATCGGCCAGCACAGGCTGGAACACCGGCTCGATGACAGGTTCGGAATTCGGCTCTAAGACAGGTACAACCACCCGTTCAAGGACCGCCACCGGTTCAGTGACTGGCTCTTCTTCTGTCTCGGCCACGGGTCCCGCCACGGGTTCCACGAGCCCCGTCTCGAATGCCGGCTCCAACTTGGACTCGTCAGCATCTGCTTCGACCATCGGCCCGCGTACCGGACGAATAGTGTAGTTAGGGCCAGCACGGCCCATCGTGGCGACGACCCGGTCGGTCTCCCTCGGAACAGCGTCCAATGAAGTGCGTCGACGGCGTCGCCGATTGCGACGGCGTCCAGTTGCCAGCCACCCAATCGCAGCCAGCGCTACTGAGCCGCCGATGATCGCCAACACCTTGGGAAGTCGGCTCCCGTGGTTAGAGCCGGAAGTGGAGGCTGTGGGCGGAGATCCGGTGGAATCGACACCCAAAGAATGCTGGGTGGCGACGTACTGCTGAAAGCTCACGGCAATGGCATCCGATGGGTTGAGTGCGGCTGAATTGTTCGCGGCTGTCGATGATGCCAATTGCACGATAGCGACGTACGGACCGGATCTAAATAACACAACCTGCTCGGTCACCCGGGTGGGTGACGTAATCGAAATGGTGTATCCGTGTGCTCCCGGAATACTGGGAACGGAAAAACTAGAGGCGGCTCCGGATGGCTGATACGGCTGCTGTGATCCGGAGGCAAATGACGCAGCATCACTCGAGTTGGGAATGCGATAGAGGGTGACCACGATGTCGTTGGCCCCCTTCCCGGGTCCGAGGATGTCGGTCCAAAGCCGAAGGTACGCGCCGAACCCTTGTTGATTGGCCAATGCGTTAAATCGGTCCTCCGCCTGCTGTGGGTTCGACGACAGCGCACCCAGCTCGGAGGCCGTGAGCGGTCCATTGGAGGGTCCGGGAACCGCAGCTGTGAAGTTGGCCAGCGGGTGTTGGATCACAACCGATTCGATGGCCGGGTACGACGTGGCCATCAATATCGCCAATGAATTCCCACCCGTTCCTCCGGCAACTCCCGTAGCTGATACCGCCTGTGGAGCAAGGAGCATCCCAATCGACACCAGAAATGCCACGACGCTTACGAACCCGAGGGCAGGCAGCCTCGATCGATGAGATCTCAATTACTGGCTCTTAAGCGACGAAGTACTTGGCTTGGGGGTGATGGCAGATGATGGCCGTAGTCGACTGCTCAGGGTGGAGCTGGAATCCCTCGCTGACCTCGACCCCGATGCGATCGGCGCCGAGCAGATCAACCACCTTGGCGTTGTCCTCCAGGTCGGGACATGCCGGGTAGCCCCACGAATATCGGCCGCCGCGGTATTTCTGGCGGAACAGTCCAGCCAGGGAGGGTCCGTCTTCGCCGGCGTATCCCAGTTCCTCCCTGATCCGGTGATGCCAGTATTCGGCCAATGACTCGGCCATCTCCACGCCGAGCCCGTGCAGATAGAGATAGTTCTGGTATTCGTTGGCGGCGAAGAGACGAGCCGTCTCCTCGGACACCCTGCGACCCATGGTCACCACCTGGAAGCTGGCAAAGTCCTCTGCTCCAGAGTCGACGGGTCGAAAGAAATCACTGATGCAGAAATACGGATCATCGACCTGGCGGGGGAACGTGAATCGCATCCACTCCGACGAGCGGCTCTCGTCCTTGAAGATGACCAGGTCGTTTCCGTCTGCATTGGCAGCGAAGTGACCCCAGGCGACCTGTGGAACGAGAAGCTGATCCGCCTTGGCATCAGCCAGCCGTGATCGGAGCAGCCCCCTGACCCGATCCTTGAAGGCACCGTCGTCCTCCCCGTTCTCGGGTCGGTATCCCCACTGATTGCGAAACAACGCCGTCTCATTGATGTAGGTGGCGATGTCGTCGATGGCGATGCCCTTGGCTATGCGATTACCGACAAACGGAGGCGTAAACAACGGGTTGTCCATGGCGACATGAGGAGATCTGGTCGGGAGGACGTCCCCCCGTTCGAGGGCTTCCTTCGCCTTCTGTTTACGCTGCTCGCTTTTGCGGGGCCCGAGGTCCCGTCCGCCCAGGGCACGACCGAATTCCGGGTCGTCCTCGCCGGTCCGGTTCAACTCGATCAACCTGTCCATGGTGCGGAGACCCTCGAAGGCGTCCTTGCCGTAGAACAGTCTTCCCTCGTACACCGACCGAAGGTCACGTTCGACGTAGGTGCGTGTCAATGCCGCTCCGCCCAAAATGACCGGGATGTTCGAAAGACCCCGCCGGTTCAATTCGTCGAGGTTGTCCCGCATAATGAGAGTTGACTTCACCAAGAGACCGCTCATGCCGATTGCGTCGGCACCGGACTCTTCGAGGGCATTGACCATGTCCACGATGCCGACCTTGATGCCCAGGTTCTTCACGGTGTAGCCGTTGTTGGTCAGAATGATGTCGACCAGGTTCTTCCCAATGTCATGGACGTCACCCTTGACGGTCGCCAGCACCATGGTGCCCTTGCCGCCCTGGTCGGACTTCTCCATGTGAGGCTCGAGATAGGCGACGGCAGTTTTCATTGTTTCGGCCGAGCCCAGGACGAACGGCAGTTGCATCTCACCGGCACCGAATAGCTCGCCCACCGTTTTCATGCCGGCCAGCAGCATGTCGTTCACGATGCTCAGTGGCGCCATACCTGCGGCCATTGCTTCATCGAGGTCAGATTCAAGACCATTGCGGTCACCATCGATGATCCGGTGTTCGAGCCGTTGTCCAACCGGCCACCCTGATCGGTCCTCCACGGTGGAGACCGAGAACGTGGAGGCGCCTTCGAACAGATCGAGCAGTTCGGTCAACGGGTCGTACCCATCGCGGCGACGGTCATAGATAAGGTCGAGGCATACCTCCCTGGCCCGCTCGTCGACTTTCGAAAGCGGAAGGATCTTGGACGCATGCACGATTGCCGCATCGAGGCCTGCCTCCACGCACTCGTGGAGGAAGACTGAATTGAGGACCTGGCGAGCCGCGGGGTTGAGCCCGAACGAAACATTGGAAAGGCCGAACACGGTATAGACGCCGGGAAGCTCGGCTTTGATGCGACGGATGCCTTCGATGGTCTCGATGCCGTCACGTCGGCTCTCTTCCATGCCGGTGGACAAGGGAAGCGCCAAGGGGTCAAACAGGAGGTCAGATGGACGGAGTCCGTATCGTTCGGTGGCAATGTCATGGATGGCCTTGGCGGCACGGACCTTCCAATCGGCGGTCCGAGCCTGACCCTCGGTGTCGATGCACGTGCACACCACAGCGGCCCCGAACTCCTTGGCCAAGGTGAGGACCTTGTCGAAGCGGGTACCAGGTGCATCACCATCTTCGAGGTTGATCGAGTTTATGACCGCCCGCCCGCCGATCCACGCCAGAGCTGCTTCGACCACCGGGGCCTCGGTGGAGTCGACCATGAGGGGCGCGGTCGACTGGGTGGCAAAGCGAGATGCCACCGCTTCCATATCCGCCACACCGTCGGCACCTACGTAGTCCACGCACACATCGATGAGATGTGAGCCCTCCTTGACCTGGTCGCGTGCCATGGCGACGCATGTATCCCAGTCTTTTTCGAGCATGGCGTCGCGGAATTTCTTTGAACCGTTGGCGTTGGTTCGCTCCCCGATCACCAGGACCGATGCATCCTGGGTGAAGGGAACTGCCGTATAGATCGAGGTGGCCCCGGGTTCGGGTTCGGGGTTTCGGGTGGCGGGAGTGAGATCGGCGCACGCCTTCACCACCGCCGACAGATGGGAGGGCAGGGTGCCACAGCACCCTCCGATGACCGACACACCGAGTTCGCTCACGAACTGGCGGTGGAACTCTGCCAACTGCTCCGGTGTCAGGTCGTAGTGCATCGCCCCATCGACAACGGAGGGAAGGCCGGCGTTAGGAAGGCAGGTCACCGGAATGGAGGCATGCGCGGTGAGGTGACGCAACGGCTCGAACATTTCAGATGGCCCGGTGGCACAGTTCAGTCCGATGAGGTCGATATCCATGGCTTCGAGGGCGCAGAGGGCGGCGCCGATCTCGGTGCCGGGAAGCATGGTGCCGGTCAGTTCGATCGTGACCTGCACCTGAATAGGGATGTGCCGACCCGC
The DNA here is from genome assembly GCA_003152015.1 of Acidimicrobiaceae bacterium. Classification (GTDB taxonomy): domain Bacteria; phylum Actinomycetota; class Acidimicrobiia; order Acidimicrobiales; family RAAP-2; genus DASZIT01. Next base: position 96,306 of record PLZF01000096.1, on the reverse strand, counting down.
TGCTCGCATCGCCCGCCGTGCCCCGTTGATGGCTGCTTTCGCCTGAAGTAGGTCGAAGACGGTCTCGATGACGATCAGGTCGACCCTTCCCTCAAGAAGCCCGACCGCCTGCTCTTCGTAGGCGTCCCGCAGGTCGGCGTAGGGGATTTGGCCCAGGGTGGGGAATTTGGTCCCGGGACCGATGCTTCCGGCCACCCAGCGGGGTCGATCAGGGGTGGAAAAATCATCGGCGGCCTGCCGGGCTAGGAGGGCGGCGGCCACATTCAGCTCGTGGACCCGGTGGGCCTGGCCGTACTCGGCGAGTACCGGCCCGAAGGCACCGAAGGTGTCGGTCTCGACCACATCGCAACCGACCTCGAAGAATGAGCGGTGAACCCGGTCGACGGCATCGGGTCGGCTAACAACCAGCAATTCGTTGCAGCCTTCTAAGTCTGGGCCGCCGAAGTCATCAGCCGTCAGTTCGGCCAGTTGAAGGTTGGTACCCATGGCGCCGTCAAAAATGACCACGCGGTCTGAAACGGCGCGCAGGTAGCTGGAATCAGATGAGTCGATCTTGGTCATGGTTGACCCAGGATACTGGCCTTCAGCCTGCCCGACTTCCGGGATCGCTTAACATTCCTTGGGTGATGTGGGCATGGTGAGGATCTATACGAAGACAGGCGACGACGGCACGACCGGCCTTCTGTATGGGGGACGCGTGCCCAAGGACTCCTTGGTGATGCAGATCAACGGTGCGGTGGACGAAGCCCAGGCGTCGATGGGCATGGCCCGAGCCGAGGCCGAATCCGGATCCGAGCTCGACCAACTGCTCGTAGGACTTGAGCGGGATCTCTATGTGCTCATGGCCGAGGTGGCGACCGACCCCTCCAAACGGGCGAAGCTGGTGGCGGGTACAACCCTGGTCACGGCAGACATGGTGGTGGTCCTCGAGGCCCGCATTGATGAGTTGATCGCCCGGTTCGACATGCCGGCAGAATTTGTAATTCCTGGAGCGACCCGGGTGTCAGCCGCGCTCGATGTCGCCCGCACCGTCGTGCGCCGTGCGGAGCGCCTCGCGGTAGTGCACCCGGTTGATGGGTCCCTGGTCGGGCAGTATCTCAATCGGCTGTCCGATCTCCTGTGGGCGGTGGCCCGATGGACCGAAGGCGACGAGCATCTCCTGGCCCGGGATTCGGCTCGAAAGTCCCGAAGGGCGCCGGGGACACGCAGAGCGCCGAACGACGAAAATGCAGGGAGTGCCGGCACGTTGCTGCCCGGTGACGACGAAGGGGAGCAGTCTTGAAGGTCGAGACCACAGCCGCCACGGTGCGGGTGGAGGAGTTTGTGGCGGTAGGGATGCCGGTGTTCACTGGTGCTGACGGTCCGCACCTGGGGCCGGGCGTGGCATCCGCCATCACCGGCATGGCCAGTACTGCGGCTCTCGATGCCGCCTGGTGCAAGCGTCAGGACTTCACCGGGAAGGTGGGTGAGACCCTCGTGTTCCATGCGGCCGGTGCTACCCCGATCCGGTCTTCGCCCTCTGAAGGTGATGCACTGATTCCCGAGACGGATCCCCCGACCGCAATGGTGCTGGTGGGGCTCGGAGGAGAAACCAAGCTCGTCGGCGATGCCGGCTTGGAGACATTGCGCCGGGGGACAGCAGCATTCATTCGGGCAGCGGGCTCCGGGGATGCAGCCGCGTTCGTGCTGCCTCGAGAGCTGGTCCTCCCACTACATCGGGTGAGCGCGGCCGTGGCCGAGGGAGCGCTCCTGGGGTCGTATCGATATGACGCCTTTCGGACAGCTGAACCGCCGGCTGGACTGGGTCGCTTGGTAGTCATCACTGAATCACCCGCGGAGGAACTCGCCGCGGCGGAAGGGAGTGCCCGAGGTGCCCGGATTGCTGAAGCGGTAAGCCTGGCGCGCGACCTGGTGAACGAACCGCCGAGTTCCTTGACCCCACAGAAGTTCGCCGAGCTGTTTGTCCAACGATTCAGCGATGTTCCAGAGCTGTCCATCGAGGTGTGGGACGAGGACCGGATTGCGTCGGAGAAGCTGGGCGGTCTACTTGGTGTCGCACGTGGATCGACCCAGCCACCACGGTTGGTGAAGGCCGAGTACCACCCGGCAGATCCGATTGACGTTGATGGTCGAACCCCTCACGTCGTATTGGTGGGTAAGGGCATCACCTTCGACTCGGGTGGGCTCTCACTGAAGACTTCCGGAGGCATGGAGACCATGAAGACAGATATGGGCGGCGCAGCCGCGGTGATGTGCGCACTAGACGCCATTGCGGCCTTGAACGCTCGCATCCGGGTGACTGTGATGACACCCCTTACCGAAAACATGCCGAGCGGTTCCGCCATCAAGCCAAGTGACGTGTTGACTGCTCGGAACGGCAAGACCATCGAAGTCCTCAACACCGATGCTGAAGGTCGCCTCGTACTGGCTGATGCCCTATCACTGGCGGTGGAGTCCGGCGCTGACGCCATCATCGACCTGGCCACGCTCACCGGTGCCGCCGTGGTCGCACTGGGCAAGGAGATCGCCGGACTTCTCGGAAACGACGAAGGGTTGATGGAGCAGGTGAAGGCGGCGAGCGAGCGGTCCGGCGAGCCGGTGTGGCCACTTCCTCTTCCCGACGACTACCGCAATCACATCGACTCCGAGGTGGCGGACATGCGGAACGTCGGTCGACCTGGTCAGGCCGGGAGTATTTCTGCGGCCTTGCTACTACGCGAGTTCGTCGGCGATGTGCCGTGGGCCCATCTCGACATTGCCGGGCCGGCGCGCTCAGACGAGAACCTCCGGTACCTCACCAAGGGCGGCACCGGTTTCGGAGTCAGGATGCTGGTGGAACTGGTGACCTCGGAGGAGTTCGCCTCTTCGCTGGTTCGAAAGCGCCGCCCCGATCAGTAGGTCCGTACTCCGGGGGCCCGGCCCACCGGCCGTCGTAAGTACCAGCCGACGGTATCGACGTCAGCTCACCGATGACAGAAACTCCAACAGGGCGACGTTGGTCTCTTCGGGTCGTTCCTGTTGGACCCAGTGGCCGGCTCCCTCGATGAGGGTTGTCCCTCGGAAGTCGGGCAGGGCTTCGGCCATCGCGTCGAGTCCTCCCGGGGTCATGGCGATCACCGGGTCAGCCGAGCCCGAGATGAAAGCGGTGGGCATGGAGAGCACCGAGGCGGGAATCTCGTGAGTCCTCTGCCAATTGGCATCGATATTGCGGTAGAAGCTCAGGGGGCCGAAGAATCCGCTGGCTGCGAATGCCTCGGCGTACACGTCCACGTCGCCCTCGGTGATCCAGGGCGGGAGTTTGTCCGGAGCCTCGGCCAGCGAGTCGAGGAAACCGGTCCCCTCTGCCGGCAAGTCGAGTGTCAAACTGCCCAAGCCCAATGCGTCACCCGAAGCTGACCACAGCATGTTGCGCAGAAAGTGTCGGGGGTCGGCTTCCAACTCCTTTTCCGCTGGGCCTACCGGCTGGAAGTAGAGGATGTAGAAGAATTTGCCGACGAAGATGGCTTTGAAGATCTCTGTCGGCGGCATGGGGGACTGCAGGAAGGGAACGCTCATATTGCATAGCGAAGACATCCGTTGTGGATGGATGCGCGCCATTTCCCAGAGGATCATCGCCCCCCAGTCGTGCCCGGAGAATGCCGCCTGCTCGTAGCCGTAATGGTCCAGCAGGCCACACAGGTCGGCGGTGATCCGATCGGCGCCGTAGGCGGAGACATCACCTGTGGGATGGGTGCTCCCGCCGTACCCGCGCAGGTCAGGAACGAGAACCCGGTAACCGGCATCGGCCAGGGCATCGAACTGGTGCCGCCACGAATACCAGAGCTCGGGGAAACCGTGGCATAGCACCACGGGCGGACCATCGGCTGATCCGCTTTCGGCAACGTGAAGTTCGATCCCGTTGGTGGGAATCTGGTGATGGGTGATTTCGCTCATAGTTCCTCAGACCTTGGCTGACTTGGCTTCTTTTTCTTCGGCATGCTTCTGGATGGCCGACATAATGGCCGATCCGGCGGCACCGATGAATGCCGGACGGTTTTCGGCCGCCCAGTCCCGGCTGGCCGTGAGCGAACTTGCTGATCCCTGGAACTGAGGCACCACGTAACGCGACATCAGTTCGTAGGAGTGTCGGGTGGCGTCGGTGTCGGCCCACTCGTGCCCCATGGTGAGGAAGGTGCCGAATCCACCCGACTGTTCACGCAAGCGGCTGATTTGGTTGATTGCGTCTTCGGGGGTCCCGATGACTGCGAAGCCCGAAGCGTTGAGGGCATCGACCAGAGATGAGTGGTCGGTGGTATCGGGGGCGAGCGGTAGAGCGGCCACTCTCTGGAAGTAGTCGACCCACTGGGCCAGACCGAACTCCACGTCGGCAATGGCCTGTTCTTTGGTGTCGGCAAGGTGCATCGGGCCTACCAGGCGCCACTTGCTCCGGTCCACCGTGGTCCCGAACTCTGCAGACCGCTCTTCCATCACTTTCCAATGCAGGCCGAGGGCATCGAAGCCACCGGCCGAGGTGGCCCCGATGGAGAGGAGGCTGCAGCCGAAGCGCCCGGCCGCCCGGGGACCGGACGGTGATACCTGGGCGGCCACGGCCACTTCAGGGAATGGACGCTGGTACGGGCGCATCTGCAGACGTGCCCCTACCAGTTTGAACCAATCGGTTTCATAATCGACGGGCTCGTCGCCCGTCAGAAGCAGGAGGATTGCCTCGAGTGACTCCTCCATCATGTCCCGCTGCTTCGCCACCTCGATGCCCATCATGAAGGCGTCAGAAGGGAGGGCACCAGGGCCGACACCGATCATCAGACGCCCTCGGGTGAGGTGATCGAGTAACACCAGTCGGTCGGCCAGCATGAAGGGATGGTGGTACGGCAGGGACGAGACCCCGGTTCCTAATCGGATGTGACGGGTTCTCTGAGCGACGGCAGCGATGAATACCTCGGGTGAAGCGATGATCTCGTAGCCGGCGGAGTGATGTTCGCCGATCCAGGCTTCGTCAAAGCCGAGCTGGTCGAGATGCTCGATCAGCTGCATATCCCGCTCGAGCGCCAGCGTGGGATTTTGCCCGACCGGATGGAACGGGGCCAGGAAGATCCCGAATTTCAGGTGTTCTCCGGCATTCAGAGTGGTCATGGATCCTGTGTTCCTCTCTAGTTCTCTTACGTCTGCGGAGTGATGAGAATTTTTCCGTGCTCACCGGGCGTGCGCAGGGTTTCGAACGCTCCGGGGGTTTCATCGAGACCGAACGCGTCTGTCACCAGCAGCTCGGCACCGGGCACACCGCTGGCTAGGCGCTCCAGAGTGGCCGCGTACTCGGCCGGGGAATAGCCGAAGGAGAAGCGGAATTCCAACTCCTTGGCTACGGCGAAAAACGGCTCGATCGAATCGGCGTGCATACACACGCCGACCACCACGATGCGGCTGCGCGGAGGGGCCTCTTCGATGATGCCCTGCAAGATGCCGGGCACACCTACCGCTTCGAAGATCACCGGATTCTTCAGATCGGCGCCCATCATGACTGCGCCGGCATATTCCATCATGGTCACCGGCACTCCGAATGATGCCCAACGGTCGTGCGGCGACGACACCGCCGGGTCGATGACTTCATCGGCGCCAAATGCTTCGGCCAATCGCCGTCGGGTCGGCGAGAAGTCCGCCGCTAGCACGGGACCGTGGTTGCGCCCTTTGAGCGCGGCGATAACCGCCAGACCCACCGGACCGCACCCGACGACAAGGCACGGCTGATCGGGCCGGAGGTCGGCCAGGCCGACCGCGTGCTCTCCGACTGCCAACGGCTCGGTGAGGGCGGCGATGTTTGTCTCGAGTGAGTCGGGGACCGGCAGCAGGAGAGCTTCTTGAAGGACCATACGTTCAGCCAACGCGCCTGGGTACCGGTTTGAATATCCGATCTGTTCGACTCCCCCCTCTCCAATGATGATCGGCACCGAGCAGACCCGGGTGCCCACCGGCAAGGTGCCGGCAGTATCCGGACCGTGCTCAAGGATCTCGGCACAGAATTCGTGCCCGAAAACAGTATCGGCGGAAGCATCGAGAGAGGGTGCCCCCACCCGGTCGAGGAGACCGGCGAAGTTGGAGAAGTCGGCCAATGCGTGGAGATCAGATCCGCAGATGCCTGTCGACAACGGGCGGACGAGTACATGACCTGGACCAGGTGTCGGATCTTCCACATCGACAACATCCAGCCGACCGTCTCGGGTCACTACAGCTCGCATGTTCCTCCCCCACACCGAGCGATCGACATCCTGGTGTCCCATCGCTATGTTCGCCGGTGAGTTTCACACAGCGGCTGGCGCTCGGGCCATTCGATGTCGGATCGAGCCGCCCGGCGCCGTTGATCCGGCCGTACCGACCGCTGCCACTACGGGGGCATCGATGGGGGGCGGCCTCCCGCACTCGAGGGATCGAGCTGACGGGTCGCTTACGCCACCCGTCCGTGGGTGTGGGCCTTGCCGACCAGCTCGCCAAGCGTCAGGTTCATGTGACCGACCTCGGTAACCAGGCCATCGATGCGAGACGAGAGGAAATCGAATTTGACGTCGATCTTGTTGTCGAGCGCATCGACCCGGGCGCCGATTGCATCGACCCTCCCACCGAGCGATGCCATCGCGTGAAGAATCAGGGCCGTAGCGATGCCGCCGCCCGCGATCACGACACCGATGAGAGTCCAGACCTGAATTTCCACTTCCATCACGATACTTCCCTGTCCGGAGGGCCGGAGGTGGCCCCCAACGCACAACCTCCGCGCCGAATGGCACCGCTCAGCCCGCGGATGCCTCCGTCACCCTCACCGCGTTTTCGGCGGCTTGAAACGCCACCGCCGGGTGGAACTGCCACTCACCCAGGCGCCGTTCGATCTCTTCCCTGTCGTATCCCGAGGCGGCGAGGCCAGCCGCCAGGCGTCCGGCGCGGCGGCGCATCTGTTCGGGTTCGGGGAGACGTTGTTCGGCCAGCCAGGCCCGGTGGCTCTGTTGGAGAGATTCGGGCAATCGGTTGAGGTGACGCAGGGGTAGCGGCGGGATGCGGGTACGGACAGCCAGGCAACCGGTTCCGTGGGACCGGGCCAACTCGAAGGTGGAGAGGCGATGAAGAGCGCGCCGGAACGGAGAGTTCTTTCCCATGCGGTCACCGAGGCCCAGGGATCGGGCCGTTTCGGAGAGATGGAGATCGAATCCATCCGCGTTGACCTCGAACCCGTAGGACATCCGGCGAAGAAGCCACGTCGTTGATGGGCCGAGGATTCCAAGCCAGTAGAGCTCGACGTAACGCGAACAGGGATGGACGCCATGCGGGTCGGCGATCGGATCTTTCCACGGAACGACCCGGAGGGTATCGGAGGTGCAGATAGGTGGTCGAGATGAGGGATTCGATTCGGCGTCGACCGGTGATTCGGCGTCGACCGGTGAGAATGTGACGGTGGATGTGGCCATGGGTACCTCCCGAGTGCAGGTATGGAGGTGCATTGATCAGTTCTGAAATGGCGAACCGCCAAGCACCGAGTTGACCTGCACAGGGTGCCGATCCGACCTTGCCGAGCACCTGGCCAGTTACCTACTCGGGGTCGAGGCAGATTCTCCTCCCGCGGCAATCGCCCGCCAGGTACTACCTCCGGTTGGCCGATCACTCGAAGCGATCAGAGCGTGTCAATCTCCGTGGAGGGCCCGATGAAGGGTGGTCGTGGCCAGCAAGAATGGCGGGGGGTAGACCCGCCAGCTGCTCGAAAGTGGCCATCAACGGGGAGGCGGTGATCTCGGCGCGTTGAGCCGAGTCGGTCGCATGGTGGTCCCAGAACCACCGCATGGCGGCAGTTGTCAGAAAGTAGCCCGAGGCGAACTTCTTGTAGGAGCCCGTTCCTCTTCGATGGGCCAAGTCGATCAGGTCGAGCGGATTGGCGGTTTGGCGGTTTGGCGGTGGCGTCGACGAAGGCCTGGGCGGCCGATTCAAAAACGGGCTGGTAGGTCATCAAGGAACCCCCGTTTGATCATGTTCACGCCTGATTCGAGCGTAGCTGGCGCTGGAACAAGGACGCCGTACGCCGTCCATGTCGACCAAGCTGGCTTACCAGCGCCCACGGTGGACGACGTCGACGATCGGCCGGCTTTGGCGAGAGAGCGACGAAGACGGTGGATCGGGTTGGGCCGCCTCACCCAGCAGCACTGCCCCGAGCCACCGGTACCGGTCGGGAACGCCGAGAGCCGAGCGCAGGGCGGACTCACCCCGGAAATTGCCGAGGAAGGTAGCGCCGATTCCCTCGTCGGTTGCCCGGAGCAAAAGGGCCATGACGGCGTAGGCGGCGTCCACAAACCAGAAAGGCACCACCCATTCGACCTCCGCACCGTCGCTTCGGGCTTTGTCAGGCTCGCGATACCGGGACACGTAGGCCTCGGGATCCACAAAGGGCAGTACGACGACCGGGGCCCGAGATAGACCCTCAATTCGCCGCGAGGTGGAACGCCACACTTCATCGGTGGTGGCCTCCCAGTACCGCGCCGTCTCAGCTGGTCCTTCGAGGATGACGAACTCCCGGCCTTGGGTATTGCCGGCCGACGGTGCTCGTAGGGCGTCGGCCAGCATCGAATCCAATAAGCCCGAAGGCAGCTGCCGACCGGAGAAGTTCCTGGTCATCCGGCGCCGCCGGACCGCCTCGCTCAGTTCCATGTCGACATCATTGTCCGACGCCACCGTCACCCGACACCCGGATCGGGACCGCTGGCCTGGTGATCGGAGCCCGTGCCGGTGCTGGAACTCCCAAAGACGGGAATGTTGACCCCGCTGGTAGGGTTTATACCTGTGTCGGATCGAAGTTGAGGAGTGTGGAGGGCCGGTCACGACCGGTTCACCTCCGCCGAACAAGGATAGTGGTTGCTGTGCCTACCTTCAGAGAGATGTTGGCCGAGGCCAAGGCGGCGGTGCGGGAGATCGACCCTGCCCAGGCCGAACAGGAGCTGTCTGCCGATAAGGCAGTGGTGCTAGACGTGCGTGAGCCCGATGAGTATGAACAGGGTGCACTCCCTGGGGCGGTTCACATCCCGCGTGGCACCCTCGAGACCTCGGTGGAGGGGCGGATCCCCGACAAGTCATCCCATCTGGTGGTGTACTGCGCCGGCGGGACCCGCTCGGCATTCGCGGCGAAGACGCTTCAAGAACTGGGCTATACCGATGTGGCTTCGGTCATCGGGGGATTCAATCGTTGGAAGGATGAGGGGCGGGAGTGGTCGGCACCCCGATCGCTCACTTCCGAACAGCGGAACCGCTACCAACGCCATCTGCTCCTGCCCGAGATCGGTGAGGCTGGCCAGCTGAAACTGCTCGATTCGAAGGTGTTGTTGCTCGGCGCCGGGGGCCTTGGGTCACCGGCTGCCCTGTACCTGGCAGCGGCCGGCGTGGGGACCATCGGCATCATCGACATGGACGTGGTCGATGCCTCAAACCTTCAACGCCAGATCCTGCACAACACCGACCGGATCGGTGATCGGAAGGTCGACTCGGCCAAGAAGACTCTGACGTTGATGAACCCCGACGTGAATGTGGTCACCTACGACGTCCGGCTCGGGGCCGACAACGTCCTCGACATCATCGACGGGTACGACGTCATCGTGGACGGGACCGACAACTTCCCGACCCGATACCTGGTCAACGATGCCTCCCTGGTGAAGCGAATCCCGGTGGTCCACGGGTCGATCTTCCGGTTCGAGGGTCAGGCCACCGTGTTCAACCCGTACGTGGGCCCGTGTTACCGCTGCATGATCCCCGAGCCGCCTCCGGCCGAACTGGCCCCCAGTTGCTCAGAAGCTGGTGTGCTGGGTGTGCTGTGCGGGATCATCGGTTCGCTGCAAGGCATCGAAGCTGTGAAGATCCTTCTCGGCCTGGGTGAGACCCTTCAGGGAAGGCTGATGGCCTATGACGCCCTCGAGCAGAGCTTTCGGACCTTTAAGGTTCATCGCGATCCCAACTGCCCGACCTGTGGTCCCAATGCCGGTGAGATAGTGATCGCCGAATACGACGAACTGTGTATGCCTCACGTGGTGGCGCCACCCGCCGGATCGTAGACGTATCTACGTGCGGATCGGGTGACGGCTGCTCGGGTTCAGGGTCGGGTCTCCGCCCCAAGCGCTTCGGGGTCCGGTGTCGCGCTGCGGACCTGATGAACCAATGATGGTTACGAGGTGGCGAGGCCCACCGTGGCGGCAAAGAGCTGCGTCCCAGGGAGTCCGCTACTCATGGAGAGACCGACGTAGCCGGCGTCTTGAGCGGCAAACGGGGCCGACCCAGTACAACTGGCTGAAACTGGCACGCCGGGGGGTATAAAAAAAGGTATTACGAGAGGACATATGAACACCGGAATGAAACCGTCGTAAAGGGTTGCCGTTACGATTTCGTCGAGGAGGGGTGGAATCAGCGTTATCAACTGCAACGTGATGCCGGTGAAGGTTTCGGCCTTCGGAAGCACTTATTCCAGGGCCGTGCCGGCGGTCCCCCCAGGAAGGGGCGTGGGCTGAGCCGCGAGGTAGCCGGATAATGGGAGATAGGCGCTGGGACCGATGACAGTCGGGTCGAGAGTCACCTGTCCGGAAGACTCGAATGTTGCCCCTGACCCACTGGGACCGGTCGGCCCGGCGGCACCACTGGGACCGGTTGCTCCGGTGGTTCCGGGAGGACCGGCCGGGCCGACGAGGCTGAGCCATGCAGGCCAAACCCCGGAGGCCTTGGGACCGTAGAGCTTGCCTGCTTGGGTGTCGACGTACACGTCACCGTCGCTTCCCAATGTGCTTGGAGGAGCACCGGTCCCACTCAGCAGGCTGCGTCCGGCTGGTCCTGGCGCACCCGTCGCTCCGGTAGCTCCGGTTATTCCCGTCGCCCCGCTCGGCCCCGTCGCCCCGGTCGCACCCGTCGCCCCGGTCGCACCCGTCGCCCCGGGCAGGCCGATTAATCCGGTCGGACCGATCGGACCCGTCGTCCCGGGTTGGAGTCTGGATCCTGGCTGCCTTGGATCGTCTGGGGTGGCCAGCGCATGCGAAGCGACCTGCCTTCCCCAACGAAGCCCCGGTGAACCTCAGGCTCCGGAAACCGTAACCTGTCACATATGGCACCGAAGACCACGCCCACGACGCCCCCCACCACGCCCCCCACGCCGACCAACCCCGCTGAGCGACGCACCGACTCGGGGATCGAGATCCGGCCGGTCTACGGCCCGGCCGATCTGGACGGCTGGGATCCGACCCAACAGCTGGGCGAGCCGGGGAGTTACCCCTATACCCGGGGGATCCGCCCCGACATGTACAGGGGGCGCCTGTGGACCATGAGGCAGTACGCCGGGTTCGGTGATGCCACCGCGACCAATGAGAGGTTCAAGTTCCTCCTCGGGGCCGGACAGACCGGGCTTTCGTGTGCGTTCGACCTCCCCACCCAGATGGGGCTCGATTCGGATCATCCCCGCTCCGAGGGCGAAGTGGGGAAGGTTGGCGTGGCCATCGACTCGTTGGCTGACATGAGGCTGTTGTTGGCCGGCCTCCCGCTCGATGAGGTCACCACGTCGATGACCATCAACTCCACCGCCGCCATTCTCTTGCTCTTCTACCAATTGGTGGCCGAAGAGAACGGGGTCGACCCGAAGCTGCTCGGTGGCACCATTCAGAACGACATCCTGAAGGAGTACGTGGCACGGGGGACCTACATCTATCCGCCCCGCCCGTCGATGCGTCTGGTCACCGACACGTTCTCCTACTGCGCCGAGCACCTACCCGCGTGGAACACCATCTCTATCTCGGGGTACCACATTCGCGAAGCGGGCTCCACGGCCGTGCAGGAGATTGCCTTTACCATCGCCAACGGCATCGCCTACGTCGATGCCGCCCTGGCCGCCGGGTTGGATATCGACGCATTCGCACCCCGCCTCAGCTTCTTTTGGAACGCCCACAACAATCTGTTCGAAGAGGTGGCCAAGTACCGGGCCGCTCGCCGGATGTGGGCAAAGATCATGACCGAGCGGTTCGAGGCCAAGGACGTGAAGTCCACACTGCTCCGCTTCCATACCCAAACGGGTGGCTCCACCCTCACCGCCCAGCAACCCGAGAACAATATCGTCCGGGTCGCCATCCAGGCCATGGCCGCCGCCTTGGGCGGCACCCAGAGCCTGCACACCAACGGCTTCGACGAAGCCCTTGGACTACCCACTCAGAAGGCGGCAAAGATCGCTCTGCGGACCCAGCAGATTGTGGGGTACGAATCGGGAATCGCCGACACCGTCGACCCTCTCGCCGGGTCGTGGTTTGTCGAGTCGTTGACCGACGAAGTGGAGAAGGGGGCCTGGGAGTACCTCGAGCGGATCGACGCCATGGGTGGGGCGGTGGACGCCATTGAGGCTCAGTACATGCAGGGTGAGATCGAACAGGCCGCCTATGCCTATGCCAAGGCCATCGACGACAACGAGAAGATCGTCATCGGCGTGAACAAGTACGTCGACGAGACCAACGATCCCGCCGAAGTGTTCCCCATCGACGAGGAGTTGCAGCGGTCACAGGTGGCGTCGGTGAAGGCGGTGAGGGCGGAACGGGACCAGTCCGGGGTCGACGCTGCTCTCCTCGATGTGGAGGCCGCCGCCCGAGGGACACAGAACCTGCTGGTGCCGATGAAGGTGGCGCTGGTTCGGATGGCCACTTTGGGCGAGGTTTCCGATGTACTGCGAGGTGTGTTCGGCGAGTACAGGCCGAGTGTCTAAGAGCGGGCGGGAACATCTGGAGCCGCCCTCGCGGACGCGTCGCCCCTATCGGACGGCAGCGAGCGCCAGGGGATAGACCTGGTCGATGCCTCTGAGCCTCAGGTGTCGTGCCACTACGGTCATCGTCCAGCCCGTGTCGATGAAGTCATCGACCAGCAACACGGCCCGACCGGAGACTTCAGGCAATCTGCTCTCAACTGCAGAGGACGGTCCGTACGCACTCCACACGTTGCGCAGTCGGTGAGCGCTGTTGGCGCCGCCTCTTGCCGACATCCCATGGTGCGCTGCCTCCCCCAGATACGGCAGCCGACCCACTTCCGCCAGTTGGCTGGCCAAGCTCGTGACGAGCAGCGGACGACGGTTCGATCCGACGCTGACCACGGCAGACGGGCGCTCCGGCCACTCGTCCTTCCACTGGGACAGGACCTTGATCACCGCCTGGAACAAGCCCTCGTCCACCGGACCGTCAGGTGCGGTCTCTGCCAATAGCTTGCGGACCGCTGGTCCGAACCCGATGTCGGTCAGCCTGGTCAGGACCCGGCCCGGCTCGGCACCCTCACCGGGATCGATTCGTCCTCTCACGTCGACGCCGATCGCACCCATGTTCGACGGCCACATCCTCTTTGGCTCGATGACTACTCCCGGCCTCGCAATACGCTCCCGAGCCGCTTCCACGGACGACGCCGCTGTCTCCGAACGGAGGTGGAGGTCATCGCAGTTGTCACACCTGCCGCACACGGTGGCCTCCGCATCGTCGAGCTGGACACGCAGGAACTCCATACGGCACTGGTCAGTGCCCAGGTACTCGCGCATCGCCTGTTGTTCCTTGCGGCGAACTTCTGCGACACGCTGGTAACGATCGGCGTCGTACTCCCACGCCTCCCCAGTTGCTTGCCAACCACCCCGTACCCGGCGAACCGCGCCATCCACGTCCAAGACCTTGAGCATCGTCTCCAATCGGGAACGGCTCAGGTCGACGAGGGCCTCCAGGCCATTCGTGCTTATCGGCCCGTCCGATTCGGCGAGAGCAGCAATGACCTCCCGCACCTGGTCCTCCGGAGGGAACCCGACGCTGGCGAAGTACCGCCAGATGGCTTCGTCGTCGTCGCCGGGGATGAGGATCACGTCTGCCCGCTCGGTTCCACGGCCCGCTCGACCAACCTGTTGGTAGTACGCCACCGGTGATTGCGGCGCGCCGAGATGGACGACGAACTCTAGGTCAGGCTTGTCGAACCCCATGCCGAGCGCAGACGTGGCCACCAGTGCCTTGACCTTGTTGTCGATCAGCGCCTGTTCTGCCGCCAGCCGCTCATCTGCCCCGGTGCCCCCCGAATAGGCGAGCACCTCGTGCCCGGCACTTCGCAGGAACTCCGCGACGTCGTGGCTGGCCGCCACGGTCAGCGTGTAGATGATCCCCGAACCGTCCCAGTCATTCAGGTGATCGGCCAGCCACGACAGACGGTGGGCGTGGTCTGGCAGCCGCAGCACCGCCAGGTGGAGGCTCTCGCGATCGAGGGACCCCCGCTGGACGAGCACGTCGGATGACTCCCGCCCGAGGCCAAGTACGTCAGCCACGTCCTCCACCACCCTCGTATTGGCCGTGGCCGTGGTGGCGAGGACAGGGGTGCCAGCGGGGAGCTGCGGGAGGAACGTCCTGAGCCGCCGGTAGTCGGGTCGGAAATCGTGCCCCCAGTCCGAGATGCAGTGCGCTTCGTCCACCACGAGCAAGCCGCACGATTCGGCCAGTCGCGGAAGCACCTCGTCCCGGAATTCGGGATTGTTCAGTCGCTCGGGGGACAAGAGGAGCACATCGATCTCACCACGCTCGACGAGCTCGTAGACCTTGTCCCACTCTTCGGTGTTCGTCGAGTTGATCGTGGCAGCATGGATGCCCGCCCGTTCTGCGGCGACGACCTGGTTTCGCATGAGGGCCAAGAGGGGGGAGACGATGACGGTTGGTCCCGCCCCGCGCCGGCGGAGGAGCGCAGTGGCGACGAAGTACACCGCCGACTTGCCCCAGCCGGTCCGCTGGACGACCAGCGCCCTTCGGTGTCCGATGACGAGGGCTTCGATGGCATCCCACTGATCCTCCCGCAAACGGGCGTGATCCCCCGCCAATGCACGAAGGAGCTGCTCGGCCTCAGGGCGAAGGGTCGAACCGTCTGCGATGGTCATAGGGGAAACCGTACGCCGGAGGTGTACCGGCGCATCGGTCGGGCTCCAGGCTTCACCATCAGGCCGAGGAGGCGGGGTTCCCCACGCGGTTGCCGAGCTGATCGCAACCAGGTGCCCTGTATCCACCCTCTCTCGGCTCTTGTCCCCCGTGCAGTCCCGAACACCCCCGCCCGGGCTGCTCAACCAGGCCCGTCACGGCCACCTGCGGCAGAGAGGGCCCCGGCCAGGAGCTGCCCCGGCCCAGAGCACCCGTGCACGGAGATCGCCTGTGAGATCCTTGCCTGGGTCCTAGGTCCCGGGGGAAAATGTGCCGCCGAGCCAGGCTGCCCGTCCGGTGGTGGGGACCTCATACGATGATGCCGTCGAGCCTCGGAGGTAGGTCATGGAGCCAGTGCCGGAAGCATGGGAGCGGGCGGTCGCGGTGGTGGCCCACCCTGACGACCTCGAGTACGGGATGGCCAGCGCCATCGCCCGCTTCACCAGCCAGGGCAAGCAGGTCTCCTACGTCCTGGTCACCAGCGGCGAGGTCGGCATCGACGGGTTGGCTCCCGGCGAGTGCGGTCCCCTTCGCCGGGAGGAGCAGCGACGGAGCGCCGCCGCGGTCGGTGTCGACCACGTGGAGTTCTTCGGCCACCCCGACGGCTCCGTCGAGTACGGCCTCGGTCTGCGTCGCGACATTGCCGGTGCCCTCCGTCGCCTCCGGCCCGAGGTGGTCTTCGGCATGAACTTCGACCTCACCTGGGGCGAGAGCGGCTCGGTGAACCACTCCGACCACCGAGCCGTCGGGGTGGCCGTTCTCGACGCCTGCCGGGACGCCGCCAACCGCTGGATGTTCGCCGAGGAGGGCGACCCGTGGCAGGGGATCTCCGCCGTCTACATCTCCGGAGGCCAGGCGGCCACCCACTTCGTCGACGTCGGTGACACCATCGAATGCGGGGTGGCCTCCCTCGAGGAGCACCGCGCCTACATCGACGGGCTCGGTCAGGATTTCGACCCCGACCGGTTCCTCCGCGACATGGCCGGCTACGGCGGCATGGTGGCCGGCCGCGAGTACGCCGTCCTCCTCCAGTCGTTCAGCGTCTGAGGAGAGGCTCGGCCACCCTCGCCGTGCCGACTTGATCGCGCCGCACCGCCCGTTTCGACTAGTGCAGCTGAGGACACGGCTCCCACTCGGTAGCGGGTCAGTCCGAATCGGCCGCCACGCAGGGAGGAACTTGGCGGCCATGCCGGTCAGCGTGATGTTGGCGGTTGATCGTGGCGACCACGGTGGACGCCTGCGGAAGCCTCGGGCTGATGCGTCCCCCGAGACTTGCTCAACCAGGCCCCGGGCTCTCCTTGTTTCGGACATTCACACCTTCCGTTCAGGAGGGGCTTAGGCGGCATTGGTCCAGTGGCAGGGTGACACTGCCCTTCGAGTCATGTTGAAGTGGAAGGTAGATGGACATGAGCGAGCACCGGAACCCTTCGACCGGGCCGAATGAACCGACCCAAGGAACTCCGGCGGCTGCCGGGGTCTGGGCGGCGCCTCCCAAGCCGAGAACTTGGGTCTGATTCCGTCGCTCACTGTTCTGTTACCCAGTCCGACGGGTCGATCCGACTGACCCATCCGACTCAGCCGGCCAGCAGGCGATCCCGCAATGGCCCCGGACCGGCGGCGTCGATGACCGTCCACGCCATGGCCAGGGCGCCATCCCGGACGGCGGCGTCGGCCGAGGCGGTGATGCAGGCAGCGGCGAACTCGGGTTGATGATTCACCGACCCGGCGGCATCGATGCCGAGCAGCGGGTGGATGGTGGGAATCGCCAACGACACATTGGCCATGTCGGTCGAGAGCGTCGGCCGTGGCGCGTCGGCGTCATCGAGGCCGAAAGACCGACCCAGCTGTTCGGCGTTGGCGCGGTAGGCGTTCAACAAGCCGAGATCACTCTCCATATGCGAGTAATCAGGAGCCAACCGCTCGTAGGTGACCGTCGAACCCGAGGCCAACCCACCCGCTTCAAAGCAGGCCCGGACCCGGGCCTCGAGGGTCTCCAACGTCTCCAAGGTGGAGGACCTGCACATGAACCGTCCGGTCACCCGGGCCGGGATGATGTTGGCCGCGGCTCCGCCATCGGTGACCACGCCGTGCACCTGGTCATGGGGCGGGAGCTGCTGACGCAACAAACCGAGGGCCACCTGGGCGATCACCATGGCATCCCCGGCGTTGATGCCTTCCCATGGGGCGGCCGAGGCGTGGGCGCCTCTCCCGGTGAAGGCCACATCGAAGTGGGCGACGGCCAGGCAGGCCGCCTGCAACCGGTCGGTGGGCCACGGATGGACCATCATGGCGGCCTGGACCCCGTCGAAGACGCCGGCGTCGAGCATCAACACCTTGCCCCCGCCACCTTCCTCGGCCGGGGTCCCCAGCACCCGCACGGTGAGGCCCAGATCGTCGGCCACCGCCGCCAACCCCAGGCCGGCGCCGACTGCGGTGGCGGCGATGATGTTGTGTCCACAGGCGTGACCCACACCCGGAAGGGCGTCGTACTCGGCACAGACCGCCACCGTCAGCGGACCTGACCCGAATCGGGCATCGAAGGCGGTCGGGAGCCCGGCCACCCCTTCGGTGACGGAAAAGCCGCCGTCAGCCAGGGCGCCAGCGGTCCACGTTGCCGCTTGCTTCTCCTCGAACGCCGTCTCGGGATGTCCGTGGATTGTGTGGCTCAGGCGGACCAGGTCGCCTAGCTTGTCGTCGATGGCCGCCCGGGCGCATTCCTTCAGATCTGCCATCTGTGCCTTCCGACCGGGATTCTGGGTATGCGGTGAGGTGGAGTGAGAAATGAGGTGTGCAGTGAGGTGAGCGGTTATTCGATATGGGCGATGATGTCGCCCGGCCCTACCGCGTCACCGGCCTTCACCTTGACCTCTTTCACAGTTCCGCCCCTTTCGGCATTCACGTTGTTCTCCATCTTCATCGCCTCGAGGATGCAGACCGTCTGGCCGACTTCGACCGCGTGGCCCACGTCAACCAACACCTTGATGATGGTGCCTTGCATGGGCACGGCCACGGTGCCGGAGCCGGACCCGGCCGATGCCGCTTTCGGACGCTTGGGGCCGGCATTCGACCGGGCGGTGGAACCGCCGCCACCGGCCACGGCCACCGGGTCACCGAGATCGGGCACCCACAGCTTCACCTGATAGCGACGACCGTCGACCTCGGCGGTGACCTCGCGCAGCACCCTGGCCACCGGTTCGTCACCGTCGGCCACCGGTTCGACTACCGGGGCGGACACATCGGCGCTCACTCCGCTCAGGTCCAACGACTGCTCCACCCAGTTGGTGGAGTGCTTGGCATTGGCGAAGTCCGGATGGGAAAGGATCGCCACGTCGGCAGGAAGGGTGGTGGCCACCCCCTCGATGACCGTCTCCTCGATGGCCCTGAGCATCCGCTTTCGGGCCGACTCCCGGTCGTGGCCCCACACCACCAATTTGGCGATGAGGTTGTCGTAGTACTGGCTCACGGTGTCGCCGGAGGCGTAACCGGAATCGAGCCGGACCCCCGGGCCTCCCGGGGTCACGAACCGGGTGATGGTCCCAGGAGACGGGGTGAAGGCACCCCCGGCCGGATTCTCGGCGTTGATGCGCACCTCGATGGCGTGCCCGTCTCGGCGGACGTCATCCTGACCAAACCCGAGGGGCTCGCCCGAGGCCACCCGCAACTGCCATTCGACCAGGTCGAGGCCCGTGACCAGCTCGGTGACCGGGTGCTCGACCTGTAGCCGGGTATTCATCTCGAGGAAGAAGAACTCACCTTCCTGGCAGAGGAACTCGACGGTGCCGGCGTTCACATAGCCGCACGCCTCGGCCACTTTCACCGAAGCTTCACCCATGGCCTGCCTTACGTCGTCGGGGAAGTCGGGGGCGGGGCTCTCTTCCACCAACTTCTGATGGCGGCGCTGGGCCGAACAGTCGCGTTCACCCAGCCACAGTGTGTGGCCATGGGCGTCGGCGATGATCTGCATTTCGACGTGGCGAGGCCAGGCCAGGTAGCGCTCGAGGTAACACTCGTCACGTCCGAAGGAGGAGAGCGCCTCGCGCATGGCCGACTCCAGGGCGTCCGCCGCTTCGGCGGGTCCCTGCACAACCTTCATGCCCCGGCCGCCGCCTCCGTAGGCCGCTTTGATGGCGACCGGCCAACCGAACTCGTTCCCGAAGGCGACCACCTCATCGGACGAGGTCAACACTTCGGAGCGTCCGGGCACCCCCGAGACTCCGGCTCGCTCGGCGGCATGGCGCGAACTGATCTTGTCACCCATGACTTCGATGGCTTCGGGCGGGGGACCGATGAACGTTACGCCCCGCTCGGTGATGGCTCGGGCGAAGTCGGTGTTCTCCGAGAAGAATCCGTACCCGGGGTGCACGGCGTCGGCACCGCTCTTCTCGATGGCGTCCAGAATCGCCTCGGTGTTGAGGTAGCTCTCCGCGGCCGTCTGGCCACCGAGTGCGTACGCCTCATCGGCCAACCGCACATGGAGCGCGTCCCGGTCGAGTTCGGAGTAGACGGCCACCGTGGCCACTCCCATTTCGCGACAGGTCCGGATGACCCTGACGGCGATCTCCCCCCGGTTTGCGATGAGAACCTTCTTGAGCACGCTGAGCCTTTCGAATCAGATGAAATCAACTGTCTGGTGACCGTTGACAGGCGCTACAACACTGGCACGGCTCGAAGGGTGCGTGCCACGTCGAGTCGTGCAATCGTAAGGTGGACACCGTGCCGGACCCCAGCTTTACCGATATTCGATGGTTCCAATCGATTGACTCGACCAATCGTTACCTGCTTGACGAGGCCCGAGGCGGGGCTCCACATGGGGTGGTGGCGGTGGCTGACCACCAGTTGGCCGGTCGTGGTCGGCTCGGGCGCCGTTGGGAGGCGCCGGCAGGCTCCAACCTGCTGGTCTCCGTGCTACTGAGACTGGGTCTTCCCCCGGAGGCTCGCCACCTGGCCAGCGCCGTGGTGGGGTTGGCGGCGGTGGATGCCATCATCGCTGAATCCGGGGTGACTCCGGGCATCAAGTGGCCGAATGACCTTCTCGGGGCGGACGGCCGCAAGCTGGCCGGGGTATTGGCCGAGGCCGATCTGGCTGGGCCCCAGGCGCACGGATATCCGCCGATCGTGGTGGGAATCGGGATCAATGTGGGCTGGCCGTTGTCGGATGCCGACCTACCCGGGGATCTGGTCGGGACGGCGACATCGCTTCAGCAAGAGGCCGGGCGCCCGGTGGACCGGTCAGCTCTGCTTCATGCCCTGTTGGCGGCGTTGGGTCCCCGGGCCACATCGTTGGGCACGCCCGAAGGCCGGGCTGAGCAAGCGTCTGACCTACGGCGACGTTGCGTGACCATCGGCTCGCAGGTGCGGGTCGAGTTGGCCGGTGGGGGATTCGAGGGAATGGCCACCGATGTGACCGACGAGGGTCATTTGGTGGTGGCCACCTGGAGTGGTTCCCGCACCGTGGTGGCGGGCGACGTTCTGCATCTCCGACCGGCGGGTTGAACCTGGGTTTCTCCCAGGTGGGAGCGGTATAAAGAGTAGGCTGCCCCGATTATGCGACTACTGGTCACCGGCGCTGCCGGCTTCATTGGATCCAACTTCGTGCGTTACTGGATAGAGCGCCACGGCGATGACACGGTGGTCGCCCTCGACGCGCTGACCTACGCAGGTAATCGGCCCAATTTGATCGACGTGGAGGACAGGTGCTCGTTCGTCCACGGGGATATCGGGAATCTCGACCTCATGACCGAGGTGTTGACCGAGTACCAGATCGACGTGATCGTGAACTTTGCCGCCGAGTCTCATAACAGCTTGGCCATCCTGGATCCGGCCCGCTTTTTCCGTACCAACGTCCTTGGCACCCAGACATTGGCCGAGGCGGCCCGTCGCCACGGAGTCTCCCGGTTCCATCACATCTCCACCTGCGAGGTCTACGGAGACCTCCCCCTCGACTCCGCCGAGCTGTTCACCGAGTCCACGCCCTATCGGCCGCGAACTCCGTATAACGCATCCAAGGCAGGTGCTGACCATGCGGTCCGCGCCTACGCAGAGACCTTCGGGCTTCCCGCCACCATCACCAACTGTTGCAATAATTACGGCCCCTACCAGTTCCCCGAGAAAGTCATCCCCCTCTTCACGACCAAGGCGTTGAACGACCAACCGCTGCCTCTCTATGCCTCGACCCAGAACCGACGCGAGTGGCTCCACGTCGACGACCACTGCCGCGCCGTCGAGCTGGTGCTCCAGCACGGCGAGGTTGGGGAGACCTACAACGTGGGAAGTGGCGTCGAAGCCAGCATCGAAGAGATCGCCGACGCGGTCTTGGCCGCCACCGGTCGCCCCCAGTCCCTCAAAGAGATCGTGCCCGACCGACCCGGCCACGATCGCCGTTACCTGCTCGATTCATCCAAGATCCGCACCGCACTGGGCTGGGAGCCGACCGTTCCCTTCGCGGAAGGCTTGGCCGCCACCGTCGGCTGGTACGCCGATCACCGGTCGTGGTGGGAGCCATTGATCGACCGGGCGCCCGTGCTCGAAGGAGCGTGGGTGGGCCCGAGCACGGGCGGCCCCGGCTCAGGGTCGTGAGCTCCCGGCTCCGGGTGCTGGTGACCGGTGGAAACGGCCAGCTGGGTCGCGATGTTCGGGATGTCTTAGCTGGAGCGATGCCCGACGGCGGGGCGCTGCCGGCCGGACACGGCGCCGGTGACATCGACATACTCTCCACGGACATCGACACGCTTGACGTGGTCAATCGGACGGCAGTGGGGGAGGCGTTCGAGTCATTCCGGCCCAATATCGTCATCCATGGTGGAGCGCTCACCGCGGTGGACGCGTGCGAGTCAGACCCCGATACCGCGTTCGCGGTCAACGCCATGGGTACCCGTCATGTGGCCGAGGCGTCCCGTCGGGTGGGCGCCCACATCCTCTATGTCTCCACCGACTATGTCTTCGACGGGACTCTGGACCGGCCCTACGTGGAATGGGACGCCACCAATCCACAGTCCGTCTACGGGCGGAGCAAGCTGGGCGGTGAGCACGAGGTGGCGGCCGTCAGTGGTGGCGACGCCACCGTGGTCCGCACCGCCTGGGTGAGTGGCGCCCATGGGGCGAACATGGTCAAGACGGTGCTCCGGCTGGCCATGGGCCCCGGAGATGGCCCACTGCGATTCGTGGATGATCAGCGCGGGACACCGACCTTCACCGCCGATTTGGCTTCCGCCATCGTGGGGCTGGCACTCGACCGCCGTCCGGGGACGTTCCACATCACCAACCAGGGCGAGACAACCTGGTTCGGGTTCGCCCGGGCCACGCTGTCTGCGGCCGGGCTCGACCCTGAGCGGGTAGAGCCGATTGCCACCGGAGATCTCGACCCGCCCCGACCCGCTCCCCGTCCGGCCAACTCGAGGCTGGACAACGCCGCACTGCGATTGTCGGGGCTGGCCCTGCTGCCGGAGTGGACCGAATCGCTGACCCGTCTGGTCGAGGTGCTTCCGGCGGTGGCGGAACGCGGCTGATCGACGATATGGACGATGATGCCGAAGCAATGACATCGTGCGACGTGGAAGTACCGATGAAGGCACCGATAACGATGGGATCAAGATGAAGGAGTCAGGCAGGAGCGGGGTATTCGGGGCAACTGGAGGCCGAGGAAAGGGTGATCCCGAAGCCGGTAGCCCGGGTGCCTACTTTGGTCAAAGGGGTGCTGCCGTTCGGGTTCTGCCCCACGGCCACGGACATGTCATTGCCGTCATCGGGGTGGGTTACGTCGGGCTTCCCACTGCCGCCACCCTTGCCCACCTCGGTCACCGGGTGACCTGTGGCGATACCGATCCTGACAAGATTGCGCTTCTCCGAAAGGGCAACGTGCCGATCGTCGAGGCTCACCTCGAGGATTTGGTGCGTGAGGGTCAAGCCGCAGGACGATTGAATTTCGTGGTGGGTGCCACCAGCGCGGTGGCTGACGCCGAGTTCGTCTTCCTCTGCGTACCGACACCTCAGCGTGAAGACGGCTCGGCCGACCTTTCCTTTGTGGAATCTGTGGCCAAAGAGATCGCACCACACCTGGCCCCCGGCACCATCATCGTCAACAAGTCAACGGTTCCGGTAGGTTCGACGTTGGTGGTCGAGCGGGTGCTCGGCCGACATGACATCACCGTGGTGTCGAACCCCGAGTTCCTGCGGGAAGGGACCGCGGTGGCGGACAGCCTCCACCCTGAGCGCCTTGTGGTTGGCGCCGCCGATCAGGCTGCCGCCGCTCGGGTCGGGGAGCTTTTCGCCGGGACTCATGCCCCCCTCCTTATCACCGATGCCGCCACCGCGGAGACGATCAAATACGCTGCCAACGCGTTTTTGGCCACCAAGCTCAGTTTCGTCAATGCGGTAGCCGGCCTGTGTGAAGCCGTCGGGGCTGACGTACGCGACGTCATCCTCGGGCTCGGCTATGACAAGCGGATCGGGTTCGAGTTCCTCCGGCCGGGCCCCGGCTGGGGAGGGAGTTGCCTACCCAAGGACACCCGCGCCCTCGTCCGTATCGCTGAACAGGCCGGATACGATTTTTCCTTCCTTCGCGGCGCCATTTCTACCAATGAAGAGCAGTTCGCCCGGGTGGTCGACAAAGTGAAACGGGCAGTGGCCCGGGCCACTTCTGCGTCTGTCGATGCGCTAACGCCGACCGGGGGTGACCTGGCCGGTGCCGTGATCGCGGTGTGGGGTCTGACCTTCAAGGCCGGAACCGACGACCTGCGAAACTCGCCGTCGGTCGAGATCATAAAACGCCTGGTTGCCGAGGGAGCCACCGTCCAGGCGTTCGACCCCACGGTGAAGATTCCGTCGGGAAAGTCGTCGGCCCCGGTGGAGGAGCTGAGCCGCTCCGAGGCCGGTGGCACGGTTGCCACCCTCGATGATTCGGTCCGTGCCTTCTCCGATGCCTACGCCGCCTGCGAGGGGGCTACCGCTGTGGTGGTCTTGACCGAATGGGACGAGTTCCGATGGCTCGATTTCTCCCGGGTTCGGGAGCGCCTGGTGGCACCGGTGGTGGTCGATGCCCGCAACTTGCTTGACCCGGCTCAGCTGCGCCGTATTGGATTCGACTACACGGGGATCGGCCGCCGGTGAGCGGCCGCTATGTGGTGATGGGTGGAAGCGGGTTTCTCGGGTCGCACCTTTGCGACCGGCTCCTCGGTCGCGGTGATGAGGTGGTCTGTGTGGACGATTTCTCCACCGGACGTCGCTCGAATGTGACACATTTGTCAGATCATCCGGCATTTTCCCTGGTCGAAGCGGATATCTCCGTCTCTGTGCCGGTCGAGGGCCCGCTCACCGGCGTGCTCCATTTGGCCAGCCCGGCATCGCCACCCGACTACCTGGCCCGACCGCTGCAAACCCTGGCGGCCGGGAGTGAAGGGACCCGCCGGGGCCTCGAGCTGGCGGAGCGGCATGAAGCCAGGTTCTTGTTGGCATCGACCAGCGAGGTCTATGGCGACCCCGACATCCATCCCCAGACCGAGACGTACTGGGGGAACGTGAACCCGGTGGGGCCTCGCAGCGTGTACGACGAGGCCAAACGATTCGCCGAGGCGCTCACCATGGCTCATCACCGGGAGCGGGGGACCAACATCGGCATCGCCCGGATCTTCAATACCTATGGGCCGCGGCTTCGCCCCGACGACGGCCGGGTCGTATCCAACTTTCTGCTCCAGGCCCTGCGAGGTGAACCGCTGACCGTGTACGGCGACGGCAGCCAGACCCGGAGCCTGTGTTATGTCGACGACGAGGTCGCCGGGTTGGTCGCGCTGCTCGACGCCGACATCACCGGACCTGTGAACATCGGGAATCCTGACGAGTACACCGTCCTCGAACTGGCCCAGACGGTCGTCGAGCTGACAGGCTCTCTGTCGACGATCGTCCACCAACCCCTGCCCTTGGACGACCCGACCCGGCGCCGACCCGATATCACGTTGGCAAGGAGTGCCTTGGGGTGGGAACCGACCACCGGTCTCAAGGAAGGCCTAACCCGCACTGCCGCTTTTTTCGCCGGGAACGATGGGGCGACGACGGGAACGCCGGGGTGACACATGGAATGCAAAGGGAGACAGAGTCGTGAGTAATGCCGAGCCGACGGGACGCATGGATGGTGGGCAGGCGGAAGGCGCGGCCACCGGCCCGGTCTACGCCACGCTGTCGGTCATCGTTCCCGTCTACAACGAGCGCAACACGGTGGCAGAAGTGATCCGCCGGATTCGAGCCGTCGACATCCCCTTGACCGTCGACGTCATCGTTGTCAACGACGGATCGTCCGACGGGACCGACAAGGTGCTGGCCGCCATCGAGGACTCGACAGTCAAAGTGATGAACCACTCGGTGAACCAAGGCAAGGGGGCGGCGATCCGCACCGGGTTGGCCGAGGTCCGGGGCGACCTCGTCCTCATTCAGGATGCGGACCTCGAATACGATCCCGACGATTGGCCCAAGCTGCTTGAGCCCATCCTGAAAGGAAAGGCACGGGTCGTCTACGGCAGTCGATTCACCGGCGAGCGGATGAATATGTTGCCTTCGCACTGGATCGGCAACCGTGTCCTGTCCCTGGTGACCAATGTGCTCTATTCATCCACGCTCTCGGACATGGAGACTTGTTACAAGCTCTTTGATCGGAAGGTCATCTCGGGCATCACCATCAAGTCCGACCGGTTCGATTTTGAACCCGAAATCACCGCCAAGGTCCTGCGGAAAGGGTATCGCATCTACGAAGTGCCCATCTCCTATGCCGGACGTGAGATCGCCGAAGGGAAGAAGATCACCTGGCGTGATGGAATCGGGGCATTGAAGGCGCTGATCAAGTTCCGCTTTACCCGGCTCGACCCGTGACGGGGGGCCTCACCGAGCACGGTGGGGGCCGGATTGCCGTGGTGGTGGTCAACTACGAGTCTGGCTCTGTCCTGGCCAGTTGTGTCGCCACTCTGCGGGCGGAGGGACCCGCAGAGTTGGTGGTGGTCGACAATGGCTCGACCGATGGCTCCGTGGACGAACTGCGTCAGCGATTTCCTGACGTCAAGGTGCTTCTCCCCGGACGGAACCTCGGCTACGGGGCCGGTGCCAATCGCGGGGTGGCGGCCACCAGGTCTGAGTTCGTCCTGGTGTGCAACCCCGATCTGTCAGTCTCGCCGGGCGTGCTGATGGAGTTGACCAAGGTGCTCCAGACCGATCCCACCGCCGCGGTGGTGGGCCCGTTGATCCGGACGCCGGAAGGCGAGCGCTATCCCTCCGCCCGCCGGTTCCCCTCCATGATCGACGCGGCGGGTCACGCACTCCTCGGCCAGTTTGTGCCCCAGAACCCATTTACCCGCACCTATCAACAGTCCGATTTGGCCCTCGACCTCGAAACTGTGCGAACGGTGGATTGGGTGTCGGGGGCCTGCTTTTTGGTGCGGCGATCGGCGTTCGAGCAGGTCGGGGGCTTTGACGAACTGTTCTTCATGTATGCCGAGGACGTCGACCTGTGCTGGAGACTGGGACGAACCCACTGGAAGGTCGCTTATGCCCCGACAGCAGCCGTGACCCACCTCCAGGGGGTTTCCACCGCCCGGCATCCCTATCGGATGATCATTGAGCACCATCGTTCGTTGCTGCGGTTCGCCAGGCGGTCGACAATGGGCTGGCGGCGAGCACTTCTTCCCTTGGTGGTGGTGGGGATCGGGGTTCGCGCCATGCTGGCCGGGCTCAGGGAAAAAGCCAACCGATAGCCCGGTTGACCAGGGGCTGACCGACCGGTGGGGCGCCACGTTGTAGGGTGTCGTCCGATCATGGCCAGCAATGCAACAGGGAAGTGGGTGGCGCGGGCTGCGTCCACCGGAGGCGGCAAGACCTATCGCGGTCAGATGCCGATCAACTGGTACGCCAGTCTGATCATCATCTGTGTGGTGGGTCTGTTCCTGATCGGATACAGCCGGTATCAGATGACCCATAAGTCCACCACCGCGACCGGGCCGCCCACCACGAAAGAGACCTGGCACGCGGCGCTCGGGATCGACGTGTGCGGCACCATCGAGCCGAACCTCCCGGCCAGCACTAAGACCTCGAAAACCGGGTTGACGGCAGACGGGAGCGGCCTGGTGGTCGTCAGTCCGAAGAACAGTTCCGAATCGGGAGCCAACGCCACCCTGGGCAAGTTCGTGTCCGGGTACAAGGGCCTCACGCTCACCTCCTCGACATTGGGCTACCCGGGGAAGAAATTGATGAGTAATGGTGCGACCTGCCCCAAAGGCACGCCCGATGCCGGCAAGCAGGGCTATGTGACGGTGGTCGAGTGGACCAACTATGTGTCCAAGAAGTCCACCGCGGTCAGCGGAAACCCGGGGTCGCTCAAGTTCGGCAACGGCCAGATGATTACCATGGCATTTCTGCCGGCCACGGCTTCGGATCCCAAGCCCCCCGCCGCCACCATCACCAACCTGATCACCGCCGTCCAATCGGGAGCCACCACCCCGACCACCGCGCCCACGGCCACGCCGACGGTTACTCCGACTACCGCACCGGCCACTACTCCGACTACCGCACCGGCCACTACTCCGACTACCGCACCGGCCCCGTGAAGCACTCTGGCGGAACCTCCACGTGAGGGCCGTCGTCCTGGTGGGCGGCGAGGGGACCAGGCTCCGTCCTCTGACCTTGACCACTCCGAAGCAGATGCTCCCCATCGTGGAGCATCCGATGATCGAACGTGTCCTCGGCCACTTGGCCGCCCATGGGGTCGACGAGGCGGTTCTTTCGCTCGGATACCGACCTGATGCCTTCATCAACGCCTATCCGGACGGGACCGTCGCCGGCATTCGTCTCTCCTATGCGGTGGAGCCCACACCTCTCGATACCGCTGGAGCCATCCGATTCGCTGCTGACCATGTCGGGATCGACGACACCTTTTTGGTGGTGAATGGAGATGTCCTCACCGATCTGGATATCAGTGCACTCATCGCCTTCCATAGGGAGCACGGGTCGGAGGCCACCATCAGCCTCACCCCGGTGGACGATCCCTCTGCGTTCGGCGTGGTGCCCACCGACCCCGACGGGAGGGTGCAGGCGTTCATTGAGAAGCCCCCCCGGGACGAGATCCCGACCAATCTGATCAACGCCGGGACCTACGTGCTCGAACCGACGGTGCTCGGACGCATTCCCGAGGGGCGTCGGGTGTCCATCGAACGGGAGACATTCCCGCAACTGGTGGAGGCCGGGTCCCTCTATGCCCAGGGCTCGGAGGTGTATTGGATCGACACCGGGACACCGGACGCCTATCTCCGGGCCAACGCCGATCTACTGCTCGGCCGGCGCAATATCCCACCGGCTCCTGACGCCGTCGAAGACGGCTCCCTGGGTGAGGGGGTATGGCGCATCGGAGAAGTGGACGTGGCGAGCATCTCGGTCACCCGTTCGCTGGTGGGCAAAGGGACCATGATCGACGCAGGCGCCGTCGTCGACAGCTCAGTGGTCGGCCATGGAGCTGTGATCGAAGAGGGTGCTTCCGTACTGGGGTCCGTGTTGCTTCCCGGTGCCCGTGTCGCCGCCAAGGCAACTGTCGAAGGTTCGATCATCGGACCCGATGCCACCATTGGTCAACGGTGTGTCATCCAACCGCTGTCGGTGATCGGAGCCGGCGTCGTGACGGCATCAGGCACCGTCGTCGACGGTGGCCGCGTACCGGCCGGGGTCTAAACGGGTGCACACCCTGGTCACCGGAGGCGCCGGATTCATCGGCTCGACTCTGGTTGACCGATTGCTTGCCGAAGGCCACTCCGTCGATGTTGTCGACGACCTTTCGACCGGTTCCCTCTCCAATCTGGCGGAGTCCCGGGCGACCGCCGGTCATCGTCTGCGGGTGAACAACCTCGACGTCCGCTCGTCCGAAGTGGTGGACCTGATGAACCGCCGGCACCCGGAGGTCGTCTTTCATCTCGCCGCCCAGGCCGATGTCCGGGTGTCCGTTGCGCAACCGATTTTCGATGCCGAAGTCAATCTGCTCGGTACCCTGCGAATTCTTGAAGGAGCTCGCACTTCCGGCGTCACCCGGGTGGTCTTCGCGGCCAGTGGCGGAACCCTCTATGGGGACCCGGATGCTGCCGATCTACCGGTCAAGGAGTCGCTCCCACATCGGCCCTTGTCGCCGTACGGCGTGTCGAAGAAGGCCGCCATCGACTATCTGGTCGTCTACCGGGAGCTGCACGCGCTGGAATTCGCGGCGCTGGCCCTGGCCAATGTGTACGGCCCCCGCCAAGATCCTCACGGTGAGGCGGGAGTGGTGTCGATCTTCGCCAAGCGCCTACTGCGGGGCCAGCCGATCACCATCTTCGGGGACGGGGAGCAGACCCGCGATTTCGTCTATGTCGATGATGTGGTGGACGCCTTCGTGCGCGGGGCGACCAAAGGTGGAGGGCTGGTGTGCAATATCGGCACCGGTCGAGAGACCTCGGTCAATGAACTTCTCCGCGAACTGTCGACCCAAGCCGGTGTCAGCGTTCCGGTTGAGTACGCACCGCTGCGCCCCGGCGAGCTCCTTAGGAACAGCCTCGACCCCAGTCGAGCCGGCATCCACCTTGGGTGGAAACCTTGGACTGAACTCGGAACAGGCACCGCCGCGGTGCTCGACTTCGTGCGCGAACAGATCAGCGTTTCCGGCGACTGAATCCGAGTTTGGCCGGGCCCTGCTCAACGCGAAACGAGGGGTCAACCGGACGGACGGCCCACCGCGGCGAAGCTGGCTTCCCGATCTATGTACGCCTTGATCTCGATGGCGTTGCCACTCGGATCCAGGATCTTTCCTTTCCGTTGCTCGGCCGACGTGCCGGCGTAGTCGGTGCTCAAGGGAGCGAGCCACCGAACGTCGTGTTTGTGCACGCGGTCCACGAGCCGGTCGACTTCGTCGGTTCCGAGGGTGATACCGAAGTGGCGCACACCTCGTTGCTCATCGGTCAGCACCTTGTCCGGCCGCTTGTGCAAGGTGATCTGCATCCCGTAGAACCAAACATCGCACCAGCCGGGGAATTCGCGTCCTGGCCCACACCCCAGCCCGTCGACATAGAACCGTCGTGCCTCGGCCCGGTCGTGCACAGGAATCGACAGTTGCAGGATCTGATCCCCCTCTGACTGGCTACTTCTGTGGTTCACAACCGGCCGGATGCACGCTGAATCACGGCCGTGCGCTCGCACCGAGGCGGTAGGTACTACACTGATGGAGTCCTGGTGCGCCTTATTTTCGCGACAGGCCACGGTCGGGGTCTCTCCCCGTCGTCCCCCACTGTCGCACGAAAGCGCTTCCATGCCCCTGCCCCAACCTTCGTTCGCCGATCTCGGCGTGCCCTCGGACATTGTCGCCGCGCTGAAAGCGCGTTCGATCATCACGCCCTTTCCCATCCAGTCCGCTACCGTCATTGACGCCATGGCCGGCCGCGACGTCTGCGGTAAGGCTCCCACCGGATCGGGCAAGACACTGGCCTTCGGAATTGGAGCCGTGGCCCGTCTGACCGGGAAACCAGCCCGTCCGAAGCATCCCCGGATGCTCGTCCTTACCCCGACCCGTGAGCTCTGTTCCCAGGTTGCCTCGGAACTGGCCACCCTCTGCACCTCCCGGAACCTCCGGGTGGAGACGTTCTACGGCGGTGTCGGCTACGGGCCCCAGCTGAAGTCCCTCTCCCGCGGCGTCGACATCGCGGTGGCGTGCCCGGGTCGTTTGGGCGACCTGATCGAGCGGGGCAGCATCCGTCTAGATGCCATTGAGATAGTGGTGATCGACGAGGCGGACCGGATGGCGGACATGGGGTTTCTCCCCGATGTGCGTCGGCTACTCGACAAGACCCCCAGCTCCCGTCAGACGCTCCTCTTTTCGGCCACCCTGGACGGGGACATCGATGTCCTGGTGAAGCGGTATCAAAAGGATCCTGTACGACACGAACTCGAAGCCGAAGAGGATGCCAGCGAAGCTGTGCATCTCTTTTGGAGAGTGTCGTCGGGCGATCGGGTCGAGACGACAGCATCGATAGCCGCGGCCTCGGGCCCGACCATCGTGTTCTGCCGGACCAAGCACAGTACGGATCGGATCGCTCGTCAGCTCGATCAACGAGGCGTTCGGGCTGCCGCCATTCACGGCGACCGGAGCCAAAAGCAACGGGAGCGGGCGCTCGAGTCATTTATCCAGGGTTCGGTCGATGCGTTGGTCGCCACCGACGTGGCCGCTCGTGGGATCCACGTCGACGGGGTGAACGCGGTGGTCCACTTCGATCCTCCGACGGACTCCAAGGACTACGTGCACCGCTCGGGCCGCACTGCCCGGGCCGGAGCCACCGGAGTGGTCGTCAGCTTCGTCACCCCTGACAAGACCGGCGCGGTGAAACGGATCCAACGAGACCTGGGCATGCCGGCAGGTTTGGATGTCCCGGACATGTCGAAGATCTCCGACGTCCTGGGTGCACCGCCCCAGCGGAAGCCCCGCAAAGAACACGCTGGTGCCAATGGCTCGGCCAATGGCTCGGCCAATGGCTCGGTCAATGGCTTCGACCGCTATGGGTCCGGCCGCTCCGAGTCCTCGAACGGGTCGACCCGCACCGGTAAGCCGTGGAAGCAGCGCCCGGCGTCGAGTCGTGGTGTCGGCAAAGGTCCAAGGGCCAACGGGTCCGACCGGGGGCCGTCGGAGGGAAGTCCTGATCGCAACGGCACCGGTGGTGGCCATAAGAAGAAACCTGCGAGTGCCGGCGGGTGGAGCAAGACGGGCAAGCCCGGTGCCAAGCCCTCGGGGGCTCGTGGTCATTCCGTCAACGGTAAGGGCAGTGGGGGAAAATCCGGTAGCGGATCGCACTCTCACGCCCACGCTGGACATACGGGTGGGGCGAAGCAAGCCGCCGGCGCTGGTGGGCGCCGAGGCCGCTGACCAACAGTCCGGTTGGGTCACCAGGGGCTCTTTGAGCGCATACAGTCGTGGTCATGGCATCTGACACCAAACCCACTGTGACCATTCCCGACGGGGCGCCGCCCGCCGACCTGCTCGTCGAGGACATCGAGGTCGGTGACGGTCCCGATGCGGTGGCCGGCTCGCCGGTCAAGGTGCACTATGTCGGCGTCTCATGGTCGACGGGCAGCGAATTCGACTCCTCGTGGAACCGGGGTGAGCATTTTTCGTTCCCCTTGGGCGCCGGGCACGTGATCTCGGGTTGGGATCAGGGCGTCGCCGGCATGAAAGTCGGAGGCCGCCGACGCCTCACCATTCCGCCCCACCTCGGATACGGCGAACGGGGCGCCGGTGGCTCCATCGGGCCCAATGAGACGCTCGTCTTTGTGGTGGACCTGGTTGGGGTCGGCTGAAACGATCAGCGGAACAGGTCTTCATCCGGCGGTCGGATGATCTCGGCTGCCACCGACGCAAACCGCAGCCATCGGGGGTCAACCCCCCGGATCACCGCGGCGGGAATGCCTCGATCTTTGCCCATCACCAATTCAGCCGCGGAAGCCAGCTCATCGGCGATGCACACCTCGGTGGCTTCGAGCACCCGGCCAGTGGCGTCGGGTGTTCCGCGCAGATCCACCACGCCGGCGATGCCGGCGATGCCGATGGCGACGTCGGTGACACCACGCCGCCAGGTACGGCCGAACGTGTCCGAAATGATCACTCCGACCGAGACCCCGTGCCGATGCTCGAGCGCCTCGCGGATGCGTCGGGCCGAGCGGTCGGGATCGATCGGCAGCAACGCGGCAGTACCCTCCTCGACGTTTGACAGATCCACACCGGCGTTGGCGCAGATGAAGCCGTGCTTCGTTTCGGTGATCAGAAGATCTCCCCGGCGACGAACGATACGGACCGACTCCTCTTCGACCAGGCGTTGTTTGGCGCCGGGGTCATCGGGGTCGATGTCGACCAGGCGGCCTTCGGCCTTTGACACCACCTTTTGGGTGATCACCAGGACATCCCCCTCGGTCAGGCGAACCGGAGCGAGGTGGTCACCGGTGGCGACGTGGGTCAGCGCATCCATCAGGAGACCGGCAAGGTCGTCGCCGGGCACAATCTCGGCCAGTCCGGTGACCGGGTAGATGGCCAGGGCTCCGTGGCCTAGGACCGTGCCACTGCCGTGTACGTCACCGGGTGGCATGGAGTACCGTCCGGGCTAGGTCGGCTGATAGTTCGAGAGTCGACATCACAGTGTTGGTTACCACGCAACGGATCCCCTCTGCTTCGACGGCGTGCTGCAAGGCGGAATCGGCTGCGTCGATCACCAGAGTCCCCATCCACGGTGCGTACCACTTGGCCACTCCGACTACCGATGGTTCAAACCCGAGTTCGGCCAGCAATCGGTCTGCCGGCCCCTTCAATGCCGCGCCGGCCACGATGGGCGACACCCCGACAATGTCGTCGCGTCTCGCCACCAGAGAGTCGAGGATCCCGGGAACGGCAAGAAGTGGGTCAATGGAGACCACCGGGTTGGAGGGGCAGACCACGATGGCGTCCGAGCCGGAAAGGGCCTGGAGCACTCTTGGACCGGGCTGAGCCGAAGCAGACCCCTCGAAGCGCACGCTGGCGACGGCCACATCATGGTGGAGGTGGACGAAGTACTCCTGGAAGCTCACTTCGGGGC
Source organism: Acidimicrobiaceae bacterium (assembly GCA_003152015.1). Classification (GTDB taxonomy): domain Bacteria; phylum Actinomycetota; class Acidimicrobiia; order Acidimicrobiales; family RAAP-2; genus DASZIT01. Next base: position 62,768 of record PLZF01000096.1, on the reverse strand, counting down.
CGTCTACCAGTTGCATCCGGGTGCGGAGGGGGTCATCGGTGACCGGAAGAAGGCGGATGTCGACGCCCCACGAACTGGCCAGCTCAGCCGTGACCTCGCTGAGGGTGGCGCCTTCGCTGAGGCGTTGTGTGCGATAGCAGTGGGTGGCAAGGTCCTTGTCCCCCAAGTTGAACCAGGTGATGCCGCCGAGGCGTTCGAGCGACTCCATTACCCGCCATGACTCGCCGGCCAGTCCCCACCCGGTCTCGGCATTGATGGCTCCGGCCAATGTGTACATCACCGTGTCCAGATCGGGTGAGATGTGGAGACCGTGAAGGACGGTATCGTCCCCGGTATTCACGACGGCGGTGATATCGCCGGGAGGCATGACCTCGACCAGGCCCCGCAGCATGTGGGCGGCTCCGACCCCCCCGGCCAGGGCGGTGATCACCGGTGGGCGCCCACGACAGAAAGGTTATGGCGGCCGCCGCGGGGGTGGACCGTACACCGTGGGTGGGTGGAGTCGGGCATGGATCGGCAGGCTACTCGGCCCGTACCCGTATCCCGGCAGGGCCCGGTGAATGTGTAAGGCTCATCTGGTGCCGACGGAGCGATCTGCGATGGCCGACCAAGGTCGGCTGTCAGTTGCCCTCGATGCGACACCGCTCTTGGGACGCCCGACAGGGGTAGGGGCGTTCTGCGCCGGTGCACTCGGCGGGCTGGCCTCTCGATCGGATCTCGACGTCTCGGCGTTCGCCATCAGTTGGAGACGTCGGCAGGCCATCTCGGATCTCTCCCCCTCCGGGGTGTCTACCTCGCAGCGAGCCATGCCCGCCCGCCCGCTGCACGTGGCCTGGAACCTCTCGTCCCAACCGCCGGTCGAATGGTTCATCGGATCGCACCAGGTGGTCCATGGAACCAACTTCGTTGTGCCGCCGTCGAGAAGGGCGGCGCGGGTGGTCACGGTGCACGATCTCGCCATCGTCCGGTTCCCCGAACTGTGCGATCGATTTACCCTCGGCTTTCCGGCATTGATCCGGCGGGCAGTCGATGAGGGAGTGTGGGTCCACACTCCCTCCGAGTTCGTGGCGGAGGAGGTCATCGAAGCGTTCGGTATCGAGGCCGAACGGGTCCGTGCCGTTCACCATGGCATACCGGAGTTGGTAGGCGGCACCGGAAGCCCCGGCGGAAGCCCCGCCGGAAGCCCCGCCGGAAGCCCCGCCGGAAGCCCCGCCGGAAGCCCCGCCGGGACCCGAGAGGGACAAATAGCGGCGAACCTGCCTTTTCTTCTCCCTGCCGGGACCTCACGGTATGTCGTGGCGGTGGGAACTATCGAGCCCCGAAAGGACTATCCGTCCCTGGTGAAGGCATTCACGTCGGTGAGCCGCGCCCATCGGGATGTGGCCCTCGTCATCGTGGGTGCCGATGGATGGGGTGCGGACGCTTTTCTGGATGCGCTGGCTGGCTCGCCGGTTCGGGATCGGATCGTGAGACCCGGTTACATCGATGATGCGGCCCTGGACGCGACCCTCCATGGGGCTTCTGTGTTGGCCTATCCCTCGGTATACGAAGGGTTCGGGTTCCCGCCTGTGCAAGCAATGGCCGCCGGTGTCCCGGTGGTGTCCACTTCGGTGGGGGCGATCCCCGAGGTAGTCCTCGACGGCGCACTCCTGGTCGACAGCGGGGACTCCGATGGGTTGGCGACGGCGCTGACCCACGTCCTCGACGGCGGCCCCGACATCGAGGCGCTCATCGCCCGGGGTCGTCGCCGAGCCGCGGACTTCACCTGGTCCAAGTGCGCCGAGGGTCTCGACCGGCTCTATCGGGACGCATGGGCGGCATCGGGAAGACGAGGTGCCCGACCATGACGCGGACCCGGGTGTTGATGGTGGTGGAACAGCTGCGGAGGTCCACCCCTGGTGGGATCGGCACCTATGCCCGCGGTCTCATGCAGGGGCTTGGCGAGCTCGATCCGGGTGAGGCGCCCGAGGTTGAGCTGCTGGCCAGTCGCCCGGGCCGGAGGGGTTCGGGAGGGGGGGATCCACTTGCCGCGCACGGCTACCCGGTGCGCAGTTCGGTGCTTCCGGGTCCGGCGTTGACCCGGGCGTGGGATCGGGGTGTGTTGCGCCCCCCCACCGGATTTGATGTGGTTCACGCCGTTTCGCTGGCCACCCTCGAGCCGGGAGACGCCGCGCTGGTCTCTACGGTTCATGACCTGTTGTGGCGTCGGCTTCCCGACGCCTATCCGCCCCGGGGGAGGACCTGGCACGAAGCCGCGCTGCAACGAGCGCTGCGTCGGGCTGAACGGTTCATCGTGTCCGCCGAGGAGGTGGCATCCGACCTCGAAGAGGCTGGAGCGCCCCGAGGTGCCATCAGAGTGATCCCGATGGGATGTGACCATCTTCCCCCGCCCGATCTGGAGGCGGGAGCCGCGCTGTTGGAGCGGCTCGGGGTGCACGGGCCATTTTTGCTGAGTGTCGGCACCCTTGAGCCGCGTAAGAACCTGGTTCGGCTCACCGAGGCGTACCGCCGGATCCGAGGATCCTTACCCGAGCCGTGGTCACTGGTGTTGGTGGGCCCGACCGGATGGGGCGAGCGGGTCAATCCCGAACCTGGCGTGGTGTTCGCCGGGATGGTCAGCCCCGGGGAGCTGTCGGCCCTCTATTCGATGACCCGATTGCTGGCGTATGTGCCTCTCATCGAAGGGTTCGGGCTCCCCCCTGTCGAGGCCATGGTGTTCGGCACCCCGGTGGTGGCGAGTCCGCTGCCGAGCACGGCTGGGGCGGCGTTCGAAGTCGATCCCCAAGATTCCGACTCCATCGCTTCCGGGCTCCTGACGGTGGCCACCGACACCGCCGTGCGCGCCCGGCTCGAGCTGGCAGGTCGCCACCGGGCCGCCGAGCTCCGCTGGTCGGTGATCGCCCGTAGTCACGTCTCGGTGTGGGACGAGGTGGCAGCCGCCAAGCACGGTGGTCACCGTGGTTGACCGGTTGCACCTGTCGCTGGACGTGACAGCAGTGCCGACCAATCCGGTCGGGGCCGGCCAGTACACCCTCCAATTGGCACAGGCTCTGGACCAGCGATCTGACGTCGAACTGCTGGTTGTCGCCAGACGCCGGGATGGCTCCCGCTGGAGAGCCGTGGCCCCGGGAAGCGGTGTCTCCACAGTTGCACCGGAGCTTCGGCCGCTGCGGCTCGCCTGGGAACAGATCCGGCTCCCTTCGCTGCTCAAACACCAGGCGGTGGCGGTCCATCACGGACCCCACTACACGATGCCGGAGCATTCGAAGGTGCCGGCAGTGGTGACCATTCACGATCTGAGCTTCTTCGAAGCCCCGCAATGGCACGAGCGCTCAAAGGTGTTGTTGTTCCAACGGGCGATCAGGGTAGCTGCCCGACGGGCGGCGGTGGTGGTGTGTCCGAGCCAGGCGACGGCCGACGAGTTGGCCCGGTGGTGCCAGGTGGATGGCGACGTGGTGGTGGCCCACCATGGGGTCGATCTCGATCGCTTCCGTCCTGTCGAATCCGCGCCCGGATCGGACGCGGCGCGGCTGTCCGAGTTGGAAATCGGCAGCACGAGGGCCCGGGGGCCCGGAGGAGCTGGAGGTGCCGGTACGGCCGGCGGGTCCGGCCGACTCGGTGACGGAACGCCATTTCTCGTCTTTGTCGGCACCCTCGAGCCTCGTAAGGATGTGCCGACCCTGGTGGATGCCTTCGCCCGGGTGGCCGATCGCCATCCCGAGGCTCGACTGGTTCTGGCGGGTGGGGCCGGCTGGGGAGCGTCGCAAGTGGAGGAAGCCGTCGCCGCGTCAGGGATGAGGAGTCGCATCATCCGCACCGGGTATGTGAAGGACGACATCATCCCGGCATTGTTCCGCGCGGCTGTGGCGGTGGTCTACCCGGCGTTATGTGAAGGATTCGGCCTTCCGGCGTTGGAGGCCATGGCGTGTGGTGCTCCCTTGATCACCACGTCAGGATCCGCCATGGAGGAAGTCACCGGGGACTCGGCGACCCTGGTTCCACCGGGGGATGTGGTTGCTCTCAGTGAGGCGCTTGACGGGGTACTGGCCGGGAATGGACCTGACGCCGAGCGTAGGCAACGGGGGTTGGACATCGCCGCCCGGCATACCTGGGCCGCCAGCGCCGGCAAGCACATGGAGGCCTATCGCCTGGCGGCCCGGAGTTAAGGGCTCTGGCAGGGGACACGCACCTGACCCAGTAGGGTGACCCGACGTGCGCTCCCTCATTACCGGCGGTCGGGGATTTGTAGGCCACTGGCTTGCCGCCCATCTTCGTGAACTCGGCGACGACGTCGTCGTCATCGACAGGGAAGTGGACATCACCGACCCACCTGCGGTGCTCACTGCCCTCACCGCCGCTGCGCCTGACGCCATCTATCACTTGGCTGCGCTCACCCACGTGGGGAAGTCGTGGGACGAGCCCCTCCAGGTGCTCCAGGTCAACGTGATAGGCACCGCCATCCTGCTGGCTGCGGCCCGGGAATGCGGGTCAAATCCGCGGGTGCTGGTAACCAGCTCTGCCGAGGTCTATGGAGCCGTGACCGACCCGTCGCGTCTTCCGCTTCGCGAGGACTCGCCCACCGCCCCGCTCACCCCGTATGCCGCCAGCAAGCTGGCGGCCGAGGCCCTGGTGGAGCAGGCATTCCTTGGCTATGGACAGTCCGTCGTCACGGTAAGGCCGTTCAATCACATCGGGCCGGGGCAAACACCCGACTTCGCAGTGCCGGCATTGACCAAGCGCATGGTTGACGCCGAGCGCAAAGGGGCCAGTGCCATTCCGGTGGGGAACCTGTCGGCTCGACGTGACTTCACCGATGTTCGAGATGTGGTGCGGGCCTATCGGATGCTGATCGAGTCAGGGGAGCCCGGAGTCGTTTACAACGTGTGTTCGGGCCGGGACGTGGAGATCAAATCTATCGCCGACGAGTTGCTGGCGTTGACCGGCGCCTCACTCAGATTCGAGACCGACCCCACCCTGATGCGCCCGGTGGAAGTACCGGTGCTTCGGGGTGATCCCACCCGGTTGCAGAGCGCCACCGGTTGGGAGCCCAAGATCTCCCTGGGGGAAACTTTGGCCGACGTGTTGGCGTACTGGCGCGATCGCACCGACTGAATCGGGGCCAACCGGCTGCGGTCTCTACTCTGCCCCGATTGCCGTCGTTCAGACGGTACGCAGAGACCGCCACGAGCCGGTCACCCGAAGGAGCCCAGCCACGCCCACAACCGAGGCCAGGGTCATCACGATGAGCGCGCCAAGCAGGGAAGCCACCCATGGCGAGGAAGGGCTTCCGGTGGGTGCACCGGAGAAGAACCAGGGAGCGGCCGCCGCTATCGATCCCCACCAGATCGCCGCGGCCGCCGTCATGATCGGCATTGACAGGGCTACGGCGATGGCCAGTGATCCGGCCACCTTGAGCTGACGCGTCCCGAGCGTCAGGCGGCGGGTGGCGGCGATGGCCGCCGTCGACCAGGTGAAAAGGGTGGCGGCGAACAAGAGCATCCAGGCCACGCCCAGGAGTTTGTAGGGCGCCGAGCCCCCATTACGGAGGTGGGCCGGAAGGTGGTGGGCCCAGATCACGATGGTGACCGATACGGCCACCATGGCCACAGTGGCCACCGCTGCCCATCCCACCTGGCGGCGGATGGCCGGCCAACCCCCGTCCTTCACGAAGCGGACGAAGGCAGGGAGGACACTGGTCATCCCCAGCAGGACGGCGACAACGCACAGCCCGGCAAGCACCTGCACCAGGTTGAACGAGATGGCAGGGAGATGTTGGGAACTCCGTGGAGTCACGGCTTCCCAGTGCTCGCTGAGCTTTGCGAAGACAATGCCAGGGATGACGAAGAGCAACCAACCACAGAGAACCGTGAATGCGCCGCCCCGGATCCGCCCCGACGGGGGGGCGGTGTCGCCGATGAGGCCGGCACCGCGCAGGCGTTCGGACAACCCGGCCCGCATGATCGACCACCGGAAGTGCACTGTCGGTTGTTCGCCTTCGAGACTGTCCTCGATCATGGCATCGAGCTCGGCACCGTAACGATCGCGCCAGCTGGCGGGATACCACCGGAGCATGGACCGGCTCACCGGGTCCTTTTCCTCCGCATGTCGCCGGTCCTCATGCCTGGCTCCCGGCGATTCTCGGAACCCGCCGGGGTGCGGTCACTTGGTTCGCCACAGCCAGTCGGCGGGCACCCTCGTCAGCCAAGCGTTGCATGTTGCCCACCGCTTCAGAGAGGTAGGCGGATCCTGCCGCCGAGATCCGATAAGGACGCCGACGGTCATCGGACTCGAGCGGCTCGATCAGACCTCGCTCCTCCAATCGGGTGATGGCCCCGTAAAGGGCGCCGGGTCCCAGAACCACCCCGGCAAATCCTTCGATGTCCTTGGATAGGGCATGCCCGTGTTTGGGGCCGTCGGCCAGGCTGGTGAGGATCAGGATCGGGGGATCGTTGGGCCGATGAGACGCAGTGCCGTTGGTTCGTGCGATGGAGACACATTACTACGTAATACGTAGTAATGCAAGACGTAGTATTCGGCGGTCGTACCGGTGATCACACGGTGACGGTGGCGGAAGTACCGAGGACCTGGTGACCCTGGTCGAGAGCAGCCACCGCCACCGTTGGATGACCGGTGGTGACCGTGGCCGTCGTCTCGAATCCCTGCTTGGGGACGACGGCCACCGGGCTGAGCGAACTACCGGTCGGCCCGGCCATCACCTGCCAGGCCACCACCTCGGTGGCACCGTTCCAGCTGGCATACACGACAACTTGGCCGTTGTCGCCCCCATGGGCAGCGATGGCTGGTCGGCCTTCGGGACGGCCGACCCATGGAAACCGGAAGGCTCGGTACGAGATGACGCCCTCGGCAAGGGCGAGGTCGAAGAGGAGCCGACCATCTGACGTGTACTCGGAGACAGAGGGAGCCGATCCCCACCCGACCAGGACGTTCCCGTTGGACAGGTTTTGGACACTCCCCTGGCTGGTGGACGTCACGATGGGGTCGGGAAAGTACTCGTGTACGAGTTCGGCACGCATGGTGGTCTCGTTGAGGGAGAGATTGATGCCTCGTGAGCGGGGTGCGACCTGGGGAGGTGCCGACCCGTCGTCGAAGAGGGTCAACGTACCGTCGGGAGCGCGACGGGCACAGTGCTGGTATTCGAAGGCGACGCCGAGCCCGACCTCGAAGTCGCTGCGCTTTCCATTAAGCCGCCAGATGACGTCCCCGGTCTTCCGGTCGATCTTGTAGACCGCCCAGGTGTGGCGGGCCGAGATCAGGAGGTTGCCGTCAATGTCGACGTCGATGGAGTTCAGATGGAGCCAGTCGTACTGATTGCCATTGGCGGGGATGGCCGATGCCGGTTGGTACGACTCGTCCAGGGAAATGTGCTGGAGTGGGTCCCACTCGAACAGCACTTGACCCGTCTTGACATCGACTTCCTGAAGCAGGGAGTTGAGCAAGGTGCCCTGCTTGGGGCCTCCGATGGCTGACAGGTCGGCGTTCTGGCTCCGATAGATTATGAAGAGCGCAGTGCCCTCGGGAGTGAGGGTGAACTCGTGAAGGTCGCCGGAGAGTCCGTTGCCGGCATACACCCGGGTGATCTCCCGGTAGGAGGTGTCGGCGATGACGTACGCACCTCGGCCGTAACCCTCGGGGATGAGAATTGTCCCCTCCCACCAGGTCAGCACGGGCTCCCCGTCCAGTTGCTGCACCTCGAGGTTGGTGGCGACCTGCATGGGCGCCGGCACGATCTGGCGGAACCAGACCAGCTGCCCGAAGTTGTCGACGATCATCGGCCCGTACTGGTCCGGACCGGCGGCAGGTGTGAGGAAGAGGTAGCCGGGCGCGGTGCCCTCGGCGGGAACGGCCACGTTCACGGTCGCCGGAGCGAGGTCGGGATGCGAGTGAAAGAGCGGCGCCGGCGGCCCGGAGGTGATCCAGTCGTCGATCCCGTACCCGGCGGCGGCCAGGGCCACGGCACCCACCCCGGCGGCGATGAGGAACCGTCGCCTGGGTATCCGCCACTTGGTCAACGACTCACCGGTGGTAGGTACGTCGTCTGGGTCGGCACCGGTTGCTAGATGCGCCCCGACAGGCGGCGAATCGTCCGAGCCGCCACGGTCACCGTCACCGTCATCGTTACCGTCAGGCCGCATGGAGCCAGATTTTGCCTGGCGCACCTGGGAGAATCCTGAGAATCCCTGACGTGAAGAACGGCCCGCACGAGGCGGACCGTTCTTCACCGGACCGGAAAGGGGGGTATCCGGCCCGTATTGGCCTGCAAACCCCATAAGGGGCGAGGCCGGCGCCGGCGACGACCGGGGGAGGTCTGTCGCCGTCGCAATGTGGACCGTCAACCAGCGACGGTCAGGATCCGATGGCGGATCTGCGAGCGGGTCTCCTTGGCCTGGACATGTACCTGCTTGGCCAGGTCACGGGCCGGGGTGGGCAGACGGTCCTCGAACGGAGCGAATGTGGCTTCAACCTTGGAAATAAGGTCCTCGAGTTGGGCATCCACCGTGTGGATCGCACCACTCAGGTCGGAACGAACGCCCTGGATTCGGCTCCCGACCTCAACTTTGGGATCGCCGAGGCGCTTGAGAAGATCCTGGCGCTGCACTTGGGCCTTCTGGAAACCGAGGACGCCTGCGCCGATGACCACGTAGGTGGCATCCTTTGCCACGTTGGCGAGGTCCTGGGCTGCTTTGTTGATATTCGTATTGATCTCTGGCATGTTCATCTCCCTGCGATAGATGTTTCTGTACGCAGTCGGTGTGGGCTGCGTGCTGATAGATACAAGTGTATGTGATCTGATAAACATTTGCAAGCACTCACGCAGCAATTTGGTGGGTGGCGCCAAATTATGGTGCTGACCACGGGATTTCTCCTGAGGCTCGATTGGGCCGGTAGCCTCTGACCCTGATGGACACACTGGCCCCGCCGGTCGTCGCCGTTGTCATCGCCCACGACCCTGGTCAGTGGTTCGATGAGACGCTGGCTTCGCTCGGATCGCAGGACTATGCCGAGCTGTCGGTATTGGTCCTTGACAGCGCGAGTGCTGAAGACCTCACCGCCCGGGTGGCCGCGGCGCTTCCTTCTGCCTACGTGCGCCGCTTCGAGGAGAACAAAGGGTACGGAGCCACTTCGAACGAGGTGCGATCGATGGTCGATGGCGCCTCGTACTTTCTTTTCTGTCACGACGATGTGGCGCTGTTCCCCGATACCGTCCACCTGTTGGTAGAAGAGGCGTTCCGCTCCAATGCCGGGATCGTCTCCCCCAAGGTGGTGAGTTGGGACGATCCCGACCGACTGCTCCATGTCGGCATGACGGTGGACAAGGGCGGTTCGGTGGTGGACCGGGTGCAACCGAGCGAGATCGACCACGGGCAGCACGACGCAGTCCGGGATGTGTTCGTCGCCCCAGGTGGATGCACATTGGTCCGGGCGGACCTCTTTGAAGAGCTCGGTGGGTTCGACCCGACCATCGTGGCCCTGGGTGAGGATCTCGATCTCTGTTGGCGGGCCCAGGTGGTTGGGGCCCGGATCATCGTGGTACCTGATGCGCGAGTCCGACATCGTGAAGAGCTGGCCAGTGGGTCTCGCCCAATAGCTGACTCTCTCGTTGCTGTCCCCGGGGAGCACCGCCATCATCCGGTGACGCTCCAGGAGTTGCAGCGGCGCCACGAACTCCACGTCGTCTTCAAATGCTACGGAGCGTTCCACCTACTGCGGGTGGTCCCCCAGATCATCCTGTTGACCCTGGGCGAGCTCATCGTGGCCACGGTGGCGGGGAATCGCTCTCGGGTCCGCGCCGTGCTGGAGGCATGGCGTTGGAATCTTCATCACCTGGGCATCACCCGGCGGCAGCGAAAAGAAGTCCAATCGCATCGGCGGCTCAGCGATAAGGAGATACGCCTGTTGCAGGTGGCGGGGAGTGCTCGATTGTCGGCGTATGCCCGCCGGGTTTTCCAATTCGGGTTCCGAGGGGCGCACGTCGATGAACTCGAAGCCTCCGGCGGGGAAGCGGAGGGCGGCTTCGGCAGCGTCCTTGATGACTTGGTGGAGACTGACAACGGTGTCGGAAGCGACCAACCTGCTCCACCGAACGATGCATGGGCCGCCGAAAAGGCTCCATCATCCCGCGGGCAACTCGGCGGCTGGGCGCGGTTGCTGTCGTGGCTGGCGGCGGCATTCGTGGTGGGTGTCGGTTCCAGGAGTCTGCTGTCCGGTGCCATCCCGTCCATTGGGCAGTTCGTGCCATTTCCGAGTTGGTCTTCGACAATCGTTCAGTTCGCCGCCGGCTGGCACCCCTCAGGCGTCGGTTCCATCGCCCCCGCGTCTCCGGCATTCGTGTTGGTAGGTGCGGTGGGGACGGTGTTCATCGGTGCCATGGGACTCACCCAGAAGGTGCTGATCTTCGGGTGTATTCCCCTGGGAGCGTGGGGCATGGTGCGACTTGTGCGCCCATTTGGGTCCCCACGGGCATCTCTGGTGGCTGGGATCGTCTATTTGGCTGTGCCCATTCCCTACAACGCCCTTGCCCTCGGGCGGCTCGGGGCCCTAGCCGTATATGCCGGCGCGCCGTGGGTATTCGGCCACCTCTTCCGATTCACCCGGATCGCCCCGTTTGCCCCGGTTCTGGGACCGGACCGGTCCGGGGTGCATGCGAATAAAGCGAAGAGAGGCTCGGGTCGGAGGAGAACTGCGCTCGATCCCACGGTCCCGACGGGAAGGCGATGGTTGGCCCGCCACCGAACCCTGCGAAGCCTCCTTTTGTTGGGAGTACTTGAAGCCGTTCTGATCTCCTTTGTGCCCGCCGCCGCTTTCGTGGTCGTCCTCGCCGGCGTGGCGGTGGCACTTTCGTCGTGCGTCCTCGGAGAGCTCACCTCGGCGACGAGGGCACTATGGCTGGCGCTCGGGTCCACCGTGGTGGCCGGGGTCCTCTGCCTCCCGTGGTTGATCGGCGTGGTGTCAGCCGGTGGTGGGGCCATCAGCGTCTTCGGGGTAGCCGGGCCCACCGCGGGGGCGGCGTCGTGGGGAAATCTGCTGCAGTTCTCGGTCGGGCCCATCGGTAACTCGCCGTTGACGTGGGCGTTCGGTGTGGCGGCTCTGCTTCCGCTGCTGCTGGGTCGAAATGCCCGGTTCGGGTGGGCCGGTCGGTGCTGGTCGATCGCCATGGTGTTCTGGTTTGTGGCGTGGGTGGTCGGCAGGGGTTGGACAGGCAGCCTGGCCATCGATCCGGCCGTCCTGTTGGGACCGGCCGCAGTGGCCATCTCGATGGCTATCGGTCTCGGGATCGCTGCCTTTGAGGAAGACCTACGTGCCACCACCTTTGGGTGGAAGCAGCTCGCCACCGCCGCTGCCGCTGCTGCCATGGTGCTCGGAGCCTTTCCGACGTTGGCCTCGGCACTCCCGGGGCGTTGGGACCTACCTCAGAACGACTTCAGCCAGACACTGGCGTGGATGCACGCAAAGACGGCGGATGGGGCATTTCGGGTGTTGTGGCTGGGTGATGCGCGGGCGTTGAACCAGGGGTCGTGGAGTGCGGGAGATGGGCTGGCATACGCCACCTCAGAGGACGGAACACCCGATGCCTCCTGGCTGTGGAACGCAACCGGACCGGGTCCAGCTGCCACGTTGGCGAATGCAGTGAATCAGGCCCGGTCCGGTCAGACCGATCAACTCGGAAGCATGCTGGCTGTGGCCGGGGTGCGCTACGTGGTGAAGGTAACCGCATTGGCGCCCGTCATCTCTTTGGTCCAGAGCCCGACGGAATATCCGATTCCGGCTGACCTGACACCGGCCCTGGCTCACCAACTCGATCTCCAATCGGTATTTACCGAAACCGGGATCAGCGTCTATGAGAACACCGCGTGGTTGCCTGAGCGGTCGGCTGTCGCCTCTTCATCACGGACGGCCGGGGCAGCAGAGGCTGCCATTGCGAACGGATCCCCGGGAGCTCCTGATGTTCTGGGAACTGCCACCGGAGCTCCCATCGTCCCCGGGGCGGTACCTGTCTTGCCGGGTCCCGCGGCTTCGCGCTCGTATCAGGGAACGATTCCCGCCGGAACTGTGCTTTCCGCGCTTGCTCCTGCGGGGCGGTGGAGTTTGACGTCGTCGGACGGGACCACGTATCCGATGTCTGCCGCGTTCGGGTGGGCCGGCCAGTATCACGTGGCTGGTGGCGGGCGGGCAACGCTCCGATTCAACGGCAACCTGTGGGCTCCGCTTTCGGTGGGGTACGAATTGGTTCTGTGGCTACTTGTCGCTGGGGCACTGCGTGAACGGCGCGGGATCGTGCGGCCGTGGTTGCAATCGGTACTCCTCCGGCGTCGTCGTCGTTCCGAGCCCCGTCCCATCGCTGAGCTCGATTTTGAACCTGAGGCCGACCAGTTTGGGGGGTTGGAAGAGTGAGCGACCCCTTGATCCGCCAATCCGGAGGCCACGGTAAATCAGGCCGTCATGCCAAATCCGGGCGACCCCACCAAACCAGTCGAGTCCGCCACACCGGCCGGACCTCGGCCCAGATCCGTCGACAGCTCCGACCGGTGCGGGGCCGGATGGCCGCGCTGGCCGTCGTGGCCGTCGTGGCCATCGGCATAGGAATCGTTGATGTCGCTATCACCGCTCCGTCCCAGCCCGGCGCGTCCCGTGTCGCCGACGGCGTGTCCATCCCCGCAGCCAGTTCTTCTGCTTCATCGGCATTCTGCGCCGGCGGTGCCTCGGGATTCGGTGGACTGGCGGGAACCACCATCTATTTGACCAATACCACCACCAAGACGGTTGACGGGACCATGACCTCACGGGTGGCGCCGGGGACGGGGAGTGGCGCCGCCAGTTCTGGCACGCCGGGTCCTCCCACCGTCCGTACGATCGGTGTCCCTCCCATGGCGACGACTGCTGTCAACCCGGGGGCCGGGTTGACGGCCGGTGATGTGGCAACGTCGTTTGTGTTCGCCGGCGGAGGAGTGGCCGCCAACCAGGTGGTGACCGGCACCGGCGGATGGAGCACCGCGCCCTGTGCCTCACAGATAGCCACGTCGTGGTATTTCGCCGGGGGATCGACGACCGCCGGTAATGCGTTGACGCTCGACCTGTTCAACCCGACGTCAACCGACGCGGTGATCAACGTCTCGTTTCTGACCAATTCCGGAATCATCACGCCGTCGGCCTATCAGGGTTTGGTTGTGCCGGCGGGCCAAATTGTGGCGGAGAACGTCGAGGATTTTGTGCAGAATCAACCGGAGATCGCCACGCTGGTCTCGGCGCAGTCGACAGCGATCGTGGCCGACGAAGTACAGCAGTGGTCGACTGGTCCGACCGGTGGCCTGGCGCTTCGGCTTGGATCTCCCTCCCTCTCCACTGTCTGGCACTTCGCCCAGACGACGAACCCCGCCAAAGGAACCGTCACGTTTCATCTGGCCAACCCAGGCGCCAAGGCGGGGATGGCGACCTTCGCCATCGGACTTCCATCGGCGTCGGTGGTTCCCATCGAGGTTCCCGTACCAGCTCAATCGGTGGTGACCTTCGTGGCCTCGGGCTCGAGCCGCTTGCCCGGTCAGTCACCGTACGCGGTGACTGTCAACTCCTCGGTGGGCCTGGTCGTCGCCCGTTCGGTACAGGCGGCAGCGGGCTCGACACCTCCGGTGTGGGGGGCGAGTGCCGGAACGTCGGCGGCGGGAACCCACTGGCTGGTCCCGGCCCCTGGGACCGGAACCGCCCCGGGTACCCCCCGTGCCACCGTCGTCAGCTTGGGGATTGCGAACCCAGGGACGTCGCCCGCACATGTGCGGGTCGCAACGGCAGGAACCGGTGCGGTGGTGAGCTCGTTCACTGTTGCGCCCGGCTCGTTGATGGTCCTTGACTCCAAACTGGTCAGCGGTCTCCAGACATTTGACGTGAGCTCAACTCAACCGGTCACCGTCGAGGAGGATGACGGCCCGACCGGAGCGGTGGGGATCGTGTCGTCAACCGGCATGCCGTTCACTTCCTGAGTTCCTCAATGGCTCGGGCGCCGGGTCCGAAGGTCCGCCCCTGGCCAACCGGTAGCTCCCCGCCCACCGACTGCGGCCAACAGGCCAACCGGCCAACTTCCCGCCCCGTTCGGGGCCAGCAGTCGAACTTACCGAGAAGGCGGTGGTGGTGGCGGTGGCGGCCACGGGGCCTGGCGGGGCCAGTGACCGGGTGCCGGATGCTTGGGCCACGGGGTCGCAACCTGGGGCGCGTGACCCGCTGGGGCCGACGGAGGCGGCCACGGTGAACGGGTGGGTGACGGGGCTTCGGCATCCTTGGCTCCGGAGACACCGGCGCTGGTAGTGGAGTCCGCGTCCGTGGGGGCCGGCGTCGGCATTTCTGCGTCGGCGGAGGCAGTCTCGGCGCTGGCACCGGGAATCGACCCCTCTCCCACGGGTCCATCGGCGTTGTCTGATCCGGTTGGGCCGTGTTGTGCCGCCACAAAGACGGGGGGGATGGACTTGGCGCCATGCTCGTGCACGGGCCGACCGTAGGAGGTGTCGACCAGGCGGCCGACAGTCTCTCCGTCGATCGTCTCCTCGTCGAGAAGGGCCCGGGCCACTGCGTCCAGCCCGCCCCGGTGGCGGGCTAGGACCTCGAGCGCCCGTTCTTCTTGCCCCCTGAGGATGATCTCGACCTCGTCGTCAATGACCTGCCCGGTGTGTTCCGAATAGTCGCGGGTGTGCATCAGGTCCTCACCCAGAAACACCTGGCCCTGGGATCCCCACGCCATGGGACCGATCTTGTCGCTCATGCCCCATTCACGCACCATTTTGCGGGCGAGTTCGGTGTTGCCCACCAGGTCGTTGCTTGCCCCCGTCGAGAGATCGCCATAGACGAGCAGCTCGGCGGCCCGACCACCCATCCGGACGGCCAGCGAGTCCTCGATGTTCTGGCGCGGATGGATATGACGCTCTTCCATCGGGAGTTGCATGGTGACGCCCAGGGCCATGCCCGTCGGCAGAATGGTCACCTTGTGGACCGGATCGGCACCGGGGAGGACATAGGCCAACACCGCGTGACCGCCTTCGTGGAAGGCCACCCGTTCTTTTTCTTCATCGGAGAGCACCAGGCTCTCGCGGCGCTGCCCCATCAGGACGCGATCCCTCGCCGCTTCGAAGTCGACGTTCTCGATGAGCTCTGAGCCCCGGCGCACGGCGTGGAGTGCGGCTTCGTTCACCAGGTTGGCCAGGTCGGCTCCGCTCATCCCGGGTGTTCCCCGGGCCACGACGCCGAGATCCACGGTGGGGGCGACGCGCTTGTCCTTGCAGTGCACCTGCAGAATAGGCAGCCGTTCATCGAGGTCGGGTAGAGGCACCACGATCTGCCGGTCGAATCGACCAGGCCGAAGAATGGCGGCATCCAGGATGTCGGGCCGGTTGGTGGCGGCCATCACCACGATGCCCTCGGTCGGTTCGAACCCGTCCATCTCCGAAAGGAGTTGGTTGAGGGTTTGCTCGCGCTCATCGTGGCCACCGCCCAAACCGGCACCACGCTTTCGGCCGATCGAGTCGATCTCGTCGATGAACACGATGGCCGGAGCCTGCTTCCGGGCGGTGGCGAACAGGTCACGTACCCGGCTGGCGCCGACGCCCACGAACATTTCCATGAAGTCCGAGCCGCTGACCGACATGAACGGCACACCGGCCTCGCCGGCCACCGCCCGGGCGAGGAGGGTCTTACCGGTGCCCGGCGGGCCTACCAGCAGAATGCCCTTCGGGATGCGCGCACCGATGTCCTTGAAGCGGGCCGGGGTCTTGAGGAAATCGACGACCTCGCTGATCTCGAGTTTGACGCCCCCGTAGCCGGCTACATCATCGAAGGTGGTGGACGGCCGTTCGGTGGAATACAGCTTGGCCTTGGACCGTCCGATCGACATGATGCTTCCCATTTGACCCTGCGCCTTACGACTGATGTAGAAAAAGACTCCGAAGATGAGCGCAAATGGGAGAACCCACGTCAAGATGATCCCGAGCAAGCTGTTGGCCGGAGGTGTCACCAGCTTGTAATTGTTTCCGAGGACGTGGAGGGCGGTGACTTCAGAGTCGATGACCGGGTTGGGTCCGTTGACGGTGTAACTGGTCCCGTTGTTCAGTGTCCCGGTGATGACGCCACTGCCCTGGTTCACATTGGCCGACTTGACCTGCTTGCCTTGAAGATCGCTGAGGAACGTGTTGTAACTCAGCGAAGTCGCGTGAGACGTGCGCATCAACGAAGGGGCTATCAACACGGCCAAGATGGCGACGGCAACCACCACGTAGAGAATCAGGCGGTTTCTGTTCTGACCTGGTGCTCCATCGCCGGGTCCACCGGAGTTCATCGGACCTGGGGGAAGGTTGGGATTAGGCGGGGTCACCGCCCCATGTTATGCGGCCATGGGTAGCACCGAGGCATCGCCCCCATGGTTGCGTGCGGGCAGTTGCGGGGGGGCGCTACTTGAGAAGGGGTGGTGATCGGTAACGTGTCGGCGTGACCAACGGAGGGGAAGGCGGAGCCAGCGGGTGGATTCCGCCTCCCGGATGGGTACCTCCGCCGGGCTGGATACCTCCCGGCGGATGGGCTCCGCCGCCTCCGGGCTGGGCACAACCTCCGTCGCAGTGGAGTCAGATTGCGGTAGTCGGCTCGGCCATCCCCGGCAGTCCCGCCGCCCTCGCCCTAGGGGATGTGCCGCTGAATCGTCAGTTGGACGCAGGGAGCGCGCCCACTTCACGCGGTTCGGCCTGGATGTGGCTCTTGTTTGGGGCGCTGGGCTTCTTGGGTGGCCAGGTTCTGGGTGCCATTTTCGTCGTCGTGGCGGCGGTCCCGGCCGGAAAGTTCCACAGCCTCAACACCATCGCAAATCTCAGTGAGCCCCCCACCTGGTACATCGTGTCCACCCTGCTCGGTCTCTGGGCCGGATTCTTCGGGGGACCCTGGCTGGCCTCCACCGTCCGCGGCACCCGTAGTGCCGTACGGGATCTCGGCCTCCGATTCAAATGGATCGATCTGGCTGGTATCCCGATCGGCATCGGTGGCCAGTTTCTGGTGGCCGCCGTCTATATCCCCATCTCGCAGCATGTCCATGACTTCAACCACAAGTTCAATGCCCCCAGTCAGAAGCTGACGGGGGGTTCGCACGGCCTTGGGTTCGTCGTCATTGCCGTCCTCACTGTCGTCGGTGCTCCCTTCTTTGAGGAATTGTTCTTTCGCGGCTTGTTGCTGCGATCGTTCGCTCGCCTCTTCGGTAACTTCGGGCGCTGGGTCGGTCCGGCATTGGCCATCATCATCACCGGGGTCCTGTTTGGCCTCGCCCACGCGGAGTCGCTGCAACTCCCGGGGTTGGCCACCTTCGGGATCATCCTGTCGTTCATCTCGTACCGGACCGGGCGGCTGGGCATGAATATGGTCTCGCACGCCACCTTCAACCTGGTAGCGGTGGTGGCCACCCTGGCCGCCGGCACCGGCGTCCTGTTCTGACGTGGCCTCCTCTCCGGTAGGGGCCCACCCCGCCCGTCACCTTTCCCAACGGGCAACCCGGCCGTCGGCCTGGCCGACCTGGGCCACCGTCATCGCCATCCTGGGTGCCACGGCGGTTGCTCTCTGGCAGCTTCACCCATTACTTCTGCTGACCTCCACCACCACAGCCGGCGGCGATACGGGTGCGCATGTGCTGCTGCCCAAGTTCCTGGAGTCGAACCTTCTCGCCCACGGCCACCTGACTGGCTGGGATCCGGGCTGGTACGACGGCTTCCCGATGTACACCTTCTACTTCCCGCTGCCAGGTTTGTTCACCGTGCTGTTCAACGGCGTCGTGAGTTATGACGTCGCCTTCAAGTTGGTGACGGTACTCGGCACGTTGACCCTGCCCCTGTCGGCGTGGGTGTTTGGACGCCTGTCCGGTTTGCGTGATCCGGGGCCGGGTTGCCTGGCCGCGGCCACCTTGCCCTTTCTGTTCGAACCGAGCTTCTCCATCTACGGCGGCAATCTCCTGTCCACCCTGGCCGGGGAGTTCTCCTTCTCGCTCAGTCTCTCGCTCTCCCTTGTGTTCCTGGGCGTGGTGGCCACCGGGCTCCGTACCGGCCGCCACCGGTCGCTGGCGGCCGTGCTACTGGCGGCGACCCTGTTGTGCCATCTGATCCCGGCACTGTTCGCGGTGGCCGGGGTCGGCGTGTGGTTGATCCTCGATGCCGATCTGCGTCGTGCCTTCCGGGGAGGGCTGCGCGGGGTAGTGGCTAGACGCCGGTGGTCGCGCCGCCTGTTGTGGACGTTGGCTGTCGGCGTGGTCGGGTTCGGACTGGCGGCATGGTGGGTGGTGCCGTTTGCCGTTCGGCAGGCCTATGCCACCAACATGGGATGGCTGAATATCGATGGCTTCCCCCACCTTCTTTTCCCGGCTTCGTCTCGATGGGTTCAGGCCGCCGCCCTCATTGGGTTGGTGGCGACGGTGATCAGACGTAATCGGGTTGGTCTGTTCATCGCCATCATGGGGGGCATCTCGGCCGGGGTGGTCTGTCTTGATCCGCAGGGAAAGCTCTACAACGTCCGCTTCCTCCCCTTCTGGTTCCTCTGTCTGTACTTCCTCGGTGGGATTGCCGTCTCAGAGACTGTCTCGGGGGCGGCTCGATGGATCCGTCGGCGACAGCTCAAACACTGGGTGGCATTGGTAGGAAGTCGACTCCCGTCAGGCGAGGGTGATCGATGGCGACCGGCATGGAGGGTCAGTCGGTTCCGACGTCCGACCCCGAGTGCCACCCCTGCCGGCGCCGTGGTCGGTCCACTCATCGCGCTGGCGGCGGCGTGCCTGGCGGTCCTTCCCCCACTGGTGCTTCCGGCCTCGGCGCTGACCCACGTTGGAGTGACCGTCGGCGCCAACCAACCGAGCTCGTGGGCCGAGTGGAACTACTCGGGCTACGAACGCAAGCCCGACTTCCCCGAATACAAGGCGGTGGTCGACATGATGGCCAACGTCGGTACTCGCCAGGGATGCGGACGGACCATGTGGGAATACGACCCCTCCCTGAACCGATTTGGCACCACCGAGTCGCTGATGCTGCTGCCCTATTGGACCAGCGGATGCATCGATTCGATGGAGGGGCTTCTCTTCGAATCCTCGACCACGACGCCGTATCACTTCATCAACCAGAGCGAGCTCTCGGTCACACCGTCTGACGCCATGGTGGGACTGCCGTACGGCGGGCTGAACGTTCCGCTCGGCATCGAGCATCTGCAACAGCTGGGAGTGCGTTATTTCCTGGCCTCGTCGACGACAACTGAACGGGCAGCGGCAGCTGATCCTCTGCTCACCCAGGTTGCCTCGAGCGGGCCCTGGCACACCACTTATAACGGAGAGGCCCTCGCTACGACGTGGAAGGTGTACCGGATAGCTGACTCTCAACTGGTTCGTCCGCTGACCAATCAGCCGGTGGTGTGGAAAGGCGTGGGAAACGCCCAGACGAGTTGGTTGAATCCGTCGGTGGCCTGGTATGACAACCCCGCCGGGTGGGACGTGGTGCCCGCTGCCACCGGTCCCTCGAACTGGGATCGGGTTCCGATCGGTGACGCTTCCCCACCCAAGGTTCCCGAGCCGGTGACGACGGTGACCCACATCGCCCAGTCGGACAGCACCATCAGCTTCCATGTGGACAAGATCGGGACACCGGTGGAGGTCAAGGTCTCGTACTTCCCAAATTGGCAGGCCACTGGTGCGCAGGGTCCCTGGAGAGTGGCACCAAACCTGATGGTCGTCGTCCCCACCAGTCAAGAGGTGACGCTGCACTACGGGACGACGAACGCCGACCTGGCCGGTTGGTTGCTCACCCTTGGCGCGGCGCTGGCGGCGGTGGGCATGACGATCGTGGGGCGTAAGGCCAAGCGCCGGGTCCGGCGTGGTGTCGGGCAGCGTGTTCGGACCGCACTCCTGGGAGACTTGGGCCGTCCCTCGTCCGGTGTGCCGAGCCCCCGAGCATGACGGACCGGTGACACCCGGCTTCGAGCGGGTTTGCGTCTTCTCCGGATCAAATCCGGGTACGCGCCCCGAGTACATGGAAGCAGCGCGGGCGTTCGGGAGCTACCTGGCTGATGGTGGCATCCATTTGATCTGTGGGGGCGCCTCGGTGGGGCGCATGGGTGCGGTGGCTGACGGGGTCATCGGTGGTGGCGGACGTGTGACAGGTGTCACCACCCGCCACCACGTGGCGGAGGACGTCGCGCATCACGGGCTGACGGAACTGCGGGTGGTGGACACCATGCACGAGCGCAAATCGGTCATGGTCGAGTTGTCCGAAGCCTTTGTGGTCTTGCCGGGCGGCTTCGGGACCATTGAGGAGGCCTTCGAGGTTCTCACGTGGACGCAGCTCCGGGTCCACGTCAAACCGGTCGGATTCCTCAATGTGGCCGGCTACTTCGATCCGCTCCTGACATTCCTCGACCACGCGTTGGTTGAGGGGTTCCTCCGTGGCGAACATCGAGAGATGGTGGTGATCGAGAACTCGATCGACCGGCTCATTGTGCGACTCGCCGCGTTCAACCCGCCGGTGATCGAGAAATGGATCCGCTGAATATGTAAGGTCACCGGGCCGAAATCTGCACCCATCATCGGTGGACGGATTGGGCATGAGGCTGGGATCGGATTGCGGAGCCTCAGCCGCCTGAACGTGATAGCAAAGCTTGTCGATGAGGTCGAGGCGAGTCGGACAAGGCCACCGGGGCGGAAGCGCAACGGCGCCGATTGCGACCGCCATGGACGAGGTGCGAGACAGCACCTCCAGCATTTGCTGCGGGGTGCGGGGGTGTTTCTGGCTGGCGGCTCGATGATGGTGACATCGTGTGGATCTCCCCAATCGGCTGCCTCACCCACCCGAACGACATCGACCGAGGTGGCTCCGACGGTGACCCGTACCCCCCCCTCGTTGCCCAACAGCACGGTGGCTGTCCAATCGGGCTATGGCGGGAAAGAAGACTTCTGTGCCCAGCCACCTTTGAGTGGCCGGATGAGCTACGACGGAACTTCGGGCACGGCCAGACCAACCATCACCATTGGCGAACTGCCCCCAAACTCCCAGGTGGCCGTCAACTGGCTCAACAATTCCACTCGAGGTTACGTTGTGGCTGCAGTCGCCAGCGGCTCCGACGGGAATGCCGTCGGGTGGTCGTTGCGCTCCTTCCGGCCGGGGGAGCAGCGCGGCTACCAACTGGTGCTGTCGACTGCTGATGCCGCCGACACCTCATTGGGCACGCTGTCACCGTGTGAACCGCCGACGTGATCGCCATCTGTCAGCGCTGCCTGTCAGCGCCGGGCCCCAGAAATCCGGGTTGACGGTTGGATCCGAATAACTCGTGAAAGACTGCAAGCGGTGCCCGGGCACATTCGCCTGTAGTATCTATTACATCTGTCATATCTGGCGTATGGACTCCTCTTGTGCCAGTTCAAGCTGAAAATGAGGCATTCCGCTGGATACTCAAGCCATTGCAAGTCGGCCGATCTCGGCCCGGCTGGTGCCGCCCGCTGTCGATCGCACGCAGTTCTCCCCGCAGTTCACGGATACCATCACCGGATCTCCGACCGAGCGGGATGACGGCGGATTCTCTGAACTCTCCCGGCAGGTGAAGCAGGCAGGTCTGCTCGACCGCCGGTCCGCCTCGGACAAGGTCAGGATGGGGGTCAACGCCCTCCTATTGGCTGTCGGGTGGACAGCATTCATGGTCATCGGCGACTCGTGGTACCAGCTGATTGTGGCCGTGTATCTGGCCTTGGTGTTGGGACAGATCGGTTTCGTCGCCCATGACATCGGGCATCGTCAGACCCACCGGTCCCGCCGCCTCAACGACTTCTTTGGCCTGATCAATGCCAACCTCTTTTTGGGCATGAGTTATGGCTGGTGGATCGACAAGCACACCCGGCATCACACTCGCCCGAATCAGGAGGGCAGAGACCCTGATATCGGTACGGGGATCTTCGTGTGGACCACCGGCCAGGCTCGGGTCAAGCGTGGGCCGGGCCGACTGCTGGCCCGTTACCAAGCGGTCCTGTTCTTGCCGATGCTCCTGCTCGAAGGGTTGCACCTCCAGGTGGCCGGTATCCGGGCTCTGCCGGCCCGCACCAGCCGTCAGCTCCCCAAGGAAGCCATCCTGCTCGGACTCCATATCGCCCTGTACGTGGCGGCGCTCTTGTTCGTTCTGTCGCCGGTGCATGCGCTGGTGTTTTTGGCGGTGAACCAGGGCCTGCTGGGTCTGTACCTCGGAAGCGCATTTGCGCCGAATCACAAGGGCATGCCCGTCTTGCCCGAAGGTGACGCCACCGGGTTTCTCGAACGCCAGGTCATCACCGCTCGCAATGTGCGGGGGGGGATCATCAGCGACTTCGCCCTCGGGGGTCTGAATTATCAGATCGAGCATCACCTGTTCCCGTCCATGCCCAGACGTAACCTTCGCCGGTCCCAGCCGTTGGTGAAGGCATTCTGCGAACGCCACAACCTGTCCTACAACGAGCAAGGCTTCGTGGCGTCGTATACACAGGTGCTTCGGCATCTCCATGCCGTCGGCGCCCCGACACGAGGTCGTACCACGGCGTAATCGGGGGGCGGGATCGCATCCGGTGGCACCGACCCTGCCCCCAGCCGACGTACCCCAGGTCCTCGGGCGTGCCGGTGCTCGGCGCCTGCCGGTTGCCCACCTGGTGGAAGTGAAATTCGAAACTCTCCCCACCCACGGAGCCGACGATCCAGGCTGAGTAGGATGGTCGGGCTATGACCAGCCTCTCTCACGTCTTCAAGGCCTATGACATTCGGGGCGTCGTCCCCGATGAGCTCAATGCCGACCAGTTCAGAGCCATTGGCGTTGCGGTGGCCCGCTTTACCGGTGCCCCCAGGCTGTTGGTGGCCAGAGACATGCGCGAATCCGGGGTTGAGCTGGCCAAGGCGTTCGCTGACGGGGCCCGGTCCGAGGGTGCGGCGGTGACTGATCTGGGCCTTGCCTCGACCGATCTTCTGTACTTTGCCGCCGGCAAACTCGATGCCCCGGGAGCCATGTTCACCGCATCGCACAACCCGGCCCGTTACAACGGGTTGAAGCTCTGCCTGTCAGGAGCGCGACCAATCGGACGGGATACCGGGCTGACCGAGATTCAGGCCATCGCCGAGGCACTCCTCGATGAGTGGGGCGCCGATGGGCCCCCGGCCCTCGAACCCTCCTCGCTGGCTTACTACGAGGAACGGTCGGTGCTCGACGATTACGCCGAACATGTCCGCTCCTTTGTCGACATCAATGCGTTCCGAACCCTGGTGGTGGTGGCGGACACCGCCAACGGGATGGGTGGACTGGTGGCTCCCAAAGTCTTCGACGGACTGCCGTTCAAGGTGGAGTTTCTCTTCCCCGAGCTGGATGGGAATTTCCCCAACCACCCCGCCGATCCCATGCAACCGGAGAACTTGGCGTGGCTGAAACGAGCAGTGAGCGACCTGGGTGCGGATATCGGACTTGCCTTCGACGGTGATGCCGACCGGGTCTTTCTGGTTGACGAGCACTCCGAGCCGGTGTCGGGCTCGTTGACCACCGCCTTGGTGGCAGCATCGATGTTGGACAAGCACCCTGGGGCCACGGTTCTCTACAACTGCATCTGCTCCCGGGTGGTGCCTGAAGTCATCGCCGAGAAGGGTGGAGTGGGTATTCGCACCCAGGTGGGTCACTCCTTCATCAAGCAGGTGATGGCCGAGACCGACGCCATCTTCGGTGGTGAGCACTCAGGCCACTACTACTTCCGAGACAACTATCGGGCGGATTCGGGGATCATCGCCGCCTTGGTCGTGCTCGAACTCCTGTGCGTGACGGGCAAGCCTCTCTCTGAGCTGCTGAAGCCGTATCAGCGGTACTCGGCGTCGGGGGAGATCAATACCGAGGTGGCCGATCCGGCCGGCGCCGTCGAAGCCATGGCCGCCGAAGTAGAGGCGGCCGAAGGAGCCCTTGGGATCGCCGACCGACTGGATGGGCTGACGGTTGACCGGGGTAACTGGTGGTACAACCTCCGCCCCTCCAATACCGAGCCGCTGCTGCGTCTGAATGTGGAGGCACCCGACGACGAGTCATGTGCCTGCCACGTAGAAGAGGTACAGAACGCCGTGGCCCGCCTCACCGGCGGTTGACCGACCCGCCCCCGACGAACAGACCCATCCAGACCAACCAGTTGAACTGAGAGGAACCGCATCATGACGCTCGACTCCCTTCTGATCGATGTCCTGGCATGCCCCGAAGACAAGGGGTCGTTGCTGTATTTCGCCACCGAGAACCGGCTGTACAACCCCCGCCTGCACCGCAGCTACGAGATTCGCGACGGGATCCCGGTGATGTTGATCGACGAGGCCACTGCCGTCAACGATGCTGAGCACTCCCGCCTCATGGCACTGGCCGACTCCGGCGGCGCCCGTTCCACCGGCGAGTCTGCCGGATCGTGACCCGACCGGCTGCCGGCAGGCCGCCGGTGGCACGTTCCCCTTTTGGGGTGGACAGTTTTGACATGTGGGGTGCTACGGCCGGCCTTCCTGAACAGGTGGAAGCGGCGGCAGTCGATGCCAGGGGAGTGGCCGGCCTGCCCAGCCGCGATCAGATCGAAAACGTCGTGGTTCTCGGTATGGGTGGGAGCGGGATCGCCGGCGATGTGGTGGTGGCAGCAGCAGCTCCCTTCATGTCTGTTCCGGTCACCGTTGTGAAGGGGTACGAGCTCCCCGACTTCGTGGGAGCGAGCTCACTGGTGTTCGCCATGTCGTTCTCGGGTGATACCGAGGAGACGCTCGAGGCCGGCACCGCGGCGTATGAGTCGGGTGCCGCCATGGTGGTGGTGACCAGTGGCGGCGAGTTGGGGCGCCTGGCCGGCGAGTGGCACGTCCCGGTGATCGGGGTTCCCTCGAGCATTCCGCAGCCCCGGGCCGCTCTTGGTGCCATGGCCATTCCCCCGCTGGTGGTGCTGGAAGAGATCGGGCTGTTCCCCGGAGCCGTCCAGTGGGTCAACCAGGCGGTTGATCAGCTCCGCCGGCGGCGCGACCAACTGGTGAAGCCTGGGAATCTGGCCGAGGACGTGGCTCGCCGCATCGGGCGGACGATCCCCTTGATCCATAGTTCACAGGCCGTGGGTGCGGCCGCCGCCCTTCGGTGGAAAGCCCAGGTCAATGAGAATGCCAAGGCACCGGCCTTCTTTAACGTCTATCCCGAGCTCTGCCACAACGAGATCGCAGGGTGGGGCCAGCACGGCGATGTCACCCGCCAGTTGATCACCTTGGTCAACCTGCGTCACGATGCCGAGCACCCCCAGGTCACCCGCCGGTTCGATCTGGTTGCCGAGGTGCTGCGCGAGGTGGTGTCCGGCATCATCGAGGTGCGGGCGGATGGCGAGGGCGACCTTGCTCAGCTCTTCGACCTGGCCATTGTCGGCGATTTTGTCTCGCTCCACATGGCCGGTCACGAAGACATCGATCCAGGTCCGATCCCGGTGCTGGTCGAGATCAAAGAACGTCTCGCCGAGGACGTGAGTCTTGGTGGCGAAGACTGATTCACCAGGGTTTTTGTCCGAACAGGGTTGGCGATCCCAGCCCAGTTCGTAATGATCACACCGAGGGCGGCCTCCTGCCCAAGATCGTGTGTTGCGAGCGTGTGACGCCTACGTGGCGACCTCGTGAACTCGAGACATTGCTAGTGAAAATTGGATTCTGCGGGGGTAGACTGTGCGACGTGAGCTACGTGCGGGTCTGTGGTTGCAAGTCGATGCCAGTCGCAGGCGAAACGACCCACGTAAGGCAACTACTGGTTGCTGAGCATGGTGCGGCTTAGGAGTAAGCCCTGCCCGTGGCGTTCCCGGTTGTCGGGGGCGGACGGAGATGAGGTGACGCGTGCCATTTACGGTGCCGAAGGGTTCACGACCGCTCGCCGGTCGGTGCCGCCGGAACCCGGCCGCCATTCTCACTGCAGGCGAGTGTGGGGTCAAAGACCAGGTCAGCCGCTCGTAGGTCACAATCCATCTCGTGCCGGTTCTTCCGGCACGACCTCATCCACAACACAGACAGCATCCAACCCACGACCGATTAGGAGTACCGGCCGACCACACCAGTAACAACCAAAGCAACACGACTTGGGAGGCGAACAGGTGAACGTTGTCATCGCGAACGGCAGAAGGATAGTGCCCAACGAGGTACGGACGCTGGTCGAGGAGAAGGTGGGCAGACTGCTCAGGCACTGCCCGGGTCTCGATCGAGCCGAAGTGCACTTCTCCGAGGAACACAACCCGAGGATCCCCGATCGTGAGTGTTGCGAAGTCATCTTGACGGGCCATGGTCGGGTCATCCGTGCTCATGCTTCTGCCCCCGATCCGTTGGTGGCTGTGGACTTCGTGGTGGAAAAGCTCGAGAACCAGCTCGAGAAGACCAAGGGTCGGATAGTGGGTCGTCCCCACCCCAGCCAACACGGTCCGGTGCAGACGATTCGGGCCAGAGTTCGAACTGCTTGAACTCCGCCGAATCTGAGGGGGCACCCTCGGTGTGGCGAGGTGTCGGCTGACAGGTCTTGGTTCAGCCGGCTGATGGCTGATGGCCTCCCCGGGAGAGAAAGTACGCGTCCCGACGGTAGAGTGATGACCCCATGAGTGTGTTCACGAAGGTACTTCGCGCTGGCGAAGGAAAAAAAGTACGTCGTCTGGCCGAGCTGGTTCCGCTGGTCAACGCTCTCGAACCCGAGATCGAGGCTCTTTCTGACGATGAGCTGCGGGCATGTACCCCCAAGTTCCGGGAGCGCCTGGCCAACGGTGAGAGCTACGAGGACATCCTGGTCGAGGCATTTGCCGTCGTACGGGAAGGGGCATGGCGGGTGCTCGGCCAGCGGCACTTCGACGCGCAGCTGATGGGGGGGATGGCGCTGCACTTCGGATGGATTGCCGAAATGAAGACCGGAGAGGGGAAGACGCTGGTTTCCACGCTGCCGGTCTATCTCAATTCGCTGTCCGGTAAAGGCGTCCATGTTGTGACGGTCAATGACTATCTGGCCTCACGTGACTCGGAGTGGATGGGACGACTCCATACCTTCCTGGGCCTCACGGTGGGGCGGGTGGGACCGGACGTAGAGGATGCGCCGGCCAAGCGAGCCGCCTATGCCTCCGATGTCACCTATGGGACCAACACCGAGTTCGGTTTCGATTACCTCCGCGACAACATGGCCCGCACCAAGGACGCCATGGTGCAGCGGGGGCACCCGTACGCCATCGTGGACGAGGTCGACTCCATCCTCATCGACGAGGCCCGCACCCCACTGATCATTTCTGGCCCTGCCGCCGAGTCGGCCAAGCTCTACTACCAGTTCGCCGGCATCGTCAGGACGTTGCGGAACGAGGACGATTACGAGGTCGACGAAGAAAAGCGCACGGTCGTCCCCACCGAGGCAGGTATCGAGAAGGTCGAACGCCAACTGGGCGTGGACAACCTCTACGACGCGGTGGCGGTCAACTACGTCCATCACCTCACCCAGGCCATGTACGCCAAAGAGCTCTACCGGCGGGACAAGGACTACTTGATAGCCGAAGGGGAGGTGAAGATCGTTGACGAGTTCACCGGTCGTACCCTCGACGGGCGGCGCTGGTCCGACGGTCTCCATCAGGCGGTCGAAGCCAAAGAGCGGGTCCGGATCAATGAGGAGAATCACACCTGGGCCACGGTGACGCTTCAGAACTATTTCCGGCTCTACGAGAAGCTCGCCGGTATGACGGGTACGGCGGAGACAGAGGCATCCGAGTTTGCCAATACCTATGACCTTCCCGTAGTCCCGATCCCTACCAACAAGCCGATGGTCCGGATGGACAATCCCGACCTTGTCTACAAGTCGGAGGATGCCAAGTTCAACGCCGTGGTCGAGGACATCGCCGAACGCCACGCCACCGGCCAGCCCATCTTGGTGGGGACGGCCTCGGTGTCCAAATCGGAGCATCTGGCCCGGTTGCTGGAGAAAAAGGGAATCCCACACGAGGTGCTCAATGCCAAGCAGCACTTCCGGGAGGCGGAGATCGTCGCCCAAGCCGGACGGGTAGGCGGCGTGACAGTGGCCACCAACATGGCCGGCCGTGGGGTCGACATCATCCTCGGTGGCAATGCCGAAGGATTGGCCGCTCGTGAGGCAAACGCTCGTGGTCTCGATCTCTCCACCGACGAAGGTGCCGCGGAGTTGGCGAAGATCCGCGCCGGATTCGACACAACCTGTACCCGGGAGGGTGGCGAAGTACGCGAGGCGGGCGGGCTCTACGTCCTAGGTAGCGAACGGCACGAGAGCCGGCGAATCGACAATCAGCTTCGAGGTCGTTCGGGCCGCCAGGGTGACCCGGGGGAGAGTCGGTTCTTCCTTTCGCTCGAAGACGACCTGATGCGCCTCTTTGCCACCGGCGCCATGAACTGGGTCATGGGTCGGGCCATTCCCGACGACATCCCCATCGAGGCGAAAATGGTGACCAAGGCCATCGAGCGGGCGCAGAACACGGTCGAGGGTCGCAACGCCGAATCGCGCAAGGACGTGCTCAAGTACGACGATGTTATGAACGAGCAGCGCAAGGTGATCTACAAGCGCCGCCTGCAGATCATCGAGGGAGAGGATCTGCACGAGGAAACCAAGGAACTGCTCGAGTCCACCATCACCGGTTTGGTCGCCTCCTCGTGCCCGACCGACTACCCCGAAGAGTGGGACCTGGCCCGTTTGATCACTGAGATCACCCAGTACTACCCCACCAAGTTTGTGGAAGAGGACCTGGCCGAGGCCACCACGGCAGGTCAGGTGACCGAGAGCATCCTCTCCGAGGCGTTCGACCTCTACACCGAGCGGGACGAGACGATCCCCGGCGGGGAGGAGACGGCACGCCAACTCGAGCGGGACATCATGCTGCAGATCCTCGACCAGAGATGGCGTGACCATCTGGCGGAAATGGACCTCCTGCGGGAAGGCATCAACCTGCGGGCCATGGGTAATCAGGACCCACTGGTGGCATGGCAACGGGACGGCTTCGAGATGTTCGGGAAGCTGATGACCGGCATCGACGACGATTACCTCCGTTACGTCTTCCACGTGCAGGTCATGACCGAGGCCACCCCCGAGCCGGACCTCGCCCAAGCCAGCTATATCGCCGCCGATGACCCGGTGCAGGGGAGCGGGTCGATGTCGGCCGCATTCGCGGCCGGGGCCACGCCGGCGGAGATGGAAGAATCTGCCGGTGGTATTGGCGGTGGGGCCGGTGGTATTGGCGGTGGGGCCGGTGGTATTGGCGGTGGGGCCGGTGGGGTGACCAACCGGTTCGCCGAAGACAACGAAACCCAGGTTCCCATCGTGAAATCCGACAAGGAAAGAGTGGGTCGCAACGACCCGTGTTGGTGTGGCAGCGGGAAGAAGTACAAGTTCTGCCACGGCGCTAACTGAGATGGCCGCGGCCGAGCCTCCCCGGCGGGGGGGCGGGGATCCCGATCGAGTCGACATTCGTGCGACAATCGCGTCGACTACCGACCGTCTGCGGGAAGCCGAGCATTTCCTGGGACTGGACCTGCTCCAGAAGCGACGAGTCGAGCTCGAGGCCGCGGCGTCGGCCCCCGACCTGTGGGACGATGCCGACAACGCGCGCAGCGTCACCACTGAACTGGGGCGGATCAGTGAAGACATGGACATGCTGGCGGCCTTGGCGGAACGCCTGTCGGATGCCGAGACCCTCTTCGAGATGAACGAAGAAGAAGGTGACGACTCCCTGCGTCCCGAAGTCGAAGAATCCTTGGCCGACCTTGATCGCCGGCTGGGTTCCCTGGAGCTGCGGGCGTTGTTCGCCGGAGACCACGATGACCGTGACGCGGTAGCCGAAATCCACGCTGGTGCCGGTGGCACCGACGCCCAGGACTGGGCCGAGATGATGTTGCGCATGTACTCCCGCTGGGCAGAGCGACGCGGCTTCGAGATCGAGGTGGAAGAAGCCACCCCTGGTCAGGAGGCCGGATTGTTGTCGGCCACCTTCATCGTGAAGGGTCGGTACGCCTTCGGGATGCTGGCCGCGGAGCGGGGGGTGCACCGCCTGGTGCGAATTTCGCCTTTCGACGCGCAGCATCGCCGGCAGACGAGTTTCGCATCGCTCGACGTGGTGCCCTTTCTCGAGGATGTCTCGAATGAGGTCGACATCGACGAGAAGGATCTACGTATCGACACGTACCGCTCTTCGGGGGCCGGAGGTCAGCACGTGAACAAGACGGACTCCGCGGTACGACTCACCCATCTTCCGACCGGCATTGTGGTGTCGTGCCAGAACCAGCGGAGCCAGCACCAGAACAAGGCCAAGGCGATGCAGGTTCTGGGGGCCAAACTGGCCGAACGCCAACGGGCCGAACATCAGGCCACCCTCGAAGCGCTGTCCGGAGATCGCACCGACAACGCTTGGGGAAATCAGATCCGCTCCTACGTCATGGCTCCCTACCAACTCGTGAAGGATCTCCGTAGCAACGAGGAGACCGGAAACGTCGAAGCAGTGCTCGACGGTGACCTCGACGCCTTTATGGAGGCGGAACTGCGGCGACAGGCCGACCTGCGCCGGAACCAGGGTTGAGGGTGGCGATCACTGTGGTGGAAAGTGGAGCGCTCAGTGCGGCGGTAACCACGCGGCAACTCTGATGATTCGGGTCATCGACGGTTTCCATGTGGGCGACGATGGCGATTGGGTGGCGGAAATGTCGTGCCTTCACAACCAGCACATCCGCCACCGACCGCCGTTCCAAAATCGACCATGGATCAACAACGACGCCGAACGTAGCGGGCACGTGGGCTCTTCGATCGAGTGCCCGCTCTGTGACCGGGCCGAGATGCCCGAAGGCCTCTCATTACTCAGGACTGCAGGTCCCTGGGACCAAGACAGACTGCCGAAGGGATTACGTGGCTCACATCGGACGGCGGAACGAGTGTGGGGGATGCTCCGGGTCACCGAAGGTGAGGTCGCATTTCAGATGGAGACCGTTCCTGTCGTCGACGTGTGCTTTTCTGCCGGTTCGTCACAACCCATTCCACCCGGAATGTCACACAAGGTTGTCATCGTCGGCCCCGTTCGCCTGGTCGTCGAGTTCTGGGGTGAACCTCGATGAGGTTGCGCGCGTCAGGGGAGGTCAGAGGGGCTGCACCAATTATCGGCACTAGGCCGGTAAGCTATTGCGGACTCAGGGCACCTTGCAACGCAATTCCGTTTCAACCCTGACCATTCCCTTATGATCACGTTCCAAAACGTCACCAAATCCTACAAAGGGTCAACAGTCGCACTCCGGGACTGTTCGATTGAGATCGACAAAGGTGAGTTCGTCTTCCTCGTTGGCCCTTCCGGTTCGGGCAAGACCACCTTCATTCGGTTGCTGCTGCGCGAGGAGATTCCCAACTCGGGCCGAATTTGGGAAGCCGGCAAAGAGATCGGGCACCTTTCGAAATGGCGCATCCCGTACTTGCGACGAAATATCGGGTGCGTGTTTCAGGACTTCCGGTTGCTCCCAAATAGGACA
The DNA here is from genome assembly GCA_003152015.1 of Acidimicrobiaceae bacterium. Lineage (GTDB taxonomy): Bacteria > Actinomycetota > Acidimicrobiia > Acidimicrobiales > RAAP-2 > DASZIT01. The sequence goes on along the minus strand of PLZF01000096.1, from coordinate 31,260 downwards.
GTCTTTGAGAATGTAGCCTTTGCGCTCGAGGTGATCGGACGACCCAAGCATGTGATCGCCTCGCAGGTACCGCAGGTGCTCGATCTGGTCGGCCTCACCAAAAAGAGCGGGAATCTGCCCGGAGAGCTCTCGGGTGGTGAACAACAGCGAGTGGCCGTGGCTCGGGCGTTCGTGAACCGACCTCTGATTCTCCTTGCCGACGAACCCACCGGTAACCTCGATCCGACCACCAGCCTCGGCATCATGCGGCTTCTCGACCGGATCAATCGAACAGGGACCACGGTTGTCGTCGCCACCCACGATGCCGGCATGGTCGACCAGATGCGTCGACGGGTCATCGAGTTGGACCACGGGGCCATTGTGCGAGATCAGGCTCGTGGCGTGTACGGCCTCGATAGTGCGGTGGCCGCAGCCGGCGCCGGATCTCCGATCGACACCATGGTGGAGACCGCTACGGCTCCCGTTGCCAAGACTGGCGCTCCGGCCCCGATCCCCGGATTTGCAGACTCGGCGGACCGACTCGGCCGCCGTGACGTGGAGAGCTGATGCCGGTCTCTGCCGGATACGTTGCACGCGAGGCCACCACCAATCTGTGGCGCAATCGCCTGATGACCGCGGCCGCGGTGCTCACGGTGGCGGTATCCCTGGCCCTGGTGGGTTCCGCTCTGCTGTTGAAGCAGGGAGCGACAAATGCGACTGTGCATTGGCAGCACGGGGTCAACGTCGCGGTCTGGGTGAACGGCGACGCCAGCCCGGCGCAGTATCATGCCATCGGAGCCGAGTTGACCCAGAACCCCCTGGTGAAGAGCTGTATTGCCCGCTCCCAGGCTTACGACTACAACGAAGCCAAGCAAACTGTTGCCGCCGACGAGTTCAACGCCACTCAGCAGTCCGACTATCCGTCGTCGTATCGATGTGTCCTCGAGAATCCATCAGATGCCACCGCGGTGGTTCAGCAGTTCACTGGTAAACCGGGCATCTTCGGGACACCATCATCACCGACCGCCCAGATCAGGACAATGGAGAGTGTGATCCATATTCTGCAATGGGTCTTTCTGTCCGTCGCGGTGGTGCTGTTGCTCTCAGCCTCGGTGCTCATTCTCAACACGATCCGCATGGCCATCTTCGCCCGTAGGCGTGAGGTTTCGGTGATGAAGTTGGTCGGTGCGACCAACTGGTTCATCCGGCTCCCCTTCATGGCGGAAGGTCTCATTCAAGGATTGCTCGGATCGGCTGTCGCCGTATTGGTGGTACTCGGTCTCTACTGGGGTATCGGGCTTGACACCACCAAGACAGTTGCCAATCAGGGCAACCTGATTGCTCAAATGTCGATGGGGCCCTGGGAAGTCGCTGCCACGTGCATTTTGGTTGGCGTGGTGGGCATCGGTGTGGGTGTGGCCGGTTCGGCGTTAGCTGTTCGGCGCTTCCTCGACGTCTAGCCCGTTCGTCTCCGCCATCGGAAAGCCGGTGGTTCTCGGGTGACGGCAAACGGCAAACGGGTGCCTGTCTGGTGCCTGTCTGGTGACCCGGCGGCCGTTGCAACCGTGCTCTCTGCGATTTCGATCGCACGCGGTTATGTTTGCCAACGGAGCCAGTCGGTCAATACCGGATCACGTTATCCACACGTGTCGGGAGCTGTCTGTCCGGCGAATCGGGCAGCGGTCCATTGGAGAACGTCTGGTTGTGCGGTCCCCACCACACTTCCGTGACTGGCACCGCGAACTACGTCGTACTCCACCGTGTCATGTTGGGCCCCACACAGCCGTTGATCGACCAGAGTCGTAGTGGTGGCGTAGGGAATGAGTGAGTCGGCCGTCCCCTGCACGATCAAGACCGGCGCAACCGTAGGTGCCAAACCTGGTTCGTTCTGGATCAAATGGGTCTGGACCGCCGTGTTGTCCTTCCAACCCGAGCGGAAGATCCGATTGGTGGACACATCCGCGTAGGTGTCGGTCACTTCGTCGCTGCACATCTGATCGATAGCTGGCGTGGTGGCAATGGCCCATGGCGTGAATACGTCCGAAAGGGGTAGATCTCCGTAGGCAATTGACCAGGCATACAGGGCCATGACGACATACGCGGAGAAGGTATCGGGATTGCGTCCCGGAACTGCCGGCGCGAATTCGCTGACGTTCGAGACTGGCGCCACTGCCACCACGCCCACAACGAAGAGATCGGGTGCGTACAAATGGGAAATCTGACCGGCGAACAGCGCCGCTTGGCCACCTTGGGAGTGGCCGAAGATGATCACCGAGTCAGACGCTATTGATCCGGCGAGGTTGCGGGCGGCGCGGGCAGCGTCCAATACGGCCTGACCCTCGCTTTGGCCGACCAGGTAAGGGTGGATCCCGAGGGTCCCGAGGCCTTGGTAATCGGTAGCCGCGACGATCATCCCTTCGTCGATGAATTCGGACAGATAGGGGATGGTGTTGACCCCCTGCTTGGAGGGTGCACACGCGTCAGCCAGGCCGGTGGTTCCGTGGGCCCAGGCCACAATGGGATAGCCCGTTACCGGTGGTGGGCGAGCGGGAATGACCACCGTCCCAGAGACGGCGATGTCGGCTCCTGTAGTCGATTCTGAGTGATACAACACGCGGTAAGCGGTGGCCTGAGCGGGCAGCCCTACTGCGTGAGGGATTGGTTCGGATCGGACAATCGAGCCAGGCGCGGCGGCGGGGAGGGGGTCGGGGGACGTGTAGAAAGCTTCGAGGGACAGCGGGTCCGATGAAGATGATGCGGATGATGCGGGAGTTGTGCGCACTGACGCCCAAATTGGTACGGTCGCCGTGATCGGCGTGATGACCGAAGGGGTCTCCGAATTCCCGCCGACGTGGTGAATCTCGACCTGGCCGACCTGGCCGGCCTGGCCGGCTGGTGACGCGAATCCAAAGCTTGAAATGTCGAGCATAGGTAGAGCGGAAAAGGTGGACGGCCTTGCCCAAGAGGATTGGGATGCGGAGGCGCCTCTCGAAAGGATGACCCATCCGGTCGAGGCGCTTACCAGGGTCAGGGTGGCCAAGGCGACGAGCACCGTTTCCCGGCGTTGGGTGATCCGGGCCCGAACTCCGAGTGCAGAGTTTCGCCACATCGCCGTTCACAGTAGTCACCGGGGCATATCCCATGACGTGATCTACGATCGGAACGGTATGGGCGCCTTAGATCTGGTTGGAACCTGGGCAGTTGACGCGGCAGCGGTCGGAGTGATCCGCATTGGACGGGAAGGTGCCGAACGCAGTTCGCCCGAGGCCGAGACCGTTGAGGTTGTGGGACCTCAAGATCGACTGTTTCCATGGGCGTCTGTGACCAAACCGGTCACCGCCCTCGCGGTCCTCGTGGCCATCGAGGAGGGCACTCTGTCCCTCGATCTGCCGGCGGGACCTCCAGGTTCGACGATCCGCCACCTGCTGGCCCATGCTTCTGGGCTCGGGCCCGACCGGGGTCCGCCGCTGGCCAAGCCTCGTACCCGGCGCATTTACTCCAACTTCGGTTATGACGTGTTGGCGGACGTGCTGGTCCAGCGGTCGGGAATGTCATTTCGTGACTATGTGACCCATGGGGTGCTCCATCCGCTCGGGATGTCCGACACCGTTTTCGATCCAGGACGGAATCAGCCGGTGTCCGCCTCACCGGGCGGGGGCTCACCGGGCGGGGCCTCACCGGGCGGGGCCTCACCGGGCGAAGCAATGTCGGACGCAACCTCATCGGACGCAGCCTCCGGACTGTGGGGGCCGTTGAGCGACCTCCTTGCCCTGGTGACCGAGTGGGCAGTTCCCAAGCTGATCAGCCCCGAAAGCCATGCCTTGGCCATCTCGGTGGCTTTCCCTGGTCTGCCTGGCGTTCTCCCCGGGTTCGGCCGTTTCGACCGGTGCGACTGGGGACTCGGGGTGGAAATATGCGGCGACAAGCAGCCCCATTGGACGGGAGTGTCGAATTCTCCGGCCACATTCGGGCACTTCGGTCGTTCCGGGTCGTTCTTCTGGATAGACCCGACGGCCGGTCTGGCCTGTGCGGGCTTGGCGGACCGGGCGTTTGGACCGTGGGCGAGCGCCGCGTGGCCGGCCCTGTCCGATGCTGTCCTGGCTGGGTTCCGCGTCGGGTGACCGCGAGGTCCGGAGCGCCCTATCGATCGGTTCGGCTGTCCCCAACCATCACGTCTAGGCTGCCACGCATGAAGGGTGTCATTCTCGCTGGCGGTACCGGCTCACGCCTCCATCCGCTCACTCGCATCACCAACAAACACCTGCTCCCGATCTACGACCGGCCCATGATCAACTGGTGCATCGAGGCGCTCGTACACGCGGAAATCACCGAGATCATGCTGGTCACGGGAGGGACCCACGCCGGAGAGTTCCTTCGTCTGTTGGGGAACGGCTATGAATTCGGCATCGACCGTTTGAGCTACGGCTACCAGGATAAGCCAGGTGGCATTGCCGAGGCCCTGGGTCTGGCGGCGCGGTTTGTAGACGGCGACCCGGTGTTGGTGATGCTGGCCGACAACGTTGTCGAACAGTCGATCAAGCCAATGGTGGACGCCTTCCGGGCCGAGCCTCGGGGTGCTCGTATTCTCCTGACCCCGGTGGAGGAGGACCAGCACCTTCGCCACCTTGGTGTGCCTTCGTTCGACGAGGGACGCATCACGAGAATCGTGGAGAAGCCAGAGCAACCCCCGTCCAAGTTCGGGGTTACGGGGATCTACTGCTACGACGCCGATGTGTTCGATGTCATCCCCTCACTGGTACCTTCGGGCCGCGGCGAGTTGGAGATCACCGACGTAAATAACCACTACATCAACGAAGGCTCGATGGCGTATGACGTGCTGGAGGGTTTTTGGGGCGACGCCGGTGAGTCGATCGACGCGTACTACACAGTGAACGATTTTGTTCGGGCTCACGGGGCGAACAAGGGCTGAGGTTTGACGGCTCCCGCCCGGAGCCCGGAGCTGGATGTGCTGACTTGGATCCTCTGAGGCGAAGATTGTCGAATCAGGAGGAGCGGCTGAGCCACTCCTCTTCGGCTTCGCCCAACGGCGTGGTGGGAGGTCCATCGACCATCGGCCACAGTTCCTCGGCGATCCCCCGCCAGTCTGCAGTTACCCCCAATCGAGCCAGAAGCGCGTAGAGCCCGAGGTTAATGCGCTGCACGATGACGAACATGGCCGGCAAGCTAAGCGCCTTGGCCACCGGGCTCTTGGAGTTGAACACCCTCCTGACGGTTTCCGAAGCGTACTCATGCTCGACGGTGCGCCGGCCCCGCACCATCACCAGGTCGTAGAAGTGACTGAAGTAGTCGGCGACGTCATCGGTGGACAGGGACGGATCGGGCCGAAGGAGCCCGACCTCCTCGAGAGCGCGGCGGTAGCCCTCGGCGTCTCCCCGCAGCACCAGTGTCTCGATCAACTTATGGAAGACGGCCATCTCTTCGGGAGCGAATTTCTTCACCATGCCGAAGTCGAGGAACGTCACGTGACCCCCTGGACGGAACAGGTAGTTCCCCGGGTGCGGATCGCCGTTGAACACGCCCAACCGGTTGATACCCCGGAACACGAAACGGAACAGAGTCTCGCCGGCCAAATTCCTCTCGTGGGCAGACCACTTCTCTACTTCAGCGAAGCGAGCACCGGTGGCCAATTCAGTGGTGAGCACCATGCGAGTGGAGAACTCGTCCACCACTTCGGGAATGTGGATAAAAGGGTGGCCCCGGTAGATCGCGGAGAATAGTCGTTGGTTGGCGGCTTCGTGGATGTAGTCGAGCTCTTCGGTCAGCCGGTCACGCAGCTCGACGGCCAATATCTTGGGATCGAGCGATGGGAACATCATCGGAAGAATCCGGGCCAGCATCTCGGTATTGGCCAAGTCCGCCTCGATGGCAGCGGCCACCCCTGGGTACTGGACTTTCACCGCAACTTCTCTGCCATCGAATGTGACCGCTCGGTGGACCTGACCTATAGAGGCAGCGGCCAGTGGCACCGGATTCCATTCCCGGAAGACCTTGGTGGGGGAGCGGCCCAACTCTGCCTCGACCACCCCGGCGGCCAGCTCCGGCGCCATCGGGGGTGCGTCCGACTGCAGTTGGGCCAGGGCTACCCGGTACGGTTCGGGGACGCCTTCATCGAGGAAGCTGGCGATCTGGCCCAGCTTCATCAGCGCCCCCTTCATGTCCCCTAAGGACTCGGCCACCTGTTCCGCCGTGCGAAGTTCCATGGCCGCCGCTTGCTCATCGCGACGGTCAGCTGGGGTGAGACGAATCCTGATTTTGCCGGTCATCCGGGAGGCGCCAAGCCGTCCGACCAGTTGAGCCGACGCCGCGGTACGCCGAAGCCTGCCCGTGTGTTTGATCGGGGGTCCGCCGCCGCGTCCAGGCAAGACGGAGGATGCGGGTACCTCGGGTCCTCCGGGCGACTCAGTGGACTCGGGCGACTCAGTGGACTCGGGCGACTTACTGGACTCGGGCGACTCAGTGGACTCGGGCGGAACCCCGGTGTCTGGTTCAGAGCTCAACGCCCACCCACGCCGCGGTTTCGGTCCGGTTCCGGGCATAGTCCACCTTGCCCGATGGCGAACGACCGATGGTGGGCACGAACCGAATTCGGCGTGGGGCCTTGTACCCGGCCAGCTGTGCCTTCACGTGATCGATGATGGCGTCGGCAGTGACCGATTCCTCGGCAGTGCCGGGAGTCAGCTCCACCACGGCGATGATCTCCTCGCCGAAGCGCTCATTCGGGATCCCGATCACCACCGCGTCGAGGACGCCGTCGACAGTCTTGACCACTTCCTCGACCTCTTCGGGGTAGACCTTTTCACCGCCGGTGTTGATGCACACCGAGCCGCGTCCGAGCAGATGGATGCTGCCGTCCTCTCGTACTTCGGCGTAGTCACCAGGTATCGAATAGCGCTCACCATCCACAGTGCGGAAGGTGGCCGCGGTCTTGGATTCGTCCTTGTAGTAGCCGAGGGGGATGCGTCCTCCCAGGGCCAGCACGCCGGGCTGGTCCGACCCGGGCACGACATCCGCGCCGTCGGCATCGAGAACCCGCACATTGGGGCCGAGGGTGAAGTCGGCGGTATGGGAGGCCGATGTCCCTGATGAGATCGAGCTTCCCATGCCCAACGCCTCCGACGACGAGAACGCGTCCACCAACAACATGGTGGAGTGATGCCCGAGCAGGCCCTGCTTGGTCTCCTCGCTCCACATCACTCCCGAGGAGATAATCCCCACCAGGCTGCTCAGGTCCCACCGGCCCGGTTGCGCATCAAGTGCTGCCAGAATCGGCTTGGCAAAGGCATCGCCCACAATGATCAAGCCATTGACTTTCTCGCGCTCGACGGTGTCGAGGAGCTCGACCGCATCGAACTGGCGGGAGGGTAGAAGCACCACCCGGCCCCCCTCGCTCAGGCACTCGAGGGCGGTAAACCCGCCGGTACCGTGCATCAGTGGACAGGCGGGGAGCAGTGTCATCCCGGGGCCGAGTTCCGCCAGGCTCTGGCGCACCCCTTCCACGCCGGCTTCCTGGTCGTAGCTCCGGAACCCAGAAGCGTTCATGAGGGCAAACAGGTCGTCCTGGCGCCACATGACCCCCTTGGGCATGCCGGTTGTCCCGCCGGTGTACAGCAGGTTGAGATCGTCGGGACCTCGTCCCCAGGGAGCCCGGGCTCGCTCTGGTCCCTGGCCAGAGCCATCACCCTCGCCCCCACTGTTCTTCGCCACTTCTTCGTACGGGACGGCCCAAGTAGGGCAGGGCGCGGTCCCGTCGTCCACCCACAGCCAGCTCTGGATGTCTGGGACCCGGTCACGGACGCCCTCGATGCGTTCGGCGAACACGCCGTGGAAGACCACGGCCACCGCATCGGCGTTCTCCCACAGATAGGCCAGCTCGTTATCGGCGTACCGGTAATTCGTGTTGATGGGCACCAGGCCAACTTTGAAGATGGCGAAGGTCGCCTCCAAGTATTCGGGGCAGTTGTAGAGATACAGGGCGACCTTGTCCTGCTTGGCGACCCCGGCACCGAGGAACCACTTCGCCAGGTTGTCTGCCCGCCGGTCGGTGTCCTTCCATGTCTGGGTGCGTGATCCCTGAGTCAGGGCCGGAGCTTCCGGCAGCGTTTCCGCCACCGCCTCCCACACATCTGCGAAATTCCATTTGGTCATTGGTCGTTTTACCCCTTGCCATTTCGGACTTGTTGTCCCTGGTCCAGAACCCTCGACTCACAGGCTTCATTCGGCGGTCCGGTACCTCGGCCCTTCGGCCTCGCGCCCCGACTCCGCCGATTGTCGCGGCCGAACCGGAGCAGCCTACGCTCGCAGCCATGAACTTTGCGCTTCCGCCTGACGGTGACGCCCGCCGGACCTCGGTGCGCTCGTGGTTGGCTGGACATCCGACTCCAACCGGTCGTGAGTTGGCCGACGCCGGCTATGTGGCACCTCATTGGCCCGAACCGTGGGGGATGGGCGCCGATCCCGAGACCCAGTTGATCGTCGATGATGAGTTGAAGCGTGCGGACGTCCGTCGTCCCACCAATACCATCGGGATCGGTTGGGCCGGCCCAACCATCCTTCGAGCCGGGACCGAGGAGCAGAAAGAGCGCTACCTGCGTCCCATGCTGGCCGCCGACGAGATCTGGTGCCAACTCTTCAGTGAACCGGGCGCAGGCTCTGACCTGGCATCTCTTACCACCCGGGCCGAACGGGACGGCGACGAATGGATCGTGAATGGCCAGAAGGTGTGGACGTCTTACGCCCACGTGGCGAAGTTCGGGATACTGCTGGCCCGTACCGACCCCGAAGCACCCGTTCATCAGGGGATCTCGTACTTCATCTGTCCTATGGACGCTCTCGGGATCACCGTGCGGCCACTGGTCGACATGACCGGCACCCACACCTTCAACGAGGTGTTTTTCGAGGACGTCCGGATTCCCGCGGCCAACCTGGTCGGACAAGAGGGTGACGGCTGGAGACTCGCCAAAGTCACCCTCGGGAACGAGCGGGTGTCTCTGTCGGGTGCCGGTGCGCTGTGGGGGATGGGTCCGACCGCCTCAGATCTGGTGGATGAGGTGAAGCGGTCGGGGGGCGCGTCCGATCCGCTATTCCGGCAACGCCTGGCTCAGGTGTGGTCGGAAGGCGAAATTCTGCGGTTGCTCCGCCTCCGCATGGTGTCGGCGGCGGTATCGGGGGCGGATCCGGGGCCCGAGGCTTCAGTGCGCAAGGCGCTTGCCGATGAGCACGGCCAGCACGTCATGGCCTTGGCACGCGATCTGACCGGTGCGTCGGGGATGTTGACGGGTGTGGGGGCGGAAGCGATCTACAGCTTTGGGTTCCTGTTCGCTCCAGCGCTCACTATCGGCGGCGGCACCTCGGAGGTGCAGCGGAACATCATCGCCGAGCGCACGCTCGGGCTCCCACACGATCCGGCAGGGTAGGCGGTAGGCGGTAGGCGGAGCCCCGACAATCAGTGGGCGATGGGTCCGGCGTCCTCGTACCCCTGGCGCACACCCTGTCCGGCCCGTCGGGTCAACTGCTCGGGTTCGTACAGCATCCAATAGGCGTTACGAGCGTGTTTTCGGGCCCGGTTCACGCACACCTGGGCCAGTTTGGCCGGATCCTCCTCTTCGTTCTCGTGAACAAAGACCTCGAGAATGTGGGTAGAGGTCAGCAGCTGGGCCAACATGATCCCCTGGGCGGCTTCGTGGGCACAGATCTGGTCGATGGCGGCTTTCCCGGGCATTCCCAGGGCCACCACGATGCGACACTTCTCGTTTTCGATCAGGCGCTTGCACTCAACACCCAGATCCTTGAATCCGGGCACGGTGCGGTGCACCACCTCGAAGATTTCGCCGTGGCCGGGGCAGTCTGCGAGCTCACTGAGTGCCTCGGCACCCATGTCGTACCGAGCAAACATGGTGTCGACGACGCCGATTCGATCCATGGCGGGGATCCTATCGGGCAGGTGCGGTGGTTATTCCGGGGCTATTGCCGGGCTATTGCCGGGCTATTGCCGGGTGATTGCCGGGTGATTGCCGGGTGATTGCCGGGTGATTGCCGGGTGATTGCGGTTGCCAAGTGGCTCATCTCGACGCCGGATACTGACGGGTTCCTGACGGTGTCGGTTCGACCCACATCCCGGGTTGCATAAGACTCTGGCCGATGACAACGCCACTTACGCCCCACCAAACGGTTTCAGATGCTGGCCAATGGGCGGCCCGAGATGCCAGTGTGGTCTGGCACGGCTTCACGCAAATGGCCGCCTACGCAGGGAATTCGCCCATCACCGTGGAACGGGCCGAAGGGCGTGAGGTGATCGACGTCGACGGGCGACGCTACTTTGACGCCATTTCCTCGCTGTGGGTCATGACGCTCGGACACCACGTCCCTGAGCTAGATGCCGCCGTGACCGATCAGCTCGGTCGAGTGGCCCATACCACCCTGTTGGGGAATGGGAATCGGATGGTGGTGGAGTTTGCCGAGGCACTCGCTGCGGTCGTACCGGTCGATGACGCCCACGTGCTGTTCGCATCGGATGGGGCAGTGGCGGTCGAGCAGGCGGCCAAGATCGCCTTCCAATATTGGGTGAATCGGGGCCAATCTGGCCACACTCGCTTTCTGGCTCTGGGTGACGCCTATCACGGGGACACGGTCGGAGCGCTGTCGTTGGGAGACGGGGGATTTGGGACCGAGTTATTCGATCCGCTGCGGTTCCCTGTCATCCGGACCCCCGGGTACGCCTCGCCGGATTGGGCGGACAAGGCGGTGGCGTGCGTAGAGGCCAATGCCGAGGAGTTGGCGGCGGTGATTATCGAACCTCTGGTGCAGGGTGCGGCAGGCATGTTGGTGGCCGAACCTGAGGACTTGGCCAAGTTGGGAGCGGCCTGTCGGTACCACGGGGTCCTGTTGATCTGCGACGAGGTGGCCACCGGATTCGGCCGGACCGGCAAGCTGTTCGCCTCCGAATGGGCCGGATCCGACTTTCGCCCTGACCTGATGTGCCTCGGCAAAGGGATTACCGGCGGATACCTCCCACTTTCGGCCACCGTGGCATCCGGCGAGATCTTTGCGGCATTCGAGGGAGCTGACCTGGGTGAAAAGACCTTGTACCACGGCCACTCCTACGGCGGGAATGCTCTGGCTTGTGCAGTGGCCCTGCGTCACCTGCAACTGATCCACCAGTGGGACGTTCTTGCCAACGTGACGGTGGTGGCGGACCGGCTCGCCTCGTTATTGCGCGACCACGTGGTCGGACGACCCGGGGTAGGAGCGGTGCGCCAACGCGGGCTGATGGTCGGAGTCGAGCTCGATCCACCAGGCGGTGCAACGCGTTGGGGACGTCGGGTGTGTGCCGAAGCGCTGCAGCGGGGCATTTTGTTGCGTCCGCTGGGCGATGTCGTGGTCCTGATGCCGCCGTTGACCACCACGCTCGAAGAGATCGGACTGGTTGTCGAAGTACTGGCGGCGTCCATCGGGTTGGTGGGGGAGCAAGATCAACGATGAGTGGGACGGCCGTCTCCCGCGCCTCTTTGGCGGGTCTGCATGCGCATTCGACGTGGACCGAGTGGGTCGAGGGATCCTGCCGGGAGGTCGAAGCGGCCGAACAATGGCGCCAGCCGCGGACATTCGACGCCCGAGGGCCTCTCGGTCGCCTGACCGCTGACCGTGAAGGTGGGGCAGGCCTGGGGAGGTCTGATCCGGATCGAGACATCGTGTCCTTCGCTTCGAATGACTACCTCGGCCTTTCGTGCCATCCGGCTGTAGTGGCCGCCGCCCACGAAGCCCTCGATCGCTGGGGTGCGGGGTCGGGAGCGTCGAGGTTGGTAACCGGATCGCGACCCGTCCATGCCGAACTCGAAGCCGCATTGGCGGAGTGGAAACGTTGCGAACGGGCCGTGGTGTTCCCCACCGGGTTCACCGCCAATTTGTCGGTACTGTCGGTGTTTGCGGCCGAAGGTGCGCAGGTGTTCTCCGACGAGTTGAACCATGCCTCGATCATCGACGGGTGCCGGGCCGCCCGGGCTGACGTGGCTGTGTACCGCCACAATGACCTGGAGCACCTGGAGCACCTGGTGGCAGCTTCGAGCGGACGCTCGGTGATCGTGTCGGACACGATCTTCTCCATGGACGGCGATGCCGCTGACCTCGCCGGTCTGGTTGATGTGTCCCGACGTTACGGAGCACTTCTGGTCCTCGATGAGGCCCACGCTGTCCTTGGTCCCGAACTTCCAATGGCCGGTGAAATCGGAGCACATAGAGATCTTGGGGTGGACATACTGCGGGTGGGCACGCTGTCGAAGATGCTGGGGTCGTTGGGTGGTTTCGTGGCGGGCCCGAGTCGTTTCGTGGAATTGTTGGTGAACCGGGCCCGGCCGTATATCTTCACCACCGCTCCATCTCCGGCTGACGCGGCCGCGGCCTTGGCGGCTGTGGGCATCGTTCAATCAAGCGACGGCGAGGCACTGCGCCGTCGACTGGCCGGACTTGTTTCGAAAGTGTCGGTTTCAATCGGGGCGGGAGGCGGAGGCGGAGGCGGAGGCGGAGGCGACCAGATCGGACATCCGTCGCCGATCATCCCGGTTGTCATCGGCGAGGAGGAACGTGCGATGGGGGCGTCGGCCCATCTCCTCGATCATGGACTGTGGGTCCCGGCCATCCGACCCCCGACCGTCCCGACGGGAACGTCTCGCCTGAGGGTGACACTGTCCTCGATCCACACCGATGAGCAGGTCGACCATTTGATAGCTGAGTTGGTCGCACTCGACGCGTTCGGTGAGCAGGGAACCCATAGTCCGGACACGATCCCGCACGGGAGCGTCATTGCGTCCTGAGAAGATTGTCCTGGTGTGTGGTACCGGCACCGAGGTGGGGAAGACCTGGGTGGGCGCCCAACTCCTGAGTGAGTTGCGCTCCCGCGGTCTGCAGGTGGCCGCCAGAAAGCCGGCGCAGTCGTTCGACGTTGACAGTGAAGGGACTCCTCTGGGGGGCGCCACCGATGCTGAAGTATTGGGTGCGGCGTCAGGCCAAGGTCCCGGGTCGGTCTGCCATCCATTCCGCTCGTATCACCGGGCCATGGCGCCCCCGATGGCCGCCGAGGCGCTAGGTCTTCCACCATTCACTCTTGCCGATCTCATCGAGGAGATGGTCTGGCCTGACCACCGTGTCGATGTCGGACTGGTGGAAGCGGCAGGCGGCGTGATGTCCCCACAGGCCTCCGATGGCGATGCGATCGACTTGCTACGGGTGCTACTTCCCGACATCGTTATCCTTGTCGCCGACGCAGGATTGGGCACTATCAATGCCGTTCGTTTGTCCATGGTTCCACTGCTTCGTGCAGTGAGTGAACTCGAGGCGGAACCTGTTACCGGGAGGCTCGGGAAACCGATTCCGATTGTGGTGGTACTCGATCGCTTTGACGAAGAGCACAACGTCCATCAGCGCAATCTCAAGTGGCTGACGTCGCGCAATGGCTTCGAGATCGTCACGCTCCCCGGTATGGAGTCAGCCTTGGGTGACATCCTGACCGCTAACCACTAGGGATGCCGCCCCTGGGTCTGTCGGCGCCGAGGTCAGGCTCTTGACCAAAGGGAGGGAGGGGTTCGAATCGCCATGTCGGGTGGTGGGGGTCGCGGTGGTCGACCTTGGTGAGGATCCAGCCTTCGAAGGTCTTCAAGAAGTGGTGATGGTGGCAGAGAAGGGCCAGATTGTCGATGGTGGTGGGCCCACCTTCGGCCATGGGGAGGATGTGGTCGATCTCGAGCCCGAAGCTCACCCCACATTCGGGCACCACACAGGTCCTGTCCCGGTGGACAAGGGCGGTGCGGAGGGATTTGTTGATGGTCCGCCCGAAATGGGAGATGGCCCGGATGTCCTCGGATCTATGGAAGATGAAGCGCAAGAAGGAGTCATTGGCCATGTCTCTGGCCATCAAGGGTGGGATGGGTCCTTGACCGTCGAGCTCGCAGAGTTCTCCGGGACGGGTCTCTCCCCTCAGCAAGGCATCCAAGTCCACTCTGACCATCACCGAACAGGGTGGGGGCCGATCGATCAGGGAGAACGAGTCAGGGAGTGCGTCTTCTCCAGAGCCATCGATTTCAGAGCCATCGACGCTGTCCGGATCAACATCAGGATCGACATCGTCAAGATAAAGGTCGGGATCGATGTCGGGATCGACAGTGGACCCACCTGGGACCCCTGGGCTTGATCCAGTCCCTTTTCGGGTCCCAGCCCTCGTCCCGGCCCGGTTGACGATGGCAAAGAACGCATCGGCTCGCAGGGCCCGTTCGGGCTCGTCGCACCCAGCGGTGTCGCACCCAGCGGTGTCGGCCCCCGCCTTGTCGGCCTTGCGCTGACGGCGCAGCCCTTTGGCCACAAAGGAGATGTGGTTGAGGATCTGGGCACCACGATCAGCTGTATCTCTGCCCTGGTAGCAAAATGCCCCCTCGGTGTCACTCCAGGATGTAAAGGACCGAGCAGCATAGATCCGCTTCGTCGCCGAGATCGGATCGTTACGGACCGAGGCCGCCCGGGCCCGCTGACAGCGCTCTTTTACCTGGTGGAGGGGCTGGTCCTCTGCCCCGTCCAAGAGCTGGGCCTCACTCTCGGGATCGAGGAGGGCTGCTCCCACCACCTCGGTGGCCTTGGGACGGGAGAGCCTGCCTGCCCGGATGGCCTCTTCGGTGTCGGGAAGGGCATCGAGATGGTGCCCGAGTTCCAAGGTGGACCTGGCCTGGCCCGGAGAGATCCCCTCCACCGAAGCCAACAGTGAGGCGGCATTACGGTGGCCGTCGTCCCTCCAGATTCCCGAGGCATCGATCCTGGGGGCCAAAAGGGTCTTTCCCGCCACGCACAGGCGCTCAGCGAACACAAAGGCCCCATAGAGCCCTTTGGCATCAGCACCGGACAGACAACCAGGCTCGAGTTCTGCCACCAGGGCAGCAAGCACCGAGGTGGCAGCTTCCAGGCGGCGACCGAGACCAGCACCGGCTCCACTGCCAGCACCGGCTCCACTGCCGGCCACACCCCCTTCGAGCACCTCGGTCGAACTCATGTATCCAGCATGCCAGGGGGGTGTATTACCCGATCAGGACGTGGCGCCTCCGAGACCGGCGGCGTCTACGACCATGCGGCTGAAGGGTCGAGCCAGGGTTCGAAGCTCGGCACAACCGTCATTACCCAACGCCTCATAGGGAAATACAGCCAGCCGGTCAGTCTCATCCTCCACCCGTTGGCGAACGGTCTGCCCGGCCGGGCTCAGGGACAGGGTGCCGTCTCCGTCGGTCGGATCATTGAGCCAACCCCGTGCCCGTACCCGCTCGACCCCGGCATCCCACTCCACATCGGACCAACCGCGTGAACTCTTGAGAAACGCAATCGGTACTTCACCCGATGCCACATGGATGATGAGTGCTTCGACCGGCCCGATTTCTGCCAAAAGCAACGCCGAGACGTGCCCGTCACCCCTGAATTCCCGCAGGCAGCTCTGTCCGTGCCACAGCACCAGGTGTGGGGGATCGGGCCATGGCAGTCCGGCATGACCGGCGAACAGTGGACGTCCGCCGACCTTTTCAGAGGCTCGCTCAGCGGCGGTGTGAGTGAGCTCCGCGGCTCGGATGATTTCGGGAGAATCAACTGCGTCTCCCAACATGCGACGGAGGGCGGCATCGGCGGCTCGAAGACGAGCATCGAGGATGGCAGCCGGAGTCGCGATATCCCACACTGACGGGATCGCCGTCTTCACCAGCCGGGGGTGGAAGTTGTAGAACGTGGCGATCACCACTTCGGCGTTGACGGGACCCATGGGAGCCGAACGTGATGCGAAGTAGCCGGCCGTCGGTGGGATACCGAGAGCTGTATAGAACTCACTTGCCTCGGGCGCAAAGTAGATCATCCCGTGCAGTGGCTCCACCGTGCGCCAGGTTTTTCGGGCGGTGACCGGGGACACGGTTCCTGATGACGAGAGAGTTGATGGGGAGGACGCCATCGCCGAGAGTAACCGCAACTCGGTCCCTCCGACCATCTGTCTTGCATCGCCCGACCATCTGTCGGGCATCGCCCGACCCCCCATGCAATGCTGCCACCATGAAGCTGCAGTTACGCTACGACGTCCACGGATCGGCGGAGCGGTTCTGGGAGGTGTTCTTCGACCCCGAGGTGACCAGGCGTCTTCATCTCGAAGCCCTCAGGTCCACATCGGTCGAGATCGAAGAACAGACCGGAGATGTCGCTACCGGACTCGACCGAACCATCCGCTATGGCCAGAAACCCGACGCCCCCGGTCCCGTCAAGAAACTGTTCGGATCAGAGGTCATCACTACCGAGCACGGCACCTTCGACTCCAAGACCGGCATCTGGTCCTTTACCCTGACACCGGCGACGCTGGGGGAAAAGACCGAGATCCGCGGCTCCATTGAGATCAAGGAGATCGATGCGAACGAGGGCGGGGCTGGTGCTGAAGCTGGGCCTGGGGTCCGAGATGCTGCCCGTACTGCCCGTACGGTGCGGATTTCCGGACAAAGTGCCGATCCCTCAGCTGGGGACGAACCCGCCGTCGTCGACAGCGACTCCACCGGGACCACGTGTGAGCAGATCTTTTTGCTCGAAGCCAAGGTCAAGATCTTCGGGGCCGGGCCGGTGGTCGAGCGCTTCATCGAAAAGCAGGCCCGGGATACCCAGGACCGGGCTGCCGCCTTCTTCAATCGTGTCCTTGACGGTGACGAGTGATCCGACGGAGTGACCCTTGAGTTGACCCCGTATAGTGCGAGCAGGGCACAGATGCTCGTTCGCACCGGACGAAGAGTCGAGTCGGGACATGAGTTTGTTCCGGGGCCTGGCGCAGTTGGGGTCGAAGTCGGAAACGGAGTTGTCGATGTTGAACGGTGTCCCGGGGATGATCGGCGAGACGGCGGTGGTGACCAAGGCGGTCAGCGTCCGACATCACCCGGGTGCGGTCAGAACCCGCGGTGAGGAGTGGTATGCGGTATCCCTCTTCCCTGGGATCACCATCGACGTGGGTGCCACCGTGGTGGTGGCGGACGTCGATCGGGGTGTGCTGGTGGTGTTCCCGACCGACGAGACATAGTCCGGCGATGCATATGACATCCGTCGGAGTGCAACACTGGACGGAAGAGAGGTAGGCAACATGCTCATCGCTTCGAGTGGAGCGGCAGCCGCCGCCGCCATAGCAGTGGTAGGTGCCATCGTCATAGTGGTGCTCGTCACCATGTTTCTGAAGTCATCGCTGAAGGTTGTGCAGCAGGGGAGTGTGGGCGTAGTCAAACGGTTCGGGCAGTTCCGGACTGTCCAGCAGCCCGGGTTGCACCTGTTGGTGCCTCTGGCCGATCGTATGGACAAGGTCGATATCCGCGAGTTCCCCCACACCGGCGACCAACAGTCGGTGATCACCCAGGACAACGTCTCGTTGCAGGTCAGCGCGACCATCTTCTGCCAGGTCACCGACGTCAAACTGGCGTTGTTCGAGATCAACGACTTCAACCTGGCCATCGACCAGATGTCCCGGACCGCCCTGCGGGCCGTGTTCGGCGAGCTCACCCTCGACCAGTCACTGTCCCAGCGCGAGAACATCAACACCAAAATGCAGGAGCACATGGCTGAGGCCACCCTCAAGTGGGGCGTGCGCCTCAACCGCATCGAGATTCTCGACATCACCCCGCCGGTGAACGTGCTCGACGCCATGTCGGAACAGAAGGAAGCCGAGCAGCACAAGCGGGCGGCCATCTTGAAGTCCGAAGGCGATCAGCAGTCAGCCATCAACAGTGCACAGGGTCGCAAACAGGCGGCTGTGCTTGAAGCTGAAGGCCAGAAGCAAGCCGCCATTCTGTCGGCGGAAGGGCAGAAGCAGGTGCTCGAGCTTCGGGCCGATGGTGCAAAGCGCGCCGCACAACTCCGCGGCGAAGGCGAGGCGGCCGCGCTCAGTGCCATCGATGGAGCCACCATCAGGCCGAACACCCTGGCGGTCATGCAACTGCGTGCCCTCGAAGGGGTGGCGTCGTCGAAGAATGCCAAAGTCGTGGTGCCTTACGAGGCGGCTGGCCTGGTGGGTGCCGCTCAGGTGCTGGTCGATGCGCTGAAAGATGCGGGTAACTCGGATGGGTCGGACCGTGCCGGCGGGAGCCACGAAGTGACGGAAGCCAACCCACCACCCCCGGGTTACCCGGGCAACTAACCGCCGGATCCGGCTGCACCACCCGCACCACCGCCCGCAGCCTGGCTGGATCCGCCTGCACAGCCAGAACTGGGTCAGGCAACGTGTGCCCTGTTTGCCGCACATTCCGCGCGAGAAGAAGCACCGACCGCTTGTGCCCCTCCGAAGGGTGTCACCCAACCCTGATAATCCTCACTTCGCCTCGCTGGTCCGATAGATGGCCGTTCTGCAACACTGGTCAAGTGGCAAGCGGGCTCGACCGCAACCACCGGGGACATCTTCTCGTCCATGGCCGGCATCTCGAACTGGCGACATTGGGCTGGAACGTGCTCGGTGTGGCTCCGGTACTGCCGATTGCAGCCATCGCCCGAATCGAGGCCCTCAGGAGTAGTCTCCGGACATGTCTATCGACCCGTTCCTGGACGCCACTGCGCAGGCTGATCTCGTGCGAGGCGGCGAAGTCACTCCCACCGAGCTGGTCGAGGCGGCCATCACCCGGATCGAGGCCGTCAATCCGCGGTTGAACGCCGTCATCACACCGCAGTTCGACAAGGCCCGAGCGCAGGCTGGGTCGGCTGATCTGCCGAACGGGCCATTCCGGGGCGTGCCATTCCTGGTGAAGGACCTGATCTGCCACACGGCCGGCGACCCGTTCTATGAGGGTTTCGGCTTCTTGAAGCGGCTCGGGTGGGTCGAGGAGACCGACACGTATCTGGCCGCGAAGTTCCGGGCAGCTGGGTTCGTGTTCTGCGGCAAGACGAACACGCCTGAGTCCGGCATCCTCCCGACGACCGAGCCGCTCGCGTTCGGAGCTACACGCAACCCCTGGAACCTGGAACACAGCACGGGTGGCTCGAGCGGAGGTTCCGCCGCTGCAGTCGCATCCGGCATGGTCCCCGCTGCGCACGCGAATGACGGTGGCGGATCGATCCGGATCCCGGCAAGCGAATGCGGACTGGTCGGGCTGAAGCCCTCCCGGGCGCGAACCTCCCTAGGCCCCGAGTTCGGCGACTCCATGGGGGGTCTCGTCTGCGAGCACGTCGTCACCCGAAGCGTCCGCGACACCGCTGCGATCCTGGATTGCGTCGCCGGTCCGATGCCAGGAGACCCCTACGCCGCTCCGACGCCTGCCCGGCCGTACTTGTCCGAGGTCAGCAATGACCCAGGAAGGCTCCGCATCGGCGTCCTCGCGTTCAATCCAGCCGGCACGTCCGAGGTCGACCCCGAGTGCACCGCCGCGGCAGAGCACGCTGGCCGGCTACTGGAGTCGCTCGGTCACCATGTCGAGGCGTCACATCCTGACGTTTTCGCAGAGCCCGATTTCGTGCCGAACTTCATCACGATGTGGGCCGTAGGCAACGCTTGGGTGCTCGACTATTGGACTCGACGGACCGGCAATGCGCCGACCGTCGCTGATGTCGAGCCTCTCACGTGGGCACTGGCGGAGATGGGCCGGTCGAGCTCCGGACCTGCGTACCTCAGCGCGATCGAGTGGCTCCAGGTATTCAGCCGGCGCACGGCTGCCTGGTGGGCCGGGGGCTTCGACTTGCTGTTGACTCCTACGCTCGCCGAGCTGCCGCCACGGCTCGGCGAGTTCGACTCGCCCGAGGACAACCCCTTGGCGGGACTGTTCCGGGCTGCCGCGCTCGTGCCGTTCACCCCGCTGTTCAACATCACCGGCCAGCCGGCGATCTCGCTGCCGCTCTCAATCAGCGACAGTGGGCTCCCCATCGGTGTACAACTCGTTGCAGCCTACGGTCGCGAGGACCTGCTGATCCAGGTGGCCGCGCAGCTCGAAGGTGCTGCTCCCTGGGGAGATCGCCGGCCACCTACCCGGGCGTGAGCGTCAGGAGCCGTTCCGTTCCGGGTACGCCCGATGGGTCGGGGAAGTTGCGGGCCGGCCGGGCCCCTTTGCCCGCCGGCTACTTCATCTCCACTTGATCGAGGTACTCGTCATCCCAGTGGGTGAAGACTTCGTCGGGCAGCTTCAGGCAGTGGGTTGGCTCCAATGCATTGACAAACGATCGGTCGTGGCTCACCACCACAATGGTGCCTGCCCACCGGCTCAACATGGTGCCCACCGCTTCGATCGATGACGGGTCGAGGTTGTTGGTGGGCTCGTCGAGCAACAGCACATTGGCTTGTCCGGCTGCCAACATGGCCAGACCGAGCTTGGCCCGCTCTCCACCCGAAAGAGTCCCGGGCATCTGGTAGGCGGCCTTCCCGGGAATTCCGAATGTGCCGAGCAACGAGCGACGCTCCGTCTCGGAGATGAGGATGGTGTCGTCGATATTGTCGAGGACCGACACTTCGAGGTTGACCTGCTCGTGCTCCTGGGCGAAATAACCGATCGACACGTTGACCCCGATCTCGACTTCACCCTGGGTCGGTGTCTGCACACCAGCCAGGCACCGCAACAGGCTCGACTTCCCGGCGCCGTTGCGGCCGATGATGACGACCCGGTCCCCGCGGCGGGTGTGGAAGTTGACATCTTTGAGCACTGTGGACGTTCCGTAGCGGACCTTCACCCCGGTGGCCCGGAGCGGTACCTCCGCTGATCGCTGCGGGGTGGGCAACCGAAAGACCGACTTCTTGTCGCGTGCGTGGACCTCGGTCCTCGACGACTCGAGGCGTTCGACCCGCTTGTCGATCGACTTGGCGATGCGGGCCCGACGGTTGGTGCTGCCCCGCATGGAGTCGGCCACCGTCGAGAGACGCTTGATCTCCCTACCTTCGAGTTGGGCTGACCGCTCGCGTTGGCTCTGGTCAGCTTCGAGCTGCACCATGTAGGAGGAGTAGGTGCCCTTGAACTCGTGGAGACGTCCACCCGAGAGGTGGAGCACCTTATTGATGGACCGGTCGAGCAGCTTCAGGTCGTGCGACACCACCAGAATGGCTCCGGGAAATGCCTCGAGCTCTTCCA
Source organism: Acidimicrobiaceae bacterium (assembly GCA_003152015.1). Taxonomy (GTDB): domain Bacteria; phylum Actinomycetota; class Acidimicrobiia; order Acidimicrobiales; family RAAP-2; genus DASZIT01. Next base: position 10,198 of record PLZF01000096.1, on the reverse strand, counting down.
TCAGCCATTGTTTGGCCGGAAGGTCGAGGTGGTTGGTGGGCTCGTCGAGGATCATGGTGTCGGGGCCCTGGAAGAGGATGCGGATCAGATCGACCCGACGACGCTGCCCGCCCGACAGGCTGTCGATGTCCTCGAGCAAGAGATCGGGGCGCAGTCCGAGGCCATCGGCCAGCCTGGCCATGATGGCCTCTGCCTCATAGCCACCATTCTCACGGAACTGCTCCTCGAGGTCGGAGAAGAGTTCGATGTTCTCCGAGCTGGGATCCTTGGCCATCTGGTCGCGGGCCTTGTTGAGAGCGTCGTCGAGGACATCGAGCCCCCGGCCCGACAACACGTGGGAGAAGCCGTTGGAGTCAAGTCCCAGCCCGCCGGCCACGGGCACCTGAGGCAGAAAGCTATAGGTGCCGCGAATGCGCGCGTTGCCGGTGGATCGCACGGTTTTTCCCGGTTCGTTGACGATGACCGAGATGAGGGTGGACTTTCCGGTGCCGTTGCGCCCCACCAGGCCGACCTTCTCCCCCGCCCCCACCACAAACGAGGCGTCATGGAGCAGGTTGCGGTCACCGATTTCGATAGTGAGGGAGGAGCCGACGATCATCAGGGAGCTCGGGTGAGAGTGTCGAACGCAGGTTCTCCGCGGCGACGGGCTGGCTTCGATAGTGCCCAGCGTGATCAACCCGGCACCCATTCTCTCACACCCGTCGGCTGTGTCCGCTACGCCGGGGGGTCTCAGCCCCCTGAGACCAGCTCTTCGGCTCCCTCGGGAGGAGTCGGGTCGTCGATGGTCTCGAGCCAGCCGGCAGGAAGGTGGACCGGTCTTGGACCGTTGGTGTGCCCCCGGGCCATCCGTGACGCTCCGGGGGGAAAGGGCACAGCTCCGTCCAACCGCTCGAGAATTCTGGCCAGATCGTCGGGCGAGGCAATGGTGGCCATGGCCCGACGGACTTCGGGCCCGACGGGAAAGCCGGTGAGGTACCAGCTGGTGTGCTTACGGAATTGGCGGATCCCGTGCTCATCCCCGAAGGTCTCCCGGAGGAACGAGGCGTGTGCGTGCATGATCCGCGCCACTTCGCCGAGATCGGGGGGGTCGGCCAGGGGGCGACCAGCGAAGGCATCGGCCAGGTCCCGAAACAGCCAAGGGCGGCCCAGGCACCCCCGTCCCACCACCACCCCGTCGCACCCGGTGGCGGCCACCATGGCCAGGGCGTCGGATGCCTCCCAGATGTCGCCGTTGCCGAGCACCGGGATGGTGGTGACCGCCTCCTTCAACGCGGCGATGGCCGGCCAATCGGCGTTCCCCGAGTAGAGCTGCTCGGCGGTACGGGCGTGAAGCGCCACTGCCACCGCTCCCTCCCCTTCGGCGATCCGCCCGGTCTCGAGATACGTGGTGTGGGTGTCATCCACACCGACCCGGAACTTGGTGGTGACAGGTACCGAGCCGGCCCCCTTCACGGTGGCGGCGATGATGTGACGGAGCAGGGTCCGATGCACCGGGAGGGCGGCACCACCCCCTCGGCGGGTGACCTTGGCGGCGGGACAGCCGAAGTTCAGATCGATGTGGTCCACGCCGATGTCGTCCACCAGACGCCGGACCGCTTCTTTTATCACCCCGGGGTCGACGCCGTAGAGCTGCACGCTGCGCACCGGCTCGTCGTCGCCGAAGGTCAGCATGCCCATGGTTTTGGCGTTGCCCTCCACCAGAGCGCGGGCAGTGACCATCTCGCTCACATAGAGACCGGCTCCATAGGTGCGACAGAGCCGGCGGAAAGCCACGTTGGTCACTCCGGCCATCGGAGCCAATATCACCGGGGGATCAACGGCGATGGGGCCGAGCTTGAGCGGGGGTAGTGCCCTGGTCACGTTGCCCAAAGCGCGGTCATGGGGACGTCGAGGCGGGTCAGCATCGAGCGGAACAAGGGGAGGGACAACCCGATGACGTTGCTGGGATCGCCATCGATGCCGTCGATGAAGGGGGCCGACCTCCCGTCGAGGGTAAAAGCACCGGCCACCTCCGCCGCCTCTCCGGTGGTGACGTAGGCCTCCAGTTCGTCGTCGGTGATGGTGCCGAATCGCACGGTGGTCCTGGCCACATCGGCTACCCGTGCGCCTGTCCGCTCGTCGATCACACAGTGCCCGGTATAGAGGGCCCCTTGGCGCCCCGACATGGCCCGCAGCCATCCCAACGCCTCGGCCCCCGTGGTGGGCTTTCCGAACTGACGCCCGTCGAACTCGAGGATCGAATCGCACCCGATGACGATGGCGTCTCCGTCGGGATCAGCCACGGCCGACGCCTTGCGCTCGGCCAGGACTCGGGTGACCCCCGGTGTGTCGTCGGCCACCACGTCATCCTCGCTGACGCCGCTCACCACCACCTTGGGGTCGAATCCGGCCTCTCTGAGTAGGCGCAGGCGTGCCGGTGACCCCGAAGCGAGGATGAGGGTGCGGTCCGGCATCCATACAGCGTAGGGGCAGCCACCGCCCCAGACAGCGGCGACCACTCGGTGGAGGCACCCAGGTCAGACTGTGGGCATGGTCGAGCAACTGAACGTGCGATCCGCCACCGGATCGGACCTCGACCGGATAACAGATTTGTGGCTACGTGCGCGTCGGCGCGCGGTGTCGACCATCCCGGCTCCTGTGCACACCGACGACGGGGTGAGGCAGTGGTTTGCCGACGTTGGCATCCCTCAACGGGATGTGCTGGTGGCCGTCGACCCCGACGGGTCCCTGGTCGGCATGCTCATTCTCGACGACGGCTGGGTCGATCAGCTCTACGTGGACCCGGACCGGACCGGACTGGGGATCGGCACGAGGCTGCTGTCGCTGGCCAAGGAGCGCTCACCCGAGGGCCTCGAACTCTGGACCTTCGCTTCCAACCACCGGGCCCGCCACTTCTGTCAGCGGCACGGCTTTGTCATGGCCGAGGAGACCGATGGAGCCGGCAACGAGGAGGGTGCGCCCGACATCCGTTACAGCTGGGCACCTGGCTGAATGGGCTCCCGTCAGCGGACGTCCAGGTGGAGCGACGAGCCGGGCGGGCTGAAGAATTCAGCAGTTCATCTGAGCGGCAGAGATTCCCCAGACGGCCAGGACGCCGCTGGGGAAGAACTGGTCTGCCTTGCACCATGGCGGCTCACTCCCGTCGCGCACCTGCCAGGGTGCCGCCCGACTTCTGGCTGAACCACCCAAAGGCACCGGCGTCCTGCATGCTCACGTCAACCTGATATCCGGCCTGGGATGAGGGTACGAACCCGGATGTGGCCCAGTAGATGCGCGTCGAAGGATCGTAGGCGTAGGAGACGCTATTGGGAGCGGTCCCGCCGACGTCGGTAGGGGTGAACCCGTGGAACGATACGTAGGCCGCGGTGAGTTGGCTTTTCGGTGCGTCGGTGGCCGGCAGGTTGCGTACCTCTGAACCGGATCCGCTGGTCGGGGTTGTGGTCGTGGCCAGACCCGAACTCGACGAGGAATTCGGGACACTCGAGGTCGTCGCCGAACTCGACGCCGGTTGGGTCGTGGCGGTGGTCGATCCCCCTGATGAACACGACGCCAGGACGATGATGGCGCAACTCACCAGCGCCTCCCCTACCATCCGTCGGGTCATGGTGACCTGAGTCCGACCACCCAGCCGCCCGTTGTCCACGGCCATGCCCCCGGCTCTCCGACCGGAACCCTGGGGCTGCGAGCGCCCAGACTTCGAAGTCGTGTTATGTTCCGGTGCGCCGGTCCGAGACGCTAGCCCCGGGGCGTCGTACCCGGTCCCTCCAAATGCGCGATCCTGGGAGCATGCACGAATCAGGAACCACGCTCTCCCCCCGGTTATCCGATCCTCAACTCGATGGCGATCACGAGCGTATGTCCCACATCGTGCTGGAAGGGTTCAAACCCGAGGAGGGAGATTTCGTCTCGGCCGGTCCCTCGGTGGTGGAGGGAATGGTGAACGGCACCGCGGTGCGGGCACTGTGCGGAAAAATCTGGGTGCCGGGGCGCGATCCCAAGCGCTATGGGATCTGTCCCACCTGCAAGGAGATCGCTGAGGCCCGGGGTTGGAAGGTCCCCGCGGGATAGCACGGTGCCGTCGGCCCCGCTCTCAGGGCAGCTCGCCGAACCCCTTCCACACCAGGTAGACGGCGAACACCACCTCGATGACGACGCCGATGTGACGGGCGTGCCTGGTGACGAAGGTGTGGGTGGCGTCCAACACCGGATCGGCGCGGTCGCCGAGGATGGTGACCAGGCCCACCGGGATGAGCACCGGAAGCAGGGTGATGATGTAGAGGAAGCCAAACACCACGCTCCGGTCCAGTAGGCCCACCGTGGACCTGGTGATCTCATGTAGAGCGGGAAGGAACAGGACCAGGGTGGAGAAGTTGACCACCATGCCGACGGCGCCGACCCCCAAAAACCAGAAGGTCGGGGCGGTTTCCAAACGGCTGGCGGTCCGCGATTTCTGCTGCTCGGCGGGTGTCGGCCGGCGAAGCAATGATCGCACCGCGAGGACCATCATCAACCCGCCGGCGACGATCATGATGATGGCGCCGCGCATCGAGTGGTGGCCAAGCTTCGCCGGATGAAGATGTTGCAGGACGGTGAGCCCGAGCACCGAGTACGTGGCCAGCACCAGAGCGGAACCTACCGCCACGACCCAGGCCCGGGCCAGCGGTTTGGTGGCACCGGTGAGTACCACCAGTTGCAGGGCCAGGAGCGTGGGACTGATGGCAGCCCCGATGGCCAGTGGGAGCACAGAGGCCAGTAGCCCAGCCATGCGACCAACGTAGCCCAGCAGCCCCAATCCGAGGCTGATTGCCGCTCCTGTGCCGGCATCTCACTGGTTCGAACCGAGCCCGCGGCTCTTGTTGAGCTTGCCTACACGCCGATGGGTTCGCCGTGGTCCCGACATCTGGCCCGGTAGCCACCCGGCGTTACCGCCACGGTGAGCCGGCGTCCACACGTGGGACAGAACCGGGGTGGGTCGAGCGGGCGGTTGCATCCGGAGCACGAGGTGGAAGCAGACCCACAGCCGGTACAGAATCGATCCGAGGCGCTACTTGGATCGAGGTTGCCTTGATCCACACTGCCGGGGTCACCCATCAACGGGCTGTCGGCCGGAGCCATCGAGCGTCTTCAACGCAACGCCCCGTTCATAGTACGCCGGTGAGGGCGCCGACCGGCATGCGCAGATCGGAGAGCATCTGGAGGTCCTCGTCGGCCGACCGCCCGAGCGTGGTCAGGTAGTTGCCCACGATAAGTGCGTTGATCCCCGAGGTCATCCCCATGGCCTGTAGCTCGCGCAAGGTCACTTCTCGGCCGCCGGCGTACCGCAGGATGACCCCGGGAAGCCCCAGCCGGAACATGGCAATCCACCGGATCGCCTCCCACGCCGCCACCGGCTGCTCATCCCCGAGAGGAGTGCCCGGGCGCGGGTTGAGGAAGTTGAGCGGCACCTCGGTCGGGTCGAGTTCCTGAAGCTGGCCGATCAGCTCCACCCGCTGGGTGTCGGTCTCACCCATCCCGATGAGGGCGCCGCAGCACAGCTCCATCCCGTGGTCGCGCACCAGACGGCAGGTGTCCTCCCGCTCTTCCCAACTGTGGGTGGTGACTACGTGGGGGAAGAACGACCGGGATGTCTCGAGATTGTGGTTGTAGCGGTGGACGCCGCCTTCGGCCAAGCGACGAGCCTGCTCCTCGGTCAGAAGGCCCGCACTGACCGCCACGTTGAGGCCGGTCTGCTCGTGGATCATCGGGACTAGCTCGAGGATCCGTTGCATGGTGCGCTCATCGGGGCCCCGGATGGCGAGCACAATGCAGAATTCGGACGCCCCTAGGGCCTTGGTCTCCTCAGCTGCGGCCAGGACCTCACCGGCCTCGAGGAAAGGGGTGGCCTTCACCGGTGTGTCGAACCTCGATGATTGGGAGCAGAAGTGGCAGTCCTCGGGGCACCCACCGGTCTTGGCTGACAGGATCCCCTCGACTTCGACCTCGGGACCGCACCAGGCGAGGCGTACCTGGTGGGCGAGGGCGGCCAGCGAGGTGACCCACTGGTCGGGTAGTTCGGCCAGGCCGGCCAGTTCCTCGGTGGTGAGGAGCCGCTTCTCGTCGAGCAGGGCGACTTCGACCGCCGACAGGCGGGCGCGGGCGTCGATTGACTCGATCTCGATGCGTTGCGGCGACGGCTTGTCGGGGCCCCGGTTGGGCGCGGACAGTGTCACGGTGGTACGGATAGGGGTGGCAGTGGCTTCACCGGGCATGGGACAACGGTACTTGGCTCGGTAGGACTGTCGAAAAACGGCGGACTGCGGCACGACAATCACACGACGAATCGAAACGTACTGGCCAGGCCAGACGGCAAGGAGACAGCTGTGGCATGGGATTTTTCCACCGTGCCGGAGTTCGAGGAGAAGCTGGCGTGGATGCGCGAGTTCGTGAGAGAGGAGATCTTCCCTTTTGAGACGCTCTCGTTGTCGCACGACGCCATGGCCGATGCGGTCAAACCGCTCCAGGACGAGGTGAAGCGACAGGGTCTATGGGCGTCCCATCTGCCCCCCGAACTGGGTGGCGGGGGGTTCGGTCAGCTCCGGCTCGGTCTGATGCACGAGATCCTCGGCCAGACGGTCTACGGCCCCTGGGTGTTCGGCAACAACGCCCCTGACTCCGGCAATGCCGAGTTGCTGGCCGTCGGGATCGAGAATTCAGGACGGGAAGGCCACCGCAAGCAATGGCTCGAGCCCCTTCTGGCCGGGACCATGCGGAGCGCCTTCTCGATGACCGAGCCGGGCGCGGGCGCCGACCCCACCATGATCTCCACTACCGCCGTCCAGGACGGGGATGAGTGGGTGATCGACGGGCACAAGTGGTTCACCTCCAATGGGTCGGTGGCTGACTTTCTGATCGTGATGGCGGTGACCAATCCCGATGTCCACCCTTACGCCGGCTGCTCCATGATCGTGGTGCCGGCCGATGCTCCCGGAGTCGACATCGTGCGTGATGTCCCCACCATGGAAGACCCGGTGGAGCACTACGGAAAATTTGGCGGTCACGCCGAGATCATCTATCGCGAGGTGCGGGTCCCCTACGACAATCTGATCGGGAATGAGGGTGAAGGGTTCCTTCTTGCCCAAAATCGCCTCGGGCCCGGTCGGATCCATCACTGCATGCGGTGGCTGGGTCAGTCCAAGCGGGCGTTCGATATGTTGTGTGAACGAGCCGTATCCCGCACCACCCATAAAACGACGTTGGCGGAAAAACAGACTGTCCAGAACTGGGTGGCCGACTCATTGGCGGAGATGACCGCAGCCCGACTCATGACCCTGTACGCGGCGTGGAAGATGGACCGGGAGGGTGCCTCGGCGGCCCGGGTGGAGATCGCCATGATCAAGTACTACGGGGCCGGGGTGCTCTACAACGTGATCGACAGGTCGATCCAGGTGCACGGGTCGTTGGGTTTCTCCACCGATCTCCCGCTGGAGTCCATGTACCGGGCCGCCCGGGCCGCCCGCATCTACGACGGGCCCGACGAGGTCCACAAGGTCACCGTGGCCCGGCACACCCTGAAGCTGTATACGCCGGTCGAGGTCCCCACCGAGCACGTACCCACCCGCCGCTTGGCGGCCAAGGAGCGGTTCGCCCATCTGTTGGAGGCGGCCACCGCCAACGCCTGAAGGGTTGCTGGGCTGGCGCCATCGGTCGGGGTCGGGGTGGTCAGCTGTCCGCGGGCGGAAGGTCCAGGGATCCGTCGGGACCGATGGGGAACCCCGGGTTGTGGGCCACTTCCCACGGATAACCGTCGGGATCGGCAAAGTAGCCCGCATAGCCGCCCCAGTCGGTATGCACGGCCGGTTTCACCAGGGAGCCACCGGCCGCCACGGCATCGGCAAGGGCCAGGTCCACTGCGTTCTCCGACTCCAGATTGATGGAGAGCGTGATCCCACCAAAGGCAAGTTTTCCCTCGGTGGGCAGGTTGGCGTAGGCGGCGAGTTCGTCAAAAGGGAAGAGACCCAGCACCGAGTCAGCGGTGATGATGAACGAGACGGCATCGTTGGAGGCTTCCGCCCGGCGCCATCCGAGGGCTTCATAGAACAAGGTGGAGGCGGCGAGATCAGACACGCCGAGGGTGATGAGGCTGATGCGAGCGGGAATGGTCATGCTTGGGATGTTCCCATCCCTGGCCGGGTTGTGTCAGATGGGCCGTGAATCACGGCTGAGGCGCTATCTCAGGGTGGCAACCCTCGCCGCCAGTTGGTCATCGTCGGCGTTGACCTCCACCACTTTGGTGCGGCTGGAGTGACCGGACACCAACGACACCTGGTTGCGTCGCACCCCGAGGGCGTCAGCCAGCACTCGGAGTGCTTGTTCGGTCGCCTTGCCGCTTTCGGGTGCGGCCTGCACCCGAACCACCAGAGACCCACCGTGATCGCCCCCGACGGCGGAGCGTCCTGACCGGGGTCGAACCCAAAGGGTGATCCGCATTCGGCCAGTGTGCCCTGTCCGTGGCCTGTGAGGCTAGCCCGTTGCGCCGAGAGCAACGACGTGAGGGCTCACGCCGGTGCTCTGGGTCCGGAGAGACTCCATGCGTCGTTTGCGAGCCAGGAAGCGGGACTCCACCAGGCGCCAAGAGAGCTCTGCGCTGGCCAGGCTCAACGCCAACGCCAGGAGTACCCCCGTCCACCCGAGACTCCGTAACCAGGTGAGCCACACGTAGTGCCAGAGGTACAGGGCATACGATCGCCGGCCCAGGTAGGTAATCACCCTTCCGGAAAGCATCCGACCCAGCAGGCTGTCGCCGCGTTCCATCAAGGCGGCCACCAACAGGGGCCCGCCAAGTGTGGCGGCCATCCAGGTCAGCGCATAGACCCACGGGGTGGCTCCCGCCTGCAACCAGACCAGAGCCGCGGCCAACAAGGCGATTGCCAACGCCGCCATTGCGGTATTGGGTAGTCGGCGACGCCATGCCCGGAGGCCTCCATGGGCCCAGATGATGGAGAGGGCTCCACCGAGGAGAAATGCCCCGGACCGGGTGTCGGTCCCCATGTACAGATGGTCGCCCGTGTGGTGGGTGAACTCGAGTGCGAATACTTCGATCAGTGATCCGACGGCCAGCGCCAGGGCGACCCCGATGGCGACCCGTCTACGCCACATCAGCAGTATCAGGCACAACGGGGCCCAGATCAGGTACACCTGCTCTTCGACCGCCAGTGACCAGAGATGGCCGAGCGGGATGTATCCGGTGAAGACGTGGTAGATGCCGAACCAGTTGGTGAGGTAGACGATGGCCCCGCCCACGCCCTGGAGCGCCACGTTGAATGGCTCTGCGCTGCCGGGGGAGTGATGTTCGGGGATGGTCCGGATCCACGGGTGGTTGCCGAACGCCGCCACCACGGCCAACCAGATGACCAGGAACACCGCCAGCGCCGGAACCAAGCGGTAAGCCCGTCCGGCAAAGAAGCGCCGGAGCGAGACCCGGCCCCGGAGCGCAAATTCGTTGGTGATGAGGGCAGTGATGAGGAACCCGCTGAGGCCGAAGAAGACGAACATGGCGGTCTGTCCGGTGCTGAAGGAACTCAGCAGACCGGCGTGGGTGAGAAAGACGCCCAACCAGGCGGCCCCCCGAAGACCGTCGAGTGGAGGGGTGTGCCTGAGGAGGCGTACCTCGGGAGGATGTTGTTTGGACTGCGGACCGGTGAGATCTGCGCCGCTGGGTCTGACGTCCTGGTCGCCAAGCTCGAGTTCCGAGTCGTCGACCCCGAGCCCGTCCCCGGAGGAGGGACGTTGTTGGTCAACGAACGTAGAAGGTGCCACCCATCGATCATCCCCTTCCACCCTGGGAGAGGGATGAGAGGAACCTTAGATTCCGCTGGGAACCGGTCCCGAAGCGGTTCCCACCAGGGTTAATCCCCTCCGGGGGGACCACCTAATGAGGCCACCGAAGCCGGCGAAAGGCCGGAGAGCCCTTTAGTAGCGGTAGGTATCCGGCTTGTAGGGGCCACCCACAGGCACGCCGATGTAGCTGGCCTGGTCATCGGAAAGGGTGGTCAACCTCACACCCAGTGCGTCGAGATGGAGGCGGGCCACCTTCTCGTCGAGGTACTTGGGCAGGAGATAGACCTTGTTCTCGTCGTATTCGCCGGCGCGGGTGAACAGCTCCACCTGGGCCATGGTCTGGTTGGTGAAGGAGTTGGACATCACGAAGCTCGGATGGCCG
>PLZF01000021.1 GCA_003152015.1 Acidimicrobiaceae bacterium | reverse complement strand
CGATGTCTCGCGACATCACAGTGTGATGGTTCGATGGGACTCGAACCCACGAACTTTTTGATGGGATCTGAACACTCCTGATTGTACGGCAGCCATCGAAAATCAGCCTGGTCCCACCCAGCGCCGACGGCGGTGGCACGAGGCGGCGGTCGGCGGATATTCACTCATCAGCGGGCGTGATCGACCTAGGGTTCGCTGGTGGCTTTTGTGAACAATGAACCATCGACATGTCCGGCTCGTCGCCAAACGCGGCCGGAGCGCAACGGTTCAGTGTGTCCCTGGTCGGAGGGTGCTCATGTCGCGGCGTGAACAGACCGGCAATCGCTACGAACTGATCACGTGTTCGTTGCAGGGCCATGTGCTGGTAGGAACCGACGCGGAAACCGTCACGGACGACGACGCGTTCGCCGTTCGCCTGGGATCCGGCGGTCGGTGGTATCGCTGCCTCCGCTGCGACGTATGGGTTCCTGGTGAGCATCCGGCATCGCCAACGAGGGAGAAGGTTCCCACTCGTGACGAGATCGAGGTTCCAGCCCGGGGACCGGTGCTCCGAGACAAGTATGTTCTTCGTCTCATTGCCCTCGATCGGGCCACTCATGTTGTGGTGTTGGGCACGTTGGCCATTTTATTATTCGTGTTCGGCCGTCATCACGCGGTGCTCCAGCGGGATTACACGCACATCATGGACGACCTTTCCGGTGGCGACCCTGGCACAATCCAAGTGCGCGGCATACTTGCTCACCTCAAGTTTGTTTTCGCCTACTCGCCGAGTCATATCTATGAGCTGGGTATCGTCGTCACGGCTTACGCGGCCTTGGAGGCCACGGAGATGGTTGGACTGTGGTTTGCCAAGCGCTGGGCCGAGTACCTGACCTTCATCGCCACGCTGGTTTTCGTGCCGTTGGAGGTCTACGACTTGATTGAACGAGTAACGGTGTTTCGGGTCCTGGCGTTCGTCATCAACGTGGCCATCGTTCTGTATCTGCTACTCGCGAAGCGGCTCTTCGGCCTTCGAGGTGGTCACAAGGCCGAAGATGAGCGTCGTCGCACGATGTCGGGCTGGGGGGCGGTCGACCGTGTAACGCCCGCCGCGGGTAGCCCTGGGTAGATGAGTCGGGAGCGAGTTCACCGGCAGAAGAGGGGCCGGAGCGCGGACTGCATTGGTCTGGCAGTCAAGTGGTGACAGGTCGGAGGGGCCCTCGGATGGGCCCCTCGCGAAGGCTCAGCGCCTTGGACCCGCCAACAACGCCCTTCGACTCTCCTCGTTCTTTTCGTACTGCTCCTTCTCGGCCGCGTCCGCGGTGGTCCCGCCTTCGTCGGAGATGCGCATGAGAAGCGCGATCAATATGTAGTTGGCGATGAGGGCCGACCCTCCGTAGGAGACGAATGGGAGGGTGATCCCGGTGAGGGGTAGCAGCCTGACCACGCCGCCGATGATGAAGAACGCCTGAAAGCCGATGATGATGGTCAATCCGGTGGCTGCCAACTTGGAGAACTCGGACTTGGCCGCCTGGGCTATCCGCAGTCCGGCACCAACGATGAGGAGGAAGGCCACTACCACCATGGTTGAGCCGAGGAGACCCATTTCCTCTCCAATACCTGCGAAGATGAAGTCGGTCCTCACGTTGGGGATAAGCCATGGCGATCCGAGCCCGAGGCCGGTTCCGCCGATCCCGCCACTGCCCATTGAATACCATGCCTGGCGGAGTTGGCCCCCTGGATCAGACGGTGAGATCACCTTCCACGGGTCGAGCCACGTTTCAATCCGGATGTGGGTTTGGGCGAAGTAGCGGGTTGAGATGTATGCCCCGATGGCAAACAACAGGACGCCCAGGACAAGGTAACCGGTCCGTCCTGTTGTCACCCACAACATCCCGATAAAGAGGGTGAACAGCAGGGCCGAAAAACCGATGTCGTGCTCGAGGCTCATGACTCCGATGGCGAATACCCAGGCCAGGGCGATCGGCACCAGGGGCCGGGGGTCGATCACCAACCGGTTCCCGAATCGGGCGGTGGGGATGGTGAGCAACTCACGCTTCTCAGCGAAGTAGGAGGCGAAGAAGATGCAGAGGACGATCTTGGCCAACTCCACTGGTTGGAACTCAAGGGGGCCGAGCTGGATCCAAAGTCGGGCACCGTTGATATTGGCGCCGAGGTGAGGCACCAGGGGGGCGAGCAAGAGAGCAACACCACCGACCAGGAGTAGGTAGCGGTACCGGTCGAGGTCTCGGGAACGGCGGACCACGAACAGGGTGAGGACGTAGGCGGCGATCCCGACCGCGGTCCACGCCGCCTGCAGCGGGGCATAGTGCTTCCCCATTCCAAGGTCGATGCGGACGATCATCGTATAGCCGATGCCGTTCAGCAAAAAGACAATGGGGAGAATCACCGCATGGGCATTGGGTGCCAAGACCCGATTGGCCACATGGGCCACCGCGGCCAGCAGAAACAAACTCACCAGCAGCGGTATCGAATCAGACGGGAGCCTGGAGGTATTACCCAGGACCATCAGGGTGTAGGCGGCCACAACGATGAGTGAGGCAAGGACCAGGAGACCCAGCTCGGTGCGGCGACGTGCTTTCACCCCTCGGGCGCGCCGCATCGACTGAGGGGTTCGCAAGGTCATCACCGGCACGGGGGGGATCCTAATGGCGCACGCGATGGCGCACGCGCCACGATCGTGGACACCACCTCATCTCGCGTGGGCCCCGTGAAACCGGGGGATTGCGCGGAACAGAGCCGATGCCGTAGCCGCGGCCATGCCCACGTACAGGAACCCGCCCTCAGGTCGGATCCTGATCGGCGTCTGCCCGGTGTGCGGCCTTCTGGCCGGCGCGGTGGGCGACCTGGGCCACCACTGTTCCCTCGACCCGGTCATCGTGCCCACCTGCGAAACAATTGGCGGCGCCGGTGGTATCGGAAGGTGTCCTCACTGGGGAAGCCACCTTCCCATCAGGTGGGGGAACGGGGCCCTGACCGGCCGGTAGGGCGGGGTCCACGCCATTGGTCCTGTCCATGCCTCGACGGAGTTGGTAGCGATGAAAGAAGAACAGATAAAGCCGTCGGTACATGGTGCCCCGCTCAACCTGCAGCGATGCGTAGGCAAGACCCCCGAACGGGATGGGTAGCCAGAAGTTGACAGCCCGATAGGCCAGTACCGCCGAAAGTGCCTGGTCGGCGGAGGGGCCGAAGCCGGTAATCATCGATACCAGCACGAACTCGACGATGCCGAGGCCACCCGGCGTGATCGGAATGGCGGCCAGGATATTGGCCAGCCCGTACGCCACCATCAGGTCCACCGGAGAGATGAAGTGTCCGAAGGCGCCCACAAAAACCCAAAGGGACGCAGCGTCGAGCAACCAATTGGCGGTGGCCCACCCCATGGCACGGTACAGGAGCGGTCGGTCGTCGAAGAGAAGGGCGAGTCGCTCGGCCACCCGTTCGACCGACGCGGCGATGCGATCCGGATGGCGAAAACGGAGCCGGGTGGCAATTCGTACAACCAACCTGTTGGCCCGATCCTGACCCCGGGTGAGCAGATAGAAGAGGCCACCGAACGCGGCCATCAGGATGACCCCCAGTGCGGCGGCCACGGTCACCAGGGTCGATCCCGAGATGTACTGACCGCCATGGTGACCGGTGGGGGGGTGGAAACCGTGGACGACCAGAAACGCCACCAGACCCAACCAGAACAACACGTTGAGCACGACGGCGGAGCCGATCCCCTGCGTGGCGAGGGCGAATCCCGAATCCCCGCTGCTCACTCCCGACTGGGTGGCCAGTCGGTACCAGAGTGCCGCCCCCGGAGCGCCCCCGCCCGGCGACACGTGGTTGAGGGCCAAGGATGACAGGTTGATCCGGAACAGCCGGAATCGACGGGGCCCGTGCGGAGGCAGAACCGCGTGGGTGAGCTCGGTATACGCAGCCAACGCGCCGATTTGGAGGATGAGTCCGAGGGCGACGTACTGGAAGTGAATGTGCCCGAGCGACTCGACCTCCGCACGGTGGCTGGCCAGGAGTGGCAACGCCACATAGAAGAAGAAGAGAAAAATGACCACGATACCGACACTGATGCGCACTTCCCGGCGAACGAAGGGTCCCCGGTGCCACCAACGTTGATGCCCCTTCGGCAGGCCCGTCGTCGATGACGTTGGCAGTTCTGTCGGCAGTTCTGTCGGTAGTTCGGTCGGCATTCTGTCGGACCCGGGTTTCGGGTCTGGTTCCTGACCCGTATCGGCGACCATCCCCCTCATTTTGACACGCCAAGGGCATACCGACCTGACATGCTGGGGCCATGACCGACCCGGTGGCCGGAGGCGAAGACGAGTCGGCGGGTGACAAGGGACCGCGCTTGGACCGTCTGTTCGCCGCGGCTTCGGCCAAGGGTGTCCCTCTTCGGACCATTCTCACCATCGACGCTGTGGTCATCATCACCTGGACGGCCTACAGCCTGCTCGGCCGTCTTCGGCAGATCATTCTCTGGGTGTTGATCGCGGCGTTCATCGCCCTGGTACTCGACCCGGCGGTCGGATTTCTCCAGCGTCACCGGTTGCGCCGGGCCCCAGCGGTCGGCATCGTCTTCTTCGCCGCCCTCGTCGTATTCATCGGTCTGTTGGGCTTGTTCGGATACCCGCTGGTGAACTCCTTGTCCCACTTCGCCACCCGGCTGCCGTCCATGGTCGATCAGCTCGAGAAGGGGCACGGCCGGCTGGCTCATACCTTGCAGCACTTCCACCTGCTCACCTGGGTTCAAAAGAACGCCCCCAAACTACAGACCACCGCCCAGAAATTGGGCAAGCCCGCACTCAACGTGGGAGCCAATCTGGGCAAAGCCGTCTTCTCCACCATGCTCGCCCTCACCACCATCGCCTTTTTGTCACTTTTTATGCTCATCGAGGCGCCGAAGTTGCGGAAAGCGCTCCTCGGTGCTCTTCCGGCCAAGAGGCGCCGTACAGTCGAAGAGGTGGCTACCCGGGTGTCCCGCTCGGTAACGTCCTACGTGCTGGGCACCATGGCGTTGTCGCTGCTCTTCGGAGCCGTGGTCTTTGTCACCCTGGCCATCCTCGGGGTGCCCTTTGCCCTACTCATCGGATTGTGGGTTGCCCTGGTGGCGATGGTCCCCCTGGTAGGGGGTTTGATCGCCGGCGTGCCCAGCGTGATCATCTCCCTCTTGCACTCTCCGACCGCGGCCGTGGTGATGGTGGTGGTATTCGTCGGGTTCCAGCTGATCGAGAATCACTTCCTCTACCCGGTCGTCATGAGCAAGACGGTCCGCATGAATCCCCTCCTGGTGCTGCTCTCTGTGTTGGTGGGAGCCAACCTCGGAGGCGCATTCGGCTCTGCCCTCGGTGCATTGGCAGGTGCTCTGGTGGCAATTCCGGTGGGCGGAGCCATTCAGGTGATCAGCGCGGAGGTGTGGGCCCAGACCCGACCGACCCAGGGGGGAAGTGATGACGCCGAGGCGATCAATTCCGATGTCTCGGCCGTATCCGGACCCCTCACGAGCTCGGGCGTCAATGGGAACGAGCATTCGGAAGACCCCGGGCACGGTGGTCGCAGGCCGATCCCGTAAACTGCGCCCGTGCAAGTTTTGGTCGTCATTCCCACCTATAACGAATCCGAGAACATCGACCGAGTGCTCCGGAGGGTCCGTGGGGCACTTCCCGACGCCACCGTGCTGGTTGTTGATGACGGCAGCCCTGACGGGACGGGGGATATAGCCGAGAAGGTGGGAACGGAGATCGGCAACATCGAACTCCTCCGGAGAACCGAGAAGTCCGGTCTCGGGAGTGCGTATCGTGCCGGTTTCCGGTGGGGCCTGGACCGCGGGTTCGATGTCTGCATAGAGATGGACGCCGATCTTTCCCATGACCCTGATGCCCTTCCCGACCTGGTGGCTCCGCTCGGTAAGGGTTTCGAGCTGGTCGTCGGTTCGAGATACGTACCCGGGGGGTCGATTCCCAATTGGGCGTGGCACCGGCGTCTCCTGTCCCGGGGAGGGAATGTGTACGCCTCCACTCTTCTCGGGTTGGGGGTCACCGACTCCACCTCCGGATTCCGGGCCTATTCCGCTTCCGTGCTCAACCGGATCGCCCTCGACAACATTCGGGCCGAAGGGTACGGGTTCCAGATCGAGATGACCTATCAGGCCAAAAGGGCCGGTGCCCCGATCGTGGAGGTCCCCATACGGTTCGTCGACCGGACAGAAGGCGAATCCAAGATGTCGATGATCATCGTGGTGGAGGCGCTTGGCCTGGTGACCTGGTGGGGGATTCAACGCGTCGTGCACGTCTTCCGCCGGAAGTCACGGACGGCCGGTGGGTGAAAAGCGGCCGGTTCCCGGCTCCGGTCGCATCCTCATCGTCGATGATGAGCCCTACATCACTGATGTCCTCGCCGCCGCCCTGGGTTTCGAGGGGTTCGCCATCGAGGTCGCCTGCACCGGTGCCCAGGCCGTGACCATGGCGGGATCGGGGGGGCACGATCTGATTGTGCTGGACGTCATGCTTCCCGATATCGAGGGGACCGAAGTATGCCGCCTGCTTCGATCGGCTGGCGTGGTCACCCCCGTTCTGTTCCTTACCGCCCGCGACACCGTGGGTGACAAGGTGGCCGGATTGGAACTTGGTGACGACTACGTCACCAAGCCGTTCAGCCTCGACGAGTTGGTGGCGCGCATCCGTGCGGTCCTGCGCCGATCCCGGTCGGAGTCGACCGAGATCGACCACCGCCGGCGCTTCGCCGATCTGGTTATGGACGACCAGACCCACGAAGTATGGCGGGCCGGGGAGCTCATTGAACTCACCGCCACCGAGTTCAGCCTCCTCTGGTACCTACTGGTCAATTCCCGGCGCGTGTTGTCGAAGTCGGAGATTCTCGACGCCGTGTGGGACTACGACTTCGAAGGCGACCCCAATATCGTCGAGACGTACATCTCCTATCTACGCAAGAAGGTCGATTGCTACGATCCCCCGTTGGTGCACACCATCCGGCGGGTGGGCTACAGCCTGCGAGAGCCGCGAGGATGAATCAGCACGCAGGCGGCAAGGTTGTCTGCGCGGCTACACCATGACCCTCAGGCGCCGAATGGTTGCCTCCATGATCATTCTGGTGGTACTGGGGCTCGCCGCCGTGGACATCATCACTCTCAACTCACTGCACTCCTATCTCTACGGGCGGGTCGATGACCAGTTGAATGTGGCCCACGAGTTGGTCGAGGACTTCGTGCTCCGCGCCGACACGCGGGGGATCCAGGTCAATCGCGGGGAGATCCAGACACGGGTGAGCCCCGATGTCTACGTGGAGATCCTCAATGCCGACGGCAAGGTCACCGTCTCCCGACCATCGGGCACCATCACTTCGTCCGACCCGGCGCCTCGGCTCCCGGCCCGCCTACCAGTGCAACCGACCCTGTCGGTGCAACAGCAGGCGAAGTCCCACGGGAGCTATCACCCCGCCGTCAATTCGATCAACGTGACCTCCGATCCCGCGCATGGTCCTGAGTACCGGCTGCAGGCGTCGGCTCTGCCAGGTGGCACGCTGGTGGTGGCGACCAGGCTCGACTCGGTCAACGCCACCCTCGCCTCGTTGAGAAACATCGAACTAGCCGTGTCCCTCAGTGTGGTCACCGCGCTGTTGGTGCTGATGACGCTGTTGGCCCGCCGTGGCCTGCGTCCGCTCGAGGACATGACGAAGGAGGCCGATGCAATTGCCGCCGGAGACCTCACCCGTCGGGTGGAGCCCTCTGACCCTGAGACAGAAATCGGCAGATTGGGTCGGGCCTTGAATGGCATGCTTTCGCAAATTGAAGCGGCGTTCGCCCAACGGACCAAGTCCGAGGATCGGTTGCGACGGTTTCTGGCCGACGCGTCCCATGAGCTGCGGACTCCCTTGACCTCGATCCGGGGGTATGCCGAGCTCCTGGCGAAGGATGCATTGACCGGGGAAGAAGACCGGGAACGGGCGCTGGCCCGGATTGAGAGTGAGGCGGCGCGGATGGGTGTGCTCGTGGAGGATCTCCTTACCTTGGCGCGGTTGGGTGAGGGCCCCGAACCCCAACGCGTGCGGATCGACATGGTGCCCCTGGTCATCGATGCCGCCACGGATGCTCGGGCCATGGATGGGAGTCGATCCATCACCGTGGTTGCCCCCGCACCGGTTCCGGTGGCCGGCGACGAGCAGCGCCTGAGGCAGTTGATTCACAATCTCCTCGCCAATGTACTGGTGCATACCCCGGCCGGCACTCCTGTGGAGGTGACGGTGGCGAATCGCGGTGGGCGAGCGGTCCTGCAGGTCAAAGATCGGGGCCCGGGCATGGACGCGGAACAGGCCAGCCGCATCTTCGACCGTTTCTACCGGGGCAATGCCGCTCGTTCGGACGGAGGATCGGGACTCGGCCTGTTCATTGTGGCTGCGGTGGCCCGTGCACTCGGGGGGCAGGTGACAGTGGATACTGAGGTGGGGAAAGGTGCCACCTTCGAAGTGGTTCTTCCCTCGTACGGTTTGGGACCGATCGCTCCGCGTGGAGATGGTGTGGGCATGGGCGAGGGACTGCCCGACCCGCGCTCGGTGCCAACCGGACGTTCTCGGAATGATTCGCCGAGGGGAGGATCCGATGCTGGCGACCATTGACACGGGATCCGGTGCCCCGGTGGTGCTGCTGCACGGGCAACCCGGGAGCAAGGCGTCGTGGGCTCCTCTGATCGACCACCTGACTTCGCAGTTTCGGGTGTTGGCTCCGGACCGCCCGGGATATGGCGACACGGTAGGGGAGGCCATGGGCATGGCGGAGAACACCGACGCCGTGGCCGAGTATCTGCGTTTTCACGGCGCGGCGCCGGCAACCGTGGTGGGTCACAGCTGGTCGGGTGGGGTGGCGGTCCTCTTGGCTCTACGCCACCCGGAGATGGTCCGGAGTCTTGTACTGGTGGGAGCGGTGGGGACGCCTGACAGCGTTAATGGGTTAGATCGGCTCCTGGTGGTGCCCGGGATCGGCGACATCCTTACCGTGGCGGCGCTGACCGGCATTGGGGTGGTGCTCCCGCAGATCAGGGGACTGGCGAAGGGGATTGACCCGCGACACCGGGCCGCGTCGTCGAGAAAACATGTGGAGCCCGAGCCCGAGCCGGAGGCGGCCTCGGCGCCGGAGCCCGGTCGGAACCTGCCCCGGGCGAAGCGGACAACGAGGCTACGTTCCTCTGTGGCGGTCTCCCTTCCCAACGAAATGATGCCTGGAGGTTGGCGGGGAGCATGGGGGAGAGACAGGCGCACCTTCATGCGTGAGCAACGGGCCCTGCTCGAAGAACTCTCCGCGGTCACCTCTTCGTTGGCGAAGATCGATGTTCCTACGTCGGTGGTTGTCGGGACGTGGGACGTCGTGGTGCCACCGCATGCCGCCCGCAGCCTCGCCGCCGCCATTCCCGACGCAGAGCTGTTCCAGATCCCGGGTGTCGGACATTTCGTGGCCCGGGACGCTTCGATCCGCTTGGCGGAGATCATTGCCATGACCGATCGAAGGGCGGAATCCCTGTCGACGGAGTAGGCCAAGGGTCGCCGGTTCCAGAACCTACGGTGTGCGGACTGCACGGGTGAAGCGGGCGATCAGTTACGGGACGGCAGGTGCCTTCTGCCGTTGAGGCACTGTCGAGAATGACACTCCCGGCACCAACGCATCGAACACCGCGGTGAACTTGAGCAATGTCTCCGTGAGTTCGGCCTGGGGCTCGGAGCCATCGACGATCCCCACGCCTGCCGCCAATCTGGCCGTCGATCCGTTCAGGGTGGCAGCTCGGATGCCCACGACCCACTGCCCGTCGCCGTTACCGTCGACGTACCCGACCGGCCCAGCGTACGACCCCCGAACCTCGGATTCGAGCCTGCCGATGGTGTCGATGGCACGGTTTGTCGGAACGCCTCCGACCGCCGGTGTGGGGTGGAGTGCGGCCACCAGGTCGAGAGCGGTGGGGAGATCGCCATCCGGATTGTCATCGGTCGGACGCCGGCGGAGCTTCCCGCGGATGACTGTTCCCAGATGGATGATGTTGTGCAGACGGACCAGATCCGGTCCCGGGGGGAGATCCAGGACTGCACAGAGAGGGGAGAGCGCGTCGCCAATCGCCTCGGCGACCAGACGATGCTCGAGGGTCTCCTTGTCCGACGAACGGAATTCGGCCGTGTCGTGATCGGACATCTGACCGGTACTCCCGGCCAGCGGCCGGCTGTGCACCTGGTCATCCCGGCGTTCGATCAACAGTTCCGGGCTGGCCCCGACGTACTGTCCTGTGGGGGTCGGCATCGAGAACACCGTGCAGTTGGGTTCCATGGCCCGCCAACGCTGGAGGAGGGCTGGGAGGTTGATCGGTCGTCCGAGGTGAACGTCGACCTGCCGGGAGAGCACCACCTTGGTCAACTCTCCGCGATCGATCGAGGCCACGGCTTGGCCGACGATATTGAGGAAATCGGCATCGGAGGATAAGGGTTCGACTACCGCACCGCCCTCCGCACCGTCAACGGCTCCGCCTTCGATGGGATGCTCGGTGGCGGAGGACCGAGCCGGAGCCTTGTGTCGGCAAGCCAGCAAGGTGTCTCGAGGGTGGTCGGTGATTGCCCCACCAATCGCGGTGACCCACTCGTCCCCATTCGAACGACGGTCGTAGATGACTTCGGGGATGACCAGGGAAGTGGGCTCGGACCGGTCGAAGGGGAGCGCCCCGAACGCCATGACCGCCGACCCGGCCCCGACCGCCTGATCGTCGCAGCGGATGGCAGCCAGGGTCCGTCGGGCCCGGTCGAGATCCGGTGTGGAGTTGAGTCCGGCACCCAGGGGAATGGTGAGAGCCGAACCGATGCCCACCAGGAGTCGATCGCCGGTGTCGAATACGATCCCGGTGGGTCCGGCCAGGGCATAGGGGTCGAGTGCCGGCCCCGGGGGAAGACGACGGCGCACGGCAGTGAGCGACATCGGACCGGTCATGGTTGACCCCGTCGAGTGGCGGTCAATAGCTGGCTGAGGCCCCCGGAGAGGGCACGCCGGTTGACTGATGAGAAGCCGGCGTGGTTGAGCATCGACCGCAACTCGTCGGTGGGTGGGAGGTAGGCAGTCGACCGGGGAAGGTACCGGTAGGCGGCGCCATCGGACAGGATGCCGCCTATGACCGGAACCACTCGGCGAAACCAGATGCGGTCTCCGATCCGCAGCAGCCCATGTTCAGGTTCAGCCACTTCGAGGATGCAGAGCCGGCCCCCCGGACGTATGACCCGGCTGAACTCCTCAAAGACCGGAACGAGTTCGGTGAAGTTCCGGAGTGCGTATCCGCAGGTAATACCGTCCACCGCACCGGTGGCCACGGGAAGGGCGGCGGCATTGGCTTGCGCCAGTGGGGCCCCAGTTCGGTTGGCGGCCAGCATCCCCCATGACAGGTCCATCCCAAACGGTCGGAGTCCGGCTCGGCTGAGGATCTTCAGGAAGTCTCCCGTTCCACAGGCGAGGTCGAGCACTGATGATCCGGCGGGAAGCCCAAGGGCACGGGCTGAATGCTTGCGCCAGCTGACGTCCAAGCCGAAGGTCATCAGACGGTTGACCAGGTCATAACGAGGGGCGATGGTGTCGAACATGGTGCGGACCAGCTCGGTTTTCTCATCACCGGAAGGGAGATCGGCTTCCGCGGCGCGGGCTGCCGCGTTGAATGCGGTCCTGGTCTCGGCTTGTTCGAGACTCTGGTCCTGTGCCATCAGGAAGACACTGTCTCTGCCGACGACACTGTCTCTGCCGACGACACTGTCTCTGCCGGCGCCACTGTCTGGTTTACCTGTTCCCACACGGCCTGGCGCTCAACATCCGATCCGACCTGTTCGATGTGGTCGAATGCCGCCTTCAAGAGGGTTCGGGTGAAGTGATGCTCGACAAGCGTCGTAACCGCCGGCAACAGCACAGTGAAGGCTTCCACCAGTTGGGCGGCGTTCTCGTCGTCAGACCCATCGACACCGACCCCATCGACACCGGCGACCTGGTGTTCCCGCAACTTCCCCCTGACGTGGGTGGAAAACATTTCGACTGCGGAGCGGGCCACCTCGACGGTGGCGGAATGGTGGCGTCGTGAGAGGTCGAGGAGCTCTGAAAGGGGAAGCCCCCATTCCAACAGAAGCAGGGCCGCTCCTGTCGATTCGACATCTTGATGGGTATACCGTTCGACCGATCCCACCCGACGAGGGATGAGCAGTTCCT
Organism: Acidimicrobiaceae bacterium; assembly: GCA_003152015.1. Taxonomy (GTDB): domain Bacteria; phylum Actinomycetota; class Acidimicrobiia; order Acidimicrobiales; family RAAP-2; genus DASZIT01. The sequence goes on along the minus strand of PLZF01000021.1, from coordinate 16,028 downwards.
CGGCTTCGAGTGCCTTGAGAAGTACGAGCGGCACCCCGGTCTGCTCTGCCAATTCGGACAGGGTGAACAGTTCCGGTTCGGATGTCTCCGATGGGGAAAGGGGCGCGATGCTCGTTTCTGTTTCTCCATTCATTTCTCCCGTCAGTGTTTCAACGAGGGCCTCATCGGCGGCGTCGAGGTCACCGTTGAGCAACCTGACGATGGTGGCCAGCGTGAAGCCACGTTCTTGAAGCGAACGGATCCGGGCGATGCGGGCAAGGTGGTCCGGGTTGTACCAGGCCACCCGACCCTCTCGCCGGGGCGGATCAAGCAGACCCTTGCTCTGGTAATACCGAATGGTGTCGACTGACACCCCTGCATCAGCCGACAGTTCTTCGACGCGAATCTCCACGAGCACGATTCTAGGAGTAATCGCTCCAATTGTGTGAGCGCACTCCCAAAGGGTGCCTGAACAGGGTTGTCCCGGTCAGTGGAAGTAGCGGTAGACCACCTCAGCCACGCAACTGGGCTTGGTGGAACCCTCCGTCTCAAACGTCAGGCCGAGTGCGACCTGGACGCCACCCTTGACATCCTCGACCGATTCCACCCCGACCCCCATCCGGAGATTGCTCCCAACCGGGACGGGCGAGGGAAATCGCACCTTGTTGCAGCCGTAGTTGACCCCGAACGATATTCCCTCGACAACGAGGACCTCGCCCAACAACACAGGGGCGAGCGACAGGGTCAGGTACCCGTGAGCGATGGCACCGCCGAACGGACCGGCTTTGGCCCGTTCGGGGTCGACGTGGATCCACTGGTGGTCGCCGGTGGCGTCGGCGAAGAGATTCACCTGCTCTTGATCGATCCGGTGCCACTCGCTGTAGCCCAGATGCTGCCCAATCAGTTCGTGAAATGTGTCAATACTATGCACGGTGGTTGCCATAGATGGAGTGTATGGGATCTGACATGGGCATTACCACCTCATCGAGGGAGGGCGACCGATTCACACAGGGCCTCATTCACGCAGGCGGTCCTACGCGAAAAGTTCAGTTCATCCTCACCGCCTGGCATCGCTACGCTTCCTGAGTGGACCAACGGCACAATCACCGGAACTTGCATGGCGGAGGTGCCCGGGCAGCTGTATTTGGCGTCAGCGACGGTATTGTCTCCAATGTCGCTCTCATCCTGGGGATGGCCGGAGCCAATTCCTCTGCCGGGGCCGTTCGGCTGGCGGGATTGGCCGGCTTGGTCGGAGGGGCTTTCTCGATGTCAGCGGGGGAGTATGTGTCGATGCGGGCGCAGTCCGAGCTGATGGAGAGAGAGCTCGACGTCGAACGGGAGGCCATCCGGCACGAGCCCGAGGACGAACGTCGCGAACTCGCAGCCATCTACAAGAGCCGCGGCCTCGATTCGGGCATGGCGGAAGAACTGTCCGAGAAGATGATGCGCGATCCTGAAGTTGCCTTGGAAACGCACGCCCGTGAGGAACTCGGCATCAATCCTGAGGAGACGGGGAATCCATTTCAGGCAGCCGCGTCGTCATTCGTGATGTTCGCCATCGGAGCGTTCATCCCGCTCCTTCCCTGGCTGATCACGCATGGAGCATTGGCGATGTGGTGGTCGGTCATTCTGGGAGCAGTGAGTGCCTTTGGGGTGGGTTCGGCACTCGCCTATTTCACTGGGCGATTCTGGCTGTGGTCGGCCACCAGGCAGTTGTTGATCTCGGGCGTAGCTGCCGCGGTGACCTTTGCGATCGGCCACTTCGTCGGCGGCGGTCCCTGAATTAGGCCGCGGCCGCACTCTGTCTCATTCACGTCAACCGATCGACCTTTCCAGGTCGATCGAGCCCGATAAACCCACCGAACCGACTGAACCCACGTATGCCCTATCGGTGTGGTCCTCAGTAAAGCCCATCGACCGATACAGGGACAGGGCAGAATTGCCACCATCGACGTAGAGCATCCCGACCCGTAGACCGGCGTCGGCCAGGCTGTCGAGACCCGCGAGCGTCAGTGCCCTACCCAATCCGCGCCCCTGAAAATCCGGGTCGACAGAGATCACGTAGATCTCGCCCATGGGTGGAGACGTGTGGGCGTGGACCTTTGTCCAGCAAGAGGCCACCAATCGACCCTGTTCTTCGTAGAGCAAAAGGCCGGCCGGATCGAACCACGGTTCGGCTTCCCGTTCGAGCAAGGTGGCGAGGGTCCAGTTTCCCTGCTCGGGATGGGCGGCAAAGGCTCGATTGTTTGCGTACAACCAGGCATCCTCGTCTATCCCGGGTACGAACGGTCGAGTCGCAATGTCCCGCGGCCCATCCTCGACGGGGAGGGGCCGGCGCATCTGGATGAGGTCCCGTTCCGGGCGCAGACCGTGGGATGCGGCCAATGCGTCAGAACGCTGGCTGGCGTGGGATGCCCAGTACCTCACCGTGTCCTCACCGGCACCCGCGCCACTGTCGCGGAGACGGTCGGCTTCGCTGAGTGCGGTCCCGAGCAGTGCGTCGGCGATCCCGAGGGCCGGATCCCGATAGTGCGGATGCACCACCAGCTCCACGCCGAACCCTCCGTTGGTGCCGGCGGAATTCACCTGGGCGTATCCCACCGGTTCAGCCTTATCGCCCAAACAGGCGAATACCGCGGCGAACTGGTGGCGTCTGTCAACACCGGCGTCACCACCATCACCCTCCGACCCAGCCGACCCGGCCGACCCGGCCAACCCGGCCGCCGGCCCTCTTGGAATAGATGCATCTGTCGAGCGATGCATCGCGAGGGTGAGTTCCAACCGCTTGTGCTCGCTGAGAGCGTCGTAGCCATCCGCGGCCGCAGCCGACTCGGCGAGATGAGCAATATGGGCACGTGAGTCGGCGTCGAGTTGGTGAATCGCGGTCAGGAGCACCCCATTCATGGTGGTGACGCTACCGGTAGTCTCCTCGAGGTGGCTCGACCTCGAACTCCCGCTGGCCGTGCCCGAGAGGTCAATCTCCGTCTTGGCGCTGAGTTCCCCGGATCTGCCGACGAACTGTGTGCCCTTGACCATGCCGGCCCATTTCAGCTTCTCGTCGCCACCATCCTCTCCGCCCAGTGCACGGACGAGCGGGTCAACATGGTGACGCCGATTCTCTTCGCACGGTATCCCGATGCCCCATCTCTGGCCGCGGCGGATCCCGATGAAATGGAGGAGATCATCCACTCCACCGGGTTCTTCAGGTCCAAAGCCCGGAATCTGATCGGAATGGCGCAAGCGGTGGGGGGCCGCTTCGGCGGAGAAGTCCCCACTCGTCGGGAGGACCTGGTCACACTGCCCGGAGTCGGCCGCAAGACCGCCAATGTGGTGCGAAGCGTGGCATTCGAACTTCCCGGCCTCCCCGTCGACACCCACGTGGGCCGGCTTGCCCTTCGGTTGGGGCTGACCACCGAGACCGATCCGGTGAAAGTGGAATTGGAGCTGAATCGGCTGATTCCGAGGCGCGAACATGGAGCATTCAGCCTTCGATTGATCTTGCACGGCCGCCGCACCTGCGTGGCCCGGTCGCCACGGTGTGGCGAATGCGGGCTGGCTGATTTCTGCCCCAGCGTGACGGGAGGCTCCCCTTGACCCGGGCACGCTGACCCACAGATGACCGCATCGTTGAAACGACAAGGACAATTCTGACCAATCGGAGAAGTTCCGGACAATTGGAGCCCGGACTGGAACAAAGGTCGCCACATGATGTTGTATTAGGTACTCGGAACCGGTTCCCGCCACCTGGTTCCGTGGAGCGGTGTTCGGGCCCCGCCGCCCGGCCCGCTCGCGCAAAGGCGCCCTCCGGGGCGCCTTTGCTGCTGCTTCAGGTGATTTCCGCCGCCTTCATCCGTCCTCCTGGTGTGATGGAGTCCTGGAGATAGAGGCCTCTTCACAGGCAGTACATGAAAAGAGCCGACAAGATGGCTCAGGTGTTCCGTGGCCGCTCCCCGCTCTGCGGGATCGGCCGCTAGACGTTCCTTCGGTAGATACCGCCGACCTCAAAGAGGGTCTGGGTGATCTGACCCAACGAGGCGCTGCGTACTGTGCGCATGAGGGTCTCGAAGATGTTGTCTCCGCGCAACGCCGCATCGCGCAGATCGGCCAGGGCGGTGGCAGCGTCGGCGGTGTGCCGTCGATGGAAGTCAGCCAACCGCTTGATCTGACTCTCTTTCTCCTCTGAAGTAGCCCGGGCGAGCTCGAGGGATGCAGGCGTCTCGGAACCGGAATCGGCGATGAAGGTGTTGACGCCGACGATCGGGAGCGTGCCGTCGTGCTTGCGATGTTCGTAGACCATCGAGTCATCTTGGATCCGGCCTCGCTGGTACCCGGTCTCCATGGCACCGAGAACGCCCCCTCGCTCGGAGAGGTTGTCGAGTTCGGCGAGCACCGCGGCCTCCAGCAGGTCGGTGAGCTCCTCCACGATGAAGCTGCCCTGGAGTGGATTCTCGTTGGCGGACAAGCCCCACTCTTGGGTGATGATGAGCTGGATGGCGAGGGCCCGGCGTACCGATTCCGTCGAGGGTGTGGTGACCGCCTCGTCGTAAGCGTTGGTGTGCAGGCTGTTGGCGTTGTCGTAGATGGCGCACAGTGCCTGCAGGGTGGTCCGGATGTCGTTGAAGGCCATTTCCTGGGCGTGGAGGGAACGCCCTGAAGTCTGGACGTGGTACTTCAGCTTCTGGGATCGCTCGTTGGCCCCATAGCGATCGCGCATGGCCACCGCCCAGATGCGGCGGGCCACCCGGCCGATCACCGTGTACTCAGGATCCATCCCGTTCGAGAAGAAGAACGACAAGTTGGGGGCAAAGTCGTCAATGGCCAGACCACGGGCCAGATACGATTCCACATAGGTGAAACCATTGGCCAGGGTAAACGCCAATTGGGTGATGGGGTTAGCCCCGGCTTCGGCGATGTGATAGCCGGAAATTGATACGGAGTAGAAGTTCCGCACTGCGTTGTCGACGAAAAACTCCTGGATGTCGGCCATGACGCCCAGCGAGAACTCAGTGGAGAAGATGCAGGTGTTCTGGCCCTGATCCTCTTTGAGGATGTCGGCCTGCACGGTGCCACGAACCGTACGAAGGACCCACTGGCGTAAGTCCTCGGCCTCAGAGTCGGTCGGGGGGCGCCCGTGGTCTTCTTCGAACCGTTCCAGCCGCTGGTCGATGGCAGTGTTGAGATACATGGCCAAAATCGTCGGGGCCGGTCCATTGATGGTCATGGACACCGAAGTGGCCGGATCGCACAGATCGAAGCCCGCGTAGAGGACCTTCATGTCGTCGAGCGTGGCGATGGAAACTCCCGAAGTCCCGACCTTTCCATAGACGTCGGGTTGGGTATTCGGGTCGCGCCCGTACAGGGTCACCGAGTCGAAGGCGGTGGACAACCGAGTCGCCGGTTGGTCGGCGGCCAGAAGGTGGAACCGGCGATTGGTGCGGAATGCATCGCCTTCGCCCGCGAACATGCGGGCCGGGTCTTCGTTCTCGCGCTTGAGCGGGAAGACGCCGGCGGTGAACGGGAAATGGCCGGGAAGGTGCTCTGCCCGCAGCCACCGAAGGAGATCCCCCTGATCGGTGCCACGGGGGACAGCCACCCTGGGGACACGGGTACCGGACAGGGAGGTGGTCGAGAGGGGAACGGTCTGAGTGCCATCAGCAGCCGGGACGATCATGTCGTCCCCATCGAACTGTTCCCGAAGAGTGGACAACTCGTCCAACAGAACCCGGTTGGCCGGTTCGAGGGCATCGGTGCTCTCGACCATCAACGCGTCGAGCACCTCGGGAATCCCACCCTGCCCCGGAGCGTCGGATACTCGACCGTGGGATGCCACTAACTCGACGACGTCTTCCAGTTGTTGTATCCGGCGGGCAATGCCGGCTTGTTGCTCGGTGGCGGCGTGATAGTCGCGTACCGTCTCGGTGATCTCGGAGAGGTAACGGGTTCGCTCGGCCGGCACGATGGCGGAACCGGCCAGGGACGCGCGGACGTCCACGGTCGGCAGCTGGGTCCCGAACACGGGGAGGCCGTGCCCGGCCAACGCGTCGCGCAGGTGTTGGTAGAGCGCCGTGGTCCCCTGGTCGTTGAAGCGTGACGCGATGGTGCCGAACACAGGAGGTTCCCCAGAGTCGGGACCGCCCGAAGACAACCCTCCGGAGCGATTGCGTGTCCACTGGCGACGGACGGCCCGCAGTGCATCGTCGGCTCCCCGGCGATCGAACTTGTTGATCGCCACTACGTCGGCGAGGTCCAACATGTCGATCTTCTCCAACTGGGAGGGGGCCCCGTATTCGGGCGTCATGACGTACAGGGATACGTCCGAGATATCCACCACCGCGGCGTCTCCCTGTCCGATGCCCGGGGTTTCCACAATGATGAGATCGAATCCGGCGGCCCGACAGGCATCGATGGCCGAAGGGACGGGGGAGGGGATTTCTGACGCGCTCCCTCGGGTGGCCAGGGAGCGGAAGAACACCTGTGGGGTGTCGATGGCATTCATCCGGATCCGATCACCGAGAAGCGCACCCCCGCTTCTCCGCCTGGTGGGGTCCACGGCCAACACGGCGATGCGCAGTTTGTCGCCTTGGTCGAGCCGGAATCGACGGATCAGTTCATCAGTCAGCGAGGACTTGCCCGATCCGCCCGTCCCGGTGATCCCGAGCACTGGGACCGACCGCTTCCGTGCCGCTCGGTCCAGTCCGTCGGTTATCTCCGGCGCCAACGAGCCAGCTTCGATCCCGGTGATCACCCGGGCCAGGTCGGCGACGTTGCCCAGAAGCAACTCATCGAGGGTTGATGGCTGGTGGGAGGCCAGGTCGATATCGCACTCCTCGATGAGGACATTGATCATCCTCTCCAGGCCGAGTCGTTGGCCATCCACCGGCGAGAAGATGCGGCGCACGCCGTACTCCTCGAGTTGGGCGATTTCCGAAGGAATGATGACGCCACCGCCACCGCCGTAGATCTGTATATCGCCGCGTCCTTCTTGGCGGAGCCTGTCCACCACATAGCGGAAGTACTCGAGATGCCCTCCCTGATAGGAGCTGATGGCGACACCCTGAACATCTTCGGCCACCGCCGCCGCCACCACCTCGTCGACCGAGCGGTTGTGCCCGAGGTGGACCACTTCGGCCCCTTGGGTCTGGAGAAGGCGCCTCATGATGTTGATGGCGGCATCGTGACCGTCGAACAGGCTGGCGGCACTGATGAATCTCACCGGGTGGGTGGGTCGGTGCAGTTCGAAGGTGTCTTCGGGCCCGGACGGGGCTCCCGCCGATCTATTCATTGGACATACGATAGTTGGAACACCAACTACATGCCACGCTCGGACATCCCCGGGTCGGCCACGCCGAGGATCGGCTCCGGAATGGCTCTCAGCGTCGCTTCCGGGATGGTGCTCCGGGCTGACGCATCGCCGAGGTCAGCCGTGTGAGCCGGCGGCTGGCCCCCATCAGGGAGCGTTCGATGGCGAATAGCTCCTTGGCCATCTCATCCTCTTTGGCGCCGTGGGCCGCATCGGCGTGGGCCGTTACCCGTCGGGTCAGATCCTCGAGGGCGGTAGCGAGGGATGAGAGTTCTGCGGTGCTGGCGGCCATGAGACGATCATGGCACCTGCGGAGTCGATCGCACAGGGAACTACTCTCTCCGGCTGGCCACCTGCCGACGACAGTGGATCCGAACCGGCCCGGGTAGCATCGACAGACCATGTTGCTCAGTCGTCTCGACTTTCGCGGGTTTACCGGAAACCGCAGTGAACTGCGCGAAGCGCTCCCGCGCCCGGTTGACGAACAGGAGCGTTCTGCCGAGGCGGTGGCCGCCATCATCGCCGAGGTCCGGGCCCATGGAGACAGTGCGCTGCGGGACTTCACCCAAAAGTTCGACGGAGTCGTGCTCGACGAGTTGAGGGTGCCAACGTCCGAGGTAAAAGCGGCCTTGGACCGTATCCCGGCCGCCCTACAGGACGCCCTCGATGTCGCTCACGACCGGATTCTCGCCTACCACGCCCATGAGGCGGCATCGGCGGAGACCGACGATTTCGAATCGGCCGGGATCACCGTCACCCACCTCACCCGCCCGGTGACCCGGGCCGGTTGTTACGCCCCGGGAGGAAGGGCCCGATACCCCTCCACCGTTCTCATGTGTGCCATTCCGGCCCGGGTGGCCGGAGTCGAAGAGGTGATGCTTTGCGTGCCCCCCGGTCCCGACGGCTCCGTCGACGACGCCACCCTGGCGGCCGCGGCGGTGGCCGGTGTCGATGAGGTCTATCGGGTAGGTGGGGCCCAGGCCATTGCGGCCATGGCGTACGGGACCGAATCGATTGCTCCGGTCGACGTGATCGTCGGGCCCGGGAACCGCTACGTGGCCGAGGCCAAGCGGCAGGTGTCCGGCGTGGTGGGAGTGGCTTCCGCCTTTGCCGGTCCGTCAGAGGTGGTGGTCATCGCCGGCCCCGATACACCTCCCGAGCTCGCCGCCATTGACCTGGTGGTGCAGGCCGAACATGGGCCTGACGGCCTGGCCTGGCTCATCACCTGGTCCGAAGAGGTGGCCGATGCCGTCACCGCCCACGTTGATCGCATCGTCCAGGCGTCGCCGCGGCGGGGGGATCTGGAAGCGACCCTGGGTACGGGCGGGTATGCAGTTTTGGTGGACGGGCCCAAACAGGCATTCAAGATCTCCAACATCGTGGCCCCGGAGCACCTGGAGATCCTCACCCAGGACGCCGCGTCGCTGCTGCCCCTGGTGTGGTCGGCCGGGGCGGTGTTCCTCGGGCCGACTTCACCGGCCAGTGTGGGGGACTACCTGGCCGGGCCCAACCACGTGTTGCCCACCAACCGCACTGCCCGATTCGCCAGTGCTTTGAGGGTCGATGACTTCCGCCGGCACATTCACGCGGTGACGGTCAGTGACGAGGGGTTGGCCGAGTTGGGACCACACGTGGTGACCCTGGCCGAGACCGAAGGCCTGCCCGCCCACGCCGATTCGGTGAGGCTGCGATGGCCGACCTGACCGCCGACGGGGTCGGCCTGCCCGTCGGCCTGCCCACCGACGCACCTCCCGGCATGCCCGCCGTCCGTCCCGACCTGGTGGCGCTCACCGGCTACCACTCGCCCCAGGTCGACGTCGAGGTGCGGCTCAATACCAATGAATCACCCCTGCCGCCGCCCGATGCCTGGCTCCAAGCGTTCCAGAGCGAACTGGCGCACCTCGACTTCAACCGGTATCCGGATCGCGAAGCGGTGGCACTACGTGAGGCGTTGGCCGAAAGCCATGGGGTCGACCTTTCCCAGATCTTCTGTGCCAACGGCTCCAACGAGGTACTCCAGTCCTTGATGCTGGCCTACGGCGGTCCCGGGCGAACAGTGGCGCTCTTCGAGCCCACTTACACCATGCATGGCCAAATCGCCCGTACCACCGGGACCACGGTGGCGGCCGGCCGTCGGACCGATGATTTCCGTCTCGATCTCGACGAAGTGGCCAGAGTGCTCGATGCCCACCAACCGGTGATCACCTTCCTGTGCTCGCCGAACAACCCGACCGGCCGGGCCGACCCGCCGGAGGTGATCGAATCGGTGATCGCCAGGGCACCGGGCCTGGTGGTGGTGGACGAGGCCTACGGCCAGTTCGCGCCATCGAGCGCGCTCGATATCTTGCGGGGTACCTCCGCGGGAGCGGCCCGCACGGTGGTGGTGCGAACGTTCTCGAAAACCTGGTCCATGGCCGGTGCCCGACTCGGCTACCTGGTCGCCACTCCCGAAGTGGTGGAGGCGTGTGAACTGGTGGCGCTTCCCTACCATCTCGACGCCGCCAAGCAACTGGCCGGGCGTCTGGCCCTACGCTACGTCAGCGAGATGGAGACCCGGGTTGTCATGTTGACCGAGGAACGCGGACGCATCGCCGCCGCACTGGCCGAACTGCCGGTGGAGACATGGCCGTCTGAAGCCAATTTCATCCTGTTCCGGCCCACGAAGCGATCGGCCCGCCAGGTATGGACCGACCTTCTCGACAAGTCAGTGCTCGTGCGAGACTGTTCGGAGTGGCCGGGCGTCGCCGGGTGCCTTCGGGTGACTGTCGGCCTACCCGGCGAGAACGACCGATTCTTAGAGGCCCTGAATGAGAGCTTGCGATGACCGACAACAGACCGACTGACACAACTACCACCACTACTACTACTACTACCGGGACGTCTACCCATCGGACCGCGTCCATCAGCCGCGCCACCAAGGAGACCTCCATCGAGGTCACCTTGGACATCGATGGCACCGGGAATTCGGCGGTCACCACCGGCCTGCCCTTCTTCGACCACATGGTCAGCCAACTCGGCAAGCACGGCGGTTTCGACCTCACAGTGACGGCCCGGGGGGACCTTGAGGTCGACGCCCACCATACCGTGGAAGACGTGGGCATCACCCTCGGGGAAGTTCTGGCCAAGGCCCTGAGAGACAAGGCCGGCATCCGACGTTTCGGATCGATCAACCTGCCCCTGGACGAGGCGTTGGTCGAGGTCGCTCTCGACCTGTCGGGGCGTCCCTTCCTCATGTACGACGTCGACTTCGCCCCGGATGTGATCGCCCTGGGCACCCCACCGTTCGACCCGCAGTTGGCCGAGGAGTTCTGGCGGGCGTTCGCCACCGCCGCCGGGATCACCCTCCACATCCGCCTTCGCACCGGGAAGAACGCCCACCACATCATCGAGGCCTCCTTCAAAGGGGTGGCACGCGCCCTGCGTGACGCCGTTCGCCAAGAAGGCGCAGGGATTCCTTCCACCAAGGGGACCCTGTGACCCCCGGGCCACGCCTTTTGGGTTGTGGTGGCCCGACTGACTCGTGATTGCTGTCCTCGACTACGGCATCGGCAACCTGCGCTCGGCCGAAAAGGCACTCCAGCACGTGGGGTCCGACGCTCGTCTGGTCAGTGACCCCGCCCGGGTGGCCGACGCCGAAGGCGTGGTGCTGCCCGGAGTCGGGTCGTTCGGGCCGTGTGCACGAGCCCTGCGTGATAGCGGACTCGAATCCGCCGCCCTCGATGCCATTGCCCGGGGCACCCCCTTTTTGGGGATCTGCATAGGGTTCCAGTTGCTCTACGAGGGCTCGGAAGAAGATCCCGGCCAGCCGGGTCTCGGGGTGCTCCCCGGGATGGTGCGTGCCCTGCCCCGAGGGGTCAAACACCCCCAGATGCAGTGGAACGTGCTCGACCGGGTAGCCGGCCACGAATCCGGCCTCTTGGCCGGGACGCCCGACCCGGCCTGGGTCTACTTCGTGCATTCCTTTGCCCCGGAGGTGACCTCCGACACCACCTCCACCTGTGACTACGGCGGCCCGATCACTGCGTCGGCGGAGCGGGGTTCGCTTTGGGGTACCCAGTTCCACCCCGAGAAGTCCGGTTCGGTCGGGCTCGGCATTCTGGGGAACTTCGCGCGCGAAGTTGCAAACACCAGGCCCGGGGTCTCGGCCCGCCCGGTGACCAGGCGACCGGCTCCGTCGGGCACCGATTCATAGTGGACCTTTATCCGGCCATCGACATCCGGGACGGCGCGGCAGTGCGGTTGGTCCAGGGGGATTTCGACCGACAGAGTGACTACGGGGACCCGCTGGTTCTGGCCCGTTCCTTTGCCGATGCTGGTGCCCCCTGGCTCCACGTGGTGGATCTGGACGCAGCCCGAACCGGCAGTCCGGTTAACCGGAGCACCGTGCTGGCCATCGTCGCGGCGGTGGAGGTTCCCGTGGAGACCGGTGGGGGAGTGCGAACCGACGGGGACATCGACGAGCTGTTGTCCGGCGGTGTCGCCCGGGTCATTCTCGGCAGTGCCGTACTCGATGACCCCGGGCTCGCCCTCCGTTCCGCCACCCGCCACCCGGGGCGGATCGCGGTGGGTCTCGACTACCGGATCGATGGCGATGGCCGGGCCGAGGTCGCCATCCGAGGTTGGGAAGAGCGGAGTGGTCGCATCCTGGCCGACCTGCTCGAAGAACTCGCCCAGGTGGATCTGTCCGCGGTGATCGTGACCGCCATCGATCGGGACGGGATGTTGCAAGGCCCTGACCTGGTCGGCCTGGCCGCGGTCCTGGAGGCGACAGCGCTTCCGGTGATCGCGTCGGGCGGGGTCGGCTCGGTAGAGGACATCCGGGAATTGGCAACCATGTCGGTACGGGCGGGAGGCTCGAAGCGAGGCCTTACCGGCGCGATTTGCGGCAAGGCCCTGGTCGACGGGCGCATGACCGTAGAAGAAGGGGTGGCGGCGTGCGCACGGTGAGAGTCATCCCCTGTCTCGACGTGGACGCCGGGCGCGTCGTCAAAGGCATCCAATTCGTCGATCTGTTCGACGCCGGCGACCCGGTGGAGCTGGCTGCCCGCTACAACGCCCAGGGGGCCGACGAGCTGGTCTTCCTCGACATCACCGCATCCTCGGATCACCGCCAGACCATGGTCGACGTTGTCTCCCGCACCGCCGAGCAGGTATTCATCCCCTTCACGGTGGGCGGTGGCGTCCGGTCGGTCGAAGATGCCCGCCGGTTGTTGCGGGCCGGTGCCGACAAGGTGGGCATCAACACCGCGGCGGTGGAGCGACCGGAGCTGATCACCGAGATCGCCACGGAGTTCGGTGCCCAGTGCGTGGTGGTGGCCATCGATGCCCGCCGCCGCCCAGCCCCGGATGGCGATGGCGAAGGTGTGGCCTGGGAGGTGTTCACCCATGGAGGGCGCACTTCCACCGGCATCGACGCGGTCCATTGGGCGGAACGGTGCGCAACCATCGGCGCCGGTGAGATCCTGCTCACCTCGATGGACCGTGACGGCACCCGGGATGGATTCGACATCGCCCTCACCCGCCAAATTTCCGATCGTTGTCCGGTGCCCCTGATCGCCTCGGGAGGGGTAGGGGAGCTCGATCACCTGGTAGCCGGAGCGGTCGAAGGTGCGGCCGATGCCGTCCTGGCCGCGTCGATTTTCCATCTCGGAGAGTTCACGGTGGGGGAGGCTAAGGCCCACCTGGCCGCGGCCGGCGTGGCTGTCCGCCCGGCATGAAGGTCACCCGGGGGGGCCGGGAAGGGCATCCCAGCCGGCGTTGGTAGCCTGGGGTGGTGACTACCGGGACCCGAGTGACACCCAACATCAGCCGTGATGGCGCGGGAGACGGACCCAAACAACCCATCACCGTGCTGGCCGACCGCGTATTGGTACAGGTGGGGCAAGCCGAGGGGGAGCGTCGGTCCCGGTCAGGGATCTTGATTCCCGCCACCGCCCAGGTATCCCGCCGATTGGCGTGGGCCGAAGCGGTGGCCGTCGGCCCCCATGTCCGAACCATCAAGGTGGGGGACAACGTCTTGTTCAATCCGGAGGACCGGTTCGAAGTCGAGGTGCAGGGAGACGAGTACGTCATTCTGCGAGAGCGGGACATTCACGCGGTGGCCTCCACCCGCATCGACGGCGGCACCGGCCTCTATCTCTGAACGACGATTGACCTCAATGCCCAGATCCAGGGAGTACGTCTTGTGAGTACCACCGACCAACAGTCCAAATTCATCGCCACCCCCATCCCGTTCACCTCCGCCGAGCTGGCCGAGGTGGCCTATAACGCCGACGGATTGGTGCCGGCCATCGTCCAGGATGCCTCCGATCGTGCCGTGCTCATGCTGGCGTGGATGAACGAGGATTCGCTGAGAAGGACGCTCGAGACCGGGCGTACCTGGTTCTGGAGCCGGAGCCGCAAGGAGTATTGGTGCAAGGGCGAGACTTCCGGCGATCGCCAGTACGTGCGTAGCCTCAGCTACGACTGTGACGGTGACACCTTGCTCATCGTGGTCGACCAAGAGGGAAAGGGCGCCTGCCATACCGGCAACCGCACCTGTTTCTACCGCTCCTTCGGCGATCCATCCGCGGACGCATGACCGGCTCTGGCTCCGGGCCGGGTGAGCACGGATTCCGGTCGTTGGCGGCCAAACACCGGATCGTCCCGGTGTGGCGGGAACTGATCGCCGATACCATCACCCCGGTGGGGGCATTCCTCCAGATTGTGGGCACCGGTAACAATGTCGGGTTTTTGCTCGAATCGGTGGAGGGGGGAGAACGCTGGGGTCGCTACTCCTTTGTGGGCCGTAATCCTCTGGCCACCGTCACCGCGGTGGGTGACGTGGTCACCACCGCCGGCCGCCTCGACCTCGACGCGGTGACCGACAACGCGGTCACCGGGGACAGGGGTGTGCTCGTGGCCATGGAGGCGATCCTCAACGCCTTCGAATCACCCGATCTCCCCGATCTACCCCCTCTCCACGCCGGGTTGGTCGGGTACCTGGGCTATGACGTGGTGCGCGAGGTCGAGCACCTCCCGGACACCCCCCGGGACGATCTGGGTCACCCCGACGCCATCCTGGCCGTCATCGGCCAGCTGGCGGCCTTCGACCACTGGCGTCAGCGGGTGGTCCTCTTCGACAACGTGGTGATCGATCCTTCGTGGGGCGCTGACGAGATGGACGCGGCTCATGCCGCCGCCCAGGGGCGTTTGGACGAACTCGCGGCCGACTGTTTCCGCCCACTCGACGAACCGGCTCGTCTACTCCCGATGAAAACCGGTGCCCCTACCGGCGTAGTGCGCACCATGTCGGACAATCTCTACGAAGATGCGGTGCGGGTGGCTAAGGAGCACGTCACCGCCGGGGACGTGTTTCAGGTCGTGCTGTCACAACGGTTCGATCTCCCGTGCCTGGGGGTCGACCCCTTCGACGTCTACCGGGTGCTCCGACTGGTCAACCCGAGTCCCTATCTGTATTTCCTCCGATTCCCCGAGGTCACGGTGGTGGGTGCCTCCCCCGAGCCGATGGTGCGTCTCCGGGACGGGACTGTGACGTCCCGGCCCATCGCCGGATCGCGACCCCGGGGCCGGAGCCCGGAGGAGGACCTGCGCCTCCAGGGTGAGCTGGCGGAAGATCCGAAGGAAGTGGCCGAACACGTGATGCTGGTGGATCTGGCCCGCAACGACGTGGGGCGGGTGGTGTCGTTCGGGACCGAGCAGCTCGACGAGATGATGGTGGTGGAGTGCTACAGCCACATCATGCATCTCACNNTGAGGGCGATGCAGATCATCGATGACCTCGAGCCGACCAAGCGGGGGATCTATGGGGGAGTGGTCGGGTATCTCGACTTCTCGGGGAATCTCGACACCGCCATAGCCATTCGCACCATGACCGTGAATCCCGATGGTCGTGCCTCGGTCCAGGCCGGCGCGGGGATCGTGGCGGACAGCGATCCGGCGTCGGAGAATGCCGAGTGCGCGCACAAGGCGGCAGCCATGCTCTCGGCGGTGGCCATGACCAGGGCGTCGGCATCGACCGGGGATACGCCGTCGACCAGAGAGATGCCGGTGACCAGGGCAGTGAGTGGAATGGGGGCTGATCGATGAGTGTGGCTTCGGATGAAACGTTGACAATCGGATACGACGCCTTGCGTACCTCGGTGGCCGCCCACCGGATCGACCGCGACATCGTGCGGGTAGCGGGGCCGGATGCGGTGAGCTACCTGCAAGGACAGTGCAGCCAGGACGTGGCCGGCCTGGCTGTGGGAGGAACAGCCGAGGCGCTGCTTCTCAGCCCCCAGGGGAAGATGGACGCGTTTGTAAGGGTGAATCGCACGGGGGACGACCAGTTCGTCATCGACACCGACGGCGGATTCGGCGAGGCAGTGAAGGCCCGATTGGAGCGGTTCCGCCTTCGGGTAAAGGTGGAGTTGGAATTGCTGGCATGGGAGTGCATGGCCGTGCGCGGCCCCGGCGCCGACCCGATCAAGGTGGTGACTGCGTCCGTGGCCGGCGATCCGTCGGTGCTACGCCTCCCTGTCGCCTGGCCCGGGTTCTCGGGCTTCGACCTGCTGGGCCCGGCGACCGCAGGTGGAAGCACGCCCGACGCCTGGGTGGGTGAAGGGGTGGTGCGTTGTAGTGACGACGCCTGGGAGGCGGCACGCATCGAAGCCGGGCTTCCCCTCAACGGGCGCGAAATCAACGATGCGACCATCGCCGCGGAAGTCGGATTGGTGGACAGGGCGGTGTCGTTCACCAAGGGGTGCTT
>PLZF01000100.1 GCA_003152015.1 Acidimicrobiaceae bacterium | reverse complement strand
GACCACGCCGACAACTGCGTGGTCATTTGTTCGATCGAGAACTTCGATCCGATGGGCGTACATACCGGGGACTCGATCACCGTGGCGCCGGCCCAGACCCTCAGCGACGTGGAGTACCAGACGATGCGGGATGCCGCCTTCGCCTGCATACGCCGGGTGGGAGTGGAGACGGGTGGGTCCAACGTGCAGTTCGCGGTGAACCCCGTCGACGGCCGTCAGGTGGTCATCGAAATGAACCCACGGGTTTCGCGCTCCTCGGCGTTGGCCTCCAAGGCCACCGGGTTCCCCATCGCCAAAATCGCTGCCCGCCTGGCAGTCGGTTACCGACTCGATGAAGTCACCAACGACATCACCGGGGTGACCCCGGCATCGTTTGAACCGACCATCGACTATGTGGTCACCAAAATTCCCCGCTGGGCGTTCGAGAAGCTCCCCGGAGCCACCGATGAACTGGGAACCCGGATGCAGTCAGTGGGTGAGGTGATGGCGATCGGACGGACGTTCCCCGAGTCCCTCCAAAAAGCGATCCGTTCGTTGGAGCAGGGCCGCAGTGGACTGAACGCCGATTCGTCCGAGGCCAACGTCGACGCGGTGCCGGTCGAGGACCTTCTTGTGGCGGCCACCACCGCCACTCCCGAGCGCCTCTTCCAACTCGAGTCGTTGCTGCGGCGGGGAGTGTCGGTGGACCGGTTGGCCACCGACACCGGTATCGATGCATGGTTCCTCGCCGAAATGGCCACTATTACCGACGCCCGGATGGCACTCGATCTGCAGATCGCCCTGGGCGTCACCGTGGCTGACCTCGACCGGCGGGCGTGGCGCCGCCTCAAGCGTCTCGGGTTCTCCGATGCCCAGTTGGCCCACTTGTTCGGGGACGGCGTCAGCGCCGGGGACATCCGAGAGACGCGGCTGGCCCTGGGGGCGGGGGTCACCTTCAAAACGGTTGACACCTGCGGGGCGGAGTTCGAGGCTCACACCCCCTACCACTACGCCACCACCGAAGACGAGGACGAAGTCGCCCCATCCGGACGACCCCGGGTGATCATTTTGGGGTCGGGGCCGAATCGGATCGGACAAGGCATCGAGTTCGACTACTGCTGCGTGCACGCATCGTTCGCTCTCCGTGATGCAGGGTTCGAGACGGTGATGGTGAACTGCAACCCCGAGACTGTCTCCACCGATTACGACACGTCGGATCGCCTCTACGTTGAACCGCTCACCCCTGAGGACCTGGCCAACGTGCTCGAGGCCGAACTCAACGCCTCGGCGGATGGCGGTCGGGTGGTAGGGGTCATTGTCAGCTTGGGGGGTCAGACCCCATTGAAACTGGCGGCCAGCATCCCCGAAGAGTTGGTGCTCGGGACGTCTCCGGCCTCCATCGACCTCGCCGAGGACCGCGAACGGTGGAACGCTCTGTGTACCCAACTGGGGATACCCCAGCCCCCGGGTGGGACAGCCGTTACCCCGGCGGAAGCGGTGGCGGTGGCCTCGGGCATCGGCTATCCGGTGCTGGTCCGACCGTCCTACGTCCTGGGGGGACGGGCCATGGAGATCGTCTATGACGACGAGCGCCTGGTGGCGGCGGTGGAAGCCATGGCCGGTCTGCTGACACGGGAAGGCGGCGTGACAGCTGAACGTCCGGTGTTGGTGGACCGGTTCCTCGAGGACGCAGTGGAAGTCGATGTGGATGCCGTGCGGGATGCCACCGGCGATGTCGTGATCTGTGGGGTGATGGAGCACGTGGAAGAGGCGGGCGTCCATTCCGGGGACTCAGCCTGTGCCCTCCCGCCCCAGACCTTGTCGCCGAAGGTGATTGCCGAGCTCGAGGCCCATGTGCGGGTCATCGCCGAGGCACTCCAAGTGTGCGGCCTCTGCAATGTGCAGTTTGCGGTGAAGGACGACCTGGTCTACGTCCTGGAGGCCAATCCGCGTGCCAGCCGAACCGTCCCGTTCGTGGCCAAGGCAACCGGCGTCCCGGTGGCCAAGGTAGCGGCTCGGGTGATGGTGGGGGCCACCCTCGCCGAGCTCCGGGCTGAAGGCCTGCTGTGCGATCCGATCGTCGGGCATGTATCGGTGAAAGAGGCGGTGATGCCGTTCAACCGGTTCCCGGGGGTGGACACCCTGCTCGGACCCGAGATGCGCTCGACGGGCGAGGTGATGGGCATCGACACGACCTTTGGATTGGCCTTCGCCAAGAGTCAGATCGCCGCCGGCAATCGTCTGCCGGTCGATGGGACAGTCTTTCTGTCGTTGGCCGACCGGGACAAGGTGGCGGGCCTGGAGGCAGCCCGACAGTTTGTCTCGCTCGGATTCGAGCTGGCGGCCACGTCGGGCACCGCGGCGGTGCTCGAGGCGGAAGGCATCCCGGTGGCCACGGTGGTGGCCAAAGTCGGCGACCGCGACGCTGCCGGTGTCGACGCGGTGGAACTCATCTCCGGCGGAAAGGTGCAGCTGGTGGTGAACACCCCCCGGGGTCGAGGTCCCCGGGCTGACGGGATCCATATCCGTGCCACCGCATTGTCCCACCAGGTGCCGTGTTTGACCACGGTGGCCGCCTTCAAGGCGGCGGCGGCGGGGATCACCGACTGGGTCAGTCATCCACTTTCGGTGAGGTCACTGCAGGAGTACCACGCCCGGTGAGCCCGGGGGTGCGGGCCGCTCGAGTCCGAAAGGCGTGGCGGGCGATGGTCGCCGGCGATGTGGACATGACGTGTCGGCTGGGTTCGATTCAGCTGCTCAATCCGGTCATGACGGCATCGGGGACCGCCGGTCATGGCGACGAGTTGCAGGCCTACTTTCCGCTGTCGTCCCTCGGTGCTGTGGTGGCCAAGTCGATTTCACCTGGTCCGTGGCCGGGTAACCCGGCCCCCCGGGTCCATCAGACGCCATCGGGGATGTTGAACAGCGTGGGTCTCCAGGGCCCCGGTGTCGAAGCATGGATCCGGGAAGATCTCCCTCTGCTGGTCACCGCGGGAGCCCGGGTGGTGGTGAGCATCTGGGGCCAGCGGGTGGCCGACTACGCCGAGGCTGCCACCATGTTGGCGGGAGTGGATGGCCTGACCGCCATCGAAGTAAATGTGAGCTGTCCCAATGTCGAAGACCGCCGCCGGATGTTCGCCCATTCACCCGAAGCCACCGCCGAGGTGCTGGCCGCCGTCCACCAGGCCAATCCGCTGCCCCTGTGGGCCAAGCTCAGTCCCAACGTGGCCGACGTGGCTGAGGTGGCGAACGCGGCCATCGGGGCCGGAGCGGAAGCCGTGACCCTGATCAACACGGTGCTGGGGATGACCATCGATATCGACAAGCGACGGCCTCTCCTTGGTGCCGGAGGCGGCGGGCTGTCGGGAGCGGCGATCCATCCGGTGGCGGTGCGAGCGGTGTACGACGTCCGTTCCGCCCTGCCCGACGCCACCATCATCGGGGTGGGCGGTGTGATGTCCGGTGCCGATGCGATCGAATTGCTGATGGCCGGGGCCAACGGCATCCAAGTGGGAACCGCCACGTTCCGTGACCCCCGCGCTCCGTTGCGGGTACTGGAGGAGATGGAATCGTGGTGTGCCCGCCGGGGGGTGCGTTCGGTGAGCGATCTGATCGGGGCAGCCCATGGCTGACGCCTTGGTGAGCGAGAGTTTTTCCGCTCGGGTGATGGCGGCCATCGGCCGGACCGGTCCATTGTGCGCCGGTATCGATCCGTCGGCGTCGTTGCTCGATGCCTGGGGTTTGTCCGACAATGCCGCCGGGATCCGGGAGTTCGGGGCACGGTGTGTCGACGCCTTCGCCGGGGTGGTTCCGGTGGTGAAGCCACAGGTGGCGTTCTTCGAACGATTCGGATCAGCCGGCATCGCCGCGCTCGAAACACTGATCAAGGATGCCCATGATGCCGGGCTCCTGGTCATTGCCGACGCCAAGCGGGGGGATATCGGCAGCACCATGGAGGCGTACGCCTCGACGTGGCTCGATCCCCGAAGTCCCCTGGTGGCCGACGCGGCGACCGCCACGCCGTATCTCGGACTCGGTTCGCTGCAACCGATGTTCGACCTGGCCGCCGCCCACGGACGAGGGGTGATCGTGGTCGTGCGGAGCTCGAATCCCGAAGGACGGGCCCTTCAGGAGGCACTCACCGAGTCGGGCGACGGTCCTTCTGTCCAAGACATGCTGCTGGCTCAGATTGCCAAGCTCAATGCCGGAGGGCTTCCTCTGCCCGGAACGGTCGGGGCGGTGGTCGGCGCCACTTTGGCGCCCTCCGCCTTTCCTCTGAGGTCTTTGGGTGGTCCGATTCTGGCCCCCGGGGTGGGGGCACAGGGCGCCACGGCCAACGACGTAGCTGAACTGTTCCGCGGGTGTGGACCCGGTTCGGTCTTGGCCAGCGCGTCCCGGTCGGTCCTGGCTGCCGGCCCTGACCCGACTTCGCTTCGGGCCGCCGCGCTGGTATCCCGGGACGAGATGGCGTCGGCACTCGGCTGACTCACTTCGCGTGGGTCAGTCAGTTGGTGCGGCCATGGATGAACTTCATTACTTTGCTCAACACGTCGGTGGCTTTGGCCGGCCGGTTGAAGCTGGTCAGATTCACGGGTAGGGCGAAGCGTTGGGCGGTGATCGACTTGGCCCGCGAGAACTCGCGTAGACCATCGGGGCCGTGGATCCGTCCGAATCCCGACTCGCCGACCCCGCCGAACGGCAACCCGGGAATGAAAGCGAAGGTCAGAACCGAGTTGACCGATACCATCCCCGACCGCATTCTGCGGGCCAACTCGATGCCCCGTTGGCGGGACCGGGCGAAGACTGCCCCGCCCAGGCCGTAGCCCGACGCGTTGGCGAGGGTGAGGGCCTCCTCGGCGTCTCGCACCTTGGCCACGGTCAGCGTGGGTCCGAATGTCTCCTCGGTGACCGCTGACGAGTCCTCGGGCACCCCGACCAGAATGGTCGGATCAACCCCTGTTGCCTTGACGGTATCGACACCGCCGACCACCGCCCGACCACCGTGGTCGAGGGCATCCCCGACATGGCGCCGGATCACTTCCATCTGCGAGGGCATGGTCGGAGGGCCCCACGCCGCGTTGCGCTCGGAACCGGGGTGGAGTTTGGTGGCCTTCTCGGTGAGGATGGATACGAACCGGTCGTACACCGCTTCGGTGGCGTACACACGCTCGGTGCCGATGCAGGTCTGGCCCCCGTTGCTCATGCCGCTCCACAACGCCGCGTCGGCAGCGGCTTCGAGATCGGCACCGTCATCGACGATGAGTGCATCCTTGCCGCCGCATTCCATCAACACCGGGATCAGGTTCTCCGCACAGGCCGCCATTACCTTTCGGGCGGTGCGGGCAGATCCGGTGAAGGCGATCTTGTCCACGCCGGAACGACAGAGGGCGGCCCCGGTGTCACCGAGTCCCGTCACCAACGTGAACAGGTCGCGCCCCCGGGGGACTGCGGTGGCCCAGGCATCGACCAACCACTTGCCGATGGCCGGGGTGTATTCACTTGGCTTGAATACCACCGCGTTTCCGGCCGCCAGCGCATAGACGATTGAACCCGCCGGAGTGAACACCGGATAGTTCCAGGGGCCGATGACCCCGATCACGCCGAGCGGCTGGTACTCGACGCTGGCCGAATTGTTGAGAGCGAGCAACCCCGGGAAGACCGGGCGGGGTGCGAGCACCTTGCGGGCGTGGCCGGCCGCCCACGAGATGTGATCGATGACCAGAGTGATCTCGAGAACGGCATCGGCGTGCGGTTTGCCATTTTCCTCGTGAATGAGATCGGCCAGTTCGCTCATGCGCCGAGCGAGTTCCCCCTTGAAGGAGGCGAGGTGCCGGGCTCGACCGTCGAATCCGATGGACTGCCACCACTCCGAGGCGATGCGGGCCCGCTCGACGGCGAAGCGCACCGCCACGTCGCGGTCGATGGGGAACGTGGCGACAACGGCACCGGACGCCGGATTGAGTGACTCGAACGTGGCGGTGTCTCCGTCGACAACGGTGGGACGGGCTTCTTCGGTACTGGCCATACATCGACTGTAGCGATCCGACCGCCTCAACGTTCGCCAGTCAGGCGAAACCGGAAGGACACGTGGGCGCCGATGACCACTCCGTACTCGATCGCGGCGACGGCGCCGTCCCGGATCACCTTCTGATTCCCGGCGTGAAAACCACAGGAGAGATCGACGCTGGTCACATAATTCAGGATCGCGAGGTTCGAGGAGAGGAGCGTCTCGCCTCCTCCTAGATCGGCATTGAGATCCACCATGGCCATCTCTTCAGCATTCATCGTGACCGGCGCTCGCAGAGGCGCTATCGTTTCGGGCATGCCCCAACCGCCTGCACTTACGCCCGAACAGCGCCAAGCCGCCCTGGCCAAGGCCGCCAAGGTCCGCCGTGAGCGGGCCGAGGTCAAGGGGAAGCTCAAAATGGGAGGGCTGACTCTCTCCGAGCTCCTGACCGCCGCGGACGGAAACGAGACGATAGGGAAGATGAAAGTGATCTCGGTGCTCGAGGCGCTTCCCGGTCTCGGCAAGGTCAAGGCCCGGCGATTGATGGACACGGTGGGGATCAGTGAGAGTCGTCGCCTTCAGGGACTCGGGAGCAATCAGCGCCAGTCGCTGCTCCGCGAGACCGCTCACTGAGCAACTCTCCGCCGGACCCGGCCGCCCGCCGGTCCGACCCGTTGATCTTCGTCCTCTTCGGCCCAGGGGGAGCCGGAAAGGGGACCATCGCCGCCAGGTTGGTCGAGGACGACCCGCGGCTCTGGCTCAGCCGGTCATGGACCACCCGCCACCGTCGACCGGCAGAGGCAGAGGATGCCTACTGTTTTGTCGATCGCGCCTCGTTCGAGAAGAAGGCCAACGCCGGAGGCTTCTTCGAATGGGCCGAGTTCCTGGGTAATTTCTACGGGTCCCCGGTACCCCAACCCCCCGATGGCGTCGACGTGCTGCTCGAGATCGATTTGCAGGGCGCCCAACAGGTACGGGCCCTACGACCCGACGCCACCCTGATACTGCTCCTACCGCCCACTTCCGAAATTCAAGCCGGCCGGCTCCGGGGGCGTGGCGACGACGAGGATCATGTGGCCAAACGGCTGCAGGCCGGTGCCGAAGAAGAGTCCATCGGCCGGCAAATTGCCGATGCGGTGGTCATCAATGATGGGCTGATGCGGGCCATTGCCGACGTGGCCGGTATAGTGGATAGTTGCCGTTCCGCTGCCCACCTTGGGGGCGAAGCGGCTGGCGGAACCGCCAGAGGCGAAGATGAAGCCCTCGACGCCCTACCCACCGACGCATCTGAAGGATCGTGATGGCCCAGAACCGCAGCACGCTGATGGACCCACCCATCGAGGACCTCCTCGACAAGGTGGACTCCAAGTTCACCTTGGTGGCGCTGGCTTCCCGCCGTGCCCGTCAGGTGAACAACTACTACAACTCCCTGGGCGAGGGTCTGGGTGTCGTGGTGCCACCGCAGGTGGCCTCGTTGTCGGGCAAGCCCCTGTCGATCGCGTTCGAAGAGGTGGCGGCGGGCAAGGCCACCTACAGCCGGCCCGATCCCGAGGAAGAGGCCGCGCTGGCCGCCGAGGCGGCGCTGGCGGCGGAAGCCGCACTGGCCGAACAGGCCGGGACCGCGGCCGAGGCGGGGTTGGTGGCAGTCGAGGGCGCCGGAGACGCTCTTGCCCAGACCGAGCCCACTGCCTAGTCAGGTTGACCCGATCAGCGTGACGGGCGGCACCAAACCCTTCGTTGTGCTCGGTGTGTCTGCCGGGATCGCCGCCTATAAAGCGGTGGAGATCTGTCGTCGCCTGGTTGATGCCGGGGTGCACGTGGCGCCGGTGCTGACCGAGCGGGCCGTCCACTTCGTCGGAGCCACGACGTTCAACGCCCTCAGTTCCGAGCCGGTCCAGACCAGCCTGTGGAACGAGGCCTCGCCCATTCCCCACACCCGGCTCGGCCAGTTGGCCGACGTGGTGGTGGTGGCGCCGGCCACCGTCGACCTCCTGGCCCGCTATGCCAACGGTCTGGCCGACGATCTGTTGACAACCACGTTGTTGGCTACCACCGCCCCGGTGGTGGTGTGCCCGGCCATGCACTCCGAGATGTGGGACCATCCGGCCGTACAGCAGAACCTGGCTACGTTGCGGTCCCGGGGCGTGGTGATCATCCCGCCCGAGGACGGGCGACTGGCTGGTGGTGACGTCGGTTCGGGCCGACTGGCTGACCCCGCCGTCATCGTTGACGCGGTGCTCAGCCTGCTGGACTCCCGCACGCCCCTGGATCTGGCTGGGGTGAGAGTTGTGGTGTCGGCCGGTGGTACCCGTGAGCCGATCGACCCGGTGCGGGTGTTGACCAACCGGTCATCGGGCAAGCAGGGCCACGCCATCGCCGAGGCCGCGGCCCGTCGAGGAGCCGAGGTGGAGTTGGTGACCACCACCGACCGTCCGGTGACCCACGGGGTGACCGTCCACCGGGTGGAAACCGCCGCCGACATGGAGGCGGCCATGCTGGATCGTGGGGCGGGCGCCGATGTGGTGGTGATGGCGGCAGCGGTGGCCGATTTCCGGCCCAAGGGAGTATCCCCGTCCAAGCTCCACAAGTCCGACGGGATCCCCGAACTCATCCTCGAGCCGACCCCTGACATCTTGGCTGAGCTCGGACGGCGCCGGACCTCGGATCAGATCCTGGTGGGCTTCGCGGCGGAAACCGATGAGGTGACCGAGCGGGCGACCGCGAAGTTGGTGGGCAAAGGGGTCGATCTGATGGTCGCCAACGACGTGTCCTCTCCGGGTGTGGGATTCGACCACGACACCAACGCGGTCACGGTGCTCGGAGCCGACGGATGCACCACCGAAGTATCGTTGACCAGCAAAATGAGAGTGGCAGATGCAGTCTTGGATAGGGTGGTCGCTCTCTTGTCGGCGCGATAAGCGGCGGGTCACCTCGCCCCTTCCCGTCGCTGCCGGCGCCGTTGTCACCTAGCCTCATCTGCACTCAGCAACCTCGTAACAACACTCCCTGAAGAGAACGGAACCACCAGTGAGCACTCGATACACATTCACCTCCGAGTCGGTCACCGAGGGCCACCCTGACAAGATGGCCGATCAGATCTCGGACGCCGTCCTCGACGCCCTGTTGGCTGATGACCCGAACAGCCGGGTGGCGTGCGAGACCCTGTTGACCACCGGCCTGGTGCTGGTGGCCGGTGAGATCACCACCACCACCTACGTGGACATTCCCACCCTGGTTCGTCAAACGGTGCTCGACATCGGGTACGACGACGACGCCTATGGCATCAACGGCAAGACCTGCGGGGTCTTGGTAGCGCTCGATGAGCAATCGCCTGACATCGGCCAGGGCGTGGACAACGCCTTCGAGGTGCGGGCCGGAACTGGTGGAGAGGATAAGCTCAACGCCCAGGGTGCCGGGGACCAGGGCATGATGTTCGGGTACGCCTGCGACGAAACTCCCGACCTGATGCCGCTGCCCATCTGGTTGGCCCACCGGTTGGCCCAACGTCTGGCCCAGGTGCGCAGGGTGGGCGTTCTCCCGTACCTCCGTCCCGACGGCAAGACCCAGGTCAGCGTCACCTATGACAACGGCCGCCCGGTGGCCCTTGAGACGGTGCTGATCTCGACCCAACATGACCCGGGTGTCGATCTCGACACTCTGCTGCTGCCTGACCTTCGTGACCATGTGATCAACCCGTTACTGCCTACCGAGTTGGATACCGACAACGTACGGATTTTGGCCAATCCCACAGGGGTGTTCGAGCTTGGGGGCCCCCATGCCGACACCGGGCTCACCGGTCGGAAGATCATCGTTGATACCTACGGTGGCATGGCCCGGCACGGTGGCGGCGCCTTCTCGGGCAAGGATCCATCCAAGGTGGATAGGTCAGCGGCCTATGCCGCCCGCTGGGTGGCCAAGCACGTAGTGGCCGCCGGCGCCGCCAGCCGATGCGAGGTGCAGGTGGCCTACGCCATCGGTGTGGCTCGCCCGGTGTCCCTGCTGGTGGAGACGTTCGGCACCGAAAAAGTCGATCCGGTGCAGATCGCCAAGGCGGTCGACGAAATCTTCGACCTCCGTCCCGCCGCCATCGTCCGGGATCTCGATCTCAAACGTCCGATCTACCGGAAGACCGCCACCTATGGCCACTTCGGCCGGAGCGAAAAAGAGTTCACCTGGGAAGAGACGCTGCGGGTCGACGACGTGAAGCAGGCCCTCGGACTCTGAGAGCCGAGCCGAACCCCCGGGCAGCTCCGTCGATGCCGACACCGGGTCCCAGCCGCCAGGGGGAACCGCCGGAACGGGTGGTCCGGTTGGTCCCCGACGTTCCCGCCATCCATCGGCGGTTCGACTACACGGTCCCCGAGAGCATGTCGGCCGGTATCCGGGTGGGCAGCCGGGTGCGGATCAACCTCCACGGGCGCCGAGTCGGCGCCTGGGTGATCGAGGACAACGTGGTCCCTCCCGTCGGGGTCGTCCCCAAGCCGATCGCCCTCTCCAGTGGGGAAGGACCACCCGAAAGGGTAGTGGCGCTGGCCGAGTGGGCGGCGTGGCGGTGGGCAGGCCCGGTGTCGAGATTCCTGGGGACGGCATCGCCGCCGCGTGTGGTCAGGTCGGGTAGCGGTGCCTTCCGCCCCGGGCAGACCCGGTCCGGTTCCGGGCCGTCTGATTCGGGCTCGGTGTCGTCACCCGGCGGGGCATCGGTGGGGATCGTCACCAAAGCGCTCGGCGGTGCCCCATCTCTCTCCGTGGTCCGGCTTGCCCCGGCCCTCGACGCCTCGTTGATCGCCCTCGAGCTCATCCACCGGATGGGCCCGGCGGGAGTATTGATGCTGGCGCCGTCCCACACCCGGGCCTCGCAGTTGGCAGACAGGCTGCGCCGATCCGGGGTAGCAGTGGCAATGCTCCCCGAAGAGTGGGAAGCGGCACGGTCCGGGAAGAGTGTGGTGGTGGGGACCCGATCGGGGGCGTGGGCCCCGCTGGAGCGGCTCAGAGCCGCGGTGGTACTCGACGCCCACGACGAGGCCTACCGGGAGGAGCGCTCGCCCACCTGGTCAGCCGTGGACGTGGTGATCGAACGGGGGCAACGGGATGAGGCACCGGTGGTGCTGGTGACGCCCTGTCCTCCGGTGGTTCGTCTCGAGCAGGGAGCGCTGGTGACGACGGAGCGGGCGGTGGAGCGCCGCGGATGGCCCGTCGTCGAAGTGGTCGACCGAACCGGAGACGATCCCCGCACCGGACTGTTCTCCGAGCGCCTGGTCCAGCTCCTGCACTCGGTGCTCGATACCCCCTCGGGCCGGGTGGTGTGCATCCTGAACCGGAAGGGACGAGCCCGCCTGTTGGCCTGCGCACTGTGCGGGGCCCTGGCCCGGTGCACCCGGTGCGGTGGCCCGGTGGCCCAAAAAGAGCTGGGCGGTGAGTTGGAGTGCCGGCGGTGCGGCCACGCTCGACCCGCCGTGTGTGGAGAGTGCGATTCCACCCGGTTGAAGGTGGTCCGGATCGGTGTGTCCCGGGCCACCGAGGAACTCTCGGCCTTGGTCGGGGTGAAGGCTACCGAACTGACCGGGGACTCGGCCGACACTGCGGGCTCCGGCGCCCGCTTGGTGGTGGGGACCGAAGCGGCATTGCATCGAGTCTCGAGGGTCGACGCGGTGGCATTCCTCGATTTCGACCAGCACCTGTTGGCCCCCCGCTTCGGGGGCGGGGAGGAGGCGCTTGCTCTGCTGGCACGGGCGTCATGCCTGGTCGGGGGCAGGGAGGCAGGCGGTCGGCTTCTCGTCCAGACCCGAATCCCCGATCACGAGGTGCTCCGAGCCGCGGTACATGCCGACCCGGCTCTCCTTTCCGAGCCCGAACGGAAGCTCCGGCTGGCCCTGGCCCTTCCGCCGTTTGGTGTCCTGGCCCTGTTGCGGGGCCCGGGGTCCGCGGACTACGCCGAGGCACTCGAGGTGGTCGGTGGGCTCTCCCTGTCGTTCACGGATCCTGACCGCTGGTTGATAAGGGCGGCAGATCATCGAACCTTGTGCGACGGGTTGGCGTCGACCCCTCGACCGGCGGGCCGACTCCGGGTGGAGGTGGATCCGATCAATGTCTGAGAGCACCCCGCTGACGTGGCCGCTCGGGCTCCGCACGGTGCCACATCGACGGAGCACCCCGTAGAATGGCTGGCATGTCCACGTATTCGGTCCGCACCTATGGAGATCCGGTGCTCAAACAGGTGGCTCGCGACGTCGACCAGATCGACGGGGCGCTCGCCCGCCTGGTGGATGACATGGTGGACACCATGTATGTCGCCGTGGGCGCCGGTTTGGCCGCCCCCCAGGTCGGAGTGCAAAAACGGCTGTTCGTCTATGACGTGGGTGAGGGGCCCGAAGTGATGATCAACCCGACCATCGTGGAGACGGCTGGTGAGTGGTACCACGAAGAAGGGTGTCTCTCCATTCCCGACCTCCGGTTGGGGATCGTCCGACCGATGGAGGTGCACATCCGTGGCTACGACCTCGATGGCGAGGAAGTGTCGATCGAGGCCGACGAGTTCCTTGGCCGGGTTTTTCAACACGAGGTCGACCATCTCGACGGCGTGCTGATGGTGGAGCGACTGGAGGATGACATGCGCAAGCAGGCATTGCGGGTGTTACGCGACAGGGCACTGGGCTTCGATACCACCGCATTGGAGTCCACGCTGGTATCGGCGTCGTCGAGCGACGAACGGGAGATTTGAGGTCGTCTCGACCCGGTCGGACCCGGTGGTTCCGGCCGGACGATGCGACGCTGGAACTCGCCGTTCATCGGAGTTGCCGATTGCAGGCGGTGAATGTTGAAGGTGCCCTCCCGAACGGAATCAACGAGAACCATCCACTCCCCAGATCGAGCGCTTTGAACTGGGCCACCCGGGTGACGGCCGACCTCAGATAACGTCGACGCCCATGGCGCGACTGGTCTACCTGGGAACCCCGGAGGCGGCGATAGAGCCGTTACGGGCGTTGGTGGCTGCCGGTCACGACATCGCGCTGGTGGTCAGCCGACCCGACAAGCGCAGGGGGCGGGGGAGTGCTCTCGTTCCCAGCCCGGTTAAGGCCGCCGCCAGCGAGCTGGGCCTGGCGGTCACCGATGTGCTCGAGGATGTTCTCGGTTCGGGCGCCGAACTCGGGGTGGTAGTTGCCTACGGCCGGATCATCCCTGCCGAGGTACTCGAGGCGGTGCCCATGGTGAACCTGCACTTCTCGAAACTGCCCCGGTGGAGGGGAGCGGCGCCGGTGGAACGGGCCATCCTGGCCGGCGATGCCAACACCGGGGTGTGTCTGATGGCGGTGGATGTCGGGCTCGACACCGGGGCGGTCTATGCCGAGGAAGACACCACCATCGACGAGGACGAGTCGGTCGATGAGCTGAAGCGGCGATTGGTGGCTATTGGTTGCCGGCTGTTGAAGGATCACCTGGGGGCCGGCCGGACCGGCCTGCCCACCCCTCGCCCACAAGTAGGCACAGCCACCTATGCGGAGAAGATCCGTCCCGAGGACCTCGAGCTGCACTGGGAGCTGGCCGCCTCCCACCTGAGGAGGGTGGTGCACCTTGGTCGGGCGTGGACGACGTTCCGAGGCAAACGGCTTCGTGTGCTCCGGGCTGACCGGGGCACGCCAGCCGGTGGGGAGCTGACGGCCCCCGAGGGCGACAGCCCGGGTGCCCTGACCGGGGAGTTGGTCACCGCCGGGGAGGGAACCCGCCTCCGACTGATAACCGTCCAGCCGGAAGGTAAGCAACCCATGGCGGCGGCCGATTGGTTGCGGGGTGTGCGTCCCGATTCAGGCGAACGTCTGGGGGGTTGAGGCCCTCGGGGGTTTCGTGGGGCGTGGCAGCGGGGGCGGGGACGGGGGCTCGGACACCTTCGTTGGTAGGCTCGACCTCGATGCCGGTCAGCCCTTCTGCGCCCGTGATGCGAGTGGCACCCTCCATCCTCTCGGCTGACTTCGGGCGACTCTCCGAGGCGATCGATCAGGTGTCATCTGGCACCGACTGGTTGCACGTCGACGTGATGGACGGCCACTTCGTCCCAAACCTGTCCATCGGCCCTCCAGTGGTGGCATCGTTGCGCAAGCACTCTGACCTGTTCTTTGACACCCACCTGATGATCACCGACCCGGCCCGGTACCTCGAGCCGTTTCGGGATGCCGGGGCGGATGGTTGCACGGTCCACGTCGAAGTCGGAGAGACCGAGGCCCTGGTCGGCCAGATGCGTGACCTCGGGCTCCGAGTGGGACTGGCCGCCAATCCCGACACTCCATTCGAAGCGCTCGAGCCGTACCTCGGCCTGGTCGACCTGGTGTTATGCATGACTGTGTTCCCGGGGTTCGGTGGCCAGTCGTTCATGGCCGAGGTGATGCCCAAGGTCGCCCAGGTCCGCCACGCCGCCGCCGCTGCCGGCTTCTCGCTCGACATCGAAGTGGACGGTGGGATCGATGAGTGCACGGTGGTGTCGGCCGTCCGGTCGGGAGCCAACGTGTTTGTGGCCGGATCTGCCGTGTTCGGCCGGGAGGACCCGGTGAGCGCAATGGGGAGCATCCTCGCGGCGGCCGTGGGTGCGGAAGCGGCATCGGAAGGCCAGCCGTCCTGACCAACGACCTTGGGCAGTTTGACGAGCAGTGGATGCTCCGGGCAGTTGCCGCCGCCGAGATGGTCCGAGGTCGCACCTCCCCCAACCCGTGGGTGGGAGCGGTGGTCGTGCCCACGGCCTCCGGTCATCCTGACGGTTATGTGGGAGCCACTGCCCCGATCGGGGGACCGCACGCCGAAGTCACCGCCCTCACCGCCGCCGGTCCGGAGGCCGAACGGGCCACGCTGTATGTGACCCTCGAGCCGTGCGCGCACCACGGCCGCACCCCTCCGTGCACCGACGCCATCATTGCCGCCGGCATCCGCCGGGTGGTGGTCGGCATCGAAGATCCTGACCGCCAGGTGTCCGGGCGAGGCATTGCCGCGCTCCGCCAGGCCGGTATCGACGTGGAGGTCGGGGTGGCGTCCAATTCGGTGTCCGGCCAACTCGCCGCCTATATCCACCACCGCCGGTCCGGACGCCCCTGGGTGGTGTTGAAACTGGCCTCCACCCTCGACGGTCGGATTGCCGCACCCGACGGCACCAGCCAGTGGATCACCGGTGAATCTGCCAGGGAAGACGCCCACCGCCTCCGGGCCAGGTCGGACGCCGTCCTGGTGGGAGCGGGAACTGTACGGGCGGACAACCCGCTCCTGACGGTTCGGCTCCCCGAGGACGACCCTGACCACCGGTCCCCGGGAGACCAACCGCTCCGGGTCGTGCTCGGCCACGCTCCGGTCGGTGCCGCCGTCCAGCCGGCGTTGGAGCTCGAAGGAGACTTGGGCGACGTGCTCGATGAACTCGGCGACCGGGGCGTGCTGCAGGTTCTGGTCGAGGGGGGTGCCAGGGTCGCCCACGCTTTCCATTCCGCCGGTCTGGTTGACAGCTACGTGCTGTACCTGGCCCCGGCCTTGTTCGGCGGGGATGACGCCCGACCGCTCTTCGCCGGCCCCGGTGCACCCACCCTCGATCAGCTGTGGCGGGGCACCATCCGGTCGACCACTAACCTGGGGAATGATCTGAGGGTGGAACTCTCTCCCCCAGGACACAGAGGGAGACACGGGGTCGATGCCCTTCTCGATGGTTGATGATGCGATAGCGGCGGTGGCTCGCGGAGAGGTCGTTGTCGTGGTCGATGACGAGGATCGCGAGAACGAGGGTGACCTGATCATGGCGGCCGACGCGGTGACCCCCGAGAAGATCGCCTTTTTTCTTGCCCACACGTCGGGACTCATCTGTGTGCCGCTCACCCCCGAACGGGTCGAGCAGCTTGATCTTCCCCTCATGGTCTCCACCAATACCGAGGTGCAACGAACCGCGTTCACCGTGAGCGTGGATTATCGCCACGGGACCACCACCGGGATCTCGGCCTCCGACCGGTCGGCCACCATCAAAGCCCTGGCCGATCCCCACACCCGACCGACCGACCTCAACCGCCCAGGCCATATCTTCCCGCTCCGATACCGGCCGGGTGGGGTGCTGAAGCGGGCCGGCCACACCGAGGCGGCGGTCGATCTGGCCAGGGCAGCCGGGATGTCTCCGGCCGGCGTGCTGTGCGAGGTGGTCAGTGAGGACAAGACGGGAATGGCCCGCCTGGCCGAGCTCGAAGTGTTCTCGAAGAAGCACGGGCTCCAGCTGATCTCAATCGCCGATCTCATCCGTTATCGGCGCCACAAGGACAAGCTGGTCCGTCGAATTGCCAGCGCCCGGATCCCCACCGACTTTGGTGAGTTCACCGCTCACGCCTTCGAGTCGGTGCTCGACGGCGAACACCACGTGGCGCTGGTCAAGGGAGACGTGGATGGCAAGGAGGACGTGTTGGTGCGAGTCCACAGCGAATGCCTGACCGGGGACGTGTTCGGATCACTCCGGTGCGATTGTGGACCGCAACTGCGCGGGGCTATGGCCGCCATCGCCGAAAATGGTAGTGGGGTAGTCGTCTACCTGCGCGGCCACGAGGGTCGGGGGATCGGGCTCGGCCACAAGCTGCGCGCCTACAGCCTCCAAGAGGAGGGGTTCGATACGGTCGATGCCAATCTCGAGCTGGGGCTTCCTGAGGACTCACGTGAGTACGGCATCGGGGCACAAATCCTGGTGGACCTGGGTGTGACCACCATGAGGCTCATGACCAACAATCCGACCAAGCGTGGGGGCCTCGAAGGGTTCGGTTTGGACATCGTGGAACGGGTGCACATCCCGACGACCCCCAATCCCGAGAACATCGAGTATCTCCGGACCAAGCGCGACAGGATGGGTCACTTGCTGGAGGGTCTCGATGACGACGTCTGATCTCACCGTGCTCCCGGAAGGAGCCAAGGAGCGGATCGCCGCCCTGGTTGGTTCTTCAGTGGACGGCGCCGCGGTTGATGGCGCCGGGTCGGGCCCTGGTGCGGGCACCTCCGGGCCACGGATCGGGTTTGCCTGTGCCGAGTTCAACGGCGGCATTACCGATCGCCTGCTCACCGGGGCACTCGACGTGTTGAAGAATGCCGGATGCGACCTTGGCACGGTCACGGTGGCGTGGGCTCCGGGCGCTTTCGAATTGCCGCTGGTGGCCAGCATGTTCGCCAATTCCGGCGCCATCGACGCGGTGATCTGCCTGGGCGCGGTCATTCGTGGTGACACCGGTCACTATGACTTCGTGGCCGGGGAGTGCGCGGCAGGCATCCAGCGAGTTCAGCTCGACACCGGTATCCCGGTCATCTTCGGGGTTCTCACCACCGATAGTGTGGATCAGGCGTTGGTGCGCTCTGAGAACGACGAGATGAACAAGGGCCGGGAGGCGGCGTTGACGGCGATTGAGATGGTCCGGCTGCTCGGTGCTTTGACGCGCGGTTCCGTCCCCGAAGCGGGGGATTGACCATGCTGCGCGTGGTTCTACCCAAGGGGTCCCTGGAAAAGGCCACGCTGGAGTTGTTTGGTGCCGCTGACCTGGCCGTCACCCGTTCCTCTGATGTCGACTACCGAGCCTCTATCGATGACCCCCGGGTTGACGAGGTGCGCATCTTGCGGCCCCAGGAGATCCCCCTCTATGTCTCAGACGGCATGTTCGACATCGGTATCACGGGGCGTGACTGGGTAGAAGAACGGGGGAGCGAGGTCACCACTCTCGGGGTCCTCCAATATTCGAAGGCCTCCTCTCAACCAGTTCGGGTCGTGTTGGCCGTGCCCAAAGACTCACCGGTTGGGTCGGTCGCCGATCTGGCCGCATCGGGCACCGGTTCAGGGGGAGCATTGCGGGTGTCCACGGAGTATCCCGAGCTGACCCGTCGCTACCTCGAGAAGCACGGGGTGCGGGCCGAGGTGAGCCTCTCGTATGGCGCCACCGAAGCCAAGGTTCCCGACATCGCCGACTGCGTGGTCGAGATCACCGAAACCGGTCGGGCGTTGCGGGCAGCCGGCCTGAAGATCGTCGAGACGCTGCTCGTTTCCCACACCGAGTTGATCGCCAACCGGGCCGCCGCCGAGGACCCCGACAAGCGCCATGCCATGGAGCAGTTGTTCACGCTGTTGCAAGGCGCGCTCGAGGCCCGGGACAAGGTGCTGGTGAAGCTCAATGTGACCTCCGAACAGTTGACCGATGTGATCGACCTTCTCCCCTCCCTGCGATCACCCACGGTGTCCGAACTGTTCGGTAAGGAAGGGTTCGCAGTCGAAACAGTGGTGCCCAAGTCAGAGATCAATACCCTGATTCCGGCTTTGAAGGATCGTGGCGCCACTGACATCATCGAGTTGGCCCTGTCCAAGATCGTCCACTGAGGTCGGGTCCGATGACCTCGACGTGGAGCGGAATCGTGGATCTACCTCCGACCCGGCACGTCCCGCTGATCGGTCGGGTAGGTGAGTTCGATGGTGACCGGGGATTGGGCGTGATCGAGTACGGGGAACGTCGACGGTTTCCTTTCCACTGCACGGCGATCACCGATGGCACCCGTCATATCGCGGTTGGAACGCTGGTGGTGTGTGAGGTGTCCACCGGTCGCCTTGGGCGTCTTGAAGCGGTCTCGGTGCGCCCGCTCAGTGGCATGCCGGTCCCAGGACGACTTCATGATCTGGACACTGAGTCGGACACTGAGTCGGGCACCTGGTCCGAATCGAATCCTCAGTTACTGTCCCCGGATGCATCTCCGTCCGAGTGGTCCGTCGAACCGGAGTCCCTTGATGA
>PLZF01000004.1 GCA_003152015.1 Acidimicrobiaceae bacterium | reverse complement strand
ATTGTTTTCGCGCGTGAGGGTCGCGGCCTCCTCTTGGCTCGGCTGTGTTGGGCCAACCTCGCCACGGAGGCACAGTTTCCCGAGTTTTTGCGCACAATCGCCCGGTTTCGCAGCGCGAGGTGCTTCGCCGGCTTTCCACAGCCCGTGGAGGGGCCGGACCGACTGGCGCGTTGTTTGAACGTCAATTTCCATCGGGGACCTCTTCTTTGTCGATCACGGGGGCATCAAGCGCGAGCAGGTCGAACGCACGGAGCGGCAACTCCCGCGCCTCTCGTTGACGAGGATCATGCGGGCGAGGGCTCCGGGAACCTCCTTGACCTCCACCTGCGCGGTGACCTCGACTGCTTTCGTCGAGACTAGTCAGCCCAGCGCTCCGGCCACCTCCAGGCGAGCAGGTCACGGGCGGCGCGCCAGTCCGTCTTAGCTGCTTGACGCCACCTGAGCTCCAGCTCGGCTAAGAAGGACGCCTCCGCCATCTCGACCTGGTGCAGGAAGTCGCGGTACATCTGCTCCTCCTTGGTCGGGTGCTCCTTGTCTCCGAGCCAGCCGTACACCGTCCGGCGGGCGACACCGGCATAGGCGGCAGCGGACTTGGTGTTGGCGCCGTCCCAAGCATGAGTGTGCGTCCGGCAGACCTGCCCGTGTCCCAGTCAGCCATCGTCAAGCGACGTGGAGTAGCTCAATCCATCGATTGACTATCCCTGACCGCCGGGGCTGCCGTTCCTGGCACGACATGATGGCGGGTGATCCGAGAGCAACGCCAGGCTCGAAGAGATCGGGACGACCGACGTCGGTCAACGGCACTCACTCAGTGTTCGAGTGTCTCCTTCAACTGGGTGAGGGTCTGTTGCATGCCTTTGACCATTGCGTTGGACCGCCGGGCCACGGTGCCGTAGACGAACTTCTGCCAGCCTTCGTGCGGCTTGTGGCTGAAAGATTCGGTCACCGACGTGGCGCCGTCGTGATCCCTGAACTCGTACCGCCAACTGGTGTAGCCCTCGGCGACGAACCCGAACACTTCGTTGGGCGCGTAGTCGGTGATCTCGGAGGTGGTGGTCCACCTCTTGAGGGTGATGGGGCCGATCTTGACGATGTTGTCGCCCTCGAACTTCGCACCGACTGCAGGTCCGGTGGCTGGGACGACCCAGCGTCCGCCCGTGCATTCCGGACTCCACTCGCCCATGCGAGTGACGTCCGCCACGGCATCGAACACCTCCGATGCCGGGCGATTGATGACGGTGCTCGCGGATCCCTCGACCATGCCCATGTTCTAGCCGATCACCTGCGAGTGACTGACCGCTGGGAGAGTGGCGCTGTTCGAGCTTTCGGCTGAGTCGCCGTCAGAGGTGTTTCACGATGGCCCCGACCAGGTAGGTCATGGGGATCAGCATCACAATGCCGATGAGAATCCACAGCCCAGCTCGTCCACCACGCCGACGTACCAGGCCCTGAAAGAACAGTCCTTCTCGTTGAACCGATCCGGCAGGACTGAACGGATCAGCCTCGAACCCTGATCCAGAGTCAGGCCACATGACCGGGGGTTCAGCTCGGACTCGATCACGCGAATGCTCATGCTGGTTTTGCGAGCGACCTTTTGTCTTCCTTCTTCTGCTGCTGCTGGAGCCCACGGAGGTAAGCATTGCAGCGTTCATCTGTGCCGGAGAGGCAATATGCGGCAGAAGCCCCAGTACGCCGGTTCGTGGGATGACTTTGGCGGTTCAGACGGCGTGCGAACTGAACATGATGATCACAGATAGGACGCCAGTCACTGAGCCAATCACCACTGCGGCCGTGGCCAAACCTCTGTCGCCCGGCCCAGCGTGGACTGCTCGTTGTCTGATTAGCCTGAACAACCCACCGATCACTCCCAGTAGGGCTGGAAAGATGCTGATTGGCCCTGTACCCAGGAGCAGCCCGACGGCGATTGCCGACAGTCCGAACGATTCGTCCGCAAGATCCCCGTGCCACCGGTTCTCCCGGTAGTCGCGTGGATCAACCAACCAGAGGAGGCCACCAACTCACTAAATCAATGAAGAAACCGTCTCAAAAAGGTTGACACGCACCGCCCTCTGTGTCAACGGCCACCGGGACGGCGAAACCCGTGGACGTGGATTGCCGACTTCGGTGGCCGATCACCGTTAGGGGATCCGCTTGCGGCGCCATGGGCCCGGGCAGTGACGGTCAACTCGAGGGTGGCGACGCGTGAGTGAGCATTCGGTGCCGGGGCGTCCATGCATTGGTTGGCCACATAAAGGTCAGCCAGGGGTTCGGAATGCGTCATTGTCTGTCGTCTTGCGGAGACGTGCGTTTGGTGCCATTGTTGCGAGCGAGGGGCGAAGGTGTGACCACAAGGCATAAGCCGCAGGCGACCGCTGCTGATGGCTATTCCGGCCGAGAATGGCTGGGACTGTCGAGGACCCCGGAGCAGGCCCTGCACAAGAGTGCTGAGACCGGCGACGGTCCAGGCGTTTTTCGAGGCGCCGCGCCCACCGAGGAACGCAATCCCAGCGAGGGGGCCTGTCGATGACACTCACCGATCCGAACACGTCTCAGGCGAACGGGGCGCCATCGCCGCTGATGGCCCGGGCCGTCGACCTGGTCAAGAGCTACGGGAGCGGCGACGCCGAAGTCCGTGCCCTGAACGGGATCAATGTCGAGTTCGCCCGCGGCCAGTTGACCGCGGTGATGGGTCCCTCGGGATCGGGCAAGTCCACGTTGATGCACTGCATGGCCGGACTGGATGTCCCGACATCGGGGCGTACGTTCATCGGCGACCAGGAGATCGGGACCCTCGATGACTCGGGACTGACCCAGATGCGCCGTGACCGGGTCGGCTTCATCTTCCAGGTCTTCAACCTTGTCCCCACACTCTCGGCCGCGGAGAACATCACCCTGCCCGTCGACCTCACTGGGAAGAGGGTCGACCAGGTTTGGTTCGACTTCCTCGTCGACCAGCTTGGCACCAAGGACCGGCTCACGCATCGCCCGGCCGAGCTGTCCGGCGGCCAGCAACAGCGTGTCGCGTGCGCTCGGGCGCTGATCAGCCGGCCCGACCTGATCTTTGCCGACGAACCGACGGGCAACCTCGACTCGAACGCGTCAACGGAGCTGTTGACGTTCCTGCGGCGTTCGGTCACCGAGTTCGGCCAGTCGATCGTGATGGTCACCCACGATCCTCGCGCTGCCGCCTTCGCCGACCGCGTGGTCTTCATGGCCGACGGCACCCTGGTTGGAGAGCTCCACGAGCCGACAGCCGACACGGTGCTCGAACAAATGAAGCAGCTCGGGGCCTGACGTGTGGCGCATCACCGTCAAGGGCCTTCGTGCGCACAAGCTGAGGCTCGCCCTGACGGCCCTGGCCATCGTCCTTGGGGTGACCTTCCTCACCGGAACCCTGGTGCTGACAGATACTCTGAACAACAGCTTCACCACCCTGTTCGGTCAGGTCTACCAAAACACCAACTTCGAGGTCCGTGGGGTTGCTGCGTTCCCCACAAGTGGCGCAGCCGGTGCCATCCGCAAACCCATCCCTGAGTCGATCATTGCTGCGGTGAAGGATGTTCCGGGTGTGGCGGTCGCTGAGGGCGGTGTCTCCGGCTACGCCCAGTTCATCGCGCCAAATGGAAAAGCGGTCACCACAGGCGGTGCCCCGACCATCGGATTGTCCTACGGCGCCGATCGGAGGCTCTCTTCGCTGCGCCTGGTCGCCGGCAAGCCCCCGACCACCTCGACCCAGGTCGTGATGGACCAGGGTACGGCGCGCAAGTACCACTTCAGCGTCGGCAACCAGGTGCGGATCCTGCTGCCCGGTTCGCCGCAGACCTTCACCCTCTCGGGCATCGTCGCGTTCGGAACCGCCGACAACCTCGCCGGGGCAACCATCGCCGCGTTCAACCTCCCGACAGCCCAGCAGCTCTTCGGCGAGCAGGGCCACCTCAACACCATCGACGTCATCACGACCCCGAACGCGAACAAGACCGCCGTCGAGCATGGGATCTCCGCGGTGCTGCCCGCCGGGGTCGAGGTTGTCACCGGGCAGACCGTGGCAGCCGAGCAGTCGAGCGCCATCAACCAGTCACTCGGCATCTTCTCCACGGCGCTACTCGTCTTCGCCCTCATCTCGCTGTTCGTGGGCGGCTTCACGATCTTCAACACCTTCTCGATCACCGTCGGACAGCGCACCCGTGAGCTCGCACTCCTGCGAATCGTGGGCGCCAGCCGCCGCCAAGTCTTCCGATCCGTCCTTTTCGAAGCGCTCCTGCTCGGCGTCACCGCCTCGCTGGTCGGCATCGGCCTTGGCGTGCTCACGGCAAGCGGTCTGGAAGCACTGATCAAAGCGTTCGGGATCACGCTTCCATCCGGTTCGCTGGTCTTCCAGTCGCGCACCGTGTTCGCCGGGCTCCTCGTCGGGGTCGGCGTCACGGTCGTGTCGGCGATCAGCCCGGCCAGGCAAGCGGTCAAGATCCCGCCGATCGCAGCCATCTCGACATACGAGGTCGCGCAGCGGGAGTCGTCGGCTCGACGCCTGACCATCGGCGCCGTCATCGGCGTGGCCGGCATCGTCGTCCTGGCCATCGGTCTGAGCCAGCCTGCGATACAGCTCGTCGGAATCGGTGCGGTCGGGATCTTCATCGCCGTCGGGATCCTTGCACCGGCGATCGCCCGACCGGTCTCCAGCGTCCTGGGCCGGCCCCTGGCCAGGATCCTCGGCGTCTCGGGGCGAATCGGCCGTAAGAACTCGATGCGCAGCCCTCGTCGCACCGCACAGACATCGGCCGCGCTCATGGTCGGCATGGCGCTCGTCTCGACAGTCGCCGTGTACGGGGCATCCCTGTCGAAGTCGGCCACGGGCACCATCAGCGACGCCGTCAGCGCCGACTACATCATCACCGCCCGGGCCACCGGTGGCCCCAATACAGGGTTTAGCCTCGGAACAACCGAGGCAGTGGCCAAGGTGCCGGGCGTCACCCGGGTCACCAACGTCAACAGCGGGCAGTTCGAGATCAGTCGGTCGTTGGCGACCCTCAGCTCACTCGCACCATCCGATCTGTCCTCCACCGTCATCCTCAAGATGAGCTCGGGCGCCGCAGCGAAGTCATTGGCGGAGGGCCAGCTGCTTATCGACACGAACACGGCCAACACCAACCACCTCTCGGTCGGCTCCGTCGTCCCGGTCACCTTCGCCGAAACCGGCCCCACCACGATGAGGATCGGCGGGATCTTCAAACCCAACGCCCTGCTCGGCAGCTACCTGACCGGCAGCGCGTTCTTCCACACACACTTCGCCGCCACCACACTTCCCGTCGCCTTGTTGCTCGCCACCTCCACCGGCGCCACGCCCCCGACCAGCGCAGCCGTCAAGGCAGCGCTCAGGGGCTACCCCAACCTGACCGTGCAAACCCGGGCGGAGTTCCAGAAGACCCAACAGACCTCCATTGACCAGCTGCTGGGTCTGATCTACGCCCTGCTCGCCCTAGCCATCCTGATCGCCCTGATTGGGATCGTGAACACGCTGATGCTCTCGGTCTTCGAGCGCACCCACGAGATCGGGCTCCTACGCGCCGTCGGCATGCGCCGGCGACAGATCAGGGCAATGATCCGCTCCGAAGCTCTCATCCTGTCGGTGTTCGGTGCGCTCATCGGCGTCGTGGTCGGCACCGGCCTCGGAGTAGCCCTGGCCGACTCGCTCAAGCAACAAGGGATCACCGACATCGTTATCCCCTTCACCAACTTGGTCATCTTTCTCCTCCTCGCAGCGCTGCTCGGCCTCGGCGCCGCCACCTGGCCGGCCCGGCGCGCCGCTCGGCTCAACGTCCTCGAGGCCATCGCCACCGAATGACCAAGCCCTAGGAGACCGCTGAGCAAAGCG
>PLZF01000043.1 GCA_003152015.1 Acidimicrobiaceae bacterium | reverse complement strand
ACACACACCCCGTTCACCCCGAGCAGCATGGCCCCACCGGTACCCTCCGGCTCGAGCTCCTCAACCAATGGTGTGATCTCGGGGATCAATGCCTCCGCCGCCCGCTCGAGCCCGGGACGACCCAGAATTTCGGTGAGCGCGCCGACCAGAAACTTCAATGAGCCTTCCAACGTCTTGAGCGCCACGTTGCCGGTGAAACCGTCGGTCACGATCACATCGGCGGCGCCGCCCAAAAAGTCGCGCCCTTCGACGTTGCCAATGAATTCGAAGCCGTTTCCCCCGAGCCCACCGGCCAACAACGCGTGGGTTTCCTTTTCGAGAGGAGTGCCCTTGG
Source organism: Acidimicrobiaceae bacterium (assembly GCA_003152015.1). GTDB lineage: Bacteria > Actinomycetota > Acidimicrobiia > Acidimicrobiales > RAAP-2 > DASZIT01. The sequence goes on along the minus strand of PLZF01000043.1, from coordinate 111,240 downwards.
ACTTCTCCTCCCCGATGGACAAGAGGGCCACCGTGGGGAGGGCAACCCCGTATCGCTTGCGGGCAAAGGCCGCCCCCATTTGGGCGAACTGCACCAACATCTGGGGATTGCACTCGGCGTTGGCACCGGAGTCAAGGAGCACGGTGGGCGGCTTGCCCGTCCCGGGGTTGGGAATGGGGGTGGCGATGGCCGGCCGAATCACTCCGGGGAGACGACCCATGCGCAGGAGGGCGGACGCCATGGTGGCTCCGGTGTTCCCGGCGGAGACCATGGCCAGGGCCTTCCCGTCGCGCACCGCTTCAGCCGCCCGCACCAGGGACGAGTCCTTCTTCCGCCGCACGCCCTGACCGGGATCATCGTCCATGCCGATGACCTCGCTGGCAGGGAGCTCGGGAAGGCCGCCGGTGTCGCCCATCTCCCCCGGCCGGCCGACCAGCAGAACGGCGATGCCGGACTGCTCGGCCACCTGACGGGCCCCGGCGACGATCTCTGTGGGAGCGTGATCGCCACCCATGGCATCCACCGCCACCGGAAGGCTGGCGAACGCCTCACCCGTCGGGCGAACGCCCCCACGGGCCACTAGTCGACTTCGATCGCCTGNNGTACATCCAGGGCCGACCAACGCGGATCGGCCGGTGGGGCGCAGCCGCAGCTCTTGAAATTCAGATTGGCCCCACACTGGGGGCATAACCCCAGGCAGTCCTCGGAACAAAGGGGGGCCAACGGGAGTTCGAGAAGAACTGCATCCCTGGCCAAGGGCTCAAGGTCCAACAGGTCGTCGGCCAACACATAGGCGTCCTCGTCCACTTCGACGGCCGGCCCCGATTCGCTTCCCGGCCCTTCGATGACGAACCGCTCACGCACCTCGGCCTCCACCGCGCCGGTGACCACACCCCCACACCGACGGCACTCCCCTTGCCATGGGGCCGAGACCCGTCCGGTGGCCATGATGCCGCCCGGGTAGGAGGAGAGCGTGACCTGGGCGTCGACCTCGGCGCCGTCGGGGACGACCACTCCGACGGTTCCCAAACCTTCGATCACCCCGTGGCGATCCTCGTGGCGGACGGTACCGGCCACCTTGCGGAGGGCGGCGGCGGGGACGATAAATGGTTGCGGAGTGCGCACCGTGGCTGTCCCTTAGGTGAGGTCCTGGTCGAAGAAGCCCTCGGGCTCGTCACCCACCGGCCCCCCGATGCCCAGGTCGGTGGGTGACGCCAATGAGGTGTCTCCCCCTTCACCGATCTTCACCGGCGGGAGAGGGGTCACTCGCAGCTTTTCGCGGCCGGCCAGCACGGTCTTCGTGATCCGGTCGAGGACGATCTCGAAACTGGCCAGCTTCTGGTCGGCATAGTCCTCCGCCTCGTTCCGCAGGCGGCGGGCTTCCTCATTGGCGTCGTCGAGCACCCGCTGCGCCACGTGGTTGGCCTGGCGCACGATTTCGGTGCGCTGCACCATCCGTTCGGCTTGGACCCGCACCTCTTCCATCACCGCGTCCGCCTCCCGATTTCTTTCGGCGATGAACTCGGCGCGCTCCTTCAGCAACCATCGGGCCTCACGAATTTCATCCGGCATCCTGTCCAAGGCGGCCTGCAACACGTCGGCCACCTCTTCACGCGAGATGAGCACCGAGGCAGACAACGGCATGGCTTTGGCCGTCAGCACCAGGTCCAAGGCTTCCCGGACCAGGGTCTCCGCATCCTGTTCCTCGCCGGCTGCCCGTTGCGCCTCAAGATCCTCGAACAGATCACTCATCTGCGAACTTCTCCTGGAGCCGCAAGGCCACCACTTTGGGAACGAATGCCGTCACATCACCGCCGAAACGGGCCACCTCCCGGAGAAGGCGTGAGGAGATGAACGAATGAGCAGAACTGGTGGGGATGAACATCGTCTCCACTCCCGACAGCTGTTTGTTCATCTGGGCCATCTGCAGCTNNTCTGCAGCTCGTTCTCGAAGTCGGATACGGCCCGGAGCCCCTTCACGATGGCACTGGCCCCGACGGACTCGGCCACATTGACCACCAAGGTGGACACCGACACGATGCGCACATTGGCCACGTGGGCCAACGACTCCTCGAGCATGGTCTGACGTTCGTCCAGTTCGAACAAGGCCTCGCTCTTCTGTGGATTGCGCAGGGCGGCCACCACTACCTCGTCAAACAGCCGGGCAGCTCGCTCAATGACCTCCAGATGTCCATTGTGGACGGGATCGAATGATCCGGGAATGAGCGCAATCCTCACGAGGCACCTTTCTGAGAGACCGGCTCCGGCCGGGCAACTGTGACGATGGTACCGCCATAGCGCTTGGATTTGAGGACTCCCCACCCGTCGACCTCGGGCAACTCAGCTCCCGACTCGAGGATGACCAGTTCACCGGGCAGTTGGCGTATCAGGGTCTCCCACCCGTCGTAGGCGTAGGGCGGATCACACAAGATGAGGTCGTACCGGGACAGCGTGGTAGCCACCCAGTTGTCGACATCAGCTCGAATGACGGTGGCGTAGCCGTCGCGCTCGGCGTCGGCCAGACCCACCGAAGCCAGATTCTGTCTGATGAGGTCGAGGCTGTCGGGGTCCCGGTCCACGAACGTGACCGCTGCCGCGCCGCGGGAGAGGGCTTCGATCCCCAGGGCACCGGTTCCCGAGAACAGGTCGGCGACCTGCAGACCCTCTACCCCTCCCAGGCTGAACAACATGTCGAAGATCGCCTCGCGGGCCCGGTCCGAGGTAGGCCGCACCGACCGGGCGTCAGGGGCCGACAGACGGCGCCCCCGGAACTCACCCCCGATCACTCGCACCCGAAAAGTCTACAGGCGGTCCCGCCCTGGCTTGGGTCAACTCTTGAAGAGAAAGGCGGCTTCGTCGTCGTCGATGAAGATGCGCAATTCGTCTGAAAGAAGAGGGTGATCGGCCAGCGCCGGATCGGCACCCACGATCTGCTCGGCCGCCTCCCGGGCCTGGGTCACCAGGTTCCGATCGGAAATCAACCTGGCCAACTTCAGGTCGCTCCTCCCTTTCTGGCGAGCACCCAGGATGGTGCCCTCCCCCCGCAGCTCGAGGTCGACGTCGGCCAGTTCGAATCCGTCGGTGGAGCGCTCCAGGGCCGAGAGCCGGATGTCGGCCTCGGGACTGTCGCTTTCGGAGAGCAGATAGCACCACGACTGATCGCTCCCCCTCCCTACCCGGCCGCGCAACTGATGGAGCTGGGCGATCCCGAACCGGTCGGCGTCCTCGATGACCATCACCGTGGCCTCGGGGACGTCTACACCTACTTCGATCACCGTGGTCGCCACCAGGACATCGAGGCGCCCGGCGCGGAAATCGGCCATCACCGTCTCCTTGTCCGCGGTTCGCATCTGGCCGTGGAGCACGCCGATTCGCAGACCGGTGAGTTCGGCGGCGGCCAACCGCTGCGCCTCTTCGGTGACCGAGGTGGCCTGTACCCGCTCCGACCCCTCGACCAGTGGGCAGACCACGAAGGCCCGGTGACCGGACGCCACCTCCTGGCGGACCCGGGCCCATGCCGCCTCGACATCGAGTGGGGTCCGGGCCCAGTGGGTATCGACGGCAACGCGTCCCGGCGGGAGCTCGGTGATCACCGTCATGTCGAGATCGCCGAACACCACCATGGCGGCGGTGCGGGGTATCGGAGTGGCCGTCATGACCAGCAGGTCGGGATCCCGGCCGCCTCCATCGTCCCCTCGTCCCTTGGCCCGCAGGGCCGCCCGCTGCTCGACCCCGAAGCGGTGCTGTTCGTCGATGACCACAGCTCCGAGCGATCGGAACCGGACCTCGTCGGTCAACAAGGCATGGGTTCCGATCAACAGGTCCACCGTCCCGTCGACCAACCCGGCATGGAGCGAGGCCCGGTCGTTGGCCGATGTCCTGTTGGTGAGGAGGGCGACCCGCAGGGGGCGGTCTCCCGACAACGTGGAGGGGTCGGGCACCACCATCCCCTCCAGAAGTCTCGTCACCCCGGAATGGTGCTGCTCGGCCAGCACCTCGGTGGGGGCCATCAACGCCCCCTGGTGACCCCCCTCGACCGCCACCAACAGTGTGGCCACCGCCACCACTGTCTTTCCCGCCCCCACGTCGCCCTGGAGCAGCCGGTGCATAGGAAGAGGCCCGGCCAGGTCGGCCCGGATGGTGTCGATGGCGCTGTGTTGGGCCGCGGTGGGCACAAATGGCAACCGGTGGAGAAACTGGTCGACCAGTGTCTCTGCATCGGGGTGGGACACCACGTGGCGGATACCCCGGGCGTCCTCTTGGAGCCGGCGCTGGCGGAGCACCAGCGCCAGTTGCAGCCGGAGCAACTCATCGAAGGCCAGGCGCAACCGAGCCGGCTCCGTCTCGCCCACGGTGGTGGGGCGGTGGATGCGATTGAACGCGGTGGTGCGGTCGAGCAGATGGAACTTTTGGCGCCAATGGACGGGCAACGGCTCGCTGAATTCCTTCGCCCGGTCGAGGGCCTCGGCCATGTACCGGCTGATCCGGGCCGAGGTGAGGTCGGCTTTTTCCGTCAAGGGGTAGACGGGGAACACCCGGCCCGACTCCGGGGTGGCCTCGGGATCGATGGCGTCACCTCCTGACCGGAGGATTTCCACGGTGGGGTTGACCATCTGGCGGGCATCCCGGTACGAGGCCAGGGTGCCGTAAAAGAGGGCCAGGGTGCCGACGGACAGCTGCTTGGCCCGCCACGTCTGGTTGAAGAACACCACTTTCACCCCTCCGGAGCCGTCGGTGACATCGAGCTCCACCCGGGCGGGGCTCCGCCCCCGACCCCGGCCGTAGCGGGCCGGGGGCCGATTCACCCGGCGTACCTCGGCCAAGACCGATGCGGTATCCCCGATGGCGAGCTCGGCCAGTGGCGCCAAGCGGGTGCCGTCGATGTACCGACGGGGGTAGTGGGTGAGGAGATCGAGTACGGAGTCGATGCCGAGCCCGCCCAACTCGTGGGCGGCCCCGGATCCCACCCCCTTCAGAATCGAGACAGGCAGGTCGGCCAGTTGACGCAGTTTGCGTCCCGGGCCATCGGCAAGGGAAGCCTCGGCCGGATCGGCAACACTCATTCGATGGAGAAGAGGTACGGATACAGAGGTTGGCCACCGTGGTGCACTTCGATGTCGACATTGGGGCGGTGCTCCCCCAGCCATTCGGTGATGCGCCGGGTGTCGGCGGCCCCGGACCCCTCTCCCTCGATGAGGGTCACCAACTCATGGTCGTCGGTGACCAAGCGGTCGAGAAGGGCCCAGGCCACCGTCGACACCGAGCCGGCCACCACTTCGATGCCCTGGCGGGAGAGCCCGAGCCAGTCGCCCACCGCGATGGGGCCCACCGCGCTGTCCGAGTCGCGGACCGCCTGGGTGATTTCGCCGGCCACCACGTTGCGGGCCGAGGTTTCCATGGCCCGGGCGTTGACGTCGACATGGGCTTCGGGGTCGTAGGCCAGCAAAGCGGCAAATCCCTCGGCGATGGTATTGGTGGGGACCACTCGGATGACCTTGGACGTGAGGTCGTTGACCCGTTCGGCGACCGGGCGGATGTTCTTGTTGTTGGGAAGGATGATCACCTCATCGGCCCGGAGCAACTCCACCGCCGCGAGGATCTCGGCCGTCGACGGGTTCATCGACTGCCCACCCGCGATGACCTGGTGCACCCCGAGAGACCGGAAGATACGACCGATCCCCACACCGGTGGCCACCGCCACCACCCCGGTGGTCGGGGCGTGTCCGGGCGGGATCTCGGCCGGGCCACTCCCGGCGGTCCCGCCGCCTTCGCGCACCCACCGTTCTTCTTCCACCTGCTCGAGCAAGTCGGTGATCCGAATATTGCGGGGCCTCCCGACATCGAGCGACGCCTCCACCGCGCCACCAATGTCGTCGGTGTGGATGTGGCAGTTCCACAGTCCGTCGCCACCGACCACCACAATGGAGTCGCCAAGACCGGCCCATACCTCCTTGAACACCGGGATGGTGTCGTCCGGGGCTTCCAACAGGTACATGACCTCGTACCGCAACCCGGCGATATCGCTGCCGGCATCACCGTGGGACGCCTCCACCGCCTGGTCCATGCCCGAGGGCCCGCCTGCCCATCCGGCCGGCTCATCGGGTAGGTCCGGAGGATCGGGGAGAGGCCGGCCGTCCACCACCGTCAGGAGAGCGTCGAACAACAGCAGGTAGCCGGCCCCACCGGCGTCGACCACTCCGGCCTGGGCCAGCACCGGAAGCAGTTCAGGGGTGCGGGCCAGCGCGTCGGCGGCCGCGCTTCGTGAGGCCTCCACCACGTCGATCAGCGACTTGCCCGCGTCGGCGGCGTCCCGGGCACCCTGGGCGGCCGCCTCGGCCACCGTCAGGATGGTCCCCTCCACCGGGCGCATGACCGCCTGGCGGGCCAACTTGTCGGCCAGCGTCAACGCCCGGGCCAGCTCGCCCGGGCCCGGGACCGATCCGGTCTCGGTGAGCACGTCCACGATGCCGCGCAGGAGCTGCGACAGAATCACCCCCGAGTTCCCCCGGGCCCCCATCAGCGAGCCATGGGCGATGGCCTTGCAGGTGGCAGCCATATCCGGTTGATCGAGGTCGGACAACTCGGCCATCACCGATTCGAGGGTGAGGGCCATGTTGGTGCCGGTGTCCCCATCGGGGACGGGGAAGACATTGAGCCGGTTGATAACCTCCTGATGCGAGCGGAGAGCATCCCGGTATTCCCCGATGACCTGGCCAAGTGCGGCTGCATCGAGTGTGTCGAGGACCCCCATGGCCCGGATGCTAACCTCTACCGCGTTCCCTGAGGTTCTTGAGAGGAAGTCGACGCGTCATGGCAGCGGTGTGTGAGGTCTGCGGCAAGAAGCCGTCGTTCGGTATGAACATCAGCCACTCCCACCGGCGCACCAAGCGTCGTTGGGATCCCAATATCCAGAGGGTCCGTGCCCTCGTGAACGGGTCGCCCAAGCGTCTTCAGGTCTGCACGTCGTGCATCCGGTCGGGCAAGGTCACCAAGCGCCCGATCCGCAACATCCCCGCCTAAACCGCGGCTCGCGCCCCCCAGTAGTTGGCCGGGTCTCAGACCCGGGCGGTGTCCTGGCGGAAGCGCCAGATGGCGCCGCCGGCAAAGATCGCCGGCCAGACCAACACGTTGACCACCCATGACCAGGTGATGCCTCCACCATCGCACCGCCGGCCACGTGACGCCATCATCTCATCTCTCAGGACTTTCCAAGGTAAATCAAGGCTGATTCCAAGGTAGGCCGCCTCAAATTGCGCCTGTTCCGCTTGCCGGTTGGACGATCCACCGGTTCGACGTAGCGCCATTGTCACGACGCGATCCGAGGAGGGCCCGTGGGGCCGAGCCGCAACCGATTGTTCACGAAGGGACGAATCATCGTCGGCGCGGTCGCCATGGTCGTCATCGCCGGAGGCACCGGGACATGGTTTGCCACCCGGTCATCTGCCACCGCCCCCACCATCACCACCACCAATCAGGTCGCAACCGTGTCCACCGGGACGATCGTCCAGACCGTTTCGTCGACCGGCACCATCGAGCCGTCGAGCCAGGCCAACCTCTCGTTTGCCGTCACCGGACGGGTCACCGCCGTCAATGTCACCGCCGGCCAGACAGTGGCTGTCGGCCAATCCTTGGCCACCGTCGATCCGACAGTACTGACGGCGACAGTGGCCCAAACCCAGGCCACTGTCGCTGCCGACCAGTCCAAGCTGACCACGGACCAGGCAGGTGGAGCGTCGAGTACCCAGATTGCCGCTGATCAGGCAGCCGTCGTGTCGTCCCAGGCCCAGCTCACCTCCGCCCAGGAGTCACTGGCCGGCGCCACTCTGACCTCGACCATCGCCGGGACTGTCGCGTCGGTCAACCTTTCGGTCGGACAGCAGGTGTCCGGCAGCGGGTCGTCCTCGACTGGCGGGTCGAGCACCGGGTCGAGCGGCACCTCGAGCTCCGCCACCAGGGGCGGTGGATCGTCACTGTCAACTACGCCCGCTTCCTCCTCGACCTCGAGTTCGACCACCCAGTTCGTCATCGTCAGCACCGGCTCCTACATCGTGAACGCCACGGTGGACGACACCGAAGTGAGCGAGATCAAGATCGGCGACCAGGCGGTGATCACGCCCAGTGGGGCCACGACCAGCGCCTACGGAACTGTCGGATCGATCGGCCTGCTGGCCACCTCCAGCTCGGGTGTGGCCTCATTCCCGGTGGTGATCAATGTCACCGGGAGCCCGACCGGCCTCTTCGGGGGTGCCACTGCCAGTATCGCCATCACCGTCAAGGATCTACAAGGGGTGGTCGTCGTGCCCACCGCAGGCATCCATTATTCGGGCAATGCCACCACCGTCAACGTGATCTCGAGTGGGTCCACCACCTCGCGGACGGTGACTGTCGGATCGGCGTCAGGGGGCAACACCCAGATCGTCAGTGGTCTGGCGGTGGGTGACCGGATCGTGGTGCCGGTGGTCACCATCAAGGGGTTCAACGGCAGTGGCACCCGGACTCGCACCGGAACCGGCTTCGGTGGAGGGGGTGGCGCTGGTGGCTTCAGCGGTGGCGGTGGCTTCAGCGGGGGTGGCACCGGGGCCGGTGGCTTCAGCGGTGGTGGCGGATGACCGTGGAGGGTCCCATCAGTCTCGGGCTCGACGACACCCAGCCGGTACGGATCGACGACACCCAGCCGGTACGGATCGACGACACCGGCACCTATCCGGCCTACTCGGCCCCGGTGATCGACATCGAGGACGTTCACAAGCTCTACCGGACCGGTTCCTTGGAGGTGGCGGCCCTCCGCGGTGTGTCGTTGACCATTGCGGCCGGGGAGTACGTGGCCCTCATGGGTCCATCGGGCTCAGGCAAGTCGACCCTCATGCACATCCTCGGATGTCTCGACGTTCCTACCAGCGGCAGCTACCGACTGGCCGGCGAAGACGTCTCGGCCATGACTGAAATCGAACTGGCCGAAGTGCGGAACCGACGTATCGGGTTCGTGTTCCAACAGTTCAACCTGTTGGCCTCGTTGCCGGCGTGGCGCAATGTGGAGCTTCCGCTGGTCTACGCCGGTGTCGATCGCTCGACCCGCAAGCAGAGGGCGCTGGCCGCTCTGGACCGGGTGGGCATGGGTGACCGCGTCGAGCATCGCCCCGGTGAGCTCTCAGGCGGACAGCAGCAGCGGGTGGCTCTGGCCCGCGCGGTTGTCACCGATCCGGCCCTCATTCTGGCCGACGAGCCCACCGGCAACCTCGACTCGGCATCGGCCCGTGAGGTACTCGACCTGCTTGCCGAGCTCCACGACTCGGGACGGACGGTGGTGTTGATCACCCACGACGCCGAGGTGGCCGAGACGACCTCCAGAACCCTCCGCATCCGGGACGGGCAGATCCTCGGCGCCTCGTCGGCGTCAGTAACAGGTGGTGTGGCGTGAACCTGGTTGAAACCTTCCGCACCGGCCTGGAGGCCGTCGTCTCTCATCGCTTGCGTTCATCGCTGACCGTCCTGGGGATCATGATCGGTATCACCGCGGTAATTCTCACCGTCGGCCTCGGGGAGGGCGCCCAGCAACAGGTCGGCTCGGAGATCTCCTCGCTCGGTGCCAACCTGCTCATCGTGTCGCCGGGCAGCTCCACCTCGTCAGCGGGCATACGGGGAGGATCGGGATCGGCGTCCACTCTCACCGTCGCCAATTCCGATGTTCTGGCCTCGAAGACGGTAGCTCCCGACATCGCAGGGGTGGCCCCTGTGGTCTCCGCCTCGGAATCGCTGACAGAGGGGACCACCAACTGGACGACCACCGTGGTCGGGTCCAACGCTTCGTGGCTGACCGTGCGAGGGAGAACCATGGCCGAGGGCCGGTTCATCTCGGGCCACGACGTGCAGACCCACGCCGCCGTGGTCGTGCTGGCCCCAACCACGGCCTCGGAGCTCTTCGGTGGCCGGGACCCGGTGGGGCAGACCGTCGACGTGGCCGGGACCCCCATGTCGGTGATCGGCGTACTGACCGCCGAGGGTTCTTCGGCGACCAGCAACGTCGACGATCAGGCAATCATCCCCATGACCACCGCGGCCACCCGGATCATCGGCGGCACCAGCCGGAACCAACTGAGCTCGATCTACGTCGAGGCGACCGGCTCGAAGACGCTTTCGGCCGCATACCAGGAGACCGACAGGGCACTGCTCAATCTCCACGGAATCACTACCGCCACGGGTGCTGACTTCACCATCACCAGTCAGCAGTCCCTCCTGGCCACGGCTACCTCGGTGGACAAGACCCTGACCGTGCTGCTGGCCGGGATCGCGGGAATCTCCCTATTGGTGGGGGGAATCGGCGTGATGAACATCATGCTGGTGTCGGTCACCGAGCGGATCCGGGAGATCGGGTTGCGCAAGGCACTGGGTGCCACACCCCGGGTCATCAGGCGCCAGTTTCTGGTGGAAGCCTCGGTCCTCGGTCTGGTCGGAGGGATGCTCGGGGCCATCCTAGGCCTAGCCGGGGCGATCATCCTCCCCCACTTCATCAGCAATCCCATTGCCATCTCGGGGGCGGCCATCGCCGGATCGATCGCCATCGCCATTGCCATCGGTGTGGCCTTCGGGGTCTACCCCGCCAGTCGGGCTGCCCGGCTGGCCCCCATCGATGCGCTCCGGAGCGAATAGGTCCCGGGCCACCAACCGACACGCACTCCAAAGCGCCCTGTACAGGCGAATGAACGAACAAGGAGCAACCAACATGAGGCAACCCACGACAACGACACCACCGAGTCCGACCACCGCACCGGGTGGTTCCATCTCCACCGGCTGGCATCGCCGGGTGGCCATGATGGCGATTTTGGGAGGAGCCGCCCTGATATTGGCGGCGTGCGGCGGAGGGTCGTCGGCCGTCAGCGCGGTAAAATCGTCCTCGTCGAGCTCGACGCCTTCGTCGGCGCCTGCAGCCACACCCGGGGCCTTCGGCACCGTCGCTTCCATCACCGGACAGTCGATGGAAGTCCAGGCACCGGCGTCCTCGTCCGCCGCCGGCGGACAGACCACCGTCAACTTCACGTCGACCACCAAATTCGACCAGACCGAGACGGCAACCTTGGCCGCCGTCACCGTCGGCTCATGTATTTCGGCGTTCGACACCTCAGCGGCGGGCCGGGCGACGAACCCGCCACCCACCACATCAACGACCACGGTTTCGACTCCGATCAACGCCGCGACCGTCCGCATCACCACACCCACCAACGGCACCTGCACCGCCGGTTTCGGCGGCGGTGGCGGTGGCCGTTTCAACGGCGGCGCCAACGGTGGCTCGGGAACACCATCCCCGGGTGGCACCGGCCGCACCACGTCTCCTCCCGGTAATGGCAGCGCCCGCACCGGCGGCCGACCCGGCGGATTCGGCGGAGCCTCGGGCGCTGTCACCTCGGTCAGTGGTTCGACCATTGTGGTCAATGAGACCAACCCGGCAACCAAGGCGACCAGCACCAAAACCGTGGACGTGACCGGTTCCACCACCTACTCGCAGACGGTGGCGGCAGCCGCGACCGATCTCGCCGTCGGTAAGTGCGTCCAAGCCGTCGGGTCGTCTAATGACACCGGCGCTGTCACCGCCACGTCGATCAGCATCAGCACTCCCGGAGCCAACGGGTGTTCGACCGGATTCGGGCGTCGCAGCGGTGGGGGTGGAGCCGGAGCCGGGACCGGCAGCAGCAGTGGGGCGGCAAGTGCCTGATCGGACCGATGCCCCCAGTGCCGCTGAGCACCACTCCAACGGACCCATTCCCGGCGCCGAATCGCCCCCGAATCCCCGGCGCACCCCCGGGGAAAAGCGCCCTTCGTGGATCCCCTGGCTGGTCATCGTGGTACTGGTGGTCGCCTTAGGAGGCACCGTTTGGCTCACCACCGGTTCGTCCGGCCCCGCATACCGATTCGCCACGGTCACCACCGGCTCACCGGTACAGACGCTCGACTCGGTTGGCACCCTGACCCCGGTCAACCAGGCCAACCTCAACTTCGGGACCTCGGGCACCGTGGCAAGTGTGGCCGTGACGGTGGGCCAGGTCGTGAACGCGGGTCAGGCGCTGGCCGTCCTCGACACGACGTCGCTGCAGAGCGCAGTACTTTCGTCCCAGGCGACGATGACGTCGGCACAAGCCAAACTCACGTCCGACCAGAACAACCAGTCCTCGTCATCGGTGGGTACGGGCGGTACCGCCACCACCACGGCTCTCCAAAGTCTGTCGGCCTCGAACCCCGGCAGCGGGAATAGCGCAGCCGTCACCCAGGCCCAGTCCACGCTGGTTGCCGATCAGAAGCAGGCGGACGCCGATCAAGGCCAGGCCACGGCCGACCTTCAACAGGCCGTCGCCACTTGTGATGCATCGACGGTCACGACAACCACCATGGACCCGCCGCCAGCCACCTCAACGACCACGACCTCGCCCACCTCGACGACGACCACGACCTCGCCCACCTCAACGACGTCGACCACCACACCAGCACCGTCACCGTCACCGTCACCGTCACCGTCACCGTCACCGAGCACTACCTGCATGAACGCACTCCAACTCGTGGCGGCCGATCAGAACACGGTCTCGCAAGACCAGGCCACGGTGGCGACCGACGAGGCGACCCTGGCGACGACGCTCGGTAGCACGGCATCCGGCGCGGCCAAGCCGACAGGCAGCGCGAGTGGTTCCGCCGCAACCGGGTCGATCGGATCGGGTGCGAGCGCTTCCGGCAACACCGGCTCAACCCAATCCGGCGGCTCATCGGGAGCGACGACGGCTGTCACGCCCCAACAACTCGCCAGTGATCAGGCAGCGCTGGATGTGGCCGATGCCGGCCTCGCCGCCGCCCAACAAGATCTGGCTGACGCCAACCTGCTGAGTCCCATTGCCGGTACCGTGGCTTCGGTAGCCATCACTCCCGGCGGCGCCGTCAGTGCCGGCTCAAGCGTGGGTCCGAGCGCCAATGCATCCATTGTCATCCTGGGTCCGGGCTCGTTCGTAGTGTCAGCGAATATCGCCGTAGCCAACATCGCCGGCGTGCTGGTAGGCCAGAAGGCCATCATCACACCTGACGCCACCACCAAATCGATCACCGGGACGGTGACCTCGATCGGATTGGTGACCTCGACCTCATCGGCGTCCGCCACCTACCCGGTCACCGTAGCCATGGCCGACGGCGGTGGCATGCAGCTGTTGTCAGGGGCCACTGCCGATGTGAACATCATCACCAAGGGCGCGACCGAAGTCACCTCGGTCCCCAGCTCGGCGGTACAGACCGTTGGGGCCAATCACTTCATCACTGAATACCGGAACGGCTCGACATCGCTGGTCCGAGTCACCCTCGGCACTGTCGGGGACATCCTCACCCAGGTCACCTCGGGCGTGAAGCCGGGCACCACCATTGTCCTCGCCGATCTCAACCTGCCCATTCCGGCCAGCAGCGCCACCACCGGGCGGCGGACCTTCGGGGGGGGAGGTGGCTTGACAGGTAGAACGGGAGGTGGCTTGGGGGGCGGGGCCACCGGCGGCTTCAGTAGCAGTGCGGGAGGCGGCTGACACGGTCAACTCCCGACGAACACCCGTCCATTCGGTCAGGTCAGCGCGACGGTTCCACTCCCCTGGTGTCGGCCGCCGACGTCGCACCGCCGGATGAGAGATTCTCCGCCGCGGCCGGCACTCTCACCTCGAAAGTGGTGCCCTCTCCTTCGAGCAGCGTCACCCGACCGCCATGGGCCTCCACGATGGCTGTCACGATGGCCAGGCCCAACCCGGCGCCACCCGTGGCCCGGGTTCGTGACGGGTCCGACCGGAAGAACGGCTCGAAAATACGCGAGGCGACAGCGGGGCCGATGCCCGGACCGCTGTCGTGCACCGAGAGGATCACCTCATCTCCGTCGAGATGAACCCCCACATCGATCGCCGCGGCGTCCGGAGTGTGGAGAACGGCGTTGACCAACAGGTTGTCGACCACCTGTCGCATTCTCTGGAGGTCGCCGACCATTGTCACCGGTCCGCCCACGACGAGTGTCACGACCCGGTCGGGTGCGGACACCCGGACACTGGCTACCGACTGCGCAGCCACCTCGGCCAGATCGAACGAGTCCCGAGCCAGTGGCCGCTCTTGATCGAGCTGAGCCAACAGAAAGAGATCGTCCACCAGGGTGCCCATCCGGGCTGCCTCGTTCTTGATGTTGCGCATGGCGGTGGCAAGGTCGGCCGGACGGTTACGAATTCCGAGGTCGAAGATCTCCGAATAGCCGAGGATGGATGTCAGCGGGGTCCGCAACTCGTGGGAGGCATCGGCCAAAAACCGCCGGAGCTTGTTTTCGGACGCGGCTCTGGCGCCGAATGCCTCTTCGATCTTTTCGATCATCGTGTTGAACGCCATGCCGAGTTGGCCGACTTCGGAGCCCGGTGTGACGCGAGAGACCCGCTGGGTCAGATCGCCGTCAGCGATGGCTCCCGCCGTTACCGCCATCTCCTCGAGGGGTCGCATATCCCGGCGTACCATGATCCAAGAGATGAGCCCGAGGATCATCAAGACCAATGCCGACACGATGATTTCAATGAGCAACAACCGCTGCAGGGTGCTGTCGAGGCCAGTCAACGGTTGCGCCACGACGATGGTGCCGACGTCGTCAGTCAGCGGCCGCGCCAACGCCCGGTAACTGACTCCGTCGGTGCCGGTGCTCGACGTCGTGAAGAACAGGTCAGTAGTCGAATGCCCGCCTGACCCCGGGAGCGACCCCGGAATGGCCGGTATCGCAGGGGCCTTGCTGCCGTAGCTGAAGAACACATGAGCCTGCACACGACCGCCGGCATCACGTAGTTCACCGTAGGTGCCCGGCGGTACCAGGACGCCCCGATCGGCCCCGTGGGGCGACCCCCTGAAGTTCTCACCGGGCCGGGAGGTACCTCCTCCGGAGGCACGCGTCGTGGGTGTCACCGGTGTCACCGGTGTCACCGATGGTGATACGGCGGAGGTAGACGATGCCCCCGTGCCGGACCCAGAAGTCGGGAGCAATGCCCGGCCGACCGGGAACGTCGCTACCCGTAGCTGGTTGTCCACCTGGGTGACGAGGAACGACCGGAGGGAGGTGTAGGTCACCACGTCCGAGATGACCAAACCCGCGGCCACAATGACGACGAGGAGCAACAGCAGGCGAAGGCGGAGCGTCATCGGGACCCCTCAGCCGACAGTTCCGGTGATGGTGCTGTCCGACCCCGTCATCTCTGGAGGCACCCGGAGGCAATACCCCACGCCACGGACCGTGCGGATCAATGGCGGCCCGTGCGCATCGAGCTTCTTACGGAGGTAGCTCACGTACACCTCGACCATGTTGACCTTGCCGTCGAAGCTGTAGTCCCACACCTGATCACGGATCTGGGACTTGGACAGGACCTGCCCGGCATTCATCATCAGGAAGTGCAGTAACCGGAACTCGGTGGGAGTGAGCTCGATGGACACCGCCCCCCGCCACACTTCGTGGCTGTCCTCGTCCAGCTCAACATCGGCGAACGAGAATCGTGGCCCAATATTCTGGTACCCATCGGTCCGGCGCAGAATTGCCTTTATTCGCAGCAGCAGCTCTTCAACGCTGAACGGCTTGGACACATAGTCATCGCCGCCTGCGGCCATGCCGCGGATACGGTCGTCCACCTCGCCCCTCGCCGTCAGGAACAACACCGGGATCATCTGGGAGTTGCGGTCCCATCCCATCCGTTTCAATACCTCGAAGCCGTCGATATCGGGCAGCATCACGTCGAGTACCACCAGATGGGGTCGAAAGGGTTGCAGAGCCCGTAGTGCATCCGCCCCCGAATGGGCAACCTCCACGGTGGCGCCGTGGAGGGTGAGTGCCATCGTCACCAGTTCGGTGATGCTCCTCTCATCGTCGACAACCAGGACCCGCCGACCCTTCATGTCCATGGCGCGTCTTCCGAGTTCACGTTGACAATTGTGAATGGAGTTCCTGTGGATTCCCTGAGAACGCGGTCCGCGTCACCCAAAATCGTGACGCCATCCCCCAGCAGGAAGGGGATTACCCTGCAGTTCGAGACGGCCCGGGTCATCGGTGCACCATCCGATGACAATGGGGGGACGTAGTCCGGCCGTGGCGAACTCGTGTTGCATCCGGCCGGCGTCCCCGGTGGCCACAATCAGCTCGTACTCCTCCCCACCCCCCAGTACCTCCTCGGTGGTGGATCCGGGAGCGACCGGAAGGTCGTCCAGCTCGATCCCCACACCCGATGCCCGGGCCAGGTGGCGGATGTCGGCCACCAGCCCGTCGGAGATGTCGATGGCGGCCCGGGCCCCCGACAAGCGGGACACCTCGCCCTCGTCGAGTCGGGCCGGCGGCCGGCGGTGAGCCCGGATCAACTCAGACTCCTCAGCTGACGGCTTAGAGGTAATGCTCTGGTCCCGGCGCCGGCGCAAGAGCCGGAGGCCGGCCGCCGATCCTCCCAGGGGCCCGGTGACAAGGAGTTGATCACCTGGTCGGGCCCCCGAGCGAAGGAGGGGACCGAGTTGCGGCGATCCATGGAGCGATCCCGAAACCGCCACGGACACCACCAACGCCGGAGAGCCCGACAGGTCGCCCCCCACCACCACGCACCCTGCCTCTTGTGCGGCCACCGCCACCCCCTCGGCCAGGAGGTCGAGGTCAGACCCCGGCGGAGAGGCGATGGACAACAAGACGTGATCGGGGCGTCCGCCCATGGCCGCCAGGTCGGACACCGTGACCATGAGCGCCTTGTATCCCAGGTCGTCGAGGCCACACAGGTCGAGATCGACATGTACGCCCGCCACCACCAGGTCGGTGGCCAACAGCGCCGATCCACCGGCCGGGGACCGGACCACCGCGGCGTCATCCCCGATCCACACCTCTCCCTCGGCGGGTCGACCTCCACCCATGTGGGTACCGGCCGCCCGCTCAAACCGCGCCCGCAGCCGGTCGATGAGGACAAATTCATCTCCCGAACCGGACGAATCTGCCGAAGTGTCACCAGAGTTGGTTCCGACCATGTCCCCTGCCTACCATCGACTCCCGTCACCCCCGCTAATATTGACTGATCCCCTGCGACGCCGGCATGTGCTGTGTGCGATCGTGGCGGTCACTGACACGGAATCCCGAGGAGGAATCGCCCGCCCATGCCCCCCACTAAGAATACAAAGTTGACTGCATGGGTTGACGAGGTCGCTGCTCTCACCGAGCCGGCCGCAGTGGAGTGGTGTGACGGTTCGGCCGAAGAGTACGACCGGCTCGCCCAGCAACTTGTTGACAATGGGACCTTTACCAAACTATCCGAAGCCAAGCGGCCCAACAGCTACTGGGCCCACTCCGACCCGGCCGATGTGGCCCGGGTGGAGGACCGCACCTTCATCTGCTCCACCGACGAATCCGATGCCGGCCCCACCAACAACTGGCGGGACCCGGCCGAGATGCGCGGCGTGCTGACCGATCTGTTCAAGGGTTCCATGCGCGGACGCACCATGTATGTGGTCCCGTTTTCGATGGGGCCGCTCGGCTCGGACATCGCCCACATCGGGGTGGAGATCACCGACTCGCCCTATGTGGTGGTGTCGATGCGGATCATGACCCGAATGGGCCGTGGCGCCCTGGAGGTGCTGGGGTCCGATGGCGACTTCGTGCCCTGTCTGCATTCGGTCGGCGTTCCCCTGGCCGACGGCCAGGCCGACATTCCGTGGCCGTGCGACAGTGAGAACAAGTACATCGTCCAATTCCCCGAGACCAGGGAGATCTGGTCGTATGGCTCGGGCTACGGCGGCAACGCCTTGTTGGGCAAGAAGTGCTTCGCCCTACGGATCGCCTCGGTGATGGCCCGCGACAACAACTGGCTGGCCGAGCACATGCTCATTTTGAAGCTCACCAACCCCGCCGGAGTGACCAAGTACGTGTCGGCGGCCTTCCCGTCGGCATGCGGCAAGACCAACCTGGCCATGCTCATCCCCTCCCTGCCCGACTGGAAGGTGGAGACGGTGGGCGACGACATCTGCTGGATGAAATTCGGGGCCGACGGTCGCCTCTATGCCATCAACCCCGAATCCGGGTTCTTCGGCGTGGCCCCCGGAACCAACTTCAAGACCAACCCGAACGCCATGCTCAGCCTCGACGGGAATGCCATCTTCACCAATACCGCGCTCACCGACGACGGTGACGTGTGGTGGGAGGGCATGAGCGACGAGGTTCCCGCTCACCTGACCTCGTGGAAGGGTGAGGACTGGACGCCCGAATCGGGCACCCCCGCCGCCCACCCCAACGCCCGGTTCACGGTGGCTGCCGCCCAGGACCCGGCCATCGCCCCCGAATGGCAGGATCCGGAAGGCGTGCCGATCGACGCCATCCTCTTCGGTGGACGGCGTGCCTCGGTGGTGCCGTTGGTGTTCCAGTCCCGTGACTGGGACCATGGGGTGTTTCTGGGGTCGATCATGGCTTCGGAGACCACCGCCGCCGCCGCCGGCGCCGTCGGGAACCTCCGACGCGACCCGTTCGCCATGCTCCCCTTCTGCGNNCCGACTACTTCGCCCACTGGCTCGATGTCGGGGCATCGGCCGATCCCGAGAAGCTCCCGAAGATCTTCTATGTCAATTGGTTCCGCAAGGACGAGGACGGCCGCTGGCTCTGGCCCGGTTACGGCGAGAACTCGCGGGTGCTCTCGTGGGTGTTCGATCGGGCCGGTGGCGAGGGCGAAGCCGAAGAGACTCCTATCGGCTTCATCCCGGCCCCGGGCTCCATTGACACCGAGGGTATGGACATCTCGGCCGAGGACATGGACAAGCTGCTGGCCGTGGATCTCGACGACTGGCGAGCCGAAGTGCCGAGTATCCGCGAGCACTACGCCAAGTTCGGGGACAAGATCCCGGCCACGTTGACCGCCGAAGTGGACAGGCTCGAGCAGCAGCTGGGTTGACCTCGCCGGCCGGGGCTCGCCATGGCGCTCCCGTTCAGTGGTGGCGTTCGGCGGTCCGGCGCGAGCTCATGTAGGCCACTGCGCCGACAGCCGCCACAATGGCGATGACCAGGTCGCCGGCCGGGATCGGCAGGGTCAGCACTACCGGGATGAAGGCGCCCACCACCCACACCAGCTGGAGGCGTGTCTCGAAACGGGCAAACGCCCGTCCCTGGTTGGACACTTCCACGTGCCGCTGCACCAAGGCGTCGAACGACGGCTTGGAAACGGCCCCGGCCACACCCACCGCCACCGCCACCGCCACCTGATAGGCCCGACCGGACTGGAAGGAGACGATGGCCGCCACCACCGCCACCAGCCACAGGGACGCCACCAGAATCTGTTGTTCGGAGAGCACCCGACGGATCCGGGCCACCAATAACACCCCGATCAACGCTCCCCCGGTGATGGCGCCGAGCAGCAGCCCGAACCACCATGTCGCCGCCCCCTCTCGGCGGAGCCCGAAGGCGAACAAGAAGGTGAGGAAGCCGAGCACCGCCTTGAGCACCGACATCGGCATCAACGCCAGCAGCACCTCGGAGGTGGCGATGGGGCGGAAGGCGGCCAGGTCGATCTCATCGTCGCTCGGGGCTCCGACCATATCGACCCAAGGCTCGACCAGCGACTGGGTGACCGGGACCATCGGGATGGCTCGTTCCCGTCCGGATCGGCGGCTCGACCTCCATGCCCGCCGACGCTGGCGAACCGGCAACCTGGCCCCGGCCACCACTGCGGCCAGGAACACCACCAAATCGAGCCACAGCACCCAAGGAGCGCCTCCCAACTTCAGGGCGACCACGGCAGGAAGGGCGAAGACGAAGGCGGACAGGGATGCCAACACGCCCAACCGGGCGTTGAGGCCGGCCAGGTCCGGGGCGGCAGCCCGGTCGACAGCCTCGGGGTCGTCGTTGTCGTCGATCATCGGTGTCCCGTAGGGCGGGGTGACCATCGGGAGGGCGGAGGGCGGCCTGAGCTCGGGCAGCCGTCGCTCGGGATCGCTCCCCGGAGGGTGCCCGATGAGCTCGAGAGCGGCCATCTCCGGAACCAGTGCGCCCTTTGTGACCAGGTACACCTTGGAAAGCACCAGCATGGCGAAGGCCAGTGGGAACAACAGGAGGGAGTGGATGTCCTGGACCAAGAACGGGCACAGTGCGGCCCGGCCCAGGGCCGAGACCACCACCATCCCCCGCCGGGCACCCCGGCTCCGGTCGATGAGCGGTCCGAGGGCCGGCGCCACCACCGCGAACGGCGCCATGGTCAACACCAGGTAGAGAAGCACCTTGTCCTGGGCGGCAGTGGGAGAGATCGAGAAGAACAACGACCCGGCCAGCGACACCGCGAACATGGTGTCGCCCGCTGTCATCAGCACATGGGTGAGCGCCAGCCGGCCGAACGGCTGTCGCTGATCGAACAGGTCGGCGATGGCAGAACGAGCCAGCCTCCGGAACTGCTCACCTCGCTTCCGAACGCCCACCGGGGGCATGTTAGGGGCCACGACGGGGGCGGTAGCATGCATCCGTCAACGGGAACCACCGGGTCGGGAGATTCACATGTCGGTCAGCGCCTACGTACTCATCCAAACCGAGGTCGGAAGGGCCGCCACTGTAGCCAGGGCCGTGGCCAAACTCGACGGCGTCATCGCCGCCGAAGGTGTCACCGGACCCTACGACGTCATTGTGCGGACCGAGGCCACCAGCGTGGATGAGCTGGGGCGAATGGTGGTGGGGCGGATTCAGTTGATCGAAGGGATCACCCGCACCGTCACCTGTCCGGTGGTCAACCTCTAGCGGATAGCTCCGGACTCCCTCAGTTTGGTGATGTCGCCGGCGTCCACTCCCCAGTCGTCGAGGGCCTCGTCACCGTGCTGACCCGGGTTGGGCGGGGGGCGACGAATGGCTCCGGGGGTTCCCTCGAACCGGGGCGATGGCGCCGGCTGGACCACCCCGGCCACCTCGGTGAAGGTATTCCGGTGCACGTTGTGGGGGTGCAGATGGGCCTCTGCCGACGAGAGGACCGGGGCGGCGCAGGCATCACTGCCTTCGAAGATCGTCACCCACTCGGCCCGGGTCTTCATGGCGAAGATGGATGCGAAACGCTCTTTCATCGACGGCCAGGTGTCGCGGTCCATCTGTCCCGGCAAGTCCTCCCCCGACAGCCCGAGGAGGCCGATGAGCTCGCTGTAGAACTGGGGCTCGATGGCCCCGACCCCGATGTAGCCACCGTCCGCCGTCTCGTAGACCTCATAGAAGTGGGCACCGGTGTCCAAGAGGTTGGTGCCCCGCTGGTCGTTCCATATGCCGGACGCCCGCAGGGTGTACGTCATGGTCATCAGCGAGGCGGCACCGTCGACCATGGCCGCGTCGACCACCTGACCCTTGCCGGTCTGCTGGGCGGAAAGGATGGCCGCCAACATCCCGAAGGCCAACAGCATGCCCCCGCCGCCGAAGTCGCCCACCAGATTGAGGGGAGGAAGCGGTTTCTCCCCGGCCCGGCCAATCGGCTCCAATGCCCCGGCCAGGGCGATGTAGTCAATGTCGTGGCCGGCGGCCTGGGCCATCGGGCCGGTCTGGCCCCATCCGGTCATCCGTCCGTAGACCAGCTTCGGGTTGATGGCCAGGCAGATGTCGGGTCCGAGACCCAGCCGTTCGGCCACCCCGGGCCGAAAGCCCTCCATCAGCCCGTCGGCACTCTCGATCAGGCGCAGCACCAGCGCTACGCCGCCGGCGTGCTTGAGGTCCACCGCCACCGACCGACGCCCGCGGTTCAACAGGTCGACGTGGGGCTCCTGGCGGGGTGGGTAGGTGGCCCGGTCGAATCGATCGATCCGGATGATGTCGGCACCGGCATCGGCCAGCATCATGCCGGCGAACGGGGACGGCCCCAACCCGGCCAACTCGATGAGCCGGAGACCGGCCAGCGGCCCGCTCATCAGGCACCAACCGGGGTGGCGGCGGACGGGGCGGCACAGCGTAGGTACGAGTCGAACATGCAGGGATGGTGGCTGCTCCATCGGTCGCCGGTCAAATGCGCCGGTCGGCGTTGGAGGAAGCCAGCGCCACAATTCCCGACGGTCGGGTCACCGTGGCTCCCCGGGTTTACTGTTCGGGTTGCCGCCGGATGGCTGACGGGGCGGTTGCACCCGAAGGAGCGCGCATGAGCCTGGCCCGACGAGCCACTGGACCCGGCCGGGTCAACCTCATCGGCGATCACACCGATTACAACCGGGGTTTGGCCCTTCCGATTGCCATCGATCTCGGCACCACCGTCGAATTCACCCCCACCGGATCATCGGGAATCACCTTCTTTTCCACCCTCCATCGACAAGGGATCACCCTTCCCCTCGGCCTGCCGCCCGACCCTGAGGTGGTGGGCACCCTCGAACCGTCGTGGGCACGATTGGTGGCGGGAGTCATCGCCACTGTCGGGCCCGAGATCGGCGGCGTGTGTCGGATCGTGACCACCCTCCCGGTGGGCGCCGGCCTCTCCTCGAGCGCGGCGTTGGCCACCGCGTTGGCCAAGGTATTCGGCGCCACCGGGTCACCGATGGCGGTGGCCAAGCTGTGCCAACAGGCCGAGAACCTCTCGGGTGTGCCTGTAGGGATCATGGATCCCCTGGTATGCGCGGGAGGGTGGGCCGGATCTGCCTCCCTGATCGATTTCTCCACGCTGTCGGTGGAACACGTGCCCATTCCCGCCTCCGCCGAGATTGTGGTGGTGGACTCGGGACAACACCGGGCATTGCGGGACACCGAGTACGCCGCCCGGGTGGCCGAGTGTGAAGCCGCGGCGGAAACCATCGGTCCGCTGGGGTTGGCCGACGAGTCCGACCTGGCCCGATTGCGCGACCCTCTCCTCCTGAGGCGGGCCCGCCACGTGGCGAGTGAGTGCCGACGGGTTCGCCAGGTGGCCGAGGCCCTCGTCTCGGGGCACCTGTGGGCGGCCGGCACCTACATGACCGAGAGCCACCGGAGCCTGGCCGAGGACTTCGGGGTGTCGACGCCCGGGCTCGACTCCCTGGTGGATCACCTGAGGTCGATCGACGGGGTCTACGGGGCCCGGATGACCGGGGCCGGGTTTGGCGGGTCGGTGGTGGCGTTGAGCCGGACCGGTGCCATCGACGTGGCATCCCTCCCAACCCCGGCGTGGAGGGTGACCGCCACCGACGGCACTGCCGTGTACCACGACAGGAGATAAGGCCTCAGGCGAGACCGTCGCGGGGTCAGGCGAGTGGGAGCAGATACACCTCGTAATCGGAAGACCGACGATCGACCGTGACCAGCGTCAAGGATTCGATCCGTGACTGGACGATGAGCATTCGGTCAAATGGATCGGCGTGATGTGCGGGAAGCACACCGGCAGCCAAGGCGTGGGTGGCGTCGATCGCCAGGGCATCGAACCCATTGGCATCCAGGGCATTCGGAAGGTCGTCCGGCGCCTCTATTCGGCCAATGGCTAGCCCAGAACACAACACCGGATTTGGCCGAGGGGTGCCCCCCGACCGCCGGTCATACGGGTGTCCGGGCGGATGGCGATGGTCCTGTTACAACCCTCCTACCATGGTAGTAGGGTTGTGTCATGCCCCGTGGGAGACCGTCACCGAAGCTCGCAATTACGGTTGATGCCGACGTCCACGAGCAGGTCCTGGCCGCAGCGGCCGACGAGGGGGCAAGCGTCTCGGCCTGGATGACCGCCGCCGCCCGCCGAGCGCTCCTCATTCGAGAAGGACTGCGCGCCGTTGCCGAGTGGGAGGAAGAACACGGCGCCTTCGCCGAGGCCGAGCTCGAAGCAGCCCGTTCTCGAGTCGCTGATGAGGTGGTCGCGACCTCTCATCCTCGTTCGGCGTGAGCATCGTCTACGACGCCGGGGTGCTCGTCGCCGCCGATCGAGATGATCGGCGCACATGGGCCGATCACCGAATCCGCCTCGAGGAGGGTGTCATCCCGACGACCACCGCGCCAGTGGTCGCGCAGGTGAGCCGCTCGGCTCGGCAGGCGCAGCTGACACGTTTCCTGCGCGGCTGTGAGATCGTGGCCTTCTCACCAGAGCAAGCCCACGAGGTGGGGTCGCTTCTCGGAAAAGCAGGTACCTCGGACGTTGTCGACGCCCACCTCGTCGTCACTGCCGCCAAGACGAGGTCGACCTTGCTCGCCGGAGATCCCGACGACCTCGTTCACCTGTCGAATCAACTACCCACTCGGGTCCCGATACGGCAGATCTGACCTCATCCGAAGTGCCGCCCTGTCAGTAACCAGGAGGAGGGGTGAGACGGCGGGCGATCACCCGCTGGAGGATGACCGGCTTCCTCACATCCCCGAAGACCTGGAGGTCGTCCTCACCGTAGATGGTGACCTCCAGGTCACCGGTGCCCGCCATCCGACGGAAGACCGACTGCACGGCATCGACCGCCTCGATGCTGGACAGCCAGATCTCCGAAGTACTCGACCAGACCACCCCGTGACGCTCCACGATCCGGAACGAGGTGACCACCAGGCTGGCCATCCGCCAACGAATGAATCGAATGACCAGCCAGGCACAGGGGACGAAAGCCGCGATGACCTCCACCCGGTGCCAGTCCACCGACGTATGGGGGATGCAGATGTCGAGGGTCACGGCTACGCCGATCACCACCACCGAGGTAACCAGCGGACCGATGAGGTACATCCAGTGCGGTTTGATGTCCACCAGAATTTCCTCCCCGACCACCATCCGGCGCAAGGGGGTCGCCAACCGGTTCAGCCCAGTTTTCCGGCGATCGATCCGGCCGACCGCAGCACCGTGCCATCGGCTCCCGCTGCGGTATAGGCGTGGGTCGGTCGTTGCCTGGCCTCGGCCACCAGATCGGCCAACAGGTCACCGAAGGAAACCACGGGAGCGACCCACAGATACCGGGCCAACGAGCCGGGGATGGTGTTGATCTCATTGACCACGAACTCTTTGCCGTCGGAGAGGAAGTCGATCCGGGCCACGCCCCGCAGGCCAGCCAGGTCAGCCACCCGGGTAGCCGCGACCCGCAGCGCTGCCTCCAGCGACGAGGGAATCTGGGCCGGGAGCTCGCGTGGGGCTCCGGCCATGCCCTCACCGGCCACGTACTTGTCGCGGTAGTCGAGAATATCGGCCGACCCCGAGGATCGAAGGGGGCGCTCCACCGCGGAGAGCTGCAGGCTGGGCCAACTTCGCACCGCCAACTGCAGGTCTCCCAGGTCGGGGCGGAACGGCTCGAGGACCACCCCGGAGCGGAAGTGGGGGTTGGCGGACAGGCGGGCCCGGGCGGTGGCGAAATCCTCCACCACATCGATCCCGATCGATGATCCCCCGAACCGGGGCTTGAGGATGTAGGGACCGTCGAACGACGGGGCCCCGGCATCGGCGGTCAGCAACAACCGGGGCAGGGTGGGGAGCCCGGCATCGGCCACCAAGGCCCCGAAGGCGAGCTTGTCCATGCCCACCGAGGCACCGGCCACGCTCGGCCCGGTATAGGCGATGCCGGCCAGGTCCAACGCACCCTGGAGGCTGCCGTCCTCGCCGGGGCCGCCGTGGCAGCACACCACCGCGACGTCGATGTCGAGTTGCCGGGCTCGGCCCAGCCGGCCGCCCGATTCGGAAAAGCCCCCACCGTGAGCCGATACCAACTGCAGCCTGGTGGCGCCTCGAGGTACCCCTTCGAGGAAGGCTTCGGCCTCGAGGTCGGGGTCGACCGCGAACCAGTCTCCCGTCTTCGACCAGTAGAGGGCGGCAATCGTGCCTACTCCGGCGAGCGCCAGGCCCCGGGCAGCCTGCAGACCGGTGAGCACGCTCACGTCGTGCTCGGGTGAAGGTCCTCCAAAGATGACGGCGACATCGGACACGGTGATTTGCTTCCTGATCGGACGGTTGGTGACTGCACCGGAACGGCCGGTCGGTGACCAGAGTGCCGCTCAGGCGCTCAAGGGTAGTGGTCGGGCAGGTCATTCTCGTACAGCACGGCATCGGCGGGACCGAGGTGCTCCCGCACCCATGCCACTGCCTCGGGACGATCCGCCACCCAGGTGACGGTGACCCCACCAGCCCCGGTCGATGCGGCCCCGGCCATCAGGGCCCGACGGTTGGTGCGCCCCACCACCACCAGGTGGTCGGCCCGTTCGGCGATCTCGGCGCCGAAGCGATAGTTCTCCGCCCGTTGACGAGTCCCGAGCTCGACCATGCCCGGAGTCACCACCGTCGATGTTCCCGGCCCGGTCGTCACCGGATTCGACCCGTGCCACCCGGCGAGCTCACCCAGGGCCACCAACGCCGCCCGGGCACCGGCCGGATTGGAGTTGTAGGTGTCGTCGAGAATGGAGAAGCCGGAGGGAGACCGCACCGCCTGAAGCCGGTGCTCCACCGGGGGGAGATCACCGAGGGCGGCAACGATGGACGACGTGGTGACGCCCACCGACCGCGCCGCACCGATGGCACAGGCCAGGTTGGCCGGCTGCACGCCCGTCGGCAACACCACCTTGGTCGCCACCGTCCGGCCGTCGATGCCGATGGTCACACCGGGATCATCGCTCTCCCGAACCACGCTGGCATCGGCAGTGCTGTCCGAGGCCGAACACCGCACCACGTGCCTGCCCTCCTTGGCCAAGCGGTCGGCCACCGCGGCCAGCCGTGGATCGTCGATCTGTATCACCACGTCCCGGGCCGCCACGGCAATCTCCGACTTGGCCTCGACGATCCGGTCCTCGGACCCGAACCGCTCCAAGTGGACGGGCCCGATGGCGGTGATCACCGCCACACCGGGTGGGCACCACCGACACATATCGGCGATCTCACCGGGGCCGTAGGTTCCCATCTCGGCGATGAAGACTTCCGTCCCCTCGGCCAGGTGCTCATTGACCGCCCGGGCCAACCCGGCCCGGTTGTTGAAACTGGCCGGGGTGGCCACCACCGATGCGGTGCCGCGGACCAGGTGGGCGAGATGGTTTTTGGTCGAGGTCTTGCCGAACGAGCCGGTCACCGCCACCACCGTGGGTGCGACCCGGCTCAGCCGTCGGCTGGCATCGGTCACGAAGTGCTCCGAGAGGCGCCGCTCCACCGGAGCGGTGAGGAGGCATGCCGCATCCACCAGCACGGGGACAACCAGCGCGGCCACCACCGCGGCCACCGAAGCCAGGCCGGTCACCACCCCGATCGCCACCACCACGATCTCGAGGGTGGCCCACACCCCGGCCAGGGTGCGGAGGCGACGGGTCCAGGCCAGGGCGGCGGTCCTGCCCTTGAGCGACAGGCCCACCGGGCCTCCGGCCACCGCCAATGCGGTGACCACCCCGGCCAGCGGCCACCATACCGAGACGACCGCCGCGGCCAGTGCCACCGAGGCCAGCCCCAGGTTGAGGGGCGTGACCGTCCACCACCTGACCGCGAACCGGGCACACGACCCGCCCAGATAGTGCTCGCGTTGGGCTACCCGGAGCCAGCGCAGGCCGGCGGGCATGCACGCCGCCGCGCAGGCGACCACCGTCAGCCAGGCCACCCCCTGGTGCAGCCGGCCGACGGAATATGCCGCGGCCAGAGTTTCCGATCCCATGCCGGTCACGTGAGCTCGTCCACCGGCTGGTCGGCTTGGCCCAGCACCACCCGGCGCAGCGCCGCCGGTGCCTCGGTGGGGGTCAGATGGCCGACACCGGGCAGGGTGAGGAGGGTCGAGGAACCGAGCAGGGCCCGGGCCCGCACGGCCACCTCCACCGGCACCTCGGTGTCGTTCGCCCCCCACACCAGGTCCACCGGGCAGCAAATGGCGGCCAGGTCATCGGCATACTCCTCGGCCAGCATCGCCACCAATACGCCCCGCATCACCCCCTGGGCGGCTCGGTAATCGGCCGAGCCGTGGCGCTGGCGCAGGGACTCCATCCGGCTGTCGGCCACCAGGCCCCGGCGATGGAGGAAGCGGACCACCCGGTAGGACAGGGACGGAGTGGCATGACGGTCCGCCCGGTCGAGCAGGGGCACACCCGTCAGGACCAGCCGTTCGATGCGATCGGGGGCCATGGCGGCCAGCCGCACAGCCACCCGCCCGCCAAAGGAGTGGCCGACGATGGTCACCCGTTCGGCCAACCCGTCGGCCCCGTCGAAGAGGGGAAGCAGATGACGGGCGTACTCCTCGGTCCCCCAGGGCTCGGGTGGCGGCGGGGTGGCCCCGAACCCGAACAGATCGAGGCCGATGGCGGCATGGGCTCCGGCGAAGGCGGGGTCTCCGAAGACCGCCGAGAAATCGTGATGGGTGCGCTGCCATCCGTGGAGCGCCACCACCGTGGCGGCGCCCGACCCCCAGGTGGCGCCGAATATACGACCGCCAGCGAACGACTTCAGCACCGGCACACCCTACCGATAGCCTCGGCACCCGTGGAACCATCCGACCGGCGCGCACCGAGTTGACCAGCGTCGACGAAGCCGGCCCGGAAGCGTTCGCCCGGGTCCTGGCCGCCCTTACCGACCCCCAGCGCCATGCGGTCGACTCCCCCTCGCCCGCGGTGTGCGTCCAGGCCGGGGCCGGGTCGGGGAAGACCCGGGTCCTCACCCTGCGAGTGGCCCGCCGCATTCAGGACGGCTCGGCGGAAGCCGATCACAGCGTGGTTGTCACCTTCACCCGCAAAGCAGCCGGCGAACTGCGCCAACGCCTCAGTCGGTTCGGGCTGAGGGTGGCGATGCCCTCGACCACCGGTGGTCCCCCAGGGCCAGGGGTGAGGGCCGGCACCCTCCACCAGTTGGCACTGACCCTGCTGCGGCGTCATGCCCTCGATGCCGGACAGCCACCACCCCTGGTGGCCGATTACCGCTTTCGTCTCGTCTCCGAGATTGTCGGGGACCCGGCGGTGGCATCGGCCGTCGCCGCCGAGATCGGGTGGGCCAAGGCTCGCTGTCTCACCCCTGACTCCTACCGGACCGCCGCCCTGGCCGCTGAACGGTCCCCGACGATTGCTGCCGATCGGGTGGCCGAACACTTCCGCTCCTATCAGGACTCCCTGGCCCGCCGGCGCGCCCTCGACCTCGACGACCTGGTGGTGCGGGCAGCTGACCTGGTGCTCGACGACACAACCTTCGCCGAGGGGGTGCGTTGGCGCTACCGACACCTGTCGGTCGACGAATTTCAGGACATCAACCCGGCCCAGTACCGACTGATCGAGGCGCTGATGGGTGACCGATGCGACCTCTTGGCGGTGGGTGATCCCAACCAGGCCATCTACGGATGGAACGGTGCCGACCCCGGGCTCATCACCCGCCTGCCCACCCTGGTCGCCGACATGGAAGTGATCAGGCTCGACGAGAACCACCGATCCACCCCACAGGTGGTGGCGGCGGCTTCGGCGGCAC
Source organism: Acidimicrobiaceae bacterium (assembly GCA_003152015.1). Taxonomy (GTDB): domain Bacteria; phylum Actinomycetota; class Acidimicrobiia; order Acidimicrobiales; family RAAP-2; genus DASZIT01. Next base: position 81,955 of record PLZF01000043.1, on the reverse strand, counting down.
TGGGGAGCGCGGTCCACGGGGTCCCGCAGGCCACCGGGCCCGCCGGTCCCATGCCGGTGGTCACCGCCTACGACGACGAGACGGCCGAGGCCGAAGGGGTGGCATCCCGGCTGCTGCACGAACTGGAATCAGGGCGGGGGTGGTCGGACCAGGCGGTACTGGCCCGCACCAACGATCAGTTGTCGGTCATCAGTTCGGCGCTGAAGCGGGCGGGCATCCCCTTTCGGATAGCTCCCCCGCCCGAGGCGCAGCCGGGTACCCGGCCCGACGGGTCCGGAGCCGAGGAGGATGCGGTGGAACTCGCCACCTTCCACCGGGCCAAGGGCCTCGAGTGGGGCTCGGTGTGCGTAGTGGGGATCGAGGACGGCTACGTGCCCATCGTCCACGCCACCGGCGAGGCAGCCCGCCACGAAGAGCGCCGGCTGCTCTATGTGGCCCTCACCCGGGCATCCGTTCAGTTGCACTGTTCGTGGGCCCGTAGCCGTCGCACCAGCGGTGGCAGGCGGGTCGACCGTGAACCATCACCGTGGTTGGCCGCGGTGGCCCGGGTATCGAGGACCGGCAGCGGACGCATCGGCCCTGTGGACGCCGGGCGTCGGATCGCCGAGATACGCGCAGGCCTCAGGAACTAGAGAACCCACGGCAGATCTCTACGCCGCCAGGCTGTGCCTCCACCAGCCCCATCGTCGATGAGCGAGCGAGTTGAAGCCGTCAACCCACTGGCGTCAATGACGATCCCGATCCTCGCGTACCCAACCCGTGACCTTCGAACGTGACGGAGGACCCGGGTCTTCCCCCGACTCGGGTGAGCACTTCATCGACCATCGACCAGCTTGCCCGTTCCATCGACTCCCTGCAGATGCTCCCGGAGCCACTGGTGCGCAGTCGCCGCCGGCTCAGACCGCACGGTTCGGTGCGGCACACGGCTCACACCTGATCGACCTCAGGACACCAGTTGGACGGGTAGCCCAAGATCAAAGGCATTGCGGGCCAATGCCCGATCGAGTGTCCACACGACCGTGCCGAGCCGGCGGGCCAGGCATACATAGGTCGAGTCGGTGGCGTGCCGTCGGCGCAGTCGAGCGGTGACGGCGGCCACTTCCGGGCCGTCCTCGGCCAGGTCGAAGGGGTGCAGGACCAGGCCCACCGCGGCAAGGTCGTCCCAGATGTCCTTCACCTCGTCGATCTCGAGTGCACCGTCAAACACCAACCGACCGAGAACGTTGGCGACCTCGTAGGGCAACACGGCCGGGACATGCAAGCCCTCGCCGGCTTTCAACCAGCCCTCCAAGAGAGCCCGGGCGGCATCTTGACGCTCGTCGGCCACCACCACCGCGATGATGACGCTGGCGTCGATGACGACGCTCACCGATCCGGTTCTAGTGCAATCCGAGCGTCAGTTACCAGGCCCACCGCGTCGGCCGGTGGTCGCTGCTGAGACCGTCGCACCAGCCGATCGAGCGCCGTGCGGGCGTTCTCGCTGCCTACACCGGGCACGTCCCCGCCCAGCCCAGCGTGCACCAGGATGCGGGCAAGCGTGCCCGGGCGGATCCGGAGCTGGTCGGCCTGCTTCTCCAACGCGGCCTGGTCGGCTTCGTCAAGACGAACGGTGATGGCTCTCGTCATGGGTCCGAGCCTAGCTCCCGATGATGCAAAGCGATGCGTTTCTCATCATTGGTCGGCGCCGCGTCCGGTCGAGGATCGGTTATCGGTCATAGATCTCGCGCCGGTGACCGATGCGTAGGACCAGGATCAGGAGTTGACCGTCTTTGATTTCGTACACGATGCGGTAGTCACCAGTGCGGACTCTCCACTCGCCTGAACCACCTACAAGCCGGATTGCTGCTGGCGGTCGAGGTTCGACAGCGAGCAGTTCAAGGGCTGCTTGGATACGTCGCCGTACATCGGGGTCGAACTTGCGGAGTTGGCGCGCTGCCGAGGGCGCCAGGGTGATGCTGTATGTCATGCCAGGCCGAGATCGGCCTTGACCTGCTCCCAGGGGATCGGCGCCTCGCCAGTCGCTTTCATCTCGGCGCGTGCGGCTTCAGCCGCCCGGATGTCCGCCATGTCTTCGGCGAGCTCGAGGATGCCGTCGAGGTCATCGGCGTCGATGACAGCTGCCACCCGACGACCCCGGCGGGCCAGGTAGATCGGTGTGTGCTCCGAGCGGGCACGATCAATGATCGCCGCCAACTGTTGACGCGCCTCTGAGACGGTGAGGGCTGTTGTGGGAGGCATGTACCAAGTGTACATTATAGGCCTTCCACGTACAAGTGGAGTTCCTGTGTACAACATGGTGGCCGTCGGGGTGAGTGTCTATCGGGATGGGTCCCCGGGGCCCGAGCGGCGTCCGGTCGGCGTTCCCCTTGCGGACACGGTGCCAAAGAGGGCGAGCTCCAGCTACGGCTGGTCGATGCCGCGGGATTATGCCCGCTCACCGCTGAAGAACAAAGGGCGTTCATCGTCGGTGGTCGAATGAACCTCAGCAATCGAAGCGGTCAGTTCGCAGCCATGCCCACGATCGGCTTGTTCGGGTGGGTGCCGCCCGTCGAGCCGTGGAAGGTGGCATCACCGAAGGCGAAGATCCCGCCATCGGAAGCCACTTCCCAATAGCCGGTGGTTGGGGTTGGGGTGGCCGGGCTGATGGTGAGGGTGAAGTTCCACGTCCCGGTATCACCGCTGGTGTCGCTGTCGCCGCCGCTGACTGTGTAGGTGCCCGGTGCGAGCGAGGTGGCCGCGCTGATCGCCCCGGTGGAGGTGACCACGACGTCAGTGGAGTGCCCCGAGCTGGTCTCGGTGTAGGTGACGGTCCCGGCGGCGTTCGCCACAGTGAGCTGGCCGCTGTAGCCGCCACCGTCGGCGACCGTCGCCGAGGTGGGGCTGCCCTGGGTGAGGGTCGGTGTCGGACTGGACGACACCCCAAAGACTGTGCCGGTTAGCTGGGCCAGGGTGGGGTTGCTGGTGGAGTTGAGGGTCGCCGACACGCAGGCCGGTGGGCCAGCCGTGTAGCTGGGTGTCGGTAAAACCGGCTGCCAAGCTCCCGCGCCCGCATTGGCTTGCGGATTCCACCACTCGAGGCCGGTTCCCCCGCCCAGGTTGCAATCGTCGATGGTGGCAGAGGTAAAGGAGTTACCCGACGACAAGGCCACGTCGAAGTACTCCCCGGCCGACGAGAAGGTCGGTACGCCCACCGGGTCCGATCCGTACTGGGCCACGGTAAGAGCACCCACTCCGTTGGCACTCGCCGTCGTACTGTCGTTGGTGCAGGTGGCCGTGCCCGACGAACTCGACGAGGAGCAGTTTTGCGAACTGGTGGAGCCCGCAGGCGGTGCCGGCGGGACGGGTGTGGCGGCGGTACGTAATAGTCGGCAGTCGGCGAACCGGCGAGGCCTGAGGCTACCGGTGGAGAGCCGAAAGAGTTCGCCGCGTCGACCGTGACGTTCTGTGCCACCCAACGCCCGATGATGTCTCGATCACGATGGACGGCCGGCGGCTCGATGCCCCGGGGAAGGCACTCGCGTTCTTCGCAGAGGTTGAGGCTGACGTTGCAGCTGGGCGGACCGTTCTCCACAGCCTCCCCTGACCACTCCCCACATGGCTCGGTGGGACGGGAGCTACTTGGTGGAAGCGTGAGCGACCCCGGACGCGTCTAGTTGGCGGCAGCCAACGGCTCGATGCCTTTGAGTGTTGCGTTGAGCCGGTCCTTCTCCACCTCCAGGTCGTAGTGCCCTTGAAGGTTCATCCAAAAACCGTCGCTCATCCCGAAGTACCGGGAAAGACGCAACGCGGTGTCGGCGCTGATCCGTCGGGTCCCATGGACGATCTCATTGATCCGGCGAGCGGGAACGCCGATCGCCTGGGCCAGCCGGTACTGGCTGACCCCCAGCGGCTTCAGGAAATCCTCCATCAGCATCTCGCCTGGGTGGATGGGTGCCATGATCGGTGTGTCGGTCTCGGTCATCTGTCCTCCTTGGTGATAGTCGACTAACTCAACGTCTTCCGGGCCGGTGGCGCTCCACCGAAAGCAGATTCGGTATTGATCGTTCACCCGAATGCTGTAGTACCCCGCCCGATCGCCCTCGAGCTTTTCAAGCTGGTTGCCGGGCGGAACCGCCAGGTCTCCGATTCTTTCGGCAGCGTTGATGTATGCCAATCTGCGCCAAGCCATCCGTTGCACCTCTGGACCGAACTTCCGTACAGACTTTCGCTGCCAGACCCTCCAGGTTTCAGTATCTCGGAACGACTCTTCTGTCAACCCTGACCGTTGTTAACGTGTCACGTTACTAACGTCAAGCATCTCTAGCGCGGCGCATGTTTCGCTATCGAGCTCCCAACCCCCTCCCCCCACCCGTTCGGGCAGCTCAGAACCCTGATCGGCTCAGAACGCGGTGGGCGCCCCATGGGCGTCGACCAGGGTGTAGCCACCACCACCGGCTGGTCCCCCGAACAGGCTATGACCGTCGCGGGCAGCGCTGAAGGTGGAGGGGCTGGTCGACACCTGCCGGGGCGACTGCGCCAGTTCCGCCAACCGGGTGTCGCCCGCCACGCTCGATGAGCACGAAGGCGCCACGCTCCATGAGCATCAGTACGTGGGCATGCCGTCACCTTCGTGGCCAACGCGGGCCACGGTGGCCACATTTCAGATGTCGTCGCGGGTCTGCGTGGGCATGAGGTCTGCAAGCCACTCCGGCTCGGACAATGCCCAGACGAACTCGGGCGGCCTGGCGATTCCGCTCGGGGGCTACGCGATCACGGCACCGAAAACGTGTCGGTGTTAGAGCCCGTCGAGTAGTAGTTGCCGTCACCGGGGTAGGCGGCCGTGGCACTGTAGGTGCCGGCCGCCCCCGACGCCGTGGTGATGACGCAGGTGTAGGTGGCGAAGTTGGACGAGCCCGTGGGGCCGGTGGTGCTCGCGCACGACGTGACCGGGCCGGTGAGTGTCCAGATGAGCGCCCTGGTGGGGGTGGCCCCGCCGGAGGGCCCGGTGATCGTGGCGGTGAAGGTGACGTTCACGTTGCGCGCCGGGCTGGTGGGCGAGTTCGCCACCACGTTGGTGGGGGTGGCCTTGGCCAGTGCGGGCACAGCGGGACATGCCACCGTGGGAGTCGGATTCGGCCCGCTGTAGGGCAGATACAGGAGGGGGCACGTCAGCCAAGGTGAGATACCCGATGAATTCAGGTTGTACGAGGCCGTCCCCGGATTGAGATAACTGGGCGGAGCAACCAATTCCAGCCGCGGGTCCCAGGTGTAATATTTGCCAAACCCCGAGGTGCCGATAAGGCCGACAGCCCCCCGGGCTTCCTGTTGGAGGGAGCCGTAGAGAATGATGCATCCCGTCCCCGACGACTGACAGTTTCCCATCTGATTGCCCGACGCAAAGTTGTTGATCCCAAACGATTGGGTGAGGGCAAGAATGGCTGCATCGATCGTGATGTTGTTCGAGGAGTCGACCGGTTGGCAAAGAGGTGCGATCAGGTGTGGTGTGACCGCATTGGCTGCGTTCGATCCACAGGTAGGCAACAGTGTGTCGTGATTGTAGCTTTGGGGATCGATCGGATGGTCGACCTCCACATAGTGATTAGCGATGAGACCGAGCGCATCGTTTTTGCCGTCGGTTCGGTAGCCGCACGTGCTCTTGTGGGGGGTTAGGGCCCACGAAGTGCAGTCCGTATAGGTCAGATTTCCATCGATGATGATGTCGTTGGACGTGCCGATGGTCAGCTCCCCGGCGACGGATGAACTTCCCGCCAGGGTGCCGCTCACGAATGCGTCGCCCTCGGCGTCCCGCTGCGCGACCGAACCGGTCTGCCCGAAGTAGCAGGGCATCGTGCTTCCGTTGTCGGTGTAGTTGCCGCACGTCTGCGCATATCTCTCATTGTGAGCAGAGTCATCGAAGGGATTGGTCCCAGCACCGTTGATCTGGCTGTTCCCATTGATGGAGTTGGCGACCGCATCCTGCACATAGATGACCCCGTTTGGTGGCAGATTGCCCGCCGTCACCCCCAACGGACAGTTGGTGCTGGCGTGCGCGGTATCAAGACTGGTCACGGTCATTTGCGAGCCAGCCAGGGCAATCGTCGTTGGGCCGTAATAGACGCAGCCGTTATTCGGAGCGGCTTGGCCCGCCACCAGGGCGAGGGAGGAGTCATCCGGCGGGGGCAACTGGTGCGGCTGGTTGATTGCACTTGGTGGCAACGGCGCGTAGATACCGAAACCGGTCGAGCAGGTCGAGTTGGTGCCATTGACAAAGAGGCACTTCGGGTCTTGGGTCTTCACCGCAGCAGGGTTCGCCGAGGTCCCGAAGTTGGGACCCCCCGAGACGTAGATCGAGTCGTTGGCGAAGATGGGACCGTTGATGGTATCGGACGAACCGAAGTAGACGGGATTACAGTTAGGACCAGCTCCGCTGTAGAGATTTTGATACCAGTCGTACCGGCAAACACCCCCTCCTGCGTAGTTTGGATTGGTCACGGACGGATCCGAGGCTTCGTAGTCGCTCCACCACAACGTCGTGAGGAAACCATTTACGGAAGCCAGATTGGCAACCGAGGACTGGTACGAATAGTGGTTGAGGAATCCGGCGACACCGACGATCTGCACTTTGAGTGTCGCGAGTGATCCGTCGGGGTTGAACACCGGCTGGGGATTGTCGAACAGGTACCACTCGGGGATCGTGCCATTGCCACCATCGGTATTGGAGACGAGATTCCATGTCTGATAGAGGGCGCCCTGACATAGCGCTTTGCCGTTTGTGTTCGTGTTGCAGTTGGCCAGATTGGGATTGGTGTTCACGATGCTCTGGTACGAATTCATGCCAGCCTCGAGTCCTCGATAGGCGGCGTGCTGAATGCTATTGGACTGCAGCAGCGGGTCCGTCTGGATGGTCTGTTGGACGAGCATCACGCCGACCGTCATTAGCAGGACCGACAGCCCGATCACCATGATTATGGCCTGACCGGCATCATGTGCCGCACGGTTCATTCGTCGGGAGACGACTTGGCGGAAGCTTCTCGTACCGCCCCCGCTCGATCGTGTGCGCCTGTAGATACTCACGTTGCTTACCCCACCGTCGGGCTATAGAGATAGGACGTCGACGAGAGTCGGTACACGATGGTGTCGTCTTCCGCCGGTTTCAACGACTTCGAGCCCGGGCTCTTGATGTACAGGTCGACCTCCACACCCTGCACCTCGTCGCCGGAGCATAGGTCTCCTATTCCGGTGCACGAGCCGAAGGTCGTGGCAATCGCGCCCACGGGAACGGTCGACTGTATCCCCGCAGCATTGAGAAGGATGTAGGAGAAGACCGGTGTCTGAGGTGTCGGAGGTGTCGTAGTTGTCGTAGTTGTCGTAGATGGGGAATACGTCCAGTTGACCACATTAGGTATCGACGCCACCCGTTTGGCTGGATTGTTGATGAAAGTGCAGGTCCAACTGGGATTAGTCGTCGATGGGCAGGTGTTGGCGTCCGCCAGTTGGTCGGTCACCGTGAAGGTTGTGCCGATCAGTTGGGCGACCACCTTTGCCGGTTGACCAGCAACGCCGACGTTGGCGTAGAACGTCGCCGAGGTGGAACTTACTGCCCCGACTGCGAATGGAGGTAAGGGCCTTACGGGGGTTCCATACAAGGGGCCTGGTTCGACCTCGGATCTGATCAGGCGCTGGATGCTGGTGGATACCGGGAGGATCTGCTGCGTGTTCGCGTACGAAGAATGCACCTGATTGCTGACGTTCAGGAACGTGTCGAGGGAGAGACTGACGAGGGCGCCCACCGTCACGAACAGGGTGGACGCGATCAGTAGTTCGACGAGCGTAAGGCCACTGTCGTCCCTCTCGTCCATCCGAAGTCGGTACCCTGCACGGGGTCCTCGTGCCCCAACCATCTCTGGTGGCCGCTGTCTCATGGACCGACCACCGTCGCGGGCTGCGGAAGCGGGTACAGCGTGCTTCCCACCGTCACGGCCCCGGGGGAAACGATCACTGGGGGGTAGGTGGGGGACGGGCCACCCGATGACAGTTTCACCGTCAAGGTGTAGGTACCGAAAGGAACTTCGGTCCGGCTCAGGCCATCGGGACCGGTCGGCTGAAGGGTGTAGCTGTCATTGGCTGTGCAATTCAAAGTGGTGGCGGCCTTGAGTGTGAGCACATCCCCTGACTCGGGCGCACCCACGGGTGAATTGACCTGAATCGGCAGAACCGCGAGTGGGACCGTGGCACCTGGAGACGGGGCAGTATTGCCCGGAACGGTTGCTGCGACAGTGCTGGCGGCGCTGTATGCCGTGCCCTCGTCGACGCAGTCGCCGGCAAACAGGCCGTAGCCGTTGGCAAACGGAAAGATGTCAGGGATCGAGGTGGTGTTGGCCGTTCCGAGCGTCGTTGCCGGCACCGGATTCCAGGCGCCGCCGGTGATTAGGGGGTTGTTATTGATGAGGAGGTGATTGGTGAGTTCGATGGGGATGTTGGAAGTGGGGCTTCCGGTCAGCGTCAATCCGGAGTCACTGGTGCGATCGTTCCATGTCCCGCTTGGTCCACCGGTTGACATCATGATCACAGCACCGGACGGTGATGCTCCAACGGCCGAGCAGGTTGACGGTTCAACGGTAGGAGTGCAGGAGATGCCAGTCAGGTAAAGCGTGCTTGCATCTGCACTCGGAAGTGGGGCGCTCGACCACGTGGCACTCGTCCCTGGCGTGCCCGAGAGGATGGAAGCCACCGAGCTGGTGGAGCTGGTGGTCGACGCGGCGATGGCGCACGTTGTCGTGTTGGGACACGACACAGCCGACACCAAGGTGATTCCGGCCGGGATGACGGCCGCCGGCAACGACCACGTGTCGGGAGAGCCAATGGCACCGGAAAGGATCACCGGTCCGCCTGTGCTGCTAGAGCCAATGGCGACACAGACCCCCGACGAGGGGCAGGCCACCTGGGATAGCGACGAGGTGGTGGGCGGCACAACATCGGGTGTGAGGAGGGGGATGAAGACGCCAGCCACGGCAGTGTCCGAGTAGATGAGCGCCTGAGAGGTGAGGGTGCCCACCACCAAGCAGGTAGTGGAAGACGGGCATACGAGTTGGGAGAGTGCGGTTGGCGGCAGGGCAGGCAGGCCGGGGTAGAGAACAGGCGTCCACGTGAGGACTGACCCGAGTCCGGCACCCGCAACGCTCGGGACGCCCGATATAACGATCGGCTCTATGGGTCCCAATACCCCCGATACCAGTAGCTGTCCGGTCCCGATGGCCATGCAAGCCAGCGTGGAGGGGCACGCCACTTGGGTGAGGTTGGAGAGGGTAACCCCTACCCCTGATACCCCTGCGAGGGTGCTCGAGACCCATGTCCCTGCCGAGGGCGGTCCCGAAGATCCGTAGACCGGGCCTGATGCGGCCAAGCCGGCGCCTCCGCCACTCCCAACGGCGACGCAGTTCAGAGCGGGCGTGCATGCCACCTGGTTCAGGGTGGTCATTGCCGCGGGCAGGGACACCTCGTTCCAAGTGTCACCACTCGAGGACGAGATGGTCCCGGCCAACACCACTGGAAGACCGCTATTCAAGGTCCCCCAGGCCACGCATGCCGTCGACGTTGGACAGACCACTTGTGAGAGCGAGGCCACAGCAGGCACTGTGTCCGCGGGGACGGTGCTCGGAGGCGGTGTCGGAGTCGTTGTGTTATCCGCAATGATCACGCCTTGCGGACCTGTTCCGGTCAAGCCGTAGCCGACCCCGATGCAGGCGACGGTCGTGCAGGCTACCGAGGCGATCCGGGTGCTCGAGGGCATCACCGCAGAGGACCACGTCGATCCTGATGTCCACGCCAGCGTGGCCCCGGGCGGGTTTGGGTTGGTCGTGCTCCGCCAGCCCAGTGACCCGGTAGTACCCTCGCCTTCGGAGACGCAGGTGATCTGGCCGATTCCGGGGCAAGTGACGCCGTCCGCGGTAGAGGTGGACGACGGATAGCTCAAGCCAATGGTGCTTCCCTCGTCGTAATACAGCGTAGTGAGCGGGGTGGTGACTCCAGGGGCGATGAGGACCGGGTTCGCATTCGGCACGGTCAATGACTTGGGCTCACTTGGGTTTCCATCGGTGCCCAAGTTCTGGACGAACGAAGGTGTCCCGTAGGTGGTTCCCGTCGGCGTTCCAGCCGCAGGATCGGCCACACTCACCGTGTACGTCCCCGGAATCAACTCGGCAAAGACGCAACCGTACTGATCGGGGTAGATGGGGCGGTTCGCGTAGGATGTCGGCGTGATTTCAGTGAAGGTGACGGGGATGGCCTGCACCCGGTTTGACCAGGAATTCAGTCCCACGTCACTGGCCCCCGTGGCGCCGGCGAACTGCAATTGATAGAACCCGTATTTAGGGATACCCGGTGGAGGGTAGTTGAGAATGGTGGTGTCGGTTACCTGCTGCCGGACTCCCCAAGACACGGTGACCTGCAAATTGAGTACCTGGGCACCTCCGGAAGAGCACAAGTCCGGAGGGGTGTATGCGTCCTGTGTTCCGGTCCACGCGTACTCGGCCCGGACTGTGAAGACCGTGCCACCTCGGGACTCAGTCCCGTTCGGCAACGGTGTTCCGTCGGGGCGTATGGGGATCAGCGGCTTACCCGTATCCACCGCCAGTGATCCGCTCTTCGGGGGTGGGTCCTGAGCACTGCCGAGGATCTCCACCCATTTCTCGGCGACGCCGAGTGCGGCCAGTCGGTCCTTGGCCGTAGCAGCTTGGTGCACCTCACTGGTTACGAGATATCCCAGGGGAAGCATGGTGATCATGAGAAGGACGAGCGCAACCATCACTTCGACCAAGGTCATCCCTGTGTCGCCCCGTGTCGAGGCGCTGAATCGGCCAGACCGCGGAACGGGTTGTCGCCTGTGAGCGCATGAGCGCGCTCCTTCGGCCGATGCTCGTCGATTCTGACGCTGTAGATTGCGGGTCAGTGACATTACGCTCAGTATCAGAGTATCGGACCTGACGGCTTGAGTAAATCAGCGCCAGGCAAGCCAGTGCTGCAAGGACAACTGGATCCTCCCTGGTCAACCCCGGTTCAGGCGGTGCCGAACCGAGGCGTCGACGGAGTTGTTCCACTTGATCGTGATTGACCCGCCTGCCATTGTACCCGGGTCCAAACGGAGTCCTGGGCAATCCACTGCTCGCTGAATACTCGGCACGAAAGTGCCGAGGATAGCTGCGGCCTCCCGAATGGAATAGGTGTCCATACCGTTACTCTGCCATGCAGTTAGTCCCTCTCTTGAGGTGAGGCCGCCTCCGACACATCGATGAAAACGGGAGTGTGGTCGGAGGGCTTGTTGCCCTTGCGGGCGTTGCGATCGATCAGCGCATACCCGGTACGGGCGGCCAGCACCTCGGTCACCAGCACCAGGTCGATCCGCATGCCACGGTGACGGTGGAATGAACCTCCGCGGTAATCCCACCAGCTGAACAGGTCCCCTTCGTCGTAGAGCCGCCGGAACACGTCAACCAGCCCCCACGCCTCGAGGTTGGCCAGGGCATCCCGCTCGGGTTGGCTCACGTGGGTCATCCCCTCGAACTGGGTCACATCCCACACGTCGCGGTCCTCGGGGGCCACGTTGAAGTCACCACAGACCGCCACCGGATCCTCGGGACTACAGGTTTCGGCCAGCAGATCACGGAGACGGGCGAGCCAGGCCAGTTTGGCCGGGTAGTGGTCGTCGTCGAGGCTGCGCCCATTGGGCACGTAGACCGAGTGCACCCGCACCCCTCCACAGTCGGCGGCAATGAGCCGGGTGCCCTGGTCGTCATCGTCCGAATTCAAACCGACCGAGACGTTCTCCAACCCGACTCTGCTGACCAGAGCCACCCCGTTCCAACGCCCGTCGCCATGGTGGGCGGTCTCATAGCCGAGGACGGAAAAGGCGCCGTGGGGGAAGGCGGCGTCAGCCAGTTTGGTCTCTTGGAGACAGAGCACATCGGGTTGGGCGTATCCGATCCACTCCTCCACCCGGGCCAGGCGGGCAGTGAGGGAGTTGACATTCCAGGTGGCAATGCGCACGATCAGCTCGGAAACGCGTCGACCAACACGAACAGCAGTTCCGCCTCGCACGCCAGTTCGCCACCCACGGTGGCCCGTCCCGATCCCTTCCCGGCCCGGGCGGACATCCGCCCCAGGGTCACTTCGAGATCGAGAACGTCGCCGGGGAGAACCTGACGTCGGAACCGGGCCTTCTCGATACCGCCGAACAACGGGAGTTTGCCGGCGAACCGTTCGTCGGCCAGCACCGCCACTCCCCCCAGTTGGGCCAGAGCTTCGACCATCAACACCCCGGGCAGGGTGGGCCGACCGGGAAAGTGCCCGGCAAAGAAGGCTTCCTCACCGGTCAGATGCCACGAGCCGGTGGCCGACTGTCCGGGCTCTACGGTCCGAAGCTCGCTGATGAAGAGGAACGGGGGGCGATGGGGCAGGTAGTCGTCGGCTCGCACGACAGTCGAGATTATCGTCCGACGGGGCCCGACCGGAACCGCGGCTCTACCGGGTCACCACCACGGGACGGACTCAGCTCCCGATACCGGGGAGGGCGAGGGCGGCCCGACGACGGGCAGCATCCAAAGATACCAACTCGAACTGGCGGGTCTCCCCTTTGGTCAGCACATCCCTAGCCTTCTGCGGTGGCGGATCAGCCAAGCCACCCAGCGGAATGTGGCATCGCATGGTGCCCACGTCCACATGGGCGCCGTGGGAGGTAAAGGAGACAACCGTTCCGTCGAAGCGACTGCCGATCGGGTAATCGGCCACGAAGGTGAGAAAGGTCAAAGCATCGTTGAGCGCGGGTCCGGCTGCTCCCGATCGATCGGGTGTCGGTGCTGGACGGGCCTCGGAGGTGGCCGCCTTGGTCGTCTTCCCGACGGCTTTGGCTGCTTTGGCGGCTTTGGATGCCTTTACGGTTTGTGTTGCCTTGGTTGTCTTGGCCACATCGGCTGATTTGGCTGCCTTGGTGGATTTCGTCGCCTTGGCCGCTTTGGTCGGCTTGGTTGTCTTGGCCGCCTTGGCCGGCTTGGTCGGCTTGGTCGGCTCAGCTGCTCTGGCTGCCTTGGTGGATTTCGTCGCCTTGGCCGCTTTGCTCGGCTTGGCCGCCTTGGCCGCCTCGGCCGCCTTGGCCGCCTTGGTTGTCGTTGCAGTAGTGGCCACCTTGATGCCGGTCCCGAGTTCGCCCACCCCGTCGAACGTGTCTTTGGCCCTGGCATCCCGTCGCGATTTGCTGGTCACCGACCGGCTCTTCGGACCTCGCACCGGCGTCCGGGGGGTGAAGACCCAGCCCACCCCGGGCACAGGCTTGCCACCGATGAGACGCCCGTCGTCGAACAGCCAGGGGCGCTCAGCATGAAACTCTTGAAAGGAGTCGTTGGACAGCACCAACGCACCCGACTTCTCCGCGATCCTCAAAATGAAACCATCACCACGACCGACAGCCCCGGCCGGGGGCGTCACCATCTCGCCGTGCAGGACCGCTTCTCCGAATTCGGCCCGCTCCGATTCATCGATCCGGTGACCGAACGAGGCATCGACCACCACCGTCACGTCAGCGGAGGAAAATCCGCCGAACTCCTCCAGAAAGGTCCGGATGGCATCATCCAGCTGGGCCAGACTCGGTAGGGTTCGGCCCTCGGTGGCGATGTTGGAGCCGTCAACGACTACGCGCCTGCGGGGTGGGGACTCGTTGGGCATGTGTTCCCTAGTCAATCACCTGGGGCAATGGTGTCTGGTGATGCCGGCCCGGAACCGGCATATCTTTACGGCATGCCCGGTGCGCTCCCCCTTGACCAGCGCTTCGTTTTGGCTGTGGATATCGGCACTGGCGGTCCCAAGGTGGGTTTGGTCTCCCTCGACGGGGTCATCGCCTGGGCCGACTTCATGCCCGTGGGCACCGATCACCTCCCCGACGGCGGAGTCACCCAGGATGCCGAACAGTGGTGGCAGCTCATCGTCGATGCGGCACGGCGAGGAATCGGGTCGGGGGCGGTCCCACCCGAACAGATAGTGGCGGTGTCGTGCACCGGGCAGTGGTCCAGCACCGTCCCCGTCGACGCCGAGGGTCATCCGGTCGGCCCCTGCGTCACTTGGATGGACACCCGTGGAGGACCCCACACCCGCCGGGCCATCGGAGGACCGGTCGGCGGCTACTCACCGGTATCGATCGCCCGTTGGATTCGCCGGACCGGCGGCGCCCCTTCGACCGCAGGCGCCGACCCCATCGGCCACATCCTGTACATCGAGCACGATCGACCCGAGATGGCCGTCGCCACCCGTTGGTACCTCGAACCGGTCGACTACCTGTCGATGCGGTTCACCGGCATCGCCGCAGCGTCACATGCCTCCATGGCCGGGGCATGGCTCACCGACAACCGAAGGCTCGATCATCTCGAGTACGACCCGGTGCTGGTACGTGCGGTGGGTGTCCCCGCCCACAAGCTCCCCCGACTCGTTCCCACCGGATCGATCATCGGCGAGGTGGCCCCCGAGGTTGCCTCCGACATCGGTCTTCTCCCGGGGGTCTCTGTCGTCACCGGAACTCCGGATCTCCATTCGGCCGCCATAGGGGCCGGGGCCGCATCCGACTACGAGACCCACCTCGCCATCAGCACCACCTCATGGATCAGTTGCCCGGTACCCGACAAGAAGACCGACGCCACCCACCAGATCGCCACGGTTCCCGGTCTCACCGCCGACCGCTTCCTCATCGCCAACAACCACGAGACCGGAGGCGCCTGCCTGCAATGGCTCCGCGACAACATCATCGCCCCCGACGACGGCCTCTCCAACGCCGTTGCCCCCGGCTACGCCTCGCTCACGGCACTGGCGGCCACCGCACCGGCCGGAAGCGGTGACGTCCTCTTCACGCCCTGGCTGGCCGGAGAGCGTTCGCCGGTGGACGACCATGCTGCCCGGGGTGGATTCCACAATGTCTCCCTCAGCACCACTCGGGCCCATCTCATACGGGCGGTGCTCGAAGGGGTCGCCTACAACAGCCGGTGGCTGCACGAGGCTGTGGAGAAATTCGCCGGACGACGCCTCGATCCGATACGGGTCATCGGAGGCGGAGCCAACTCAGATCTGTGGTGCCAGATCCACGCCGATGTGCTCGACCGCACCATCGAACAGGTTGCCGATCCGATCTCGGCCAACCTTCGGGGTGCCGCCCTCTTTGCCGGCATCGCGCTTAGGCAGATCGAACTCGGATACGTGAACCAACTGGTGAAGATCAAGGCGACCTATGCCCCGGACTCCCGCCATCGGGCTGTCTACGACCGCTTGTACAGCGAGTTCCCGGCTCTCTACAAGTCCCAGAAGCCCATGTTCCATCGGCTCAACCGGGGGGACGCGGCCAGAGCGGAGCCCGTTCCGGTGGCAGACCCATCTTCGTGACGACTGTCGCGTCCAGAGGAGGCGGCGCACCGACTCATCCCCGGCTCCCTGGCACTTTCCTTACCTAATCGAGCCGACCAGACTTCTGCTCAGTGTCCAGGAACCGTCGAAGCCGGCGGCGGGCCAGAATGGACCATGGCATTCACCAACCGCATCATCGTGGAGGAGTTGGGACGCCTCCCGCAGTTCGCCCACGCAGGCCTGACGGAGGAGTTGATCTTCGTGTCGGGCACGCTTGGCACCGGCGACGGACTTGGCCTCGTCGAGGGCGGGGTCGGCCCCCAGACGACCCAGGCCCTGCGCAACATCGGGCGCATCCTCGAAGCCTCGGGTGCGTCGTGGGACCACGTGGTCAAGGCCAGCGTGTACCTCGCCGACATGGCCGAATTTGCCGCCATGAACGAGGCCTACGGCGCATTCTTCACCGACACCCCACCGGCCCGCATCACCGTGGGCGATGTTGGGCTCGCCCTCGGGGCCCGGGTCGAGATCGAGTGCGTCGCCAGTCGTGTGCCCCGGACCTCCAACGTCGCTGCCACGGCCCTCATCCGCCAGACCGGCTTCGTCGAGCACGACAGTGAGATCCTGTACTACGAGGTGGTCGGAGAGGGTGGTGTTCCTCTCGTCTTGAGTCATGGGGCGGGCGGCAATCACGCCGCCTGGTACCAGCAGGTCGCCCCGTTCGCCAGGGACCGGACCGTGGTCACCTGGGACCACCGGGGGTACGGGCGCTCCACCGACCGTGCCAACCGCTCCGGGCCCGAGGTGGCCGTGGGCGACTTGCTCGCCATCCTCGACCATCTCGGCGTCGAGCGGGCCGACCTGGTCGGGCAGTCGATGGGCGGGTGGACCACGGTCGGGGTGGCCCTGGAGCGGCCGTCACTGGCCCGTAGCCTGGTCCTCGCCGACACCCTCGGGGGATTCATGTCGAACGCCATTGCCGCCGTCCTCGCGGAGCGCCCGACCGTGTCACTCGCCCGTAGCGACGTACTCGGATCGCACCCGGCTCTGGGTAGGGCGTTCTCCGCCCGGGAGCCCGAGCGGGCGCACCTCTACCAGACACTCGGTCAAATGGGCACCGCCGACGCCGCCGTCATCTTGCCCCGGCTCTTAGCGGTGACCCACGGCGAAGACGACGCGGCACACCTGACCATGCCGGTGCTATGCATCGTGGGCGACCGCGACCCCCTGTTCCCGCCGGCCGCGATCCGGGCCCTGGTAGACCTGCTGCCCGACGCTCGCGTCGTAGAGATCTCCGGATGCGGACACTCGCCTTACTTCGAGGATCCAGGAACCTGGAACGTGATTGTGCGCCAGTTCCTCGCCGAGGTCGACAGGACGTAAAAGCTCCGAAAGATTGCCGGTCGTTGGCGGACAGGCCCGACCCGCCCGCCTGTCACTCGACCGACGGGCGCCCGGTGGCTCAGGTGTGAGGTTCAGGTGCCCGGCCATCCGGCCACCAACTCGATCAGCTCACCAGCCACCCAGAACTGGCGCGGGCGCCCGGATTGAGTGGGCTGCTTCTCGTACGGCTGGACTATCCCGCGCTCAGCAAGTGCCCCGAGAGCAACTCGTCCGGAGCGCTCCGAGACGTCCAGGCGTGTGGCAATCAGATCGGACGAAACGACCGGATGCTCGCTCAGGATGTCTACGACCTTGCGCGCCGTGGCGTCCTCGCGCAGGTCGGCCATCCTGCTTTGCCACGTCTGGATAAGTGCCTCTGAGCGGATCATCAACGAAGCTGCTGCCTCGCTTGAATGTTGGACGGCGGCGGCCATCCATTCCACCCATACGTCGAGTTGGCCCAATCGGAACATCGTCATGCCGGCCAGGTAGCCCCCGGGGTCCCGGGCGATGAGCACGCTCACCGGCGGCATCACGGCGACATCCAGTCGATGCGCCAGGATCCAGCCGATCAGGATGCGCCCGATCCGGCCGTTACCGTCGCCATATGGGTGGACCGTCTCGAACTGCGCATGGGCCACGGCAGCTTGGGTGACCGGGTCGATCCCGTCGCTGTTGATGAACTCGATGAGGTCTTCCATCAGCGGGGGGACCAGCTCGGGAGATGGGGGGACGAAAGCGGTATCTCGTGGTGACGTCCCGCCGATCCAGGACTGGGCCGTGCGGAACGCTCCGATCATCTCGGGCTCGAGATGGCTGCCGGTGGCCATGAGGCGACGGTGCCAGTCATGCACGTCCTCGATCATCAGCGCACGCCGGGAGGTTCCCAGCGCGTCAACCACTGCGGCCAAATTGTCAGCGATGTACTTGGCCGTCTCGTTCCTTGTCCCCCCGATCTCCGCGGCGGCGACGTCGGCGAGCGAGGTGCGGAGGCCCTCTATGTAGGACGAGGCGACTCCTTCGGTCCGCAGCAACAGCATGGCGATAGGTTCAGAACGTGAAGGCTGTCGACCGCCGGCGGCTACCGCCGCGGCCGCTCGCTCGGTCCGGCGGGCGGCTCTGATCCCAACCTCGAAGGCGTGGCCCGCCAACGGATCTGGAACCCATGCGTGCGCCCGAGCGCCATTCCACACGATCTCTTGCTCGTTGCCTCGAGGATCCTCCCCTTCCGGTATTGCTCTCATAACGGAAGATTATCAGTAGATCCTTCCGTAATAAACTGGCTGGCGGAAGGGGTTCTGCGCAGACATGGTCTCGGACCTGCACCGCGGAACAGGTCAAAAGGACCACCGGTCCCAGTGGTGCCAAAAACCGACAACGTGGACGCCACCGCACTTGTGGATCAGTGCAGTGTGCAGACCCTGATCGGGGCGACTTCACCGCGCAGTCCTAAGGTGGCGACATGACCACTGACGGCACCCTCGCCGGTGAGGCGACCGATCTGCTTCAGCACCTCATCCGCAACGAGTGCGTGAACGATGGCACCGTGGCGTCGGGCCACGAGCACCGGAGCGCCGACCTGCTGGCCACCTACCTCGACGGCTCCGGCGTGGAGATGGAGAGATTCGAACCCGAACCCGGACGCACCTCTCTGGTGGCCAAGATCCGCGGATCGGATCCGTCTGCCCCTTCCCTCACTTTGTTGGGCCATACCGACGTCGTCCCGGCCACCGGGGAGGACTGGCGCCACGACCCCTTCGGCGGTGAGTTGATCGATGGAGAGGTGTGGGGCCGGGGCGCCATCGACATGTTGAACCTCACCGCCACCATGGCCACTGGTCTGCGCCATCTGGCCCTGGAGGGATTTCGCCCGGCAGGCGACCTCACCTACGTGGCGGTGGCCGACGAGGAGGCAACCGGAATCCACGGCGCCAAGTGGCTCTGCGAACACCAGGCTGACGTGGTCAACAGCGATTACGTGATCACCGAGTCGGGTGGGTTTCCCACCCGGGGTGCCGACGGTGGGACCCGACTGCCGGTGATCGTGGGCGAGAAGGGCATCTACTGGTGCATCCTCACCGTCAAGGGTGTCCCCGGCCATGCCTCCCAACCCCTCCGGACCGACAATGCCCTCATCAAGGCGGCAGAGATCGTCCGGCGCATCGACGAGTACCGTCCCCAGGCCGAGATGCACGAGATCTGGCGCCGGTTCGTCGACGGGCTCGGGTACCCACCCGAGCTCAGCGAGCCGCTCCTCGATCCCGACCGGATCGATGCCTTCTGTGAGGAGCTGCCGCGGTTGGGCCTGGCCCGCCAGGCCCACGCCTGCACCCACACCACCATGGCCCCCACCATGATGGAGGCCGGATCGAAGATCAACGTGATTCCCGACCGGGTCGAGTTGCAGATCGATATCCGGAGCCTGCCCGGGTGGGATCTGGTCGATGTCCGGGCCATGGTCGATGAGGTGGTGGGTGACCTGGCCGATGATGTGGAAGTCACCTTCCGCTACGCTGATCCATCCTCGGCGTCGCCCATCGACACGCCGCTGTGGGACGCGCTGCAGCGGGTGAGCGAAGGGTTCTACCCCGGGGCCAAGAACATCCCGTTCCTCACCGCGGGGGCAACCGATGCCCGGTACCACCGGGCGCTGGGCAGCGTGGCCTACGGCTTCGGGATGCACAGCCCCGCCATAGGATCGGCGGAGTACGGGGCCATGTTCCATGGGATCGACGAGCGGGTCGACATCGAGACCCTCAGGTTGTCAACCGAGATGTGGATGGCCCTGGCTCAAGACTTTCTGGTCTGACCGGTCGACCCGGGCCGACACATCAGACGGGACAAACTTCAGCCGATGGCGCGGATCAATAGATCGTCCTGTTCCAAACGGTGGAGTGCGGCACTCCCCGAGGCCGGGCTGGCCGACTCCGCCCGGCTCACGTGGGTCAACGAGTGGGTGTCACGCAGCAGAGAGTGCAGATGCAGATGGACAAAGTTCCATGCCCCCATGTTTTCGGGCTCTTCTTGCAGCCATACCACCTCGACGGCATTCGGGTAGCGCTCCAGCACCTCGGTGATTTCGGCTGAGGGCCAGGGATAGAGCTGCTCGACCCTGACGACGACCACGCCGCCCCCGGCCCCGTCGAGTTCGTCCCGGCGGCCCATGGCGTCGTAAGCGACTTTTCCCGAGCACAGCACCACCCGGGTCACGCCCGACGGATCGAACCCTTCGCGGGCAGTGATCGGATCGTCGAGGACCTCGGCGAACGACCCGATGGAGAAGGCCTCGATGGGGGACCGGGCCTGACGGGCCCGAAGCAACGACTTGGGGGTGAACACCACCAGGGGTCGGCGCTCGGCCAGCTTTACCTGGGCACGGAGCAGGTGGAAGTACTGGGCGGCGGTGGTGGGATTTGTCACCCGGAGGTTGCCCCGGGCACACAGGGTGAGGAAGCGCTCGATCCGCGCCGAGGAGTGCTCGGGGCCCTGGCCCTCATACCCATGGGGCAGGAGCAGGACCAACCCGGACTGCTGGTCCCACTTGTCCTCGGCCGCCACCAGAAAGTTGTCGACGATGATCTCGGCCCCGTTCCAGAAATCGCCGAACTGCGCCTCCCACGCCACCAGATCCGATGGCGCCTCCACCGAGTAGCCGTACTCGAAACCCACGCAGGCGTACTCGGAGAGCAGTGAGTCCAGGACGGTGAACCGACCGCCTTCGAGTTGGGCCAATGGGACGTATTCGACCCCGGTGACGTTGTCCACCAGAACCGCGTGACGATGGGAAAAGGTCCCCCGCCGGGTGTCCTGGCCGGTGAGGCGCACATTGGTGCCTTCGAGCAACAGAGACCCGAACGCCATGGCCTCGCCCAACGCCCAGTCCACCTCCCCGCCAGCCACCACTTTGTCCCGGCCCTCGAACTGGCGGACGAGTTTGGGATGGATCACGAAACCTTCCGGCACCGAGCTCACCGCAGTGGCCAGGCGGCTGATGACCGACGAGTCCACGCCGGTCTCGATCGCCGGGATGGACAGGTCGGGCACCAAATAGGCCGGGAGGGTGGGCGTGATGCCGGCCGACGACTCCGCCTCGGCCCGGGTCTCGTCCAGGGCTGCCTGCAGTCGGGCGGAGAACCTGTCGAGTGCTTCCTCTGCCTCCTCGATGGTGATGTCACCCCGGCGCACCAGTGCCTCGGTGTAGAGCTTGCGCACTGAACGCTTGGCCTCGATGAGGGCGTACATCAACGGTTGGGTATAGCTGGGGTCGTCCCCCTCGTTGTGGCCATGGCGCCGGTAACAGACCATGTCGATGACCACGTCCTTGTGGAAGGTCTGACGAAACCCGAACGCCAGCCGGGCGGCCCGGACGCAGGCTTCGGGATCATCCCCGTTCACGTGGAAGATCGGCGCCTGCACCATTTTGGCCACATCGGTCGGATACACCGACGTGCGAGCGGCCTCGGGGGCGGTGGTGAAGCCCAGTTGATTGTTGATGACGATGTGAATCGTCCCGCCGGTGCGGTAACCGGCCAGACCTGACAGGTTGAGGGTTTCGGCCACCACTCCCTGCCCGGCGAAGGCGGCGTCGCCGTGCAGCAGTATCGGCAACACCGGGAACGGCTCGCCGGTGCCATCCTCGAGTCGCTTCCCGCTCCCCCGCTCGCCGCCGAGGGCATCCTGTTTGGCCCGCACCATACCCACCACCACCGGGTCCACCGCTTCGAGGTGGGAGGGATTGGAGGCCAACGACACCGGGATGGTGCCACCCGAGCGACCGGTGAAGACCCCGGAGGCCCCCTTGTGGTACTTCACATCGCCCGAACCCTGTACCGACTCGGGGTCGAGATTGCCCTCGAACTCTTCAAAGATCTCGTGGTAGGACTTCCCGACGATGTTGGCCAGCACGTTGAGCCGGCCCCGATGGGACATCCCCATCACCGCTTCGACGAGGCGTTCGGTCACCGCCTCGTCGAGGATGGTGTCGAGGAGGACGATAGCCGACTCGGCCCCTTCCAAACCGAACCTCTTCTGTCCGACATAGCGGGAGTGGAGGAACCGCTCGAAGACCTCGGCCGCACCCAGGCGGTCGAGGATGTGGCGCTGCTGGTCGGGCGATAGCTCCGACGACACCCCCTCCACGTGCTGTTGGATCCACCGCTTCTGGGCCAGGTCCTGAATGTGCATGTACTCGACGCCGAGGGTGCGGCAGTAGGCGTTCCGCAGTGTGTGGAGGATCTCGTCGAGGGTGGCGTTGCCCTGGCCGGCCAGCCCATCGGCCACGTAGCGGCGGGGCAGGTCCCAGATGGTGAGGCCATAGTGGAGCGGGTCCAACTCGGGATGAAGATCGGGTGATTCGGCATCGAGGGGATCGAGATGGGCGATGAGATGGCCGCGTACCCGGTACATGTTGATGAGGGTCTGCACATGGACCTGTTTCAGCAGGCGCTCGTGAATGCCCTCCACCGTGTCCTCGGTGTCGTTGGTGTCCTTCTCCCACCGCACCGGCTCGTAGGGGATCTCGAGGGCGGCAAATACCTCGTCGTAGAAGTCGTGCTTCCCCATCAGGCACTCGGATATGTGAGCGAGGAACAGCCCCGACTCCGCCCCTTGGATGATGCGGTGGTCGTAGGTGGAGGTGAGGGTGACCGTCTTGCCCACCCCCAGCTCGGCCAGGGTATGAGGGTCGGTGGCTTCGAAGCCGGAGGGGACCCCGAGCGCTCCTACCCCGACGATGACCCCTTGACCCGGCATCAGGCGGGGCACCGACTGAACGGTGCCGAGGGTGCCCGGGTTGGTCAACGTGACAGTGGTGCCGGCGAAATCGTCGGGGGAGATCTTGTTGATGTGAATTTTGCGTACCAACTCTTCGTAGGCACCCACGAAGCCACGGAAGTCACGGCTGTCGGCATCGGTGATGCACGGCACCATCAGGGTGCGTGAACCGTCGGACTTCTCCACGTCCACGGCCAGGCCGAGGCCCACATGGTGATGCCGGATCACCCCGGGGGTTCCCTTGCCGTCCGAATCGGCCACAAAGCTGGCGTTCATGGCGGGAACCGCCACCAGGCTCTTCACCACCGCATACCCGATGAGGTGGGTGAAGCTGACCTTGCCTCCGGTAGCGCGCAACAGCTGGTTGTTGATGATGGTGCGGTTGACCTCCAAGAGCTTGGCCGGCACCACCCTCACACTGGTGGCGGTGGGCACCTCGAGGGAGGCCTGCATGTTGATGACAATGCGACCGGCGGCACCACGGAGCGGGGTGACCTTCTCCCCCGCCGACGTGCCATTGGACGCGGCACTAGGTGGGCTGGTCTTCGCGGCCGGAGCCGACTTCGCCGGGGTTGGAGCGGGCGCAGGTGCGGCAGGTGCCGGAGCGCCGCCCGCCGGAGCGCCGCCCGCCGGAGTCACCGCCGGTCGATAGTCGGTGAAGAACTCCCGCCACGACGCCGATACCGACGTCGGGTCGGCACGGTAACTGTCATACATGTCCTCGACCAGCCACGCGTTGGGTCCGAACGCCCCAGTTGTGGTGGCCGGGCGCGCCGGGTTGGATCCCCCTGAGACGTCTGATCCGATGGTGTTATCCATTGAGGAGAGCCTAATGGGACCGATCCGCAGCCATGGCCTCGAAACGACCGCTAAATGGGTGGGTTAGCGTCCTCATGGTGGGAGCCATCCAAACCAGCGTCACCTGCACCTTCACTTTCGAAGCCGCCCATCGTCTGGAGTGGCACACCGGAAAGTGCCGCAACCTCCATGGTCACTCCTACCGACTCGACGTGACGGTGGCCGGAGGCCTCGACACCAACGGCGTGGTGATCGACTTCGACATTCTGCACTCGGTGGTCACCCGTGAGGTCATCGACCAGTGGGACCACCGGGACCTCAACGAAGTGCTCGACAACCCCACTGCCGAGCTACTGGCCCATCGGGCGTGGGAGCTGTTGACCATTGGTGGTCTTCCTGTTTCCGCCCTGCGCCTGTGGGAGACCCCGGGATCGTGGGTGGACCTCACCGTCGACGAGACGTCGTGAGCAACCGAGGCCGCGGGCACCTGGTCGTCCTCTCGGGTGGACTCGACTCCACCGTGTGCATGGCGCTGGCCGAGGCCGAAGGCGGCAAGCCGCCGGTGGCCCTCACCTTCGACTACGGTCAACGGCACCGCACCGAGCTCGACCATGCCGCCGGTGTGGTCGGCCACTTCCGGGCCGAGCACCTGGTGGTCGCGCTCGACACCTCGGCCTGGGGAGGCTCGGCGCTCACCGATCCCTCCATCGCGGTGCCCGCGGGTGGGACCGAGGAGGGAATACCGGTCACCTACGTGCCCGCCCGGAATTCGATCTTTCTGGCCGTGGCGCTCGGGGTAGCTGAGGCCCGGGGTCTCGACGCAGTATGGATCGGGGTGAATGCCATCGACTACTCGGGGTACCCGGATTGTCGGCCCGAGTTCATCGAGGCGTTCCGGCAGGTGGCCGCCACCGGCCAGAAACGCGGCGTCGAAGGCGATCCGATCGAGATCCGGACGCCGCTCATCGAGTTGACCAAAGCGGACATTGTGCGGCTGGGCATCGACCACAAGGCACCCCTGCAGCTGACCTGGTCGTGTTACCAGGGAGAGACAAATCCCTGCGGGGTTTGTGATGCCTGCCTGCTGCGGGTGCGCGGCTTTTCCGAAGCCGGTGTGGACGACCCGGCCCTCACTGGCCGGTGACAGCCTCGGGAACGCCCTCGGATCTGCTCGTCTCCGAGGTGTTCTCGGCTATCCAGGGGGAGGCGGCTCTGGTCGGCACCCGCCAGGTATTCCTTCGAATGACCGGGTGCAACATCCGCTGTGCGTACTGCGATCAACCCGAGGCCCTCGAGAAGCGCCCGGGGCCGTGTCGGATCGAACGGACACCGGGACGACGGGACTGGGACAGGGTGGAGAGCCCGTTGGCCATCGAGTCAGTGGTCGACGCGGTGGATCGACTGTGGCGAGCCATGCCCCATCACTCGGTCAGCGTCACCGGCGGCGAGCCGCTCATGCAGTCCAAGCGTTTGGCCGGTCTGTTCCCGATGTTGGCCGAGCTGGGCATGCCTCTGATGGCGGAGACCAACGGCACCCTGGTGCACGGTCTCGAAGAACTCATCGGGTGGCTGACCTACGTGAGCATGGATGTGAAACTCCCGAGCGTCGACGGGGAGCGAGTGGACCCGTCACTGCAACAGCGGTTCCTCGATGTCGCCCTTCGGGCCGGGGTCGACACCTGGGTGAAGATCGTGGTCGGAGCCCACACCGACACCGACGAGTTGTCGAAGGCGGTAGCGATGGTAGCGGAGGCGGCAGCTCGGACCCCGGGAGCCGAGCCGGTGATCTACCTGCAGCCGGTGACCCCGTTCGCCGCCGTCACCCGCGCCCCGACTCCTGACGATGTGCTCACCCTTCAGGAACTTGCGCTGTGGAAGTATCCCCACGTTCGGGTGGTCCCGCAGACCCACAAGGCCATCGGCCAGCTCTGAGCCGCCGGCGCCGCTACCGACACCGCCGATTTTGGGGTTGGACGCGCACATGCCGGCCCAGGGAGTCCCCGGACCGGCATGTGTTCACAAACTGTGCGTTGTTACTTGTTGATCTTTGGAGCCGGAGCCTTGCCGTTCACGATCTTCTTGAACGATGCGCCTGCGCTGACCTTCGGGTTCTTCGAAGCTGCAATCTTGATGGCCTCACCCGTCTGTGGGTTGCGACCGATGCGGGCGGCCCGCTGTCCACGGTCGAACGTCAGGAATCCTGTCATGACAATCTTCTCGCCCTTGGCCACGTTGGCCACCACGACATCCTCGAAACCCGCCAACACGGCAGCAACGTCCTTGATGGTCGAATCGGTGTGGGCTGCAACCGCCGCAATCAGGTCTGTTTTGGTAATGGGCACTATGTCTCCTTCGTCTACGGAAGCCACCACAATGCACGAAATATGGACCCAAGGCGCGGATTTCGGGCGAATTCTGCCGATATTTGCTGAAGATCGGGCACAGACGGCCGCTGTGAACTGCGACTATGCCGATGGCCAGATCAGACAAATGAATGGCCAGGTGGCGGCATCAGACGGCCATCTGACAGGCTGACGGGCGACATGGAGCACGTGAGCGGACTGGCAGTGACCGAGCACGTGCCCTCGGAATGGCCGCCCGGGGACCCAGTGGTGGTGCTGGTACATGGGACACTCGATCGCTCCACCAGCTTCGCCCGGGTACTGCGTCGGCTCGACGATCTCCACACAGTCGTCTACGACCGTCGCGGCTACCACCGCTCTCGTGATGCGGTTCCTCTTCCCACCACCATCGATGGACAGATCGACGACCTGCTGGGTGTCATCGGTGGGCGACCGGCGGTGGTGATCGGACACAGCTACGGGGGAACCATCGCCATTGGTGCTGCCCTTCGTCGTAGCCCCACCTCCACCATTGTCTCGGTGGCCGGCTACGAGCCGCCGCTTCCGTGGCTGCCGTTGTGGGCGGGTCGCGGTGGCTCGGCGCGAAGCCAGAAACTTCGCGACGATCCCGATACCGAAGCCGAGCGATTCTTCCGACGCGTCGCCGGGGACGGCGCCTGGGACCGGCTATCCGAATCCGCGCAAGCCGAACGGCGGGCCGACGGGCCGGCTCTGGTGGCGGAACTGAACGCCATCCGGGTCAGTGATCCCCCCTTCGATGTCACATCTATGCGGATCCCTGCCCTCTTCGGCCGGGGCGGACAGTCAATCCCCCACCACCGGGCCGGGGTGGCATGGCTGGTCGAGCACACCCCGAACTCCGAACTCGTCGACATCGCCGGTGCCTCCCACGGGGCCCACCTCTCCCACCCCGATGGCTTCGCCGGTTTCGTACGCCGAGCTGTGGAGCGGGCCGGTGAGGTGGCGGTGGCTACGGAGGGGATGCAGGACGAATCGTCCCGGTTACGACCTTAAGGGGATTTTGCCCGCACGTTCCGTAGAGAGGATCACCGGAGCAAAAGATGATCGTCGAAATCAGGCCAGCATGGGTGGGGTCGCTCGCCGGCTACGCCGCCGAACTGAAAGTGGGCGCGGGCATCCATTCGAATTGGCGTACGACGCTCCGGCGCCACCGCCACCTCCCGCGGACGCCACGCTGAATTTCCCTTACATGAGTTTCCCCCCCCGGAAATCCAAGAGGCAAAAGACCACCGCCCGTAGTTCCCGCTCCACCACCACCGGTGATCACACTCATCGAAGAGCTGGGTGCATTTTGGCCGCAACCTGCACCCGCCTGGCCGGACACGCACGTAGTAACGCCCGTTGACCGCGGACCGCCGGCCCCGCCCGGTGTTTTCTACAATCCAGTCCCAATGTTCAAAAGGGTGATCCCTGGAGCGTTTCCACCAGGAAACCACCATCCGAAAAAGCGTTTCCAGCAAGTTGCTGCGGGCTGCTACCAGCGGCGGTGGCGCCAGCGCCCGGGGGTTCACCCAACACAGGCAAGAGAATGTTGAGAAATCTCGGCTGGCACAAGGAGGTTCTCCCCACGCCGACCGGTCGGATCGGGGTCGTTTTTCCCCTCACACTGTCCTACCGATACGCTGACGTGCGTCTGGACTGAACGGTCAAGAAATCGACCGACACAAGGGGGATTTAACGAAATGACCACTACTGCCACCGACACGACTCAGATCACCGAAGAGCAGTTCGAAGTCGATGTCCGTACCTTCCTCGACGCCCATCTCCCGCGCCGGACGGCCGAGAACTTCGTGTGGGGCCAAGGGTCCGATTACGTGGGCCTGTTTCCCGAGCGCACCCCCGAGGAGGAGGCCTCTGACGTCGCCAATGCCAAAGAGTGGGCTCGGACAGTCTTCGACGCCGGATTCGGGTGGATCACCGGTCCTCCGACCTACGGGGGCCGGGGACTTCCACGCTCTTACCAACGCATCTACAACTCGGTGGCCGCCGATTACCGAACTCCCTCGCAGTCCCCGTTCGGCATCGGGCTCGGGATGGTGGCACCCACCATCCTGGCCCACGCCACCGAAGAGGTGAAAGAGGCCTATCTCCAGCCAATGCACCGGAGCGACATCGTGGGCTGCCAGCTGTTCAGCGAGCCGGCGGCCGGCTCCGACCTGGCATCCCTTCAGACGCGGGCGGTCCTCGACGGCGACGAATGGATAGTCAATGGCCAGAAGGTATGGACCTCCGGCGCGCAGTACTCCGATATCGGGGAGATCATCTGCCGCACGGATCCTGATCAGCCCAAGCACCGTGGCTTGACCGGTTTCGTGGTCGACATGCATGCGCCCGGCGTCGAAGTGCGACCCCTGCGCCAGATGACCGGTGGGGCGACGTTCAACGAGGTCTTCTTCACCGATGTCAGAATCCCCGATACCCATCGGCTGGGCGATGTGAACGGAGGCTGGGCTGTCGCGCTCACCACTCTGATGAACGAACGGGCCGCCATCGGCGGCGGGGGCGGCGGCGTCGGGCTGCACTCCTCTCAGCGTCTGATCGAACTGGCCCGGGCCCAGGGACGGGCGAACGATCCCCTCATTCGTCAACGGCTCGCCGATGTGATCATCCACGACCGGGTGGCCGCGTATACCAACCTCCGCTCCATGGCCAAGATTGCGGCCGGCCAACTGCCGGGACCGGAGATGTCCCTGGGCAAGTTGTCGCTCACCGCCAACATGGTGCGCACCTACGAACTGCTCTCATCGGTGCTCGGACCCGAACTGATCGCCGATAACGGCCGATGGGGCACCTACGCATGGTCGGAGTTCCTCCTGGGCGTACCGGGGATGCGGGTGGCCGGCGGCACCGATGAGGTGATGCACAACATCATCGGCGAACGGGTGCTCGGGCTACCGAAAGATCCGACTCCGAAGTAGAGGCATTCCCTCCACTCCGCTCCGCCAAGCGGCGCGGAAAGGACCGATCACCCCCAGCCCTTGCGATCGGCACCGGCTCCTCGAATATCACTCCTTGTAGCCGGCGCCCAACCAGGGATCCCTGTTCAACGCGCACTTTCCGCGTCAAAAACCCTCCTGCCGCCACCGAGCGTAGTCATGCTGCCTCAAGTGCTAGGGCGCACGAGCCCCCTTTGTCAACGACGCGACGAGCCCCACCGCCGGGTACGCAACGTCCTGCTCTACACCCCCTGCACGGCCACCTTCACCGTGAGCCCGTCGATGCGCGGACAGGTCCTGGCCCGTCAAAAGATCCAAGCCACATACAGCTTTACCCTCAACTTCACCCAGCTGGCCAACCAGGCTCTCCCCGGAACCATGGGTGCACCGCTGCCGGTGGTCACGGTGGAGAGCAAGACGGTGCGCAACGGGTGACAGCTTCCGCTCTTTTGATCACCCGATGGCACCATCTTCCGGTCTGTTCGACACCGTCCTGAGCCGTAGGCGGCCGGCATGCGACCACTTCCCTCTCAGCGGAACGGCAGGTTCTCCACGTACGACCATGACCGGCGATGGATAGCCGTCAATCCGCGTCCGGCCAACGCGGTTCGATGGGTCGGAGACGGATATCCCTTGTTCCGATCGAAGTCGAAAGCCGGAAAGCTTTCGGACAGGTCGCGCATCATCCGATCCCGCGTCACCTTGGCCACGATCGATGCGGCGGCAATTGAGGTGCAGGTGGCGTCACCCCGGACCAGCGTCCGGATTTTCGGCGTCCGGACGGTGGCGACATCGTCGTTGCCGGGTTCGGTGACGTAGTCGAACCCGCCGTCTACAAGCACCACGTCGGGGATGCACGACAGCCCGGCCAATGCTCGCTGCGCCGCCAACCTCAGGGCGATGGTCATCCCCCATTGATCACACTCATCGGGTCCGGCGTGCCCCACCGACCAGTCCATGCACCAGGCCGCTACCAGCGGGAACAGGGTCTCACGGTGGTGCTCGGGCACCAACTTCGAATCACGAAGACCAACGGGCGGCGGTACCTCCATGGGAATGAGTGCCACCCCGACCGACACCGGACCCGCCCACGCGCCCCGTCCGACCTCATCAAGACCGACGATCACGTCGAACCCTTCCTCGAGCAACGACTGCTCGGCCTTGGTGGAGGGGCGGGCCATCGTACTCATCGCCCGAGCTCGCTTCGGAGCACCTTGCCCAGGGCGTTCCGGGGTAGGGAATGGACGACACGGACGATCCGGGGTCGCTTGTAGGCAGCCAGCCGGTCAGCGGTGTAGGCGGACAGGTCCTCTGCCGACGGGGCGCGCCCGTCGGCGACAATCCAGGCGGTGACCACCTCTCCCCACTCGTCGGACGGTGTGCCGGTCACCGCCACTTCGGCGACCCCGGGGTGGGTGAGTACCACATCTTCGACTTCGCTCGGGTACACGTTGAAGCCGCCGCTGATGATCAGCTCCTTGGATCGACCGCGAATGGTGAGGTAGCCATCGTCGATGGTACCGAGATCGCCGGTACGAAACCATCGTCCCCCACCATCGGAGGAGTCTTCGAAGGCGTCGGCGGTGGCGGCCGGGCGCTCCCAATAGCCATCGAACACATTGGGCCCTCGCACGCCGATCTCGCCGTCACCGGCCAGCTTCACCTCCACCCCGGGGAGCGGGAAACCCACGGATCCGGGACGGCGTTCACCATCGTAGGGATTGGACGCGTTCATCAGCGTCTCGGTCATCCCGTACCGCTCGAGCACGGACATGCCGATGACGGCCGACACCTCACGATGCAGATCGGCCGCCAACGGCGCAGAGCCGGAGACGCAGAGTCGCAGCCGCCTCATCTCGGCGGCCCGGGCCGAGCGGACCAGGCGGTGGTACATAGTCGGCACCCCGAAGAATAGGGAGGCGTGGTGGGTCGAAGCGGTATCGACAACCGCATCGGGATCAAAACCGGGAAGAAGCAACGCAGACCCCCCTGACAGCAAGGTCCCATAGATGCCGACGCAGAGACCGTGGGCATGGAAGACCGGAAGACAGTGAATGAGGCGATCGGCGGGGGTCCATCTCCATGCCACACACACGGCTCGGGTGGCGGCCAGCAAGTTGCGGTGGGACAGCACCGCCCCTTTGGGAGCTCCGGTAGTGCCGGAGGTGAAACAGATGAGTGCAGGGTCGTCGGGGAGGGCGGCGTCGAGCCGGGCCGGCTCCCCGTCGGGAAGATCGAGATCGGGTCCCGTCACGATCAGGTCCCGGTCGGAGGCATCCGTGGCCCATCGCCCTCGCTGCGGATCGTCGACGATGACAGCCGCCGGACCGACGTCGGACACGATGTAGGCGATCTCACGTTGGGTGTAGGCGGTATTGGCCGGCACCACCACCAGCCCGACCCGCAGCGCGGCCACATGGCAGATGATCGAGGAAACCGAAGATCCGGTGGACCACAACACACGGTCGCCAGGCCGAAGGCCGGCCGCGACCAGCCGCCCGGCCGCCCGGCGGGTCGCGGCGTCGAACTCCTCCGCCGACCACCAGGTGCCGGGTCGATGAGCCAGACCGGCCGGTGAGGAGGGCCCAGCCATCGGCGCCACGTCCATCAGCACCGGCGTCTCGGGATTGGCCCCCCACCGGTCCGCCCACGCCCGGAGCAACGTCCCCGACGTCACCAGGTCAGAGGGTTGGAACCGGATCTCGGAGGGCAAATGATCCCTCCACGTACGCAGTTGCCCTTCGCCTTCCCGACCCGGACCCATGGGTGGATGTCTAGCGCGCCGGACCCATCTGGCCCTGCATGGCCCTGGGAGCACGGCACCCCTCCGACGTTCTACGATTCGGTCGAACGCCAGCGGCAAGCGCGGGCGGCGGAGAGGAGGATCCATGGGGTTCATGGACAAGGTAAAGGCACAGGCGGAAGCAGGGATGGCCAAAGCCAGCGAGGCAGGGAAGGCCGGTAAGGACAAGCTCGATGCCGTCCAGGCCAAGCGCAACGCCGAGGACCTCCTGCGCCAACTGGGGGCCGCCGCCTACGCCGACCACCAGGGTCACTCCACCGACCAGACCACGGCCGATGCGGCACGCATCGTCGGCGAACTCGAAAAATACGAAGCGGAGCACGGCCCCCTCGCCCCATGACCTCTTCGACGACAGCCTCTGAAGCTGGGGGACGGCCATCGGCGCCCCGACGTATCGCCGTCGTCCCCCACACCCACTGGGACCGGGAGTGGTATGACCCGTTCCAGACGTTCCGGTTGAAGTTGGTTCACCTCATCGATGGCCTGATCGACCTATTGGAACGGGATCCCTCCTACAAGACCTTCCTCCTCGATGGCCAACTGGCGGTCATCGACGACTATCTCGAGATCCGTCCCGAGAACGAGTCGCGCCTGCGCGCGCTGGTTTCCGCTGGGCGGCTCACCCTGGGTCCGTGGTACATCCTGATGGACGAGTTCCTCATCTCGGGCGAGACCATCGTCCGCGACCTGCAGGCCGGCATCAGACGGGGCACCGGCTTCGGAGGGGTAATGGATGTGGGCTACCTCCCCGACATGTTCGGACACATCGCCCAGATGCCACAGATTCTTTCGCTGGCCGGGCTGCACGATGCGGTGGTGTGGCGAGGGGTCCCGTCGGCCATCGACACCTCGGCGTTCGTCTGGGAGGCGCCCGACCAGACGCGGGTCAGGGCCGAGTACCTGATTGCCGGGTACGGGAACGGTGCGGCCGTGCCCGACGATGCCAAGGCCCTCGTCCGCCGGCTCCGGGCCCACATGGATGAGATCGGGTCGCTCCTGGCCGACGATGCACCGTTGCTGTTCATGAACGGCACCGATCACCAACGCCCCCAGCCCTGGCTGGGCCGGGTGGTCGCCGAGGCCAATGAGATGCAGGGTGAGTTCGAACTCGGCATCAGCTCACTGCCCGACTACCTCAGTGGCCTCACCAGCGACGACCTGCCGGAGTGGAAGGGAGAGCTCCGCTCGGGATACCGCTCGAATCTGTTGATGGGCGTCGGGTCGAACCGGGTCGACGTGAAACAGGCGGCGGCGCGATCCGAACGGTCACTCGAACGGCTGGCCGAACCGCTCAGTGCCCTCTATCTCCCCGGGGATGGCTGGCCGGGGGCATTTCTCGATGTGGCCTGGAAGCTGATGATCCGCAACGCCGCCCACGACTCGATCTGCGCCTGCTCGGTGGACGAGGTGGTCGACGCCGTACTCCACCGCTACGCCGAGGCTCGCCATATCGGTGAAGGCCTCACCGGTGAAGCACTGGCTGCCATCGGCGCCTCGCTCACCGAACCGGGAACCGCCGTGGTCAACCCAGCCGCCGGCGACCGGGCGGGCATGGTGGAACTGGTGGTACCGGCGAATGGCGACCCGGGACCGGATGTCCAAGTGATGTCCGAGCGGGCCGGACTCCCCGGCACCATCACCCTCAGTGGCGCCACCGTCATCAGCATGCTCGGACTGATCCAGGGGTCGCGCATCGACGACGACACCTACGTGACCGAGGTGTCGCTGACCGAAGACGACACCGGTCTCGACATCACCCTCACTCTGGGACCCGAGGCTCCCGAGGAGGTGCCCATCGAAGAGATCAAACGGGAGTTGTTCACTCGGCTCACCGCCCATCCGGACACCGAAGTCCGGGTCACCGTCGACCAACCGGCCATGCGAAGGATCCTCAGCCGCCAGGAGTCGGTCCCCGGCTTCGGGTGGGCCACGTTTGCCCCCGCCCATCTCGTCCACCCGGTCACCGCCGACGACTCGAATTTGGTGGCGACCCTTTCCAACGGTCTGATGACGGTGGTGGTCAATCCCGACGACGGCACCTTCTCCCTCAATGGGGTGCCCGGCTACGGCCGGTTGGTCGACGAGGGTGACTACGGCGATACCTACAACTACTCTCCGCCGGCCAACGACACCACGGTGGACGTTCCCGACTCGGTGAGTGTCTCCATCGGCGACCGGGGCCCGGTGCGGGGCACCGTGATCGTGACCTCCACCTATACCTGGCCCGAGCGGGTGGATGGTGACCGCCTGGCCCGGGTCGGGTCGCGCACCACCGAGGTCACCACCACCTTGGAGCTCCGGGCCGATGAAACGGTGACACGGGTACGTACCGCCTTCGAAAATCCGTCCAGAGATCACCGGCTACGTGTCCATTTCCCGCTGCCCGAACCGGCTATGACCTCACGAGCCGAGTGCGCCTTCACCGTGGTCGAACGCGGGTTGACGGCCGAGGGCCGAGAAGACGAGTTCGGCACCCCTACCTTTCCCTCGCGCCGCTTCGTGTCGGCCGGGGGGTTGACGGTGATCCACGAGGGGCTCCTCGAGTACGAACTCGTCGACATCGTGAGCGTTGACGACTCCGAGCCGAGGGCAACCGGCCTGGCCCTCACCCTGCTCCGGTCCACCGGCATGCTGTCCCGATTCGGGATGAGCACCCGCCCCCTCCCGGCCGGCCCGATGACCCCCATCGAGGGTCCTCAGATGATCGGACCGGTCGAGGCCCGTTATGCCCTTTCGGTCGACGACACCAATCCCTACCGGTTGGCCGATGACGTCCTCCTACCCCTGCTGACGGTGGGCTCCTTCGGTGGAGGTAGCCGACCTGCCTCGGGGTCGCCGCTCACCATCCGGGGGGCGGAGGTGTCCTCGGTACGACGAGAGACTGGTGCCCTCGAGGTCAGGGTGTTCAACCCGGACGACCTTCCCACGGTGGTGGAGGTCGACAGTCGATCGGGGTGGTTGGTCGACCTACGAGGCCGGCCCCTCCTACCCTTCGCCGGTCGGTTCGAACTCCGAGCCCACGGCATCGCCACCCTCCGCCTCGACTGACAGGGTGGCGGACCAAAGTGTGTGACTCATGGTCCGACTACGGAACGTCGTGCGCCATGTCGTCGACGGAGATCAGTAGAGACCAATGGTCGACCAAAGGGTGTGACCTGCCGGCCGCCGGTCCGTCTGCAGGCGGACGTCCCCAGAACAGCCCGCCCTCAGTGCTTCACCTTCGGGTCCGGTGGTGCCCAATCAGCCGGCCTTCCGGTGTGGTTGGAGAACTCCACCGACCACTTCCACCAACTGTGGTCTTCTGCATGGTGCCACTCGGTCAGTATCCCGACTTCGCCGCCGGCGATCAGCACGGGGAGGCCGAGCAGGCTGTCATCGGGCCAGACCTCTTTTCGGGTGAGCCCACCCTCGAGGGTCAGCAGGGTGATCGGGGAGTACTCACCGGCGCGGTCAACGTCACCTCGCACCACGACCCCACCATCGTCGGCGAACACTTCCACTGACGCCTGGCCGGGGGCGGCGTGAACCAGGACCCGGGTGAAACCTCCGGCGGTGGTTGCCCGGGTGAACTCGAGCCCGTTCATTCCACCATCCCGGCTGCGGATGTTCCATGTCCAGTTCATGCCCAATCCTCGGTTCTCTTCTCGGACCCGCGCACTGGCTGTCGAACTCGGTGTGAGTTCCCCTGAGCCATCGTTCGCCTGCACCCAAGATGTTCTCACAGGCAGACGCCGACCGGGCTGCCCTTGTCGGTTGTTTCCCCTGCCATTGCCAACGTCAGTTCTGAGGTTCCTCCGGTCGTGCCAGCGTCAAGTCGCAAACCACCGGCCTGCGCGAGTTGTCAGTTGGCAAGTTGACCTCGATCAATCCAGAGGGGGCCGAAATGAGGAGCGTGGCTGGGCCGAGCACATCCGGTCCTGGTCCTTCCGTCAACTGCTGTTCCTTCGCTGGCCGGAGGCGGCACAATGGAATAGATGGTGGTCGTCGATGTCTTAGAAGAGCGCCGCAGGCGCCGCCGGGCGGGCGATCCGCGCCTGTCGGCGGCCGGCCGGGAGGTGCTGGCCCGGTTCACGACCGGTGACCTGGTCGACGAGTTCCAGGCCTCCCTCGACGCCTACTTGGAGGCCGACCCGATCCTCGGCGGCCACCACGACGACACCGGCTGACCGGACGGGAAACAACCGGCGGTGATCATCGTCGACGAATACCTGGCTGTGCGCGTGGTGGGCGGCAGATGGCCGGATGGTCTAACCCGACACAGAAGAACTGGTGCTCCCGGCCAGCCGCCACTGGCGACTTCTGCAGCTCATCCACCGACCCGGTGTGCCGGATAGATCTCCCAGCTGCTTGCCGCGTTGAGCCCGACAGACCGGGACACCATCCGCTACTCCCATCCCGAGGTGCTTCAGGTCGCAGACCCCCGGCCCTTGCTCGACGAGACTGCGCAGATTGCCGCCCGCTACGACGGCACCGGATGGCTCAGCGCCGAGACCCTCGCCGCCGGTCTCACCTGGGGCCGGGCACTATGGTTCGGCACGGAACGCAATGTCGGGCCGCTGCTCGCCGCCGCGGCCGACGATCTAGGTATCGCCGTCCCCACCGTCACCTGACCCCGCCGTCACCTGACCCCGCCGGTCAGGGTGCACCGGGCGGAATGAATGGGAGGTCCGGGTCGGGTCCGTGCTCGATGATGCGGAGCAGGTAGTCGGTATCGAGGTGCTGCTCGATGGCGTCGGCCAGTCGGTCGAGCATGGTGTCCCGCAACCCAGAGAAACCCGGCGAGTGCTCGGATGCATGCCAGGCGACCTGGGCCTGGGCAGCTACTTCGGTCAACCAGGCGCGGCGGAACTCGTCATGTTCGAATGCGCCGTGCCAGGTGGATCCCCATACGGCTCGGTGTCTGAAGCCGTCGAGGAACGGCTCCGCGTCCGCCGCCTCGGGATCTTCGGCATCGAGGATGGCCACACCGTGGTGGATCTGGTAACCGCTTACAACCCTGCCCCGCCACTTCCCCGACGTCGTTCCGAGATGCTTGGAGTTGTCGAAGGTGACCAGGGTAGGCAACAGACTCAGGCCTGCCACCCGTCCCCGCCGGGACTCGATCGGATCATCGATGGACTTGGCCAGCATCTGGTAGCCGCCGCAGATGCCCAGCACCGGCCGACCGGCACCGGCCCGAGCGGCGAGGGCATCGGCGAGACCGCGTCGGCGAAGCCAATCGAGGTCGTCCAGGGTTGCACGGCTGCCCGGCAACACGGCCAGGTCGGCGGACGCCACCGTGTCGGGATCGGCAGTGACACTGACGGCGATGCCCGGTTCGGCGGCCAGGGCGTCGACGTCGGTGGCGTTGGATGCCCGCGGAAGGCGGATGACGGCTATCCGCAGTGTGGGACCGGCGACTGGTGCCGGCGAGGACCAACCGGCGACGGCCAGCGCGTCCTCTGCATCTATCCACACGTCTTCCAGCCACGGAAGCACGCCAAGTACTGGACGCCCGGTGACCCGCTGCAACGATTGAAGGCCCGGATCGAGCAGGCTCTGCCGACCACGGAATTTGTTCACCACCCAACCTGCCACCAGCGCCTGGTCGGCGGCCGACAGCAGGGCCAAGGTGCCGAACATGGCAGCCAGCACCCCGCCACGGTCGATGTCACCGACCACCAATACGGGCAGACCAACCCGCCGGGCCAACCCCATGTTGACAAAGTCGCCGGCTCGCAGATTCACCTCGGTGGGACTGCCGGCACCCTCGGCGATCACCACGTCGTAGCGCGAAGCCAGATCGGCGAAGGCGGCGAAGGCGGCCTCGGCCAGGGCGGACCGGCCGGTCGTCCAGTCCGAGGACGACAGTTCCCCATGCGGCCGGCCCATCAACATCACGTGGGACCGGTTGTCGCTTCCAGGCTTCAGGAGTACCGGATTCATGGCTGCCTCCGGCACGACCCCGGCGGCCAGGGCCTGCAACCACTGGGCCCGCCCGATCTCCGACCCGTCCAGACAGACCATTGAATTGTTGGACATGTTCTGGGCTTTGAACGGGGCGACCCGCACCCCGCGGCGGGCCAACCACCGGCAGATGCCGGCGGTGACCAACGATTTACCGGCATCCGAGGTGGTGCCGGCGACCAGCAGTCCGCCGGTCATCGCGCGTCCCGATGTGGCACAGCGCACAAAAACGTTCGCGAACTCAACATCGACGCCATACTCCCCCGGGAAGCGGGCGACGGCGAATCACCGCCGGCACTCGCGTGCCGGGCCAAGGTTCGCCCGTGACAATAGGTAGCAACAGGATTCTCTGCTGATAGCCGGCCTGGGTCGTGGGCCGTCAGGGGGAGACGAGCTTGGCGGGTAGACCTACGGGGTCACCGGATCGCCACTATCCACCTCGGCTGACAGGTTGGCGTCCCCGCCCGGTGGGTCAGGCTCCCCGGCAGGTGAATCCGCAGCGGAACGGCGGTGACGCTCCACTATCAATTTCTCCCCCCGGTTGCGCAGTTCGTCGATTTCGCGTACGACCTCGCCGAACCGTTCCCACCGCACGTTGCGTCGACCTTCGGCCCCGGGCTCGCTTCCCACCCGTGACAGCTTCCAGACTTGTACCCAGCCGATGCCTTTCAGGCTGCGAGGCCGGAGCGCGCGTCCGACAAATTCCCCCTCGGTCTCCAACACGATGGCCGCGTGGAACTCATCGGACATCAACACGGTGCCGGGATTGGCGATCCCGACCAGGCGACTGGCCAGGTTGACCACCGGGCCGTAGTAGTCACCGTCCTGGAGCAGCACCGGGCCCACCGACAGCGCCACCCGCACATCGGACAGGAGCTCATCGTCGGAGTACGCCTCGGCCAGGCTCAGCCCGATCCGAGCGGCATCGGCGGCGGTCGGCACCACGAACATGACCTCGTCGCCGATCATCTTCACCACCCGGCCACCCAACGACGTCACGGTGTTGTGGGCGAGTTCTTCGAACCTGGCGACCACGGCCGCCAGCTCATCGTCAGCCAGATGTTGGCTGAGCATGGTGAAACCCACCATGTCGGCGAACCCGACGGCCATGACCGGGCTGGTCCCCTTCGCCGCCCCACGAGCACGAATCAGCATTTCGCGCCGGGTGGCAGCTTGAAGGTGACGGCGCCATATGAACTCGAGCAAACGGGCCATGGTCGGAAGCGACACGCTGAGCACCCGGGAGTACACGTCGGCGTCTACGACGCTGTCTCCCGACGATTCGATGGCCGGAGTGGTGCCACGGGCGGTGGTGGCCTCGGCGATGCGTGCCATGGAAAAGCCGATGACCCTGACCATTTGCAATGACGAATCGAAATCGGCCTGTCCCATGCTGGTCAGGGCCTCGAACTGTTGAAGCGCCTCGACATCCATTTCGGTGAAGGCGAGTTCGTCTTCGTCCACATCCAGAAACCCCAGGGCCCTCCAGATTCGTCGGGCCTGCTCCATCCCGATCCCGGTGCGGGCCAAGACCTGTGCCAGGGTCAATCGACGCTCCGCCGGCACCAGCATCCGATCCACCACCAACAGATCGACGACATCGTCGGCCACCGCCGCGTCGATTTCTTCTTCGGTGGTGCCCAGATCGATGAGGAGCGAACGGACCCGGGCCAGGGCTTCGGCCCGCCGTTCGGGATCGGGAACCATGGCCTCGTCATCCGAGGACGAATTCGCGGAATCGGGCGGCCCGTCGGTGCCGCCGCCAGTCGCGCCACCGTCGCTCATGGTCGAAGATTCCCGAACTCGGAGGTGGCCGGACGCTGCATGAGAGCGGCGATTGCCTCCGCCGGACTCTGGATCCCATCGATCATGTCGGCCACTTGCGAGGCGATTGGGACCTCCACATCGGCGGAGGCAGCCAACTCGACCATGGGCCGGGCGGTCTTCACTCCCTCGGCCACCATCCGCATCTCGCCCATCACATCGGCCAGTGACCGCCCCTGGCCGAGAGCCACCCCGACGGCATGGTTCCGACTCTTCGAACTGGTGCAGGTGGCGACCAGATCTCCCACCCCGGCCAAACCGCCGAAGGTGATGATGTCCCCACCCAGCTGCTGGCCCAACCGAGCCATCTCGGCCAGGCCGCGGGTGATCATTGCCGCTCGGGAGTTATCGCCGAACCCCAGACCGTCCGAGATGCCGGCCGCCACCGCCAGCACGTTCTTGAGGGCCCCGGCGATCTCGCACCCGATGACGTCTCCGTTGGTGTAAACCCGGAACGTATCCGACACCAACAGGCCCTGGACCCAGCGCGCCTGGTCCCCGTCGGCCAGGGCAACCACCCCGGCTGTCGGTTGGCCGGCCGCTACCTCGGAAGCCAGGTTGGGCCCGGTGAGCACGCCGGTCGGGCTGTTCGGCACCACCTCGGCCAACAGTTCGGTCATGCGAAGGTGGCTCTTCTGTTCCAATCCCTTGGTGAGACTGAGGACCGGAGTGCCGTCGACGAGCACCGCGGCCAGATCGGTGGCCACGGCGCGGAAACCGTGGGATGGAACCGCCATGATCACCAATGAAGCCCCCGACACCGCGGCTTCGATGTCAGCAGTGGCGTCGAGCCGGTCGGGCAGGCGGAAATCGGGGAGGTAGGACGGATTACGGTGCTCGGTGCGAAGGGTTTCCGCCAACGCCGGATCCCGAGCCCACAGCACGGTGGGGGCATTGCCCGCTGCCAGTGCCGCCACCGTTGTTCCCCAGGATCCTGCGCCGATGACGGCAACTTTTTCTGACACGGGGCCACACTATGCGCCACGCTGGCCGGACGGTGGCCCCGTCGGGACCCCCCTACACTGACGGAGTGGAAGGCGCCGACCAACGGATGCAGTTCCCGGGCGACGCGTTGCCCTTCGGACCCCGAGCCGTGCTGGTGCCGGTCAAGGCATTCAGAGAGGCCAAGGGTCGCCTCGATACCGCGTTGAGTGACAGCGAACGGGCCGCGCTGGCCGCCGCCATGGCCCATCGGGTATTGGCGGCTGCGTTTCCATTGCCGGTCGCCGTGGTCTGCGACGACAACGAAGTAGCCACCTGGGCCCGGTCGCGGGGTGCGTTGGTCGTCTGGGAACCAGGACGGGGCCTCAACGGCGCGGTGGAGGCGGGCGTGGAGCTCCTGTCTCAGCGGGGGGTCGAACAGGTGACGGTGGCACACGCCGATCTCCCCCGGGCTTCGGACCTCTTTTCGGTCGGAGACGCTCCCGGGGTGACCCTGGTGCCCGATCGATTCGGAAACGGCACCAATGTCATCGTGATCCCGACCGACGCCGGGTTCCGGTTCTCCTACGGGCCCGGCTCCTTCGCCCGCCACCGGATCGAAGCTGCCCGCACCGGCCTTCCCGTCCGGGTCCTCGATCGTCCCGATCTCGCCTGGGACATCGACGAACCCGCTGATGTCGTCCCCGTCTCCACCACGCCCGCCTCCGCGTTCTCATGAACCGTCCCGACGACGAACGATGGTCACAGCCGAGCGAACTCCCGGTGGGCGACCTGCTCATCGATGGACCGGTGACGGTCAATCTCCCCATCCCGTCAAGTGCTTTGGCTATCGGTGCGCACCCCGACGACATCGAATTCGGGTGCGGCGCCACGCTGGCCAAGTGGGCTGATGCCGGATGCCGGGTACATCACCTGGTGCTGACCGATGGGTCCAAGGGAAGTTGGGATCCCGACGAAGACCTGGCCGCCCTGGTGGCGGCCCGAGTGGTTGAGTGTCGAGCCGCGGCCGCGGTTATCGACGGGGCAGCGTCAGGCCCGTCCTCCGACGACCGGGTGCTGTTCCTGGGCAGGGTGGACGGCGAACTCAGCAACGGAGAGGAGGAGCGGCGAGAGGTGGCCCGTGTCATCCGTTCGCTCCGTCCGGCCGTGGTGCTCGCTCACGACCCGTGGAGGCGATACCGACTCCATCCCGACCATCGCAACGCCGGCTTCCTCAGCCTTGACGCGTTGGTGGCCGCCCGAGACCCCCACTTCTTCCCCGACATCGGCCCGGCCCCTCATCGGCCTACGTCTCTGTTGCTGTGGGAGGCAGACCTGCCCAACCACGTCGAAAATGCGGCCGGGTTCGAGGCGGCGAAGATCGATGCCCTGCTGTGTCACGCCAGCCAACAAGTCACCACCATGGGGATTGATTCGGGTCGACAAGATGACCCAGCACCGGACGCCGACGTCGAATCCTTCGCGGCCAAGGTGCATCACCAGCTGGCCGCCCATGGCGCCCTGGCCACCCTTCCGGTCGGCGAAGCCTTCCACCTGATGGGCGACCTGTAGAGACGACAACAGGGACCCGCAGGCCCCTGTTGTTCGTCATCTGATGACGGCAGAGCCGTCGATCAACTACCTGCGGGCTGTCTTGCGGACGGCCTTTTTCGCAGTCTTCCTGGCCGCCGCCTTACGGGCCGGAGCCTTGCGCACTGCCTTCTTGGCGGCAGTCTTCTTGGCGGCGGTCTTACGGGCCGGAGCCTTGCGCACTGCCTTCTTGGCGGCAGTCTTCTTGGCGGCGGTCTTACGGGCCGGAGCCTTACGCACTGCCTTCTTGGCCGTGGCCTTCTTAGCGGCGGTCTTGCGGGCCGGAGCCTTACGGACTGCCTTCTTCGCCGCGGACTTCTTTGCAGCAGTCTTGCGGGCCGGAGCCTTCTTCACTGCCTTCTTCGC
This sequence comes from Acidimicrobiaceae bacterium, assembly GCA_003152015.1. Lineage (GTDB taxonomy): Bacteria > Actinomycetota > Acidimicrobiia > Acidimicrobiales > RAAP-2 > DASZIT01. The sequence continues at coordinate 39,881 of PLZF01000043.1, read as the reverse complement.
GGTTGTCTTCTTTGCGGCGGTCTTACGGGCCGGAGCCTTACGGACTGCCTTCTTCGCAGCTTTCTTCACTGCCATGGGTGCTCCCTCCTTGGAGTTCAACGCGGATTTGAACGCTGAACTGGTGGCGAACCGGACACCTTTCGACGCCGGGATTGGTACCGCTGCACCGGTCCGCGGATTTCGACCCAAACGAGCGGAACGGGTGGCCGGGTTGAATGTCCCGAAACCAATCACCGTTACCTTCTGTCCAGACTGAACCGCGGTGACGACCGAATCGAACAAAGCATCAACCACATCCTCGACAGTTCGGCGACCCAACGATGTTGTCTCACTGACTGCTCGGACTAGTTGCGATTTGTTCACGATCACCTCCTCAGCGATACGCAATCATAAATATCTAAATGGTTTTTTGGGCTCAGATCAAGGACCCTCGCGTGTTTTGACGCGCGACCGCGCTTCGCGGAGAACGCCACATTCGGCGACGGCTTCGCACGTCAACAGCGCCACTACACGCCGCACGCAATTGACCATGGACAAAAACCTGTTTGTTTGCAAGGATTATTTACCTACGCGAGACACGCGGTCGAGTTGCGAACACTTGACGTTCGCCGACACAACGAGGCATTGCCAACCGCGATTGCGGCGCTAGGTGGATATGACATTTTTTTCGCATTCGACCGATAAACAGCGCGAAACGAAGTACCTGCGCGCCGCGCGCGCAGCATCGGCCTCTGCCGAGTTCGGCATCTATCTCGGACACGACGGCGATGATTGGTACTTCGCCCCACCCGAAATGTCGGTGATGATGTTGGGTCCACCGCGCTCAGGAAAGACATCTTCGTTGATCATTCCGAACGTGTTGGCCGCCAACGGTCCGGTTGTCTCCACCTCGACCAAACCGGACGTGCTCGACGCCACCGCGGCAGCACGGTCCCAATCGGGGAGATGTCTTCTCTTCGACCCCACCGGTTCGACCACCCCGAGTGGAGATCTCGAACCACTGCGTTGGTCCCCGCTGCAGGCATGTGGAACGTGGGACGGGGCGATGGGCTCGGCCCGATCTCTGGTGCAGGTTGCCGCCGCGGCGGGATCACGGGGGACGGCGCGGAACGACGGCACCCACTGGAATGAGCGGGCACAAGCGTTGCTGGCACCACTTCTCTACGCCGCGGCACTCGACGGAGCCGATATGCGGACCGTCCTGACCTGGGTGGACCGTCGAAAATCGCTTCCGGCCCAGACAATCCTGGCCGGCACCCCCGGAGGGATCGCAGAACTGGCCACCAACGCCCTGGAAGGCATGGCCGCCACCGATGAACGGGAGCTGAGTGGCATCTGGTCCACCGCGTCGGGTGCCCTTACCGGTTTCCGGACCGAACGGGCACTGGCGGTCACCGCCGACCCTGATTTCGATGCCATCCACTTCGTGGACTCGGCTGACACCATCTTCATCTGTGCCCCGGCTCATCGTCAGGCCCTTGTCGCTCCCATGGTGGTCGGACTGGTCGAAGACGTGCGCACCGCGGCCTACCAACGTGCCTCCGAGCCGGCCGTCGGCGAGGCTCGACCGAATCCGCCGGTGCTGCTGGCGCTCGACGAGGTGACCAACATCGCCCCCCTTCCCAACCTGCCGTCGATGATCAGCGAAGGCGGTGGACAGGGGGTGGTGACATTGGCCAGCCTGCAGGATCTCTCCCAGGCCCGGCAGCGTTGGCCCGATGAGGCCGACGGATTTCCTTCGCTGTTCGGCACCACTGTGGTGCTGCCCGGCATCGGAGACGTGCGGACACTCGAGGCGCTCTCCACCTTGGCCGGTGACGAAGAGATCACCACCCGGTCGGTGTCCTCGGGACGGGCTCCCTCGGGTCATCCTTTCTCCGACATGGTCACCGGAGGCCGTCCCCACGCGGGCGAGTCGGCCTCCACCCAGTGGCGTCGGCGACTGCCCCCTGACCTCATCACCCGAGGATCGCCGGGCATGGCGCTGGCCTTCGATGAGCGGAATCAACCGACATGGGTTCGGCTGGCACCGGCCCACTCGGTGGAGCCGTGGAAGATGTTGAGCGATTCCGGGCGGGCCCATCGCCGCCAACAACTCCGACGGACCGACCACGGCGTCGAGCGCTAACCGATACAGACAGATCACCATCACAGCCCCAGTCCGTGGTCCCGGCCGCGCTCACGACGCCGCTCTCCGGTGCGGTCCAGGTGGCGCGCCGTCTCCCTTTCCCGTCCGGCCCGTCGATCGACTGCAGCCGAGGGCGCGACCTCCCGCTCGGATCGAACCGTCAGTTCACTCCCCCGCTCGCGAGCCACCGACAACACATCCCCCCTCCGCCACCTCGGCTCACGACCCTTATCTGTTTCAGCTCTCGACCCCACTGAGGTGACGATGCGGTCCACCGTGGAGTCGACGCCGGCCACGGTGGCTCCTCGCAGTGAGGTTGATGCCACCAACGCCACCAGATCACGGCGGGCCATCGAACCCTCGGGTCGTCCGGCTCCCTCCAGCCGGTCGACCATGCGTTGTGGATCAACACCGCCGCCCACCTCTCGCCCCAACTGAGCACCCCGGCCCACCACCTGGGAGAGATCGCCAAGGTCGAACCCGAAGTCCGCGGCGCGGCCTTTCCACGACGAGACCAGTGACTCGAGGGATCGGGTGAGGTCCTTGTCCGGTCGGGTGGCATAGAAGGCGCCGGGGTGACGGCCAGAGGCACCTCCGTGGCGAACCGCAACAAACTCTTCGATGTCTGCTGATCTCTGCGAGAAGAGCCGCCGCAGTCCCCCGTCGACACCCACCACATCGCCAAGCCCCGAAGGCCGGACCTCCCACGCAGCACCCAGCCTGTCCGACAGTTCGAAACGGAGCCTCGCCTGATAGATCGACCCGGCCGCCCGAGCATGGGCGAAGACCCGCCGGCCGTCGGCCGCCGACCAGGTGCCATCGACCCCTTGGGCCAGGTTGGCCGCCACCACATGGGTATGCAGATGGGGATCGAGGGCCCGACTGGTCAGGTGGCGGAAGCCGCCGGCCACCATGCCGGTCGATGGCAGAAGCTGCAGTGACCGGCCGCTTCCCCGACGGACCCCCACCGCGGTGCGGGAGAGATAGGCGCTGGCCTCGGCCACGGCGGCATCGTGGCCGGCGCCCACTTCGGTGGCGATCTCTCTGGGGGCCAGCGCCTCCAACAGGCTCACCGACTTCGGGGCACAGAAGGTGAGATCGAACCCGGCCACGCTGGCAGCACCCCGGCCCAGCCGGAGCCGGCGTCCTGAATCCGGGTCGAAACCCTCCATCACCCGTCCAAAGGTCTCGGGATCGACCACCCCACCGAGACCGAGCGACGGGGCCGCAGGCCCTGTCCATGCCCCCGGGGACTCGATGGCCACATCGAAGTCGTCGCCGTGTCCAAACTGGCGGCCCTCCACGTAGTACCCGTGGTGGCCCACATGGACGACATGGAGCTTCAGCACGGCGGGATTCTCACGTCCCGAACCGTACTGGTTCAAGTCTTTCTATACCATCTTGTTATTTTTCTTTATTTTTGATATCCAGACCATATCTGAGCAGAATGCGAGCGGCGGCCTCGGCGGCCAGGCCGGCGTCCTCGGAGGGATCGACCACGGCGGCCCCGGTTCCCAAGCGCAGCAGTAACCGCTCGAGCCAGGCATCCCCTCCCACCACCACCTCCACCACCAGGCGGTCGTCCGCCCGTTCGACCGGGGCCACGGTGGGGATCGACTCCACCATCCAGGCCAAGGCGGGATCGAGGGAGAGTCGGACCCGGCGGGTATCCGGCCCGGGGACGAAGGCTTCGAACCCAGTGGGCTCGCTGTCCATCGCCGAGCGATCCCCGACGCCACTTGACCCCTCGATGACCCGGGCCGCATCGATCCGATCGATCCGGAACCGGCGGACTTCACCGGCCTGGGCGCAAGTGGCGTCCACGTACCAGTGCCCCTCGGAGGCGAAGACCCGCAAAGGGGTGATCTCCCGTTCACTCTGACGGTCGCTCGACGCCGAGTAGTAATGGATCTCCAGACTTACTCCCGCCGCGGCGGCATCACTGACGACGGCCAGCATCGGCGGAGTGTCGAGGTCGATGACCAGGCGCTCAGCCCCCAGTGCCGTCTCGAGCTTCCCGAGTGCACGGGAGAGGGCACCGTCCTCGTCACTGCCCGGGACGGCCAACAGCCCACGGGCCGATGCCGCCAGGGCGAACCCCTCGACCGGGCTCAACCGCCGGGGCCGGGACAGGGCGCTGCCGAGACGGGTCGACACGGTGGTGTCGGTGACGACTATCTCCATCAATTGGTCGGGCGTATACGGGGGGAGCCCACAACACGCGGCCAACTCGAGTTCGGTGACGAGGGCCTCGGGTGTCAGGTCGAATCGGGTGGCCAACTCATCGACCGGCGCCTCACCCACCTGGGCCAGCCAGGCCAGGATGGCCAGCAGTTGTCGCAGTCGACCGGCAGTGTCTGTGGGGATGCTCATGAGCTGACCGATCCACCGGTGTCGATGATCGAGGTCAGCCGATCGACGACCGCCATTCTCACCTCGGGTGGCCCCAGCACCTCGGCGTGATCCAACCAATCGAGCACCCAGGTCACCAGCGCTTGCTGGTCGGTAACCGCCAACCTCACCACCACCGTCCCGTCGTCCCGTCGCTCGACCACTGCTCCTTCACCCAACTCACCGATGACCCGTCCAGCTTCAGCCGCGTCGACCAGCACGTCGGCGTCGGTCTCCTCGCCACTACCGAACTTCCATGGGTCGACCGAAAAGGTATTCGCGGGGTCGAACCCGTCGGGTAGTTGGCCCGAGGAGGGTGGTCCCACCTCGGGCAGTGACTCCACCCGGTCCACACGGAACGTACGGGCGTCACCCCGGTCGCGGTCGAATCCCACCATGTACCAGTACCCCCGGCGGAAGCGGATGGCGCCCACATCGACGTGTCGGGCATTGCCGCGATACAGAAAACTGACGGTGGCCGATTGGCGCACCGCGTCGAACAGCACGGGGAGGGCCGGTAGTTCGGTCATCGACGGCAGATCGACCACCGGCATCGAAGGGGCACCGAGAAGCGGGGGCTCCCCGGTGGCGCCCAATTTGGAAAGGGCGGTTCGGCCGCTAGGCTCGCCGAGATGGACGCCGGCGACGGCCAGGTTGAGCGCAGCCTGCTCGTCCTGGTCGAGGCCCAGGTCAGGCAGAAAGTAAGCATCGGGGTCGGCCCGGTAGCCCACCTGGTCGTGCCCCTCCAGCGCTTCGGCCAGCACCGGCACGCCTTCGTCGCGCAACAGGCGCTTGTCGCGTTCGAAAGCCTGACGCCGGGCGGCGTGGCCTTCGGGGTAGCCCGGCACCCGATCGGCAATCTCTCGGAGGCTCAGCGGGCGGGGGGTATCGAGCAATACCAACAACAGGTCGGTCACTCGTTCGAGCCGATCGAGACGTGCCATCGTCGCCAATCTAGGGCGGCCCACGCCCGGTGCCACCCCTATGTGGAAGTGGGCCCACGCCCGGTGCCACCCCTATGTGGAAGTGGGCCCATGAACCCCGGCCACCCCTATGCCTGGGAACCACTCCTTGCAGCGTGGGCAGTGTTGTGGTTGGCCGCCCTCGCCATCGTCGGCGGCCACCGGCATGTGAGGCGCCGAAACGAAGAGGCCACGCCGTGGACACCCAGGCAGATGCTGGCATTGGCGGGTGCAGGGGCGGCTGCGGCGGTGATGCTCACCTGGCCTTTGGCCGACCTGGCCGACGTGGAACGGCAGTTGGAGCGGGCGGCGCGCCGCAGTGAGCGGAACGCCAAGCACGACCGCGATCCCACCTCTCCGCCGCCCGATGACACCGATCAATAAAGCCTTGCCCCAATCGCAGCACAGTCCATCCCATGTCCGTAGCATGGGTTAGTGCCCACCGCCGCTCCCGCTCCCGCTCTCCGCGCCCTGGTGAGAGGAACTGTCAAAGCCGGCATCGAAGAGTTGGGCAATGGTCCTGCCATCGTTGTCCGATCGGTGTCGGCTCTGCGCCGGGGAGCACTCTCGTTGGAGGACGGCATCACTATCAAAGAAGGAGCGGATACGGCGCTGAGCCTTCGGATCCCGCTGGTGCTGGTTCTCGCATCCAGCGGGGCTGACGTCTCCGAAGGGATCGACTCGCTCCACGGCTGGGGACAGGGCGCACGGGCCATCGCCGCATGTTCGGGAATGGTGCCGATCATCGCGGTGGTGACCGGGCCGGCTATTTCGGGCCCGGCACTCCTGTTGGGGATCGCCGACATCGTAGTGATGACATCGGAGGCCTTTGCCTTCGTGTCCGGGCCGGCCATGGTCGAAGAGTTCACCGGGGTGCGCTTGGGGCTCCGCCAGTTGGGGGGCACCGCCATGCATGCCCGTTCCAGTGGGCTGTGCGCCATCGAGGCCGACACCGAGGACGACGCCATGGCCCACGTCCACAACTTGCTCAGCCTCCTCCCGGCCAACGCCGACGAGGTGGCCCCACTGGGCCCGCTCGACGATCCGACAGACCGGGCGGTTCCCGCCCTGCGCGAAGTGATCCCCTCGCGGACAACGAGCTCATATGACGTCCGGAACGTGGCCGCCGCCCTGGCTGACGATCACGATGTGACCGAACTGTGGTCACGGTGGTCGCCCCAGTTGGTCACCGCCATCGGGAGAATCGGTGGTCGATCGGTGGGCTTCATCGCCAACCAACCCCAAGCGCTGGCCGGAACCCTCGACATCGCCGCTTCCCAAAAGGGGGCGAAGTTCGTGAGGTTCTGCGATGCCTTCAATCTGTCCCTGGTGACACTGGTGGACACGCCGGGGTTTCTGCCGGGTAAGGACCTCGAGTGGAGAGGGATGATCCGCCACGGTGCCGAGCTCGCCTTTGCCTACGCCGAAGCCACCGTGCCCCGGGTCTGCGTGATCCTCCGCAAAGCCTTCGGCGGGGCCTACATCGTGATGGACTCCCGCGGGTTGGGTAACGATCTGTGTTTCGCCTGGCCGTGTGCGGAGATCGCGGTGATGGGAGCCCAGGGTGCCGTACAGATCCTCCACCGCCGGGCGGCACCCGAGCAGCGAGCCGAGCTCCAAGCCGAGTACACCGAGCGATTCCTCACCCCGTGGGAAGCGGCCGAGCGGGGGTTCGTCGACGAGGTCATCGACCCTGCCGATACCCGGTCGGTGGTAGCCCGGGCCCTCGACGCCCTGGAGTCGTCACGAGAGCACCTGCCCGGGCGAAAGCACACCATCGGGCCGCTGTAGGGGTTGGAGACGGGTACTGCGGAGCGACGTGACACCGGCCCGGGAATGTCATCGCTGCCTACTTGAGCCTGATCTGTGCTCGACTGCCGCGATCTCGACTCGGTGATCGTTGCCACCCGCCCGAGGCAGGTCGGCAGCCAGCGATCCACAGACGAACTCGACGACGGCAGTGGCAACCTTCTCCGGCAACCGAGATGGCGAACGGCGCGCAGACCAAGACGCAGAACATCTCAAAGTCGCCGAACTTCACCGATCCGTCATCAGGGCCAGTGCTTCTGCCTGGGTGAGTGACGTTCCACCGCCGGCGTCAAACTCGGCGACCGAAGTGCCAATGTCGTCCACGACGGCGGCGTCACCGAGAATGTCAAGATTCCCTGCCAAGGACTTCGGATTCTCGAGACTCACCACCACCGCCGGGCGGCGCCAGTGGCGATCGTCACGCTTGTGTCTCTGCCCACCTCTTGGTGCGGTAGGACGGCACAGTCGTGTCAGCCGGCGTGCAGGCCCCGTCCCCTATCGATCCGTCATCATTCGCTATCGCTCCTCCGGCCACTACGTGCTCTCGGCCCGGGTATCCACAGGCCAGAACGATGGTCAGCATGCCCACGACGGGAAGCCACCAGGCCCAAGGAGAAAATCGGTAGTAAGCGAAGATGGTGTCGGCCAGACCGACGGCGGCGGCGATCCCGAATCGCAGGCGGCCCATGCGGGCGGCGGCGATCAGAGCCACAATCAGCGGAGGTGCCAGGTAGTACGGCGTCATCACCGGCTCGAAGTAGCACCGTAAGGCGAGCGCCACACCGCACAGCCACATGATCCCAATGGGGTCGGGGCGCTTCCGCCACACGAACAACCCGATCAGCACCGCGAATATCAACCCGATGGTACGGACTGGGCCACCCGACACGAGGACAAACGAGCTGGAATTGACCGTGCTGGTAAACGTGTGAAAGTGACCGTGCAGTTGACCCAGTCGAATGCCAGTCTCCACTTTCGGTATGACTTGGTGGACGACATAAGGAGCCCAGGACACCCATGGCGTGGCATGGTTGAGCGCCGGTGGAGTGGGCTGCTTGACCAACGCCCGATAGGTGTCAGACCAATTGCCGGCCAAGTCAATACCGATCAGCACCACTGACGGGAGGGCGGCCTGGAAGAAGAATTTCAGTCGCCGACCCGTTGGCGACATGCCAGCCGCGATGGGAAGTATGAAACCAACCAGCGGTTGGAAGGCGATACCGATGCCCAACAACCACCCGCTACGGCGACTCTTCCCATCGATGAGCAACCGAACGGCGATCAACGCGAACGTTACCGCCAGAACGTCCTCGGCATGTCCCCAAATCGCTGCCGCCGGCCAGGCGACAACGGCGAGAACCCCGATCAGCCAGACACGGACAGCCCTGCGGACCCCCAGGCGCACCGCCACGGTGTCGGCTGCGAACAACACCGTGCAGGCACACAGCAGTTCCACCGGTTGGAGCAGCAGAGCCGCGGTGGGGCGGAAAACAAGAATCCCGAGCGTTGATTCGGTGAGGCCCAGCGCACCACTGAACATGGCCACCGGTGCCAACAGCACCGACATCCCCGGAAACGTGTTGACACCGGTCGACGAATCGTAGACACCGCCAAAGAAGCCCCACCCCACATAGTGAGCAGCGCGGAATATCCCCCACAGGTCGCCGCCGGTCGTCCATTGCGAGTGATGGAGGACAAGCGGCCCCCAACCCAAGAGAAATGCGATCCCGAAAGCGACCAACACGACACTCCACGCCAGCGGAATCCCACGAGAGAGAATTGGGCCGTTTCCACTTTTCAATCGTTCGCTCGTTACATCGACGAGGAGGCTTGTCGGATGCGCCTCGGCATCTTCGTCAGTCAGGGTAGATCCCGTCAACACACGCCACATCCTCTCTCGATCTCTCAACTGAGCACATTCAAACCGAGTGCCGGTGCTGTTCACCCCGTCCGCGACAGTGCCCCTCCGAAGAGGGGCACTGTCGATTGGTTTATACCATGTCCGTAAATGACTCCGGTGGTGAATCGAGCCACGTCACCCGAGTCACCCGAAGGTTACTCTCCCGACGGGAACGCAGTGGTGCTGACGATCGAAGAGGCGGTGCCAAGGGTGGTCGTGTCACAGGTAGCTCCATTTGTGATAGTCCCCTCTACCGCACCCTCCTTGTAAACACCGTAGAAGATTCCCTGTGTCTCCGGGACCCCCGTCTTAGTAGCGAGTTGGGCAGCGGGGGCGAGCGCTGTAGCTGCAGAATTCCACGGTACAGCGGCAGCCGGGCCCGGGGTAGCACCCATTGTGGCGGTGTTGTCAGCGACCCACCAACACTCATTGGTCTTCTTCGCCAGGGAAAAGAGAATGGCCCCGTTCGTGTTGAAGGCCGTGTCCGTGACTGCCCCGACTTGTCCGGCGGTCACGTTGAGGGCGGTGGTCATCGGGAGCGATGGCTCATTGCTCATAATGCTTGCGGCAAGCGTCGCCACTGTAGTCGGGTACGCCTGATTGCTTTGCTCATAGACGGTCTTCGCATTGGTGAGCGCCGTGTTCAGGTTGGACTGAGCAGCCCGATCGTTGGCCGAACCCGTCACACCGAGGAACGTAGGGATGGCGATGGCAAGCAAAATGGCCAAAATGAGCAGTACGACCATCAGCTCGATGAGGGTGAAACCGGCTTCAGCCGATCCTTCTGCCTCGAACTCAGCGGCACGCCGCTCGCCCAAGCGCTGTATGAGGCTTGACAACATGATGTCCTCCTGTGTTGGTTTTCGGTCAATGGACCTGGGTCCCGCATCCGAGTTGGCCACGGGGGCAATTTATTTGTAGCTACCCATATCTTCGGCAGACAAGCGTTAGAACTTTAGCAAAAGTTTAACCCTCTTACCAGCATTTTAGTAGAAATCCGTGCACGAAACGCGACAGCTACCTCTACAAAGAGTGATCTCCACCCCACCAACAGCTCCTCGGCTAATGGACCAGCTTGATATAGCTGAACATGGGCAGGTAGAGACAGATCACCATGGTGCCCACGCCGATGCCCATAAAGACTGTGAGCAGCGGCTCGAGCAGAGCCGTCAAGTTCTTCACAGTTGTCTCGACCTCTTGGTCGTAGAACTCGGCCACCTTGTTCAACATGTCGTCGAGCGCACCTGTCTGCTCCCCTACTTCGATCATCTGGACGACCAGAGAGGGAATAACGTCCTCATGTTCACGAAGTGGATCGGCCAGGGGGCGCCCTTCGCGGACCCCGTCCTTTGCCTGACGAAGTACATCGCCGACCGTGCGGTTACCGGCCGTGTCAGCACAAATGTCCAACGACTCGAGAATGGGCACACCTGAGCTCATCAGCGAGGCCAGGGTCGAGGTGACCCGGGCCAGTGCCACCTTGTGAAACAGCGGCCCGAAGATCGGAGGGCGCAACATGAGCCGGTCCCACTTGACTCTTCCCTTATCTGTGGCGATCCACTTCCTCAGGCCGTAGATGCCCCCGATGATGACAGCGATGATCAGCAGTACCCACGGGCTGGAGATGATCTTCGACACGTTAATGAGGACTTGGGTCGGCAGTGGAAGTGCCCCGCCCAGGCTCTTGAAGAGATTCTGAAACACCGGCACGATGAAGAGGATCATGGCGGTGAAGATGACGACCATCACCGACAACACCACCGCCGGGTAGGTCATCGCCGAGCGGATGGTGCGATTGAGATTGGCCTGCTTTTCAATGGTGGTGGCCAAGTTGCCCAACACATCATCGAGATTGCCGCCCACCTCGCCGGCGTGGACAAGGGTACAGAACAGCTCAGAGAAGACCTTGGGGTGTTTGGCGCAGGCCACCGAAAGAGCGGATCCGTGCTCGACGTCGAGACGCACCGCCAAAAGGATCCGTGCCAGTTCCTTGTTCTCGACCTGGCCGACCAGAATCCCGAGGGAGCGCACCACCGACAGTCCCGAATCGACCATGGTCGATAGCTGACGAGTGACGACCGCCACTTCCTTCAGCTTGACCCGGTCGGAGATCCCCGGGATTTTGATCTCGGTCTTCATGCTGATGTTGGATTTCGGAGTGACAGCGATGGGCATGTAGCCCATCTCGCGCAGCTTCCGAACCACCAACGCCATGCTGTCGCCCTCGAGTTGCCCCTCTACCAGGCTTCCCGATTGGTCCCGAACCTTGTATTCAAACGTGAGTGACACTGTTCCCCTGTTCGTAGGGTTGTTGTTTCGGATTAGGCGTTGAGATGGGCCCGAAGGTCGTCTTCATTATGAGAGCGATCAAACGCCACGCTCTCGGAGATCAGCCCGTCCCGTACCAATTTGGCCAGGCCCTGGTCCATCGTCTGCATCCCATACGAACTACCCGTCTGCATGAGTGAGTAGATCTGATGTGTCTTGACCGTGCGAATGAGGTTCCGGATCCCGGTGGTGCAGACCAATACCTCACAGCAGGCGATCCGACCCGTCCCCTCTTTGTTCACCAGGAGCTGCTGAGTGACGACACCCTCGAGGGTCGCCGCCAACATCACCCGGATCTGCTCTTGTTGAGAGGTGGGAAACACGTCGATGATCCGGTCCACCGTCTGGGCGGCATCTTGGGTATGGACGGTGGCGAACACCAGGTGACCGGTCTCCGCCGCCGTCAGTGCCGTCGAAATGGTCTCGAGGTCACGGAGCTCCCCCACCAGAATGACATCGGGGTCCTGACGCAATACCCGACGAAGGGCCTCGGAGAACGAATTGGTGTCCTCGCCGATCTCTCGCTGGTCGATGATCGACCGCTTGTGGGAATGGAGAAACTCGATCGGGTCCTCGATGGTGACAATGTGCAACGGCTTGCTGCGGTTGATGATGTCGACCAAGGACGCCAGGGTGGTGGACTTTCCGGAACCGGTGGGCCCGGTGACCAGCACCAGACCTCTCCGAAGTTCAGCGAAGGCCCGGACCGATTCGGGAATCCCAAGAGACTCGAATGCCGGCATTTCGTGGGGGATCGGTCGCATGGCGACGGCCACCGTGCCTCGTTGCATCGAGACGTTCATCCGGAAGCGGCCAACGTCGACGATCGAATGTGAGGTATCCAACTCGTGGTCAGCTTCGAATCGCTCGCGCTGCGATGCCGGGAGGATCCCGAACACCATGTCGCGAATGGTTTCGTTCTCCAACGTTGGACAACCCTCGATCGGGCGGATGGCACCATTCAGTCGGATGCAGGCGGGCATGTCGGCGGTCAGGTGCAGATCCGACGCTCCCACCGAGACCGCGTAGCGCAACAGGTCATCGATATGCAACGGCATACCGTTGCCGACCGCCATCGGAGGCATCCCCTGGGTGGCCTCCTCGTCCTCATCCGACTTCGCCCCTGAGATTCCATTCTCAGTTGCCACGCGAAGAGGACCCGATGACAACACCCGGGCGATGACGGTGGGATCGGCCAGCATCGGCATGACCCGAAAGCCAATGAGGGCCGAGAGGGTATCGACGGTCTGCGGCCCCGGGGGCTCGGCGAAACCGACCACCAATTGGGTTCCCTCGCGTTTGAGCGCCACCGCTTCGTACTCGCGGCCGACAGCCTCGGGAATGAGAGCGGATACGTGCGGCTCGGGTGCCGCCGACAACAGATCGACCGCCGGCAGCTGAGCCAGTTGAGCCTGGGCACCCACCACCACCCCCGGGGTTGCCACCTGCCTTTCAATCAGTATGGTGGCCAAGGGTCGGCCCGTTGCCTCCGCTTCGGCCATCAGCGGCGACAAGTCGGACTCGGTGGCATAGCCACCGTTGACCAGCGCTTCTGCCAATCTGGTCGACCATTCGGCCCGGATGTCCGACGAGACGGGGCTCATGCCACCACCCGGAGCACTTCCTCAAGGGTCGTTTCGCCCTCGATCGCTTTGCGTAGGCCACTCTGGCGCAAGGTGACCATCCCTTGCGAGACGGCCATCCGATGGATGTCGTCCACGGATCCTCCTTCAATAATCAAGCGTTGGATCTCTTCGGTCATCGGCATCAACTCCGCCAAAGCCTTGCGGCCCCGGTATCCCGTATTCGCGCAGGCGGGGCACCCTTTTGCCCGGTAGAAATGGGGCTTGCCACTGATCTCCTCAATGGCCCTCATCTCTTCTACCTCCCATCCCGCCGCCACGATATCCGCATCGGTAACGTCGTAACCCTCTTTGCAGGGGTTGCAGAGCCGGCGGGCCAGGCGCTGAGCCAACACCCCGGTCAGCGACGAGGTGACCAAGAATGGCTCCAGCCCCATCTCCACCAGGCGCATCGGCGTAGCTGCGGCGCTATTGGTGTGCAAGGTCGCGAGCACCAGGTGGCCGGTGAGGGAGGCCTCGACGGCGATGACCGCAGTCTCCTTGTCCCGGATTTCGCCGACCAGCACAATGTCCGGATCGGATCGCAGAATCGACTTCAGCGCCGAGGCGAAGGTGAGGCCGGCCTTCACATTGAGCTGAATCTGGTTGACGCCCTGTAGTCGGAGCTCCACCGGGTCCTCGACGGTGATGATGTTCTTCTCCGGTGAGTTCAGTGCGATGAGCGTCGCGTAGAGGGTGGTGGACTTGCCCGAACCGGTGGGGCCGGTGACCAGAATGGTCCCGTAGGGCTTGGTGTAGATCCCCGCGTAGGTGGCCAACAGATCTTCGTCGAAACCGAGATCGGGAAATCCGAGGACAACGCTCGATTTGTCCAGTACCCTCATCACGATTTTTTCTCCGTGGATGGTGGGCAACGTCGCCATCCGGAGGTCGATCTCCTTGTTCCCGATCGTCACCGAAATCCGACCGTCCTGGGGAATCCGGTGCTCGGCGATGTTCATGTCGGCCATCACCTTCAAGCGGGTCGTCACCGCCGCGGCAATGGAACGGGGCGCAGTCGACACGTCATGGAGGACCCCATCGATGCGATAGCGGATCCGAAGGTTGGTGGCGGTGGGTTCCACATGAATGTCGGACGCTCGCTCGTTGACCGCCTGGACCATCAGAAGGTTCACATACCGAACAATCGGGGCTTCCTCGGTAACCGCCTGGATGTCGTCCATGGCGGCACCGGGATCCTCCCGGTCGAACTCGAGTGAGGCCGTTTCGGCCATGTCCGCGGCGTCGCCGGCACCATAGGCACGTCCGATGTAGGCGTTGATCTGGCTGCGGGTGGCAACCACGATGGTGAAGCTCCGGCCAATGATGGTGCGGAGGTCGTCCATGGCGAACACGTCGGTGGGATTGGAGGCGGCCACGACCAGCCCATTGGCGTCATCGGAGATGACCAGCACGTTGTGATAGCGCGCCGTCGCCTCGGGGATGATATCCGACTCGGTAAATTTGACTCCGGCCGTATCAAGATCGACAAACTCGAGGCCCATCTCGTGAGCCATTCCCCACATGAGGTCGGCCTCGGTCACTAACTTCTTGGCCGTCAGGATGCGGGCAATGCTCCGGCCACTTCGATCGTGTTCCTCGAGGACCAGCTCCATGTCGGCCAAGGACACCCGATTCCCCTCGATCAGCACCTTGGCCATCGGCGGCAACGTCGACGCGAGCCCTGTGAGCAACTCCGGTTCGGCTTGCTGTCCCTCGAAGGTTGCCACCGCCTCGTCAACCAGATCGGCAGTCTCCGCCGCCGAATCGACCCGTTCGGTGGGCTTCGCCGGCCGTGCCGTGCGTGCCAACTCAGCCAACTCGGAGGCACTGGCCGCCAGGGCATCAGGAGGTAGCGCTAGATCAGTACCGATCTCAATTGATGCCGGCGGAATCGACTGGGCTCCATGTCCATTGATTGGAGGCTCTTGGCTTGGCGAACCCTCTTTCGGGAGAAATGCCGATCCGTACAATGGGGATTCCGACCCATCGTCGACTGCAGGGGTGGCGATCTGGCGTGCCGAGATGACTGACGGGTTCGGGATTGCCGGGAGCGGGACCGGCGGCGGAACAGTTGTGGGCGCAACGGCAACGGCACCCGTCGGCGTGGTCGTCCCGGACGCATGGGACGCATCGTAGAGTCGGTCGACGTACCTGACGATCTGCTCAGGCGGGGCGACAACCAGCGTGAAGTCTCTACCCACGGAGGCGCGGATGGTGTCGAGGACAAAGATGTCATCGGGGTTGGCGACGGCAATCACCGGGATCCCTGACTTCCATTTGATGGCGACCACATGGAGGCGTAGAGCTATCGCCTCAGGGAGAACCTCGGCGGTGCTGTTATCAACCGTCTGGGCATCGAGATCAACAAATTCGAGGTCGCGTTCCCGTGCCAGGGTGCGTATGGCGTCGACGTCGCTCATGGCTTCTTCATCGGCACATTCGCTGTGAACATTGGATCTGTCCCCCTGTTCGGTGATCGCCTCCCCACAAGGAGTGACGGTGCCACCGAGGTGGAGGTTGCCGGGCCCACGTATCAACGTACCGATCGCCCCCGGTGATACCGTTCGCGGGCTTTGGTCCATCTCTGCGGCACTCCACCCTGCCACCTCTCGACCCCCAGCTCAAGGACCAATTCCGGGATCCAGTACCGATCATGACTACTCAATCTATCTCCTCAACCACCGTGATGGTGTCGCTCTCAGTGATATTCGGAATTGCGTTGGTGATCGGGCTGCTGGTGGGTTCGTTCCTCAATGTGGTCGTCTACCGGATACCTCGAGGACTCTCGGTCTCCAAACCCCGGTCATTCTGTCCAACCTGTCAACGCCAGCTGGCATGGTGGGAAAATTTGCCCCTCGTCTCATGGGTGGTCCTACGGGGTCGTTGCAGGACCTGCCGGGAGGCCATTTCGATTCGATACCCCCTGGTCGAAGCGGGTACCGCCGGGGCCTTCGTCCTCATTGCATGGGCCAGGCACGGTTCCTTGATGACCATTCCCTACTGCCTGTTGGTCGCCACCATCATCACGATTCTCCTCATCGATGCCGGCGAACTGCGATCACCGCTGTTGGTGGCGGCCTTGGGAACAGCCATTGCCGACCTAGTTCTCGTGATCATTGCTGCCGCCGGCAGCCACTGGTCAGTGCTCGTAGGCGCTCAAGCCGGGACACTCGCCGGAATCGTCGGCTTCAGTGCGTTGCGACGAATGGATCCGGGGTGCGACTGTCGGGAGGGTTTCGGCCGTAGCGCCCTGATTCCCGCAGGCTGTTGGCTCGGAGGCCTTGGACTCGTGGCCGCCGGAATCGGGGCAGGGGTCTTTCTCGCCGTCTTTCTCCTCTGCGTCGCTTTCAACCGGAAATCAGGGAAGATCGCCCCGCGGAGTGACGAGAACCCAGCCATTTCATCTTCAACCGGACTCCTACACCGCGTGATCGGTCTGCCGATGGTCGTGTCGGTGGCGTTGGGAACGGCAGTAGGTCTCGCGGTGTTCGCCTGATCAGCCCACTGATCAGGAGCTTTAAAGTGTTTGTGCGGCTATTGCCGTCTGGGATTGGGGTGCGGGTTGCATGTCTCGTCGCCGTAGACAATTCCCTGGTCAGAATCAGTTTTGACCCAAGGACCACGAACAATCCGCCCCTCGCTCATTGTGCCCGGTGGCAACTGTCACACGACCGCAATGATTCTGCAGTTTGAATCCAGTATTTGGGTGGCACAATCACTGTATGGAACCCATGGTCATTGAGTCGTGCCACAGCACGTGGGTGGTCGACCTCGAGAACTCGAGGTTCAAGCGGATTCTGAAGGGGTTCGATACGAGTGCCGGACAGGCCTCGACGGCGTGGAGGCCTTGCTTCGGTTTGGAGATTGACCCAATGTCGGAATCGTTCGTGGTTCTGCTCAATGAGGAAGGAACCCGTCTCCTCAGGAGCTGGCGCCACGTGGAACATTGCGCTCAATGCGGTGGTGAAGCAACAACAGAGCTCACGCTCGACGAACTGAGATCCGCCGCGCTGGGTTAGGAATCCGAGTCTGGCATCGCCTGGATTGAACCCATTTCTCAACCGGCTTCGCGATAAGTGTCACGCCAACCCGTCGGATACACTGACTCGGCAGGTCGCGGGTTGTACCCGTAGTGTGCGCGTCTGCCACGACCGGCACTGAGTACACCGGGGGAGGAGTTCATGAAAATCAGAGGACCCGCCTCGGGAGACAACCGGCCTACCGCTTCGGATGAAAAGCTGTCCCCCGATGCTCTAGCCACCAACATGGCGGCGGTAAAGAATTCTCAGAGTGAGCTTGCTCGCACCATCGACGTGCTCTCCGGTCAGATCGACTCGCTGCAGAAGAGCTCTTCGGACCATCCACTTGCAACCGCACCGCCGCCGCCACCACCGCCACCGCCGCCACCGCCGGGGTTCGCCATTCGCACTGCACCTTCGCCTTCGACTGACGCGCCACCGCCGGGGTTTGGAGAACGGCCGGCAGCTCCGCCGGGATTCGCCATTCGGACGGGAACCTCGCCCCCGCCACCGCCGGGGTTTGGAGAACAGCCGACAACTCCGCCGCCGCCACAAGTTGACCGTGAGTCTGCGCCTCCACCACCTCCGCCTTCAAAAGGTGGAGGTGGACCTGTGTCCCCCACGTCGAGTGGTGCATCTCTCTCGAATAACCCGAGTTCTTCGCTCAGCCCCCTCGACAGACTCCTCGGGGAAGAATTTGGACGACCGCGACCGCGGCCGGCTCAGTCGATCCAGACTCCGCCTCCGGCCGTTTCACCGAACGCCCCCAACGTCACCAGCCCGATTGCCGAAAGCGATACCGCCGCCGCCAATGAGCTGGCCGCCTCTCACGTACCCGAACCGATCTTCTACGTACCGCCGCTCCTCGACGAAAAGACGCCGGCCGCTCCGAAGGTCTCGGTCAATCCTCAACCTCAAACTCAACCAGTCACCAAACCGGCAACTCCGTTCTCGTTCAACGCCACGTTGGACAAATTGAAGGCTGATGACCTCACCGGAAACGGTCAAGTGAAAGCTCCACCGGCGCCACTCACCGCGCCCACCCCGACGGCGAAGATCACCATTGGGGGCAAAGCTGCGAGCCCTCCATTCGCCCCGCCGGTAGAGGAGCTAGCGGCCAACCTTCCTCCTGCACCTGACTTATTCCGTTCGTCGGGACAGTCATTTGCTTCCGCCGCGGCAATGGTGAACGATATTCTCGCCGCTGCACCTGATGCCGCGCCGGAATCCGGTCAGGTCGAAGGCAAGGAAACGGTCGCCCATTCGGTCGATGAGCCGGACCCATCAGAGGTGCCGATCACGCCCGACTTCTTCACCGCTCACCCCCGAAAGAGATTCAAGTTCCGCCGTTGAGCGCGGGGGCGATGATCATCTCGTCGTAGATTCCAACCTCAGGCTGTAGGTTCCCTCTTCCACATTCCTGAGCTGCCACCGTTCTTCTCCCACAGCATCAGCTCCCCGATGCTCATGGTGCGGTCGGTGGTCTTGCACATGTCGTAGACGGTGAGGGCGGCGATGGCACAGGCCGTCATGGCCTCCATCTCGACCCCGGTGCGGTCGACTGTCTCCACCTTGGCCTCGACCTCGACATAGTCGTCACCGATGGTGAAGTCGACGTGCACAGCCCCCACCAGCAGCGGGTGACACATGGGAACCAGGTCGGCTGTCCGTTTTGCCGCCTGAATGCCGGCCACCCGGGCCGCCGCCAGCACGTCGCCTTTGGTAATGGCGTTGTTGGCAACTTTGGAGGTGGTCTCGGGCTTCATCGCCACCCGGCACCGGGCCAATGCTCGCCGATGGGTGGGTTCCTTGGGGGAAACGTCCACCATGCGTGCCCCACCCAGAGGGTCCAGATGACTGAGACTCCGGTCAGTCATACCAAGGTCCGATCGATCACGGACGACAGTGTAGAGGACAACCCGATTCCGAATCCGTATTGGCACTCGCTGCACTAGACTGCTAATCCGAGCAGCGCAGACAGCAAAGGGATCAGCCAGCGTGCCCACTTACGAATACAACTGTGCACACTGCGATGAGACCTTCGACGTCGTCCGGTCATTCCACGACGATCCCCTTACTGAGTGCCCCACTTGTGGCAATCCCGTGCGCAAGGTGTTCGGCAACGTGGGTGTGGTGTTCAAGGGAAGCGGCTTTTACAAGAACGACAGCCGCCCCAAGGAATCATCGAAATCGTCGTCTGAAAGTAGCTCGTCGTCGAATGGGTCGTCTGACTCGAGTTCAACTGCCACCGCGACGAAGGCTCCGGCTTCGGACAGCTCCAAAAAGTCGGGCGGCTCCGATGGTGCCTCCACCTCAACTAGCACACCCAAGTCGTCGGACTGAAGATCGGCGCCGAACACGTTTGATTGCCGACCGGGCGTCGGCAACTACCGACTGCATTGATTTTCCTCGCACGGTAGGTGTTTCAGCCGTACACTGCCGGCATGGACCGCACGGACCTCGATCGATTGTTGGTCCTGCTTGCGAAACTGGACGGTTCGGACCTTCACGTAAGAGCAGGCGCGATCCCACGGGTACGAATTTCCGGAGCGCTGCGGCCGCTTATCGATGAGCCGCGGTTCACTCCGGAAGAGACATTGGCAATCGCCGAGTCGATGATGCAGCCCGGAACTCTCGAGAACTTCCGCAAACATCACGAAATCGATTTCGCCTACAGCGTGCCCGGAATCGGGCGATTTCGGGTCAACGCCTTCTATCAGCGATCGTCAGTCGCCATGGCCATGCGCCTGGTGCGAACCAATGCCGCTACCGTGTCCGATCTCGGCTTGCCCGAGACAATCACCCGGCTGGCCGAGGAGCAGCGGGGCCTGGTGCTGGTCACCGGTCCGACCGGATCCGGAAAGACCACCACGCTGGCCGCCATGGTCGATCACATCAATCACACCCGGGCCTGTCACGTAGTGACCATTGAAGATCCGGTCGAGTTCCTCCATGCCGACGATCTGGCTGCCATCGATCAGCGTGAGGTCGGGTTCGACACCGACAGTTTCTCGTCGGCCATGCGGGTGGTACTCCGTCAAGACCCCGATGTCATCTTCGTCGGTGAGATGCGTGACTTAGAGACGGTGTCGGCCGCCCTCACCGCTGCGGAGACAGGTCACCTGGTGCTCTCGACCCTGCACACCACCGACGCCACTGAGACCATCAACCGTATCGTCGACTTCTTCCCTCCTCATGAGCAGAACCAGAGACGGGTAAGCCTGGCCGGATCCATCAAGGGGATCATCTGTCAGCGACTGGTTCCCACCGCCGACGGAAAGGGCCGGGTGCCCGCACTGGAACTGCTCGTCTCCAACGGGCGTATCCAACAGGCTATCGTCGATCCGATCCAGACATCGGATATCGGGGGCATCATCGCTGAAGGTGAGTACTACGGGATGATGACGTTCGACCAGTCTCTGGCCGGCCTGGTCGCCGAGGGAGTGGTCGATGTCCGCGAAGCCATGAACAGCGCCACCAACCCCCACGACCTCAAGGTGCTGCTGGAGCGCCGGGGCGTCCTCCAGACCGGCCAGTACGCATCATCAGGCGAAGGGCAGGCGGTCGTACCGCCAGTGAAATGAACCGGATCGGCATGGGTCGGCGGCGATGTCTGTCAATTCATCCGGGTTGCCCCAGATTGTCCCCGCTCGCTCAAGCCAAGCCCCTTCGTTCCGATACTCCCTGCAGAGCGGATGAGCGGGTACGGTCCGTGTGCACAACTCAGCCGGCATCAACAGAAATCAGGTATCCCCAGGTGTCACAACGACATGGTGAGACGAACGCTGAGTTCAATCAGCCAGGAGAGCGCGGGTTGGGCGCCGATCCGCAGACAGCCACTGAAGTGGCCTTGCGCGCGGTGAGAGGAGCTTATCCATGGCACAGCTGATCGTGGGCCTCGACATCGGCACCAGCGCCGTTCGCGCCGCTGAGCTCGATGTCAGTTTGAAACCACCCCAACTCCTCAACTACGGGCAGACCGGACTGCCGCCGGGTTCGGTTGTCGATGGAGAGATCCACGACGCCACCGCAGTGTCAGAAGCGGTCCGTCGCCTGTGGAAGAGCGGCCAGTTCTCCACCACCTCCGTGATCGTCGGGATTGCCGGCCTTCGGGCCATCACCCGCGAAATCGAGCTTCCGTTCGTTCCGGACAACGAAGTGGACAGTGCCGTCCGGTTCCATTCCGAAGAGGTCATCCCCTTCGCTCCCGACAAGACCATCCTCTCGTCGCAGATCCTCTCCGATTACACCTCTCCCGAGGGCGCCAAAATGCGCCGGGTGCTGGTGGCTGCGGCCCACGCTGATCTGGTCGAAGGAGTCGTCGCCGTGGCCGAGGGTGCCGGGCTGGTGGTCAAGGGCGTGGACCTGGTGTCCTCTGCTCTGGTGCGGGCGATCTCTGGCGGCGCCACCGACGACCAACCCGAAGCCATCGTGTCGGTCGGTGCCGGCCTCACCGTGGTGGTCATCCATCAGAACGGGCGCCCGCAGTTCGTCCGCACCATCGGGTCAGGTGGCAATGCCACCACCGCCGCCATCGCCTCCGCTCTCGATCTTCCCTTGGCCGATGCCGAGGCGCTCAAACGTCGCCTGGGAGATCCCACTCCTCAGGTGCATGCCGCACAACAGGCAATCCAAGAGACTGTCGACAATCTCATCAGCGAAATCCGCAACTCGATCCAGTACTTCGCGTCGTTGCCCGGTCGTCTCCCCGTCTCTCGCATCCTGGTAACCGGGGGCGGGTCATCACTCCACGGCTTCATTCCCATGCTGGGCGCCCAGATCCATCTGCCCGTCCACTCGGTCTCCCCCTTGGCCCGCCTGGACATTACCAAGGTCGACCTCACGCCCGATCAGGCAGCCGAGGTCAGTCCCGTACTCTCGACGCCGATAGGCCTGGCCCTCCCCGAGTCCAATCCGGCGGTGAAGCAGTTCAATCTGCTGCCCCCCGAAGTGATCAGGCGAACCCGACTCAACTACATCCAACAGCGAACGATGCAGGTGGCCGCGGTCATCGTGGTACTGCTCGCCGCCTTCGGCGTGTGGAAGGTCTTCCAAGTGCACAGTGCCCAGAATGATGTGAGCGCTCTCAACTCCAGCATCAGCACACTGAATGCGCAGATACCCAAATATGACCTGGTGGTGGCGGCCGACACCGCCTACACCCAGGGGAAGGCACGGCGGACCGCTGTACTGGGCCAATCCATCGACTGGCCCCAGGCCCTCACCAACCTGATCTCGATCACACCGGCTCGGCTTCAGGTGCAGTCATTCGTGGGAACCACCGGGAACGGGACGGCCACCACCCCGGCCACGACCACGACCACGACCACTCCGGCCAGCAACACCGTGTCGGCTTCCATCGGTTTCGTGGCCACTGCCCTCACCGGACCCGGGCCCGGGCTCACCAGCCCCTCCCAATGGACTCAGGCCATCGCCAACGATCCGGCCAAGATGTTTGCCAACCCTGTCCCCACTTCGATCGCCACCAATCCCGACGGTTCCGTATCGTTCCCCTCGACGATCTCGGTTACCCCCTTTGCCAGCTTGGCCAAGAATGCGAGCCTGCAATGAGCACCGTCAAGGAATACCAGAGGCCACTGTTGGTCGCCGTGGTGGGAATCGTCGCCGCCATCTTGTTGTACGCACTGTTGATCTCACCGCAGAGCTCGAAGCTCTCCGAGCTCAACGCGCAGAAGACACAGCTAGCGGGTCAACAACAGCAACTGCAGGCGCGATTGACCAGCCTGCAGGCGGAAAAGCATAAGCTATCGGGCAAGTGCGTGGACCTGCAGAAGATCTCGGTGCAGATTCCGAGCGTTCAGAACCCGGGAGACCTCGCCGCTGAACAGTCATCCTTCTACAACCAGCTCACCGCCCTGGTGGGTTCGTCGGGAACGTCGATCCCCACCTTCGCCTGGACCGGCAACACCGCATCGGCAGCTACCGCCATCACACCCCCGGTGGCGGGCAGTCCAACTGTCTCCAGTGGGGTGGTCCCGATCCCGGTCAAGATGCACATCACCGGCAACTATGCCCAGATGTCCGCATTCATCGCCGGTCTTGATTCGTTCCCCCGGCTGTTCGTGATCCAGACCTTCACCCTGGCGGTCGGGGCCGGCGCGGCAACATCGACCGCGGGTGCCTCGGCCGGAGGCTCGGCCGCCGCCGGCGCCACGGCTCCCCCGCTGTGGGTAGGCCAGACCCCCACCATTCCAACTGGAGGGCCCTACGGATTGGATGTCGCCGGATCGATCTACTACACGGCCACTCCCAGCGCCCTGGCCGCCTGCACCCAAGCCGCCAACGCCAAGTAACAGTGCGCCCGCTTATACGCGCCTACAACCCGAGTTGATTGCGGATAACGACGAACTCGACAGCAAGTACCCTCCAGACGATCTCGGTGTCGGTGGTTTCATAGTCGTGGACAACTCGGTTTCTCAATCCACGAATCCCCGACCAAGGAACTGTCGGATGTGTTTCCTTGAAATGGTCAGGGAGCCGGTTGGCCGTCCCTGCGAACTCGGTCACGATGTTCCTTGCCGCCCGTTTGGCCATCCAATTCGAGTCATAGAGTTCTTTGCCGTCGGCTACCAACACACCGGCGTCATCCATGCATCTCCGGAGACTTCCGAGTTACTCTGCCAACCTTTCACCCGGCGACGACATGTGGAGCCCGGAATCCATGCTCCGGCCCGGAGTAATCCGTTCACCGTTCGGCTCCCCATCGGTGCGCTTCTTCACAAACGGACGGTATCCCGAGCGATGGACGATCCCGACCTTACTGAGCGTTCCGAAATGACCTGGACCGGATAGTCGAGCAACTCCGAGAGGTCCATTTCAAGACCCACCTGATCAAACAGCGAGGCTTCGGGGCCAAAGGTGACTACCAAATCGATGTCACTCTGTGTCGTGTCTTCACCCCGGGCACACGAGCCGAACACCCGGACATTGGAGGCATGGCGACCCCCCGCCAATTCCACCACTCGCTCTCGTTGTTGGAACAGCACATGAGAAGGAGTTGATCGGGTCGCATGAATAAGTCGGTCTCTGGTGGCCCGGGCCGGAGTCACTTTGCGCTGCTCATATGACGAAACTCTCGACTGGCTGGTTGCGGCCAGCTTGGCCAACTCGGTCTGACTCAACCGGGCTGCAATTCTGGCAGTTCTCAATCGGGGGGCGAAATCCACACCCAAATAATCTCACCTGATATAGCGAGCTCTTCTATACCCCGCTGATCTGCATGTCACCTACGGCCAAGGTCTGACCGGCGGCGATCCCGGGAAGCCACTCGACGTCGGCCCCCACCGCTACCAGCGAATGCAGAATTCTCTGGAGGGTCGATGCCACGGTGATCTCCCGAACCGGCTCGGCCAGCTTTCCGTCGCGGATCATGAGCCCTTCCGCACCAACCGAGAAGTCACCACTGATCGGATTCACCCCCGAATGGACCCCGGTCATCGACTGTACGAAGAGCCCGTCACCCACCGCCGCCAGCACCCCGTCCTCATCGAATCCCTCGGGGCCCGGCGTCAAGGCCAGTGCCCGGCAGCCCGGCCCCGGGGTTCCGGCGAAGCCACCCCGCACCGCCGAGCCGGTCGAGGCCACTCCGGCCCGTGACCCGGCCACCGTGTCATACAAGAAGCCCTTCAAGAGCCCCGCCACGATGAGCTCGTTACGCCGGCAGGCCAGGCCCTCGGCATCGTAGGACGCCGCCCCGTAGGCCAACGGATTGGTGGGATCGTCGACCAGGGTGAGCCCGGTGTCCCCCACCTGTTCACCGATCCTTCCGGCGAAGAACGAACGGCCCTTGGCCACGGCTTCTCCCGACAGGGCGGTGGAGATTACCGATAGCAACGTGGATGCCGCCCGCCGGTCGAAGACCACCACCGAGCGTCCCGACGGGCCTTTGGTGGCTCCCAACATGCGCACCGCTCGCCCCACCGCGTCGGCGGTGGCTTTGTCGGGGTCCAGGCCGTCGAACCCACGGGCCGTATCGAATCCACCACCGGTCTGGCTGGCATCGCCATCCCCGGCGATCACCCCGACCGAAATGAAACCCTGCGTCTTGCGATTCGACGAGCGGATGCCGGTGGTCGATACCAGGGCGACCTCCACCGAGGTGTCGCCGTAGTCAGCCGACGACACCTGTCGGATACGGGGATCCGCCGCTCGGGCCTGTGCTTCCAGCGCCAGGGCCAGGGCCACCTTCTGTGAGGTCGGAATGGTTGACAGGGCTTCGTCCCACAGGTCGAACGGCACCGCAACCACGCCATCGGGCACCGCCAACTGAACGTGATCGTCGGGGGTGGCGAAGGTGGCATTGTCACGAGCCTCGTCCAACGTCTCCGCCAGGACAGATTCATGAAGAGAGCCGGCCCAGGCGAACCCGAGTTTGTGATCGACCACCACCCGAACCCCGATGCCGGCCGAGGTGGCCGATGTCAGGGATTCGACCTCACCGTCATAGGCGCGGATCTCCGTCTCGTCACCCCGGGCCACGTAGACCTCGACGTCCTCACCCGATCGCGCCCAGCCGGCCACCCGATCGGCCAGGGCCAGGAGGTCGTCGGGGCCGTCCGGGTGGGGGCCAGCCGCGGCCGATGTGGTCTCAGTGGCGGTTGTCATTCCGTGGTACCCCCGATGGTCACGCCGGTGATCCGGAGCGTGGCCTGGCCACACCCCACCGGCACACTCTGGCCGTCCTTGCCACAGGTTCCCGGAGTCATGGCGAAGTCGGTGGCCACCGCGTCCACCCGCTTCAGGATTTCGGGCCCGTTCCCGATGAGGTTGGCGTCGCGGAGCGGTTCGGTGATCCGTCCTCCCTCGATCAGGTACGCCTCGGTGGTACCGAACACGAAGTCGCCGGTGGTGGTGTTTACCTGCCCACCGCCCAGTTTTGCCACGTAGACGCCATGGGGGGTCTGCGCCACGATCTCGTCGGCGTCGTCGTTACCCGGCAACAGAAATGTGTTGGTCATCCGCACCATGGGCAGGTGTTGATAGGTCTGGCGCCGACCGTTGCCTGACGACTTCCGGCCCTCTTTGCGGGCCCGGAGGTAGTCCCACAGGTACTCGGTGAGGATGCCATCCTCGATGAGCACGTTGCGTTGGGCCGGCCGACCTTCGTCATCGAAGCCGAAGGTGCCCCACTCGGAGCCCACCGTGCCGTCATCGACCAGGGTGACCAACGGACTGGCCACTTGTTTTCCCACCTGGCCCACGTACACCGAGGCATTCTTGGCGATGTGATCGGCCTCGAGGCCGTGCCCGCAGGCCTCATGGAAGAGGATGCCGCCACTTCCGCCGGCCAAGACCACCGGCACCTCACCGGACGGCGCCGGGCGAGCCGACAACTTGGACAGGGCCCGACCCGCAGCCATGCGAGCCAGGTCCTCCACCGATACTTCGTCGAACAGTTCGTAGCCGAGGGTGCGGGCAGTGGTCTCCGAACCGGTTTGGAGGCCTGTGTCCCCCTCGGCCACGCACGATACGGAGAAGCGGGTTCGGCGTTGCTGGTCCGTCGCCAGCAGCCCTTCCGAATTGGCGATCAGCACGTCGCGTCTCGAACCGCCGTAACCGGCCTGCACCTGGGAAATGGCACCACCGGAGGCCCGGGCGGCCTCGTCCGCCCGGCGCAACAGGTCGAGAGTGTCGGCCTTGGGCACCGTGGGTGCCCGATCCGATCCGGACCGACGGGATCCCTCCGCGGCGTGCAGAGACCCGACCGCCACTGTATGGGTGCCTCCACCTCCACTACGGGCCACCGCCGAGGCGGCTTCGGCCGCTCTGATGAGACCTTCCTCGCTGAGGTCGGCGGTGTGGGCGAACCCGGTGGTGTCGCCGGTGACCACCCTGATACCAGCACCCCGCTCACGTCCCGACGACAGCTCTTCTACCCGTCCGTCATCGAGCAACGCCGATGAATTCGAGCGGTCCTCCGCGAACACCTCGGCGAATTCCCCGCCGTGGCGGAGCGCTTCACCGAGCACGCGCTCCAATACAGGTGTGTCGATCACCACTGCCTCCTCATTGGGCCAACCCGGGTCTGGTGGCCGAGCCCGGGCTGTCTCCCGTATGGTACCGGCGTGGCCTTGCGCACCGGTTTGTCCGCCCGAGTCGAGCTTCGTGTGACCGATGACGATACGGCCGAGGCGTTCCACGCCGGTGACGTCCCGGTGCTGGCCACTCCCCGGCTGTTGGCGCTGTGCGAGGAAGCCTCGTGCCTGGCCTTGGAGGGGCACCTCCCCGAGGGGAGCACCAGCGTGGGTAAGCGGGTGCAGTTCGACCACCTGGTCCCGGTGGGCGTGGGCGGCGACGTCCAGGCCGAAGCCTCACTCGACCGCATCGAGGGACGCCGGCTCACCTTCACCGTGTCGGTCTCCGACGCGTCGGGGTTGGTGGCGGCAGGAAAGGTGTCCCGGGTAGTGGTGGATCGCGACACCTTCCTCACCAACGCCCGCTGAGCCCGCCAGTTCTTTTGTTCAGATCAACTCGGCTACGTCTCCCATCAGGCGACCCCAGCCGTCCCAGGGCAACATCTCCACTTTGTTCAAAGCGGCCAGGTCCCGTGCGATGTTGCCTTTGATGAACCACTGCCCCCACATGTCGAGGATGCCGAAGTGTTCGCCGATCTCCTGGCCGGCCTGGCATCGGAGCCACGCCTCACCGGCCGGGAGGAAGAGGCCGGACGGTAGGTCGGCGGGATCGTCGACAAGTCCGATGAGCCCGCGTTGGAAGTCATCGACCTGGGGGTCGAGCATCACCCAACGGTCTCCATCCCAGTGTTCGACAACCGAATGGTCGACCCACTTCCCCGGCTCGAAATAGCCGGCGAAGCCACAGCGGGCCCGGCTGGGCGGTCCCGCTCGCCGGAGGAGGGTGGCCGAGGTGGCAACGTGCACGTCGCCTTCTCCAGCCATTGGCGAATAACCGTTGAGCTAAGGGCTGACCGCGTATCACGGGTGATACACTGTCATCATGGCCATGGTAACCATCCGAGACCTCCGTAATCACGGTGGTGAGGTTGTAGATCGTGCCGCACAGGGAGAGGCGGTGATCATCACCCGCGGAGGCAAGCCGGTCGCCGAACTCCGTCCCGTCGCTCGCCCGGGTTTGACCGCGGCCGCACTACTCGTCCGCTGGCATCGGCTCCCATCCATCGATCCGAATGACCTTCGGGAAGACATCGACGCCGTGGTGGACAACACGCTTTGATGCAGTCGAACCGCTGCGACCGTGGAATTCTCGATACATCGACAGTCATCCTTCTTGCCAGGATCACCGAGGCAACCCAGCTCCCGGCGGAACCTCTCATCACCGCTGTCACCTTGGCGGAACTTACGGTCGGTCCCTTGGTGGCAAAGCAAGAGGCAACCCGGGCTGCTCGACAAGCACACCTGCAGCAAGCCGAGTCCGACTTCGATCCGCTCCCGTTCGATAGTGACGCGGCTCGCGCCTTTGGGCGGGTGGCATCATCGCTGCGGCGTTCCGGCCGCAAGGCCAACGCCCGCGCCTTGGATGCAATGATCGCGGCCATCGCGATGGCCAATGACCTTCCGGTGTACACCTGCAATCCCTCAGACTTTGCCGGCATCGATGACCTCGATGTGGTGGAGGTCCCTCACCCGGACCACCCTCGGTCCGGCTGAGCAGTCCTCACCTAAGGCTTCATTCCTGTGCATACCCCGGTCTCCACAGTGCGAAACGAGGAGCGTAGAGCGCTCCTTCCCATCGGTGGCACCTTCGTCGTCTTCGGTATGTTCTGGGGGAGTTGGGCGGTGGCTACCGCCGACATCCGTTCCTCGTACGGCTTGTCGGACGCTCAACTCGGCACCCTGTTGGCCGTGGCCGTCACCGCGAGCGGCATCGTCGGGGCCATCGTCGGCAACCGGGCCGAACGGTGGGGGGCGGTCCCCACCCTGGTCCGGTCGCTACTGGTGTGGGCTGTGCTTCTGGCCCTTACCGGCGCAGCTCGCACCCGCACTGAGTTCATCGCGGTGTTCATCGCCACCATGGCCGCCGGAGGTTGCGTGGACATGACCATGAATGCGGCCTCGGCGGCCCGCTTGGGGAACCGGCCCGGTGGTCTCGTCCGGTTCCATGGCATCTTCAACGTCGGTGCCCTCCTCGGTGCGGTGGCGTTGGGCTCGCTGGTGCAAGTACAGGTGTCGTGGCGGTGGGTCTGGCCAATGGTGGCGGTGGTCGCCCTGCCCATCGCCGCCTGGGTTCATGTCCGAGGATCGGACCCACGCCGATCGGATGCCTCTGCGGCGGATGCTGACCACCTCGATGCCGATGACGACTCCCATGTCCCTTTTCTCCGCTCCCTGGCTCTGCTGCGGGCCGATGGCCTCATCGTCTTGCTCATTGTCTTCGCCGCCGCCGAGATCGTCGAAGGGGGGGTGGATACCTGGGGGGTCCTCTTTCTCCGGACCCACTTGGCCGCTACCGCCCTGGTCGGTGCGTCGGCCTACGGCCTCGGACAAGGCATTGCCATCCTCACCCGCGGGTTGGGCGGTCCCAGCCTGGGCCGTATCGGGCCGCGGCTGGGCGTGATCGCCGGGGCCGGTGGCGCCTGTGCGGGACTGGCCCTCGAAGCACTCGCCTCCACACCGCTGCTGGCCGGATTCGGCCTGGCCTTGGCCGCCGGGGGCTCGTCCATCTTCTGGCCGCTGTTGATGGCCCACGTCTCCACCGTTGCCAGTCGGCCCACCGCCACCGTCAGCGCCTTCACCGCGGCCGGCTACCTCGGCTGGGTGGCCGGTGCCCCGATCATCGGTCTGCTCGCCGATACCTGGGGACTCGGCGTGGGCCTGGGGGTCACCGCGGCGTTGGCAGGTTTGGTGGCGGCCCTCATGGCCGTCAAACGGCACCTGTGACCTGGGACTCATAGTGCAACAACCCGCTTTTGGAGGTAGGGCCGGCCCAGACTTCCGCATCCGGTCACTGGTATCGTGGAAGCCAGAACGCTTATGCCCAACATCCTCGACCGCATCGACAGCCCTTCTGACCTCCGCACCCTGTCCGCCGAGGAGTTGACGGAACTCTGCGCGGAGATCCGCCAGTTCATTGTCAGTGCCGTCACCACCACCGGTGGCCACCTCGGGTCCAACCTCGGTGTGGTGGAGTTGACCCTGGCCCTCCACCGCACCTTCGACTCTCCTCGGGACGTCCTGCTGTGGGACACCGGCCATCAGGCCTACGTCCACAAACTGGTCACCGGCCGGCGCGAGGCATTCACCCATCTTCGCCAGGCCGGTGGGCTCTCGGGCTACCCCAACCGGGCCGAGTCCGAACACGACTGGGTGGAGAACAGCCACGCGTCCACCATCCTGAGCTACGCCCATGGGTTGGCCAGCGCCTTCGAACTCCAAGGAGTCGAACGCAAAGTGGTGGCGGTGGTGGGCGATGGCGCGCTGACCGGCGGCATGGCCTACGAAGCCCTCAACAACATCGGTCATTCGGGTACGCCGGTTCTCATGGTGTTGAACGACAACGGCCGCTCCTATGCACCGACCGTGTCACGCCTCTCGGTCGGTCTCACCCACCTCAGGCTCAACCCCACCTACGTCCAGGCCCGGCAACGGATCAGGAATCTGCTCCAGGGGATCCCCGGGATCGGCGGGTTGGCCTACTCCGGGGTGCACGGGCTCACCAGTGCCGTTCGAGAGGTGGTCACCCCCCACACCTTTTTCGAGGCCCTCGGCATCCGGTACGCGGGTCCCATCGATGGTCACGACATCGCCGAGGTCGAGCAGGCACTGGCCAACGCCTCCGAGTGGGAGGGGCCGATCCTCATCCACGTGATCACCCAAAAGGGCCGGGGCTATGCGCCGGCCGAAGAGGACGACATCCAGCGTCTCCATGACTTCAAGGTGAAGCCGACCGCGCCCAGTGACCCGGCGCCCAAAGGCTCCGGCCTCGCCTCCGAGTTGGATCCGGTGGCGGTCATCCCGCCGGTGACCTTCACCGATGCTTTCACCCGGGCACTGCTCCGCAACGCCGAATCCGATCCCCGCATCGTGGCCATCACTGCGGCCATGCCCGGTCCCACCGGGTTGCTTCCGTTCGAGGCGCGTTTCCCCGACCGATTCGTGGACGTGGGGATCGCCGAACAGCACGCGGTGACGGCGGCGGCCGGCATGGCCATGGCCGGATTGCGACCGGTGGTGGCCATCTATTCCACGTTCTTCTCCCGGGCCTTCGACCAGGCCAATCTCGACGTCGGCCTCCACAACGTCCCGGTAGTCTTCGCCCTCGACCGAGCCGGGATCACCGGCGACGACGGACCGAGCCACCATGGCGTGCTCGACATGACCCTGGCGCTGTCCATCCCCGGCATGACGGTCTTCGCGCCATCGTCGGCACCCGAGGTGGAGGTGATGCTCGACGAGGCCCTGTCTCTCGAAGGCCCGTCGGTGATCCGCTTCCCGAAGACCCCGGCACCGGTGGTGGCCGGCGGCTCGGTCGGATCGGGCATCCGTGCCCGGCGCCTTCGGGAGGGCGACGGCGGGGTATGCATCCTGGCCGTGGGCAAGATGGTCGCGGCGGCCGAGGAAGCCGCTGACAAACTTCGGGTCGAAGGTATCGACGTCACCGTGTGGGATGTGCGGGTGGTAACTCCCCCCGACCCCGACATGTTGGTGGATGCAGCCCGCCATCGACAGGTCTTCACCGCCGAAGACGGCATGCGCCAGGGCGGGGCCGGCATGTTTTTGGCTGACGCCATGGCCGCGTTGCACCGGGATCACCTACTCCCCGGTGACGACGACGGGGACGCAGGGGTGCCACCAGTAACGGTGCTCGGGATTCCCCGTGCCTATATTCCCCAGGACAAACCGGACCGCATCCTGGCCCAGCTCGGTCTGGACGGCCCCGGCCTGGCGCAATCGATCCGCGAGGTTGTCTCGGCGCCGGTGCTTCCCTCCTCGGACTCGGCTGACTGAGTCGGCACCCATTCCTAACCCCGACCTGAGACACGGAACCTGGCCGAACTTCCCTGCTTGCCGCCAGAACAGAAACGTGTTCTACTTATCGGCCGATGACGTTCAACCTCGCTGACCTGTTCGAGGCGGCCGTAGATGCCTTCGGCGACAATGAGTACCTGGTGGTCGATGGGAAACGGCGCACCTACGCCGAGATGGAAGATCGGGCCAATCGCCTCGCCCATCACCTGGCCGCCAACGGCGTAGGTCCTGGAGACCATGTCGGCATCTACTCGGTCAACAGCGTGGAGTGGGTGGAGACGGCCTGGGCGGTGTTCAAGCTCCGGGCGGTGTGGATCAACATCAACTACCGCTATGTGAAAGAAGAGCTCCGCTACCTCTTCACCAACGCGGATCTGGTGGCGCTGGTACACCAGGCCGAGTTCGGGCCCCGAGTCACCGAGTTGCTTCCCGACCTTCCCGACCTCCGGCACATCGTCACCGTCGACGACGGTTCCGATCAGCCCCTCCCCCCCGGAGCGGTCCCGTACGAAGACGCCATCGCCTCGGGTGGGCCCGAGCGCGACTTCGGACCTCGTTCCAACGATGATCACTACATCCTCTACACCGGCGGAACCACCGGGATGCCCAAGGGCGTGGTGTGGCGCCATGAGGACGTCTTTTTCGCTCTCGGCGGCGGGGTGGACCCGTTGACCAACACCCGTGTCTCGGGGCCTGAAGCCATGGTCGAGAAGGGTCGGGCCCAGGGCGGGGCCCAGATCGTCTTTCTGCCCATCGCCCCCCTCATGCATGGCGCCACCCAGTGGGCGGTGATGGGTCAGAGCTTCACCGGAAACCGCATCGTGTTGATGGGCAAGTTCGATCCCCACGAGGTATGGCGCCTGGTGGAGACCGAGAAGGTGAACTCGGTGATGATCACCGGCGATGCGATGGGCAAGCCCCTGGTCGAGGCGCTCGACGATCCCGGCGCCTCCTACGACGTCTCCTCGCTGTACGCGGTGGTGTCATCGGCCGCCTTGTTCTCCGCCCCGGTGAAGGATGAGTTCTTCAATCACCTTCCCAACATCATGATCACCGACGCGGTGGGCTCGTCGGAGTCGGGCAACAACGGCATGACCATCGTGGGCAAGGGGAACACCGCCATGAGGAGCGGACCGACGGTGACAGCCCTCGGCAACACAGTGGTGTTCGATGACGACCTCAAACCGGTGATCCCGGGCTCGGGCACCATCGGGAAGATCGCCCGAAGTGGTGATGTGCCCCTCGGGTACTACAACGATCCGGTGAAGTCGGCCGAGGTGTTCATCAACGTGGACGGCACCCGCTATTCGATGCCGGGCGATTTCGCCACCATCGAAGAGGACGGCTCCATCACCCTTCTCGGGCGGGGTTCGGTGTGCATCAACTCCGGGGGCGAAAAGATCTTCCCCGAAGAAGTCGAGTCGGCCGTGCGCTCTCACCCCGACGTGTTCGACGCCATCGTGGTCGGTGCGGACGACGAACGGTGGGGGCAGCGGGTGGCAGCCATCATCTGTCCGAGAGCCGATCGGCATCCCACCCTCGAAGAGGTCCAGCAACACTGCCGGGAGGCCATCGCCGGCTTCAAGGTCCCCCGCCAGCTCCATGTGGTGGATGCCATCCTGCGGTCGCCGAGTGGCAAGCCCGACTACCGGTGGGCCGCCGACATCGTGAGGGACGTGCCCGAAGAGACCGACAGTGGTGGCGCCAGGACCTCGACCGACTCGTGAGCCCGATGTCCGGTGCCCACCTTCCGGTGTCCGGGTGTCCCTGAACCGAACTAAACCTGTCCGATGCCCATCGACCTCGCCGAACTCACCCTCCCCGCCCACACCGCGGTGCTGACCATGGAGATCCAACGGGGGGTGGTCGGCGACCTGAGTACCTTTCCGCAACTGGCTGACGCCGCGGCCCACGTGGGGGTCATTCCCGCCACCGCCCGGCTGATTTCGACTGCCCGGTCGCTCGGGGTGAAGGTCATCCACTGCACCGCCGAATTCCGACCCGACCGGGCCGGGACGGCGGTGAACTGCCAACTGGTGGCCGCCGCTCTGCGCAATCCCGACCACATGTTGAGCGGCACCCCCTCAGCCGAGATCGTGCCCGAGTTGGCCCCGCAGCCGACCGATCTGGTCTGTCCCCGGCTATCAGGCGTCTCCCCTTTCAATGGCACGTCACTCGACACCTGGCTGCGCAACCTCGGGGTTACCACCGTCATCGCCACCGGCGTGTCGGTGAATCTCGGCGTGCTCGGATTGGCCATCGAAGCCGTCAACCTCGGCTACCAGGTGGTGGTCCCCCGCGACGCGGTGGCCGGACTGCCGGCGGTGTATGCCGACGCGGTGTTGGACAACACCTTTCCCCTGATCGCCACGTTGACAACTGTCGATGCACTGCTGGCGGCGTGGTCAGCGTGACCAGGACGACCGTCGATCAGAAGGTACGGGTACCGTCCAGCTGAATCATGGCGTTGGTGGGGAGCTCTTCCACGGTGATGTCGGGGACGGGGAAGTTGAAGTCCGAGTACTTCCGCTTGGCCGTGTCGCGGTACCGGGTGGTCGAGTGGACAGGATCGGTATCGAACTGGGGGATCACCTTGGTCCCGAACACCTCGAGCATCTCGTGGACCTCGTCCTCCATGAAGGAGTCCGACGGCAGCCCGAACACCAGCTGGTCACATCCCACCGACTGGTACGCGGCCGCCTGTTCGGCCACCTCGTCGGGCTCGCCACACAGCATCCAACCCTGTTCGATGAGGTAGTCGAGCATCGCCTCGTCGGTGATGGTGCTGGGGCGCTCCGGCCATACCGGGACTCCCTCTTGGTGGGGAATGGTGTCGTGGTAGTTGCACACCAACGAGTAGAGGTACCCACGGCCACGGCGCAGGGCAACCTCGCGGGCCCTCTTCCGGTCGTTCAGACAAATGACCGCATTGGTCATCATCACGTTGTCGTTCTTGAACTGCCCCAATGGCTCGGTGCAGTTGGCCACGCCCTCTTTGTAGGCGTCGATGCGACCCTTGAGGTTGTAGATGGGCTCGAAGTTGAAGGCAATGGCACCGATGCCGAGCTCGCCGGCCTGGGTGAAGGTACCCGGGTTGCCGCAACCCACCCAGATGGGCGGGTGGCCCTTGCCCTGGTAGGGCTTGGGCAGAATGTTGTGCGGGTACGGCACCGTGAAGTGCTCCCCCTCGAACATGTAGTCTTTCTGCTCCCACATCCGTGGGATCTCGCGGATGACTTCGTTCCACTCGGCTTTGGTGGAGTTCTTATCCAGAATGTTGAAGGCGGCGATCTCGTGGCTGCCGGCTCCGCGGCCGGTGCCCCACTCGAAACGTCCCTCGAGGACGTGATCGAGCAGCGCCACCCGCTCGGCCGCCCGCACAGGGTGGTTGACCCGGGGAGAGAGGTTCATGATGCCGGTACCGATATGGATGCGCTCGGTAGCGTGGGCCAGATAGCCCATCACCACTTCGGGTGACGACATGTGGCTGTACTCGGTGAGGGAGTGGTGCTCGCCGATCCAGGCGTACTTCCAGTTGTACTTGTCTGCCTCGATGACATAGGCGATCTCTCGCTTGTACATCTCGTGCTCGGCGGCGGGATCGTGGGCCGCCGGGCCGGGCAGATAGCCGTTGAGAAAGACTCCGAACTCCATTGTGGTGGTGCTCCTCTCGGTCCCACGGGGCGCTCTCGGGGATGGGAATGTTCGCTCCGGGCGCATTGGCACGGTAACACGCACACCGACTAAATTGCAACGTGTTACAGATTTGTGCCTACCCAGCCCGCTCGGGAGCGTAATGTGCCTACTGTGAACGAGGGGGACCGGTGCTGACAATCGACGAACTGATCCGACAGCGGGCCGACGATCAACACCCCGGTCTGGTGTTCAGGGACCGGTCGTGGACCTACGCCGAGGTCGTGTCGGCCCAGGCCGAGCGGGCGGCCATCCTGGTTCGGATGCAGAAGCCCGGGCCCTTCCATGTGGCCCTGCTCTTGGACAACGTGCCCGAGTACGTCTTCTGGATGGGAGCCGGGGCTCTCTGTGGCGCGGTGGTGGTCGGCGGTAACCCCACCCACCGGGGCGACGAGTTGGCCCGAGACCTGTCCCACACCGAGTGCCAGCTGTTGATCACTGACTCCACCTACTCCCAACTGGTCAACGGCTACGACCTCGGGCCCGCCCTTCCCGCCGAGCGGATTCTGGTCATCGACACCCCCGAAGGGGACGTCAGTGGCGATTCGGGCTCCCTCTCCCCCTATGGAGCGTTGCTGACCGGTGCGGGCGGAGCAACCCTCCCCGACCCGGCCGAAGCCGGAGTCGACGAGAGCTCGTTGGGCCTGCTCCTCTTCACCTCGGGTACCTCGGGCGCCCCCAAGGCGTGCCTGTGCTCCCAGGGACGACTGGCCCGCATCGGTTCCATCGTGGCCCAGATGTTCGACCTGACCGCCGACGACGTCTGCTACATCCCGATGCCTCTGTTCCACTCCAATGCCCTGATGACCGGGTGGGCGCCGGCCCTGGCCGCCGGGGCCACCGTGGCGCTCCGCGAGCGCTTTTCCGCCTCGCAATTCCTCTCCGACGTCCGCACCTTCGGCGCCACCTACTTCAACTACGTGGGCAAACCGCTTTCCTATGTGCTGGCCACCCCCGAACTTCCCGACGATGCCGACAATCCCTTGCGGCGGGCGTTCGGGAACGAAGCCGCTGAGGCCGACGTAGCCCGATTCGCCGAGCGGTTCGGCTGCACCGTGCAGGATGCGTACGGATCGACCGAGGGTGGCGCGGCGGTGACCCGCACGGCCGACACCCCCCGAGGGGCGCTGGGCCGGGCCCTGCCCGGCACCATGATCCTCGACTCCGAGACCGGCCAAGAGTGCCCGCGGGCCCACTTCGACCGATACGGTCGACTCCTCAATGCCGAAGAGGCCATCGGCGAAATGGTCTCCAAGACCGGGGGTGCCGGCTTCGAGGGCTACTGGCACAACGACGAGGCCAACGCGGCCCGGTTGCGGAATGGGTGGTACTGGACCGGTGACCTCGCCTATCGGGACAGCGACGACTTCTTCTATTTCGCCGGCCGTGACTACGACTGGTTGCGAGTGGACGGAGAGAACTTCGCCGCCGCCCCGGTGGAAGCCATCCTCACCCGCCACCCCGACGTGGTCCTGGCCTCGGTCTACGCCGTACCCGACATCGCCGTCGGGGACCAGGTGATGGCCGCCCTGTTGCTCCGCCCGGGGACCAAATTCGACCCGGAGGCGTTCAGCCTATTTCTGTCGGATCAGACCGACCTCGGAACCAAGGCCGCACCGAAGTTCGTGCGGGTGGCATCCGACCTTCCCCTCACTGCCACCAGCAAGGTATTGAAGCGGGTGCTGCGAAACGAAGCCTGGCGATGCACCGATACGGTCTGGTGGCGGCCGGAGAGAGACCCGTTCTACCGAATGTTGTCATCGACCGAGGCCGACGATCTCGATCAGGCCGTGGCCACCCGCTGATCCACCACAATCTGACCATGAGCTGCCGCTGACCAGGGAGTCTTATGTACTTGCGGTCAAGACCGCAAGTAACCATTCGGCGCACAGTCGACCGGTGAGCCACCGTCAGCAGGGGGGCGCCGTGACAGGCTTCGATCGTCCCGACTTCGAGATCGCCGTCATCGGCGCAACCAAGCAAGTCTCCGTGCCGGTGGCTCCATGAGCCCTACCCAACCCACCGGTACCCGTGAAAGTCACACCGCCGGCATCAGCGATGTGACTCTCTCCTTCCAACCCCCAGGCTTCCACCAGCACCACCAGTGGTGGACGACGGGACCCACGAACCACCCGTCGGACGTCCTCACCGTTCCATAACCGTCGTCTGCCAAGATGGCCTCGACAGCGGCGCTACGTGCGTCGATGCCGTCCCGATGAGGAGGTCGCCGTGCGAGCGAGATGGATCGCCGGATCGCTGGCCGTGGTGGTGGTGGCCGCAGCGTGTAGTTCGTCAAGCCCAACGTCGTCGCCTACCACGGCAGGCGGGCACGCCGGATCGAGCACGACGGTGGCCACCGGGTCAGGGATCCACAAGATCCGGCACGTGATTGTGATCATGCAGGAGAACCGTTCCTTCGACTCCTACTTCGGCACCTACCCCGGGGCCGATGGCATTCCGATGACCAATGGTCAGCCCACTGCCTGTCTTCCCGCCCCGGCAAACGATCCGTGTGTGCGACCCTACGTCGACCACGCCGACGTCAACGGAGGAGGCCCACACAGCGCGGTCAACGCCGCCGCCGATATCAATGCAGGACAGATGAACGGCTTCGTAAAACAGGCTGTCGCCGGACGGCGTGGTTGTGTCGACCCGACCAATCCGGCGTGCACCAACTCCGCGACCCCGGATGTCGCCAGCTACCACACCGGAAGCGACATTCCAAACTATTGGGCCTATGCCAATAACTTTGTGCTTCAGGACCACATGTTCGAACCCAACGCGTCGTGGAGTCTCCCCGAGCACCTGTTCCAAGTGTCGGAATGGTCGGCATCTTGTACCCAACACAACAACCCGAGTAGCTGCACCAACGCATTGCAGGCACCCGGGACACCTAAAGCGGGCGGCGTCACCGGCGCCTCACCGGCCGCCACCGCGCCGAATCCCATCTACGCCTGGACCGATCTCACCTATCTGCTCCACAAGAACAATGTGAGTTGGGGCTACTACGTCGTGGCCGGGACCGAGCCCGACTGCCAAAACGACTCAACCGTCTCGTGCGCGCCAGTGAAGCAAAACGCCACGACTCCGGGCATCTGGAACCCGCTGCCCTATTTCGACACCGTCCGCAACGATGGCCAACTCGGCAACATCCAGTCCGTCACCAACTTCTACTCTGCAGCAAAGGCCGGAACCCTGCCGGCCGTCAGCTGGGTGGTGCCGTCGGGGACAGTGAGCGAGCATCCACCCGCGCCGGTGAGCTACGGCCAGTCCTACGTGACCAGCCTGGTCAATGCAGTCATGGCTAGCCCTGACTGGGACTCGACGGCAATCCTTTTGGGCTGGGACGACTGGGGCGGCTTCTACGACCACGTGGCCCCTCCGTCGGTCGACGAGAACGGATACGGCTTGCGAGTGCCGGCCATGGTCATCAGCCCCTACGCCAAGAAGGGGTATATCGATCACCAGACGCTCTCGTTCGACGCCTACGACAAGTTCATCGAGGATGATTTTCTCGGCGGTCAACGCATTGATCCCCGCACCGACGGTCGGCCCGACCCAAGGCCAGACGTCCGAGAAAATGTCAGCATCCTCGGAGACATCACCACAGATTTCGACTTCACCCAGGCTCCCCGTTCGCCCATGCCGTTGCCGGTGCATCCTCAAACCACCTTGACGGGCACACCCGGCCCGGCCCAGCTGCCCGCCGCCGCCAAGTAGGCCGACCGGTGACATACATAGAGACGTTGATGCCCACCTCATCGAGCTCGCCGTCTACGAGGTCGGCAATATTCTTGTGCGATCCCTGAAATGGTCGGCTCGAGATGTCACGGATCAACTCGACGACCTTCTCGCCGTAAGTGGAACCCCACTCGTTCTGTCTTCGCAGTGGCTGCGAGACGCTTCTTCGCTGGCAGCCGAGCACAGTCTGTCGTTCTACGACGCCGCGTGGGCGGCAACTGCTCGAGGCCCGGAAATGCCCCTGATCAGTGCAGACAAGAGACTCCTCAGTGCCGGCCTCGCCGAGTCGCCGACCCAGATCGTCCGGCGCCTGCGCCTC
>PLZF01000022.1 GCA_003152015.1 Acidimicrobiaceae bacterium | reverse complement strand
CTACTGTCTGAGCGGACCTACACCTGTTCCGCCTGCTGCGGCGTCTAGCCGCGGGACAAGAACTCGGCGCAGGTGATGATCAACAGGGCTGGTTTCCTCCCTGCTGGCGTTGATCGCATCAGACTCGATTCTCCGACGGAGACCCGAGCAGCGTGAGCTAGGAATCCCCCGGATTTATCCGTGGGGAGAATTCAAGATCAACTGCGTGTTCGACAGCACCAGGGTGCAGGTGTTGGATGCTTCCACCCAGACGATGGTTGCCCCAACAACGATCGTCGGAGGCATGAGGGTTGCGAGCATCGAGGACATCATGGCCATGACGTTGAAGGTCATCATCGACCGAGGAGAGCTCCGGGACTACTTCGACCTCATGTCCATCGAGACGGATCGCTCACTCTTGGTGGAAACGGGTCTGGCTTTTTCGATCGAGCGGTACTCACCCTCTCAACCCGACCAATACGTCGACTCCATCGTGAGGTCCCTCGGGTACTTCGGGGACGTCGCTGATGACCCGGAGTTGCCAGTGGCAAGGGGGAAGATCGAGGGGTACTGGATGCGGAGACAGCGACCGCTCATGAAGCACATCGCTATGTTCGGCGGCTGACCTGTCGTATTCGAGAGCCCGGACCCAGCGTGGGAGCCACAACCGGCGGCGCAATTGAGTGGCGCCCCTTGGGTTAGGACAAGGGGTCGCCTACCTGTGGTCGCAAGGGGGTTCGCTCCTGGCCACGGCCGGCCAGTCCATGAGAGTGCGTCTCTGGGATTGATCATCCCGACCCGGTCTGCCGATACCGGATTGGCCGGTACCCTGTACTTCCCGTGGCCGTGCTTGTCGATCTTGAACAGGTGACAGTTCGATCGGTCGATCGGGTCTTGTTCGAAGACTTATCGGTGACGATCACCGACGGTGAGCGCCTTGGCGTGGTGGGCATCAATGGCACCGGAAAGTCCACACTGCTTCGGCTGGTGGCGGGTGTCGACAGTGCTCCCGAAGGGAAGGTGCGGAGGGGCAGCGGCACCCGGGTCGGGTTTCTCGATCAGCATCCCCAGCTTCCACCGGGGACAGTGAGGGCCGCGGTCGGCGAAGGATGGGAAGCCGAGGCGGCACTCGAACGACTGGGGATGGGTGCGGAACTGGGCACCCATACCTCGCAACTCTCCGGCGGCCAGGCCAAGCGGGTGGCCCTGGCCCGGGTCCTGTCGCAGCCGGCCGAGTTGCTGGTCCTCGATGAGCCCACCAACCATCTCGACCTGGCCGCGGTGGCCTGGCTCGAGAAGTGGCTTCTCGATTTCCGTGGCGGACTGGTACTGGTAACCCACGACCGGCACCTGCTCGATCGGGTCACCACCCGGATGCTCGAGCTCGACAGGGGACACGCCTACCTGCACGAGGGCGGATACGGGTCATACCTGGCCGCCCGGGCCAATCGCGAGGAACAGGCTGCTTCGGCCGAAGCCTCCCGCCGCAACCTGGCCCGGAGGGAGCTGGCCTGGCTGAAGCGCGGGGCCCAGGCCCGGTCCCGCAAACCTCAGGCCCGCATCGATGCGGCGCTCAAGCTCATCGAGGATCGACCCGAGGCAGCCTCGCGTGTCACCGAACTCGACATGGGTTTCGGCACCCCGCGTCTCGGGGACAAGGTGATCGAGTGTGTCGGGGTGGGGTACCGCTACGGGACGGACGGCCCACTGGTGCTGTCCGGGATCGACCTTGCCCTCGGCCGTCGCGAGCGCTTGGGAATTGTCGGGGCCAACGGCTCAGGGAAGTCCACCCTGCTCGACCTCATGGCCGGTCGCCTCACTCCGACCATCGGACAGATCGATGTCGGCCCCACAGTGGCGGTTGGTTACTACGACCAGCGAGGCATCGACCTCGACGCCGGGGCGCGGGTGCGCGACCTGGTGGCCGGCCCCGGTCGCTCTCCGGGCTCCCTCGAGGACGGGGCCCTGATGGAGAGGTTCTGGTTCACCGATGGATTGCAATTTGCCCGGGTGGGGACACTGTCAGGAGGTGAACGTCGGCGGCTCCAGCTGCTGTTGGCACTGGCGGCTCGACCCAACGTCCTGTTTCTCGACGAGCCCACCAACGACCTGGACCTCGACACCCTGAGGATCATCGAGGACTTCTTCGGAGATTGGCCGGGGGCATTGGTGGTTGTCAGCCACGACAGGACGTTTCTCGGCCGGACCACCGATCGGTTGATAGCGGTTCAGCCGGACGGGACGCTGGCACCGGTAGCCGGCGGTGTGGACGCCTGGTTGGCCCAGGTCGAGGGCGCCGCCGGCGCTGGACCGCGCCGATCTTCCCCGCCCGCGTCGGGTCCTGCCTCGACTCGGCAGGGGGTGGGCTCCGGGCCCGGGCGTGTAGTGAATCCCATCAATCGTCGTTTGCGGGAGATGGAGAAAGAGGTGGCCCGGCTCCACCGGTGCAAAGACAAACTGGTCGAGGCCTTGGCCGGTGCCGTCGGCCATGCCGAGATGGCTCAGGTGGGTTCCGACCTGGCCGAAGCCCAGGCCAGTCTGGACGACGCCGAGGAACAGTGGCTGACCCTGGCGGAAGAAGCTGAATCGGGCGGATAGCGTTCAACCATGAGGCGCTACGGGAAGTGGATGCCGAGACCGGTGAGGTTGCGGTGAGTAGAGATGCTCCCGAGGTGAAGACGGGGACACAAGTCGCGGTGCCGACCCCTCTCCAGGGGACGGTGGTCAAGGTGGGAGCCATCGTCACCGAAGAGATCACGTCCGGGGGGATGCTCGCCATCATCGAATCGATGAAGATGGAACACGTTGTCGTGGCTCCTTGTGGTGGCACCGTGTGTGCCGTGCTGGTGCGGGCCGGCGATCTGGTGGCCGCCGGGGACACGGTGGCGATCATCGAGCCAGGCGACGTGAATCAGCCTGCCGCCGAATCGAGGGCCGTGGCGGACCTCGATGCCATTCGGCCCGATCTGGCCGAGACGATCGAGCGACAGTCGCTGGTCCTCGACTCCGGCCGACCTGATGTGGTCGACCGCCGACACCGGGGCGACCGGCGCACCGCCCGGGAGAATATCGACGACCTCTGTGACCCGGGGAGCTTTACCGAATACGGCTCCTTGGCCATCGCCGCCCAGCGGGGCCGGCGCGATCTTCAAGAGTTGATCGAACGGACCCCGGCGGACGGCCTGGTCGCAGGTATCGGGCGCATCAACGGTGAGCAGTTCGGGCCAGAGGCCGCTACCTGCGCGGCC
Organism: Acidimicrobiaceae bacterium; assembly: GCA_003152015.1. Taxonomy (GTDB): domain Bacteria; phylum Actinomycetota; class Acidimicrobiia; order Acidimicrobiales; family RAAP-2; genus DASZIT01. The sequence goes on along the minus strand of PLZF01000022.1, from coordinate 5,887 downwards.
CTTTCCTACGATTACACAGTCCTGGCCGGGACCCAGGGCCAACAGAATCACCGCAAGAAGGACCGGATGTTCGATCTGATCGAGCGGTTGCGGCTACCTGTCGTACTGTTCGCGGAAGGAGGAGGGGGGCGCCCCGGGGACACCGACTATGCGGTGATCACCGGGTTGGATTGCATGGCATTCGCCCTATTCGGAGGGTTGAGTGGCCTGGTCCCGATGGTGGGGATCGCCTCGGGACGGTGTTTTGCCGGCAACGCCGCTCTCCTCGGATGTTGCGACGTGGTGATCGCCACCAAAGATGCATCGATCGGTATGGGCGGGCCGGCGATGATCGAAGGTGGGGGGCTCGGAACATTCGAGCCGGACGAGATCGGTCCGATCGAGATGCAGACGACCAATGGAGTGGTGGATCTGGTGGCGGAGGATGACGCCCACGCTGTCCAACTGGCCAAGCGCTATCTCTCGTACTTTCAAGGCTCCATCGATGAGTGGTCATGTGCCGACCAACGACTTCTCCGTTCGAGCATTCCCGAAAACCGCTTGCGGGTCTACGACATTCGGGTAGTCATCGATACCTTGGCCGACACCGGATCGGTGTTGGAGCTGCGGTCGGCCTTCGGCCCCGGGATCGTGACTGCGCTGATCCGGGTGGAAGGCCGACCCATGGGTGTGGTGGCCAACAACCCGGCTCATCTCGGTGGTGCCATCGACAGCGACGGGGCCGACAAGGCGGCGCGCTTTTTGCAACTGTGTGACGGCCACGATCTTCCCATCCTCTTCCTCTGTGACACTCCGGGGTTCATGGTGGGACCCGAGGCGGAACGGAGTGGGCAGGTGCGCCACTTCAGTCGCCTCTTCGTGACCGGCGCCAGCCTCTCTGTCCCGTTTTTCACCTTCATTCTGCGGAAGGGGTATGGCCTGGGCGCACAAGCGATGGCGGGTGGGAGTTTTCGGTCCCCATTGTTCACGGTGGCGTGGCCGACCGGAGAGCTCGGCGGCATGGGTCTCGAAGGTGCCGTTCGGCTGGGGTTCCGCCGCGAACTCGACGCGGTGGATAACCAGGAGGACCGCGAAGAGCTCTTCCAAGCGATGGTGGCGCGGGCCTACGAGCACGGCAAGGCCCTCAATGTGGCCACCGCCTTCGAAATCGACGATGTCATCGACCCGGCCGACTCCCGCATCCGGATCATCGAGACCCTCCGGGCGGTGCCCCCCACGCCGGTGCGGACTGGCAAAAAGCGGGCCTGCATCGATACATGGTGAGAGCAGGGCCACAGTCGGTTCTCCACGGCGTGCGGCACCGGCCGGCAACCGGGATAGTTTTGCCATCGCATGCCCCAGAGCCCGATCGAGACGACGGATCGGCCTGACCACGATGATCCTGACGGTCCCTGGGCACAACCAGGGATCTTGTTGGGTCGAGAAGTCACCTTCGAGCCGGCTGATCCTCCCCGCTCCGGACGATTTGTCGTGTTCGACCCGCGGGCAAAGAGCCTTGCCCCGCAACCTCCCGGCGGCAGCCGTGTCGACCAGGTGGATGTGGTGGCGCCGGCCGGACGGGGTATCCGTCGTCATCGGGTACCGGCCACCTACCTCTCGGTGGCGGAGACGCTCCCGTTACTTTTGGAGTTGGACAGCGATCACCCCTTGACCCCGCCCCGCCCGAGCGCCACGGCGTGGGCGTCAGCGGTGACGGCGGGTCTGGGCGTGTTGGCCCGCGGGCGGCTCATTCCGACAGTCACCGCTTCGGGACATGACGGGTGGAGAGCCGGGCCACTGGGGCCGGATGACCTCGGTTTGATCGAGGAGTTGGCGAATGCCTTCCCAACCTGGGCGCATGCCCTCCCCATCGGGGGCTCGGCTCCGGTTCGCCTGCACTCACCGTCGTGGCTGATCCGTGCGGCGTGGGACGCACTGGCCGATTCCCTGGCCCGCCCGCCGGCCGCGGAGCTGGTGACCGGCTCCCCGCTCTTTTCGGGCCAGGCGCATCAGTTCGCCGGTGAACTCCGCCAGTGGCTGGCCAGTGCCGACCACCAGGTCGAGGCGGGGCCGGATGTGGCACTCCGAGTGGAGTTCGGTCACCCACCGGGACCAGACCAGAGTTGGCCCGAACCCGCCGCCCGCGGGGTGGTGCAGGTGACCAGTCGGGACGATCCACGCTTGGTGGTGGATGCGGCCCAGCTCGCCGACATGCCGCCTGGCGACCTTGTCCGGCTCGGTGACCAGGTCGGAGAGGGGCTCCGGTTGACACTGTCCCGGGGGGCCCGGGCATGGCCGCCACTGTTGCCTCTCACCGATGAGGGGTCGCCGGGCGTGCTCACCCTTGATGACCACTCCATCGAAGACCTGGCCGGAGACGGGGCAGTGGCCCTGCGCAGAGCAGGGATCGATGTGGTGTGGCCGTCACAGCTCCCGTCCTCGGGACTCACCTTGCAGGCGGCCATCTCGTTGCCGGCCACCGTGGCGGGCACGCCGATCGATGGTGCACTGACCCTCGACGCGGTTCTCGAATTCCGGTGGCGGGTGGCGATGGATGGTGTCGTCCTCTCCGAGGAGGAGCTCGAGCGGCTGGAGGGTGCCAAGGGCGGAATTGTCCGACTACGGGGTCGGTGGATGATGGCGGACCTTGCTCTGGTGGAGAAGGCCACGTCGGGTCGGGTGGGCCGCATGGGGACCGGCGAAGCCATCGGTTCGCTCCTCGGTGGTCAAGCGGAACTCAGCGGTGAGCGGGTGCCGGTGGTGGCCAAGGGATCCATTGCCGATCTGGTGGAGCGACTGGCCAAGCTGGGCGAGGACGGACCCGACCACGGGCTGGCTCCGCCTCCTGGCTTGGTCGGGGAACTACGCCCGTATCAGCTCCGGGGGGTGGCCTGGCTCGAGCAGATGTGCCAACTCGGTCTGGGCGGATGTTTGGCGGATGACATGGGTCTGGGGAAGACGATTCAGGTCATCGCCCTCCATCTTCATCGTCGTGCCCGCCGCGAGGGCACCATGTTGGTGGTGTGTCCCACCTCCCTGCTGGGCAATTGGGAACGTGAGTTGAAGCGGTTCGCCCCCGAGGTGCCGGTCCGCCGATATCACGGTGGCGACCGTCATCTCGAGGACCTGGCAGAGGGTGAGGTCGTCCTCGCCACCTATGGGGTCGTTCGCCGGGACCATTCGATACTGTCCGCGGCCGGGTTCTCGTTGGTAGTGGCCGACGAAGCCCAGCACGCCAAGAACCCGTCGTCCGAGACGGCCCGGTCGTTGCGTGCCATACGGACATCCGCCCGGGTGGCGCTGACCGGCACCCCCGTGGAGAATCGATTGACGGAGCTCTGGTCCATTCTCGACTGGACCACACCGGGGCTGCTGGGTCCACTCCAACGGTTTCGCCGATCGGTTGCCGTTCCGGTCGAGCGGTACCACGACATCGAGGTCACCGCCCGGCTCACCCGGATCATCCGTCCGTTTCTGCTCCGCCGCCGCAAGAGTGACCCGACGATCTCACCGGAACTGCCACCGCGGACTGTCTCCGACCTTCCGGTCCCGCTGACTCCGGAGCAGGCGACGCTGTACGCCTCCGAAGTGTCGGGGGCATTGGCTGACATCGGACAACGCACCGGGATCACCAGACGGGGACTTGTCCTACGGCTGCTTACCGTGTTGAAGCAGATCTGCAACCATCCGGCCCAGTATCTTCATGAGGCGGCTCCGGTGATGGGCCGATCGGGCAAGCTGTCGGCACTCGAGGAGCTACTCGAGGTGATCTTGGCCGAAGGTGAGTCGGTTCTGGTGTTCAGCCAGTTCGTGGAGATGCTCTCGCTGGTCGAGTCCCGCCTGAAGGATCTCGAAGTGGGAACGCTGTTCCTCCACGGTGGAGTGGCGACCCACCGCCGAGAAAAGATAGTGGAGGCATTCCAGGCCGGCGAGGCGCCGGTATTCCTCCTGTCGTTGAAGGCCGGTGGGGTCGGTCTCAATCTGACCCGAGCCACCCATGTGATCCATTACGACAGGTGGTGGAATCCGGCCGTCGAGGATCAGGCCACCGACCGTGCCCACCGGATCGGCCAGGATCGACCGGTGCAGGTGCACCGTCTGGTCACCGAGGGCACCCTGGAGGATCGGATCGCCATCATGCTCGAACGCAAGCGCGGTCTGGCCGAGGCGGTGGTGGGCGAGGGAGAGGCCTGGTTGACCGATCTCTCGGACGATCAGTTGGCGGAACTGGTCACTCTCAGCTCGTCGGATGATGACCGATGAGCCCGGTCCATGCAGGCGATCAGAGAGACGGGACTGACGTCGACGACGGGGTACTGGCCAGTGATGCCTGGTCCCGGACGGCAGGGCCGATCCCGCCGGTACCGTCCCCACCCCACGTGCCCGGGCGCCCGAACATCGGATTGGCCGACCCGCCAGCTGACCTTGGACTCGATGTGGACTCGTTGCGTTTGCTGGCCTACGACGCCGCTTCAAGAGCCTGGGCACTGGCGTCGGGGGATCTCGAGACTGGGCTCGACCTGTCGGTAGACCAGGATCTCGCGCGATGGGCCGCCGCCCTCTTCGAAACCGGCGGCGCCGAAGCGGAATTCGGGCCCAGCTTGTCTGATCTGGCCCGGAGGACGGGAGTGGCGCCACGCGAGCTGGAGCGTCGAGCGTTGGCCTGGCACGACGGGGGAACCGGAGGCTTTGCCACCCTGGTCGACTCGTGGGATCCACACCCGGGTGAGCTCGAGCCGGGCCGTGAACGACTGGGCCCGTCCACCATCACCCGACGGAACCGACTTACCCGGGACGAGGAGCAGCTCCGGCTGGGACGGGACGGTCGGTGGTACCCCTACCGGAAGACTCGTAACGGTTGGGACCCTGACGGCCCCCCGTTCGAGGAGAGTGAACTGGCCAGATGAGGCTTTAGGGGCACATCGGATATGAGCGGTGAGGAAGATCACCTCACCTCTGTTGTCATCCCCTGGAACCCAGCGGGGTTCAACTTCTCGACACTGCGTCCAACACGCAGACAATGCCGGTTGCCTGGCTCGTCTTCCAGGTCGTGCTCCACTTCAGCGACATCCCGGACGCCGGTGACACCGATGTCTTCTCGACATTTTGAACGGTCGAGTGCAAGTCGGTGTAGGTGATCTGCAACACGTACGTGGCAGGGCCATTCGTGGAATTCGTGACGCTCCCACTCATCGCCCAACCACCACCGCTGTACTGGCACGATGTTTCGGACACGTCTCTTCGAGCAACCGGATCATTCCTAACCGTGAGCCGCGGATCAGTCGGAACGCTCGTCGGTGACAGCTCGATCGTCATTCGCGGACTGGTCATCGCCCTTGTACTCGGTGGACTGCTCGATGCATTAGTGCTATTCGAGCACCCCGCCAATATCAAAGTGGCACTCAGAGCACACCCAATGGAGATCGCGCCTCGGACAGTTGCGCTCAGCCTATTCATTGTTGTCGTCCAATTCTCACCGGAACTCCTCCTGACTGGCTGAACCTACTCATTCCGCAGTCCCTGCCTCGTTGCGGGCACGACGACGCCGGCTCACTAGGAGAAGCGACAGGCCCACGCCGATGAGGATAAGTCCACCGTAAACTTCAAGAGCGAGCGATTTTATGCCAGTGAAGGCAAGGGCCGGCGGATCACTGGGCTGCCCTGGAGTCTGGGTACCTTGCGGATTGGCGGCGGAAGGAGCTGGCTGACTCGGGGGTGTCGTTGTCGTAGTAGTAGTGGTGGTCGTAGGGGTTATCGGCGCACTAGCGACAGGAGTTATCGTGGACGAGGGAGTCGCGGTAATAGGCGAGGTCTTGACTGTTCTCGAGGGCGGGGTGCCGTGGGCGGTGGCCGTGTTGTTGACCACCCCGGCGTTCACGTCGGCCTGGCTGATGGTGTGGACGGCGTT
>PLZF01000023.1 GCA_003152015.1 Acidimicrobiaceae bacterium | reverse complement strand
AGGCCTCGGCGCAGGCGACAAGACCACCGTCCCGTAGGCCAGGATCTCCGACATGTCGTTGCCAATCTCAGATGAGTCGAAGCGCACACCCGCAACAGCGTTCGCTCGGTGTAGCGGGTCGAGAGACAGTGTACGGTCCTGTTGCGTTGTTTGCTCGGGGGCCACGCCGGTTCCCGGCGAAGTACAAGGCGAAGATCCTCGCCGAGTACGACACCCTGGGAAAGGTCGACAAGGGAATACTGCTGCGCCGCGAGGGGCTGTACTCGTCACTCCTCACCGAATGGCGCAAGCAGCGTGACCGGGGTGCCGTTAAAGCCCCGGCCCGTCCGGCCGGTCGCCAGGCCACAGACCCCCGGGATCGCGAAGTCGCCCGGCTGAAAAAGGACAACCAGCGGCTGGCCGGTGAGCTGGACAAGGCGAAGAAGGTCATCGAGGTCCCGGGACACTCTCGGCGCTGTTGGAGCAGTTCGCCACCGACAGCGTGGAAGACGAGAGGGGCGAGACGATGTGATCGACCAGGTCGACGCTGGCACACCGCCGCGGTCGTCACGAAGCGCATGCCGTTCTCGGACGGGCACGATTCTTGTCACGAGGCGCGGTGGGTGATGCGTCGCCCGGAGAAGACCGGAGACGCGATGGCGACCCAGTAGTCTTTTGCTCCGCCTGCCCACGGTACGAGTGCACGTGCCCAGATGCACTCGGACCAAGTGTCCGGAGCATCGGTGATCACCTCACCAATTCCTTGCACGAGGACGCTCCACCCTTCTCGGTAAAACAGATCGGTTGAATCGATCTCAAAGGCCACGCGACCGTGCGTAGCCCAGGTAAGCTTGGTACCGGGATCGGTCCGAAAGACCACGATTCGCCCTTCGAGGATATAGTTGACGGGAAAGATGAGTGGCTGGTTGCCACGGACGACGGCGATGCGTCCAACCGAGTGGCAGCCGAGTAGCTCAAGGCATTCATCCTCGGGCAGCACTTCCATCGCGTTCACCATGGAAATGCTACTTCCCGACCGGGAGTCATCGCCGCCTGCTGGCATCGTGTAGGTCGCCATCGGTCCGGTGACGCGCGCCGCACCTCGTCGAGCTCCCAGGTACCACCCGATTCGGACACACCGTGTGGTCGGGCCAGAACCCTCAGTCGATGACGTCCTGCGTCAGGCCGCGCAAGAGCGTCGGAAGTGGAGGGAGCGGCGTTGATCACCCGCACCCACGCTTTGCCTGGATCGATGCCTTTGTGGGCTACGAATCCGTCGATACCCCACCAGTCGAGCACGCTCGTCATCTGGTCGGCTACGGCGCGCTGGTCGGCAAGATGGCTCAGGAAGACGCGGCAGCGGCCAGCCGACCAAGGTTCGGCTTCTGGACGGTGATCCGTTGGAGCGTTGAGATAGTCGTCCAAGACAGCTTGGAACTCATCTCGCTCGCCGACACATCAGTGAATCGCGAGCCGATTGAGGCGAGGAGGAGACGGCGCCGGAACACGTACTGCCAGCGCCGATCTTGTCTTACAGACTGGCCTACAACTCGGGAATCGCCTGCTTCCGGTAGCTTCCGTGAGTCTCGTACTGACCTCGGTAAACGTCCGGTCGGGCATGTTCAGCGTTCCTCAGTTCCGCCATGTTTACGCACTCGTTATGAGTCCGTTCGGAGACATCGTTTTACTGAATGTTGAGCAATGTCACCATTCATGCGGTGTACACCCGTATGCCGGAGAACGGCGTGCACTTGGTTACCGGCCCCATGCACCACAACGGTCCGTTCATCTATGCGCTGGCCGCGCTGTTCACCGGCAGCCATGTGGTCGTCATGCCCCGATTCGACGCCGACGAAGCGCTGGCACTGGTCGAGCAACACCGGGTCGACTGGATGTATGTCGTTCACACCATGATGCAGCGGATCTGGCGGCTGCCCGAGCCGTTCCGCCTCGGCCACGATCTATCATCGCTCATGGGGGTCATCCACGTGGCAGCTCCGTGCCCGCAGTGGCTCAAACAGGCCTGGATCAACTGGCTGGGGCCATCGACCATCCTCGAGTTCTACGGAGGGACCGAGGACCAGATGACCACCTTTATCGACGGCACCGCGTGGCTCGCATCCCGCGGTTCGGCCGGCCGGCCGATTTCCGGTGAGATACAGATCCGCAATGCCGACGGCGGTCGATCGGCCAGCGGCGACATCGGTTCGGTGTGGATTCGCCAGCCTGAAGGCGCCCGCAAGAGTTACAGCTATATCGGGGCGAAAGCCCGCACCGGGGGCGACGGATGGGAAACCCTGGGCGACGTGGGCTGGATGGACGCTGACGGCTATCTCTATCTTACCGACCGTGACACCACATGATTCCGGTCGGCGGATCCAACCTGTATCCCGCCCAGATCGAGGCCGTATTCTCCGAGCACCCATCGGTGGCGGACTCGTAGGTCATCGGTCTACCCGATGACGACCTGGGCAACGTCCCGGACGCCATCGTGGCTCTTTCCTCCGAGGCCGACGACGCCGGCAAGGTGCGTTGCCCGGCATTGCGCGCTGCTCGCCTGGCCAGACCCACACCCTGAGCAGGTCCCGAGGTTCCCGCTTGGGTTCGGCTGCCCGGGCTGGGACTGCCAGTCACAGCCGATCGCGAAGGGATAGCCTGGACACTAAGTGCCCGGTCCTTTAGGAGGAACGAATGAGCGAATCTCTCACCAAGCCACGTGCCAAGTTCCACTCGATGGACGAGGGCACCAAAGCCGACTGGGACATCATCGCCACCGAGGCGATGTATGCCGCCGCCGGGCTGCCGGATCGGGTGCTGGACCACCTCCGGTTGTTGGGTGGGGACTACGGGGGCTTTGCCGTCGATCGGCTCGAACACAGCCTGCAGACCGCCACCCGCGCCCAGCGCGCCGGGCGTGACGACGAGTACGTGTTTTGCGCTCTCCTGCACGACATCGGCGACACGCTTGGATCGTTCAACCACGCTGATATCGCCGCGGCAGTAGTGAAGCCGTTCGTGAGCGAGCAGAACCACTGGATGGTCGAGAAGCACGGGATCTTCCAGGGATATTTCTTCTTCCACCATCTCGGTCTCGACCGCGACTCCCGTGAGCAGTTCCGGGGGAACGAGTACTTCGATTACACCGCGGAGTTCTGTGCCGAATACGACCAACCAGCCTTCGATCCCGCTTATGACACGATGCTGCTCGAACACTTTGAGCCGCTCCTGCGCCAGATGATGGCGGCGCCGCGATCCAGCATCTACGTAAAGGACCCTGCCGCTGAGCTCGCCGCTACCTGATCGGGACCGACCACCCTGGCCGGGACCCACGCAAAGGGTGAAATCAGGTGTGGCGGGCTGTGAGGTGGATGGTGGGGGCTAGCTGACCCGACGAAGGCCCAGCAGGCCCCTGACCACAGAACCGCGGCTCTTCGTGTCCGGTTCTACCCCGTGCGATCCGACATGGGGTCAGCTGACGCTACGCAGGGAGGGGACACCCGAACGGGGTCCCGAGGTGGTGGCACCGGTGCGCACCGCCGGTCGGCCGTTGAGCAATCGCCACCGGTCCTCGACCTGCTCGAGAAAGCCGAGCCCGACATCGAGGTAGCGGAGGACCTCTGACTGTCCCTGGGGACGAGCGAACATCCAGGCGTGACCGCCGGGAACCCATTGGACCTTCATGCCGGAAAGTGCCGCGAACTCATCGGCCGTTTCGCGGTTGACGATCCGGTCGAATACCCCCCAGATGGGGAGGACCGGGATGTCACCTCGCTCGGCAATGGCCTCCACGTCGGCCCGCAGGTCCATGTCCAGCAGCATGCTGGCCACCGGCAGAGTCCGACCGAGTGCCCGGATATTGCGCCGGGCATCGGGGAGTATGGAGCGAACGGTGGAGTACATGCGACCCACGAAAAAGTCGGGGCCTTCAACGAGCAAGGAGAAGGTGAAGTCGGCGAGGGCGGCGATCTCCGGTGCGATCGGGGCCAACAGGGTGGGGATCAGTCCGTGCCGCTGTTTCCACGCCGGGGTGGCGACACCGTCCCGGTAGATGATTCCGAGGGTATGTTCGGGATGGGTGGCAGCGTACTGGACGGCCACCGCACCGCCCATCGAATGCCCGAGGACCACCGCGGGACCGGCTCCGACATGGTCGGCGATGGCGGTGATCTGCTCTGCCAAATCCGCCATGGAAACGTGGCCCCATTCGAGGGGATCACTGCCGCCGAATCCGGGGAGGCTGGGCGTGATGATCCTCCAACCGAGCGTCTCGGCCAACCGGGCACTCTCTCGCCAGTACATCCCGCCGCCGGCAAAGAAACCGTGCAGGTTGATGGCCCACACCGGCGGACTCCCCGCACCGTCGGGCCCGACAACCTTCTCATTGTCCGACACCGCGAAACGCAACTGGCGCCTGTCCACCGAAATGGCTCCGGGCACCATACGGACGCTGGACTTCATCGACCGTCGGAGCGCCTTGGGGAAGCTGGTGGCCGGAATCCGGTCGGGGTGGCGCCGTGCCATGGTTCGCAGTCCAGTCACCGTGGCGGATCGGGAGGTGGAGCTGTCACTCATGGTGACCTGGATAATAGCCGTCGACCACCTATTCCCGGGTGATCAAGAAGCTCCTGGGACCCCGATGATCTGGCCCATACGGCTGAGCACCTTGGAGGCATCCTCGACGATCTGTGCCACCAGCGTGGCGGCGGGAATCAGTGTTCGGATGGCCCCCACCCCCTGCCCGGTCGGGTAGCACTCGCGGTTCGGATCGATGTCCGGTGTGTCTTCGCCTCCACCCAGGTGGAACGTCCCGTCGGTGACCGATCGCCCGAGTTGCTCGGGGAAGGCAGTGAGCTCACCGGGGTTCTTCTCGAAGAAAGCGGTGTACTCGTTCCGTATCACCCGCATCGTCTTTCCCGAGTACGCCCGACTCACCACCGTGCCGTCTTCTGCGGTATTGATTAGCGCATCCTTGTACCCGGAGACCCCGTGGGCTTCAGGAGTGGCGATGAAGCGGGTTCCGATCCACACACCATCGGCACCGAGTGCCAATGCTGCCGCCAATCCCCGGCCGTCGAAGATGCCCCCCGCCGCCACTACGGGAACGTGGCTACCCACCGCGTCGACCACTTGGGGAACCAACGGCATGGTGGCCACCGTGCCGGTATGTCCGCCGGCTTCAGTGCCCTGGGCAACCACGATGTCGCACCCAGCGTCGACGGCCCGACGGGCGTGGTCAACCTTCCCGCACATATTGACCACCAACAGCCCGCTGCGGTGGCACAGGTCCACCACATCACTGGGAACCCCGAGCCCGGCCACGAAGACGGTGGCGCCACCTTCGATGATCTGTTCCACCTGGGCCTCCATGCCCCCGGGCATGGCCGTCAAGAGGTCGACGCCGAATGGCTTCGAGGTGGTTTCCCGCACCTCTTTCATCTCGGCCATCATGCGATCGGGGCCCATGGTGGAGGCACCGAGGCAACCGAACCCACCGGCTTCGGACACCGCGGCCACTAAGGGGGCGTAGGCAACGCCACCCATGCCGGCCAACATCACCGGGTGTTCGATTCCGAGTATTTCGGTCAGCCGTGTCTGCATCAATGACTCCTCTGTGGTGACGCTGCACTGTAGATCTCGCCTTGGATGACCGCGAACAACTTGACTGATGGTCCGTCAGCTTCAATCTTGGTCATCGGGCGTCGGCCCCGCCGATGAAGCGGGTCAACCCGCAGGGGCGGCGGCCGCAGGGGCCGGCGCGGTGGCCCCCGATCTCGGTCCACCCGTCGGTGCGGCTCCCGGCGGGCCGAAGGCCTGATTGATCACGAAGTCGCGCTGGCGCACCAGCGCGAATGCCGCCACCGATCCGGCGAAGGCGACTACCGTGGAGATGATCAAGAGCTGGTTGAAGGTGGAGGTGAACCCGACCTGGTAGGCGTGGAGCAGCGCGTGGCGTACACCGGGCACGGGAATGTTGGCGGCCAACTGCCGTACCCCGCCTTCGGTGATGGCCCGGTTGAGGCGGGCCCCACCCTGGATGATCACCTGATGACCACTGGCCGATCCGGCCAGGGTGCTGAGCGTCTTTGATTGAATCTGACTCTGGTAGACGGCACCGAGCCCGGCGATTCCGGTAGCGATCCCCACTTGCCGGAAAGTGTTGGCCGATCCTGAAGCCATGCCGCTGCGCTCGTGCGGCACCACGGCCACCGAGGCCGACGCCATCACCGGGTTGGCGATTCCCATGCCGAGACCGGCCACGATGAAGCCGGGAAGGAGAACCGTCCAGGTGGAGTCGGCGGCGGTGTTGGCCATCAAGAGGCAGCCGATCGACACCAGCAGCAATCCCAGTCCCATCAGGTACCGAGACTGAACCCGTACTGTCAACTTTCCCGCCACCGGTGCGACCACAAACGCCAGCACGGTGACGGGGAGGAACCGGACCCCGGCGGCGAGCGGGCTGTACCCGAGGACGTCCTGGAAGTAGAGCGTCTGGTACAGGAACATGGCGAAGATCGACGCGGAGATGGCAAAGCAGGCGATGGAAACACCGACCATGGCCGGCCGCCGGAAGAGCGAGAGGTCGAGCATGGGGTCCTTCTGCCGCAGCTCGGCCACCAGAAAGACAACCATCAGCACACCGGACCCGATGAGCATTCCCACGATGGTGGTGCTCGACCATCCTTCGCTGTTGCCCCGGACCAGGGCGAAGACCAAGAGAAACAGCGAGAGGGAAAACGAGATCACGCCAATCCAGTCGATCCGTCGGGTGTTCGGGTCCTTCGACTCCTCGATGCGGGTCAGGGTGGTGAAGATGGCCACCACCCCGATCGGGAGGTTGACGAAGAAGATCCATCGCCATCCGATGCCACTGGTGATGATGCCGCCGACGAGGGGGCCGACCGCCACCGCGCCCCCGATCACTGCACCGTAGATTCCGAAGGCGGTGCCACGGTCCCTGCCCTGGAAGGCCTGGGCGATCAGGGCCAGGGAGGTGGCGAACATGATGGCGCCGCCGAGACCCTGCGCGCCGCGGGACAGATTGAGCATGAGCACCGAGGTCGAGAGCCCGCACACCAACGACGACACGGAGAACACGCCGAGCCCGATGGCAAAGATCTCCCGACGGCCGAACATGTCCCCGACCACGCCAGCGGTGAGAAGAAAGGCGGCCAGGGTGAGGGAGTAGGCATCGATCACCCATTGGAGATCGGTGAAACTCGCATGCAAGGACTGCTGGATGTCGGGGAGTGCGACATTCACAACTGTGATGTCCAACAGGAGCATGAACGTTCCCGTGCACACGGCGACAAGGGTCCACCACTTCTTATCCATCACATCGTTTCTTGCTTCATCGAGGTTTCATCGAAAGGTCATGGCTCGGAGGCTCACACCGGCGTACGTCCCACGCGTCGTGAGCGGCCAGCAACTTTTGCAAAATTCGTTGCAACGTCTCGTGATCATCGCCATCGAGATGCTCACCGAAGGCGGAGGTGACTCCGGCCAAAAAGATCGGCCTCGATCGCACCAGGGTGGATCGGCCGGTAGGGGTCAAGACGGCGAATACCAACCGCCGATCGGTGGACGATGGCTCGCGTTCCACCAGTCCCCGGGCCGTCATGCGGTCCACCAATCTCGAGCACCCGCTCTTCGAAGCCAGGAGCATGTCGGCCAGGCCAGCCATGCGGAGTCGACCGCCGGGGGCCAGGCTGAGGCGGTAGAGCACCTCGTGTTGGGCCAGGGTGATGCCGGCGGAAGCGCGGAGGTGGCGGTCGAGGCTCTCCTTTAGCAGCGAACGGGCAAAGCACAGATTGAGGAAGCCGGCAACGTGGTCAGGCACATCGGAAGTGGTTGGGTCGTCGGCGAAGAGTTGGTAGAACGGGATGTCGCCGCTATCGGTGCTTCCGGCCACAGGCTCCCCGGCTGCGCATCCGCCCAGGTTGCCGCCCTTCCGATCCGCCCTGGCTCCTGTTCGAGCTGCGGGGCGACCGGTCACGCCAGAATGTTTATATGGCAACGACCTTCGGGTCAATGGGACGTCGCCGGGGGCGTGCGAAGTAGGCGACTACTCGGTCCCGTAGGTGGTGTCGCGGTTGGCCGCCGTGGCCCCCGACACTGCCAACTCGGCAGCTACCGCGGTGATATCGGCGGCGAGGTCGTCGGCTACTGCGGCGTGACCGGCGTGCACGGTGGCGTGCAGGCTGTCGGGCGGAGACTGTCGGTCGAAGTACCAGCCTCCCCGATCGGCCAGATGGTCACCCAGGGCGAAGGTGTCGATGCCCCCCACGGGTGACCCAGCTCGAGCCAGTTCGCCCCCGAAGGCGAACACGGTGGCGTCGGGGTCTCCCCGGACGGCCAGGCCGGGAGCCCGCTCGATGGCACCGCGAATGGTGGTGGCAGCCCCCCAGGTGTCCTCGGCCAACCGCAGATAGCCGTCGTTCCCCAGGTAGTGGAGGACCGCCCACCCGGCCGCGATCGGACCGGCCGGCCGGGTGCCGGCCATCGACGGAGAGCCGTAGAGACCGCCCAACCAATTGCTGGTGATGAACGGCTGGAGCCGGGCCAACTCGCGGGTGCGGTAAAGCACCACCGACACCCCCTTGGACCCGTAGCCGTACTTGTGGAGGTCAGCGGAGATGGAGGTGACGCCGGGAACCGACAGATCCCACCGTTTGGTCACGTGACCGAGTTGTCCTAGGAACGGCAGGATGAAACCACCCATACATGCATCCACGTGGCACAGGATCCCGCGTTCGGAGGCCAGCGCGGCCAGCTCGGGGATCGGATCGATTACGCCCTGGGGATAGGAGGGGGCTGAGCCGACAACGAGCACCGTGTTGTCATCGATGGCATTGGCCATGGCATCCAGGTCGGCCCGGAAGTCGGTTCCCACCGGTACCCGGCGGGACTCGACATCGAAGTAGTGGGCCGCCTTCTCGAAAGCGGCATGGCCGCTGGTGGCCAGCACCATGTTCGGGCGTTCGATGGGCCGGTCCGATGCCCGGCCCCAGTCCCGGGCAGTCTTGGTCGCCTGCAGCAGCGATTCGGTCCCCCCTGAGGTCAGGTACCCACCCACGTCGCCGGTCCCGTCCGCGGCCACCTGGTCGGCACCCAGCAGTCCGGCGGTGATGGTGACGATGTCGTGCTGCATCCAACCCAGGCTGGGGAACACCATGGTATTGAGGGCGTTCTCCGCCGAGTACAGGTTGGAGGCCTGTTGGAGAAGGTCATGGACGGCATCACCGGCGGAGTAGACCAGGCTGAAGACCCGGCCACCCTTCCAGTCGAGGTCGTCGGCCCGGAGTCCGCCCATGCGGGCCAGCACGGTGTCCGCATCGGCACCGTGGTCCGGAAGGCGGTTGTCGGGGAAGACGGCGGCCATCGGCGGATCAGGTGATGTCGCGTCGGGTGAGGATGATCGAACCGACGAGGGCGAAGACCAGTCCGTACGCCAACATCAACAGGGTGCCCTGCCACCAGTTGAAGAGGAACAACGAAAAATCTCCGCGATTCCGGGTGAGGTTGGCCGCGGCCTCGGCCGCGCCGGTTGGGACCCACTTGGCCGCACCGTTCACCAGGCTGACCAGAATCCCCTCCAGGATGACGAACCACCCCAGCGTCACCACGATGGCGGCCACCTGGTTGGTGAGCAGCGATCCGATGCCGACACCCAGTATGGCGAACAGGATGAAGACGAGGATCATCCCGGGGGCCACCGCCGGGACCTGATGGAGGAGGGCGGAGAATGATCCTCCCCGGCCGACCAGGGCGAGACCTCCACCGACGAGGGTGGAGACCAACATGATGATGGCCAGGACGGCACCGCCGATGGCGGCAGTGATGAGTTTTCCGGCCACCATGACTGGGCGTACCGGTGTGATGAGGAATGTGGTGGTGACTGTCTTGTGGCGGAACTCGGCGGTGATGCACAACACGCCGAGCAACAGCGCGAACAGGTACCCCTGGAAGCCTGAGCCCAGCAGATTCCTGAGCTGTTGGGTGGTGTGGGGGATGGTATCGCCGGAGGACGCGAACCCTCCGCCACCCTGACCGCCTCTACCCGCGCCGCCGTTGTGGGTGAGGAAGATGACGAGGATGAACAGTCCGTTGATGAGGAGAGCGATGCCGGCCAGCACCCACGGCACCGCGGTGGTGCGGAGCTTCAGCCATTCGGAGCGGACGATGGCAATCACGAGACACCTCCAGGCATCGGCGTGGGGCCCGCATGTGACGTCCCGGGCCCGGCGCCGGCGCCGGCGGTCGCCGGAAAGGTGGAGGCGAATCCCTGGGTCAGGTTGAGGAACACATCTTCGAGACTGCCACGGTCGTGGATCAGTTCGTAGACGACTATCTGGTTTTGGGCCAGGACCGGGCCCAGCCATTCGGGGGTGGCACCGTCGATGGCGATGGTGTCGGGGGCGGTGGGTCGGTAGCCGACTTGGGTGGCAGTCAGGATTTCGATGAGGCGGCCGATCTCGGGGGACCGCACCCGCATGCCGTTGGAGGTTCCGGCCCGGCCGGCCAGATCGGCCAGGGTGGTCTGGAGCACCAACCGACCCTCGGATACGATCACCACATCGTCGACCGTCTCTTCCATTTCGGACAGGAGGTGGGAGGAGACGAGGATGGATCGACCAATGGACGCCTGATAGCGGATGAAGGTGCGGAGCCACTGGATGCCCTGGGGATCGAGACCATTGGCCGGCTCGTCGAGGATGAGGATCTCGGGGTCGCCCAGCAGGGCAGTGGCCAGCTGCAGCCGTTGCCGCATGCCCAGGGAGAACTTGCCCACCCGGCGGCGGGCGACATCGGAGAGACCGACCAACTCGAGGGTCTGGTCGACCCGGGACAGGGGGATGCCGGCTCCGATCGCCACCATTTTGAGGTGGTCCTCCGCCCGGCGGGAGGGATGGAAGCTGGTGGCCTCGAGCACAGCGCCCACGTGGTGGGTCGGTTTGTGAAGCTTTTCGTAGGTGCGACCGCCGAACGTGGCCGTCCCGCTGGTGATCGCCACCAAACCGAGGAGCATGCGCAAGGTGGTGGTCTTCCCGGATCCGTTGGGACCGAGGAAGCCGGTCACCCGACCGGTATCCACCTCAAAACTCAGGTCTTCGACGGCATGGACGCTGCCGAAGTGTTTGGTGAGACCGTGGACTTCGATAGCCGAAGGCATCCCAGGACGATACCGTGGCCGAGGAGGCGGGTTTACGCACCCCCGGATATGCGGATGGCGAATCGACGTGCGGCTCGACGACGGGTCGAACAGGCTAGTCAGGCGGTGGCGTAGATGTCCGCGGGCAGAAGGAGTTCGACCGCCACCACCAACTCGTCGTGCACCCGGCTCATGTTGCTCCAGCCATTGACCCATCCGACCAGGGCCGAGTACCAGACGTGGCCGATCATGCGAGCTCGATCGCCGAGGTCGGGTGGGTGGGGTTCGCCGATGGCCCGGGTGATGATGCCTTCCATCAGGACTGACACCTGTTGTTGACACTCGACGGCTGCGGGGTCGGGAGAGGCGAGGGCAGTGAACACCGCGCTGACCAGTTGGGGCTGGCGACCCATGGCCCTCAAGGCTCGATCGAGCACGTCGATGACCCGGATGGCGACGGAATCGCCCTGGGCAGGAAGCTGCGCCAACCTGGCGTCCAGCTGCTCCACCCAGTGGACCAAGGTGGCGGCCAGAAGATGATCCTTGCTGGTGAAGTAGCGGTACACCGTGCCCATGGCCACGTCAGCCCGGGCGGCGACATCACGCATCTGCACGGCGTCGTAGCCACCGTCGAGACCGAGCGACATGGCGGCGTCAATCACCCGTTGGCGTCGAGCCTGTTGTGTGCGGGTCAGGGTGCGAGGCACCGGACGGATCGCCATCAAATAATCCTACTCGGGGCGCCTTTGCTGCTCCGAATCTGACGCTCCGTCATGCCTTGGCGGTCCCTCGGTACCATGGGGTGGTCATGGCGCTTCCTGAGGATCCGGAGTTCATAGCCACCACCGATGGGCGGGTCCCCGGACGGCGGGGGAGGGCAACCCGTCAACGGCTGCTCGAGTGCACGGCTGAACTGCTGGTGGCCACGCCGTGGAGGTCGATCAAGGTGATCGACATCGCCCGCCAGGCCGGGACGTCTCCCGCCGCCTTCTACCAGTACTTCGAGAATGTTGAAGCCGCCATCACCGTGCTGGCCGAGGAGTTGGTGGAAGGCGTCGGCGTCTTGGCCGATCTGGTGGACGGCGATTGGTCGGACGGCGCCAGTTGGACCACCGCGGTCGCGGTGGTCGAAGGGTTCATGGCGTACTGGGAGACCAACCGGGCCGTGTTCCGGGTAGTGGAGCTCACCACGGTGGAGGGTGACCTCAGGTTCCAGGGGCTGCGGGTGCGGGCCCTCAACGCGGTGACCGTCACTCTGGCCCGGGTCATCGCCACCGCTGGGGACGGGTCAGGATCCCCGACCGGAGCTGATCCGATGGCGGCGGCCGGAACCCTGATCGCCATGTTGGCCCAGGTAGCCGGGCACCGTTACGGATTCGAGTTCTGGGGGATCCGCACCGCCTCGTTGGTCGACAGTCAGGCCCGGTTGCTCCACTGGGCGGTCACCGGGCGCCCGGCTCCCGATGGGGCGTCGGTGGCCGGTGCCGAGAGCCCCCGGCCGCGCACCGGTCCGGTCGTGGGTGGTGGTGCGGCAGCGGCGCGTTCCGCCGAGGTCAAAGCGGCTTCGTCCAAAGCCAAGGCGGACCGGTCCAAGAAGAAGTGACAGGCGGGCGGCCGTCTGTCGTCTGCACCATGGCGAATGTCCGACCGAACAATCAGGACGCCGCTGAACGATCAGGAAGCTTCAGTCGACGAGCAGTTGGGCCACCCGCTCGGGCGGTCGGGCGATGACAACTGAATCGCCACGGACCAAGATGGGGCGTTGCATCACCTCGGGGTGGCTGATCAACACCTCGACAACGGAATCTGGGGTGGTCAATGTTGCCGGGTCGATGTTGAGATCCCGGAAGGCGGCGTCACCGGTTCTGATCAGGTCGACCAGGGGACCCTCGTACTTTCCTACGATCTGGTCGAGGGTGGCACGGTCCGGCGGCGCCTTCAGGTACTCGACCACCTGGTACTCCGTGCCCTGGGCGTCGATCAACTCGAGGGCTTCACGGGACTTGGAGCAACTGGGATTGTAAAAGATGGTGATCGGGTCGGTGTCGGTTGCGGTGTCGGAATCCGTTGCAGGAATGGTGTCGTCAGCGCTCATGTCACGAGGGTACAGGGAGTGCCGCCAATCACCCACCCGCACCGGGGCAATGCCTCACGTCGGTCGACCCTTGGTCACCACGACCGACAACTCATGAAGCATGGAGTTCAACTCCTCGGGACGTTCGAGCATCACCATGTGCCCGGTCCCGGGCAACACCACGAGCTCTGCGTGGGGGATGCCTTCGGCCATGGCCATGGCGTGTCTCGGTGGCGTGAGCACATCACGTGTGCCGACCACCACCCGGGTCGGTAGGTCGATGGTCCCGAGGCGATCCTTGAGTTTGAACGAACCGATGCCCCGCATCAGGGATCCCAGGGAAGCGGGGGACATTGCCGCCATCATGGTGCGGCCCAGCTCGATGGCGGTGGGATCGGGGCGGTTCCCATAGGCCACTCGCATCGACCACGCCAACATCGACGCGCCCCGGATGGCCGGATGGCCGCGGCGTTCGGCTCGGCCCAGACTCCGCTCGCCCCGGGCACTGAGGCGGTCGATGACGGAGGGGGGCACGGGCACGCCGGCCAGCGGGTGGGATGACGTGGCCACCAGCGCAAGACCGGCTACGTGGTCGGCCAACCGATCGCGAGAGTTGATGGCGGCGGTCATGGTCACCATTCCCCCCAGTGAGTGGCCGACCAGCACCGCGCCGGTCACGTCGAGTGCCTCCAGCACCTCGATGACATCCTCGGCCAATCGGTCGAGTCCGTATCCATCCGTTCCGGCTGCCGATAGACCGTGGCCCCGCTGATCGATGGCGATCACCCGGTGGTTGGCGGAGAGCCCGTTGAGCTGTCGGGCCCAGGTGATCACCGAGAGGGTCAGGCCGTGGACGAGGACGATGGGCGGACCGGCTCCCGTCTCGACAACGTGGATGCTCCCGCCGTCGCTGACCGGTATCTGGTGGTGCACAAGTCGGTCGTCGAGCACCAGGCCGGCTGCTTCCATGGCGGTCTGGTCGGCCCGCCAGCGCTTGGACAAGTGACGTTGCCCGGCGTATCCGGCCAACGCTCCGGCCCCAGCCGCCAGGGCGCCGAATTCGAGACGGCGACGGGTGCGCGGTGCGATCACCGGAGGGCGACCGGGTTGACGGGGGAGCCCAAGCCGTTGGTGAAGGGCAGCGGTGTGGCATCGAGCAGAAATTCGTATCGTCCGTCGGCGGCGCAGGCATCCGCCAGCTCGTCGAGAAACCAGTTCTGGCCTTGGGTCATCCCCATCTCGACCAGGTGGATGAGGTGGACGGGAAGATAGAGGTTTTTGTCCTCGCACGGATAGACCTCCAGCACCATGGTGTCGGTGGCCACCGCCGCTACATCCTTGGCGTGGAACCACTCGGTGGTGGCCAGAGTCAGACCCGGAGTGGGCCAGGTGTAGGCGATCAGGTCCCGCTTCGGGGGGGCACCGGCCAGTCCCGGCCGTCCGGGGAGGGCCAGGTGGGCGGCTTGCCCGGTACGGACCAGCAGCACATCGCCCGGCTCCACCGCCAGTTTGCCGAGTTCGCAGGCGGCATCGAGGTCGTCGGGAGTGATCGGGTACCCGCCGTCGAGTACTTCCAACCCTTTGGCCCGCGCCACATCGAGGAGGAGCCCACGTGACACCAGCGAGCCGATCAGGTGGATGCCGAGCTTGGTGGTGCCGGCCTCGGTGACCGACGACGCCGGGTAACCGTTGTAGAGCTTCCCGCCGTCGGGCCCGGCGCCATAGGAGACGTGAGCCAGCCCGTCCCAGTGGGTGGCGCACTGCATGGCGAAGGTGACGACGTCCTCGGACGAGGCGATCCACTCGGGATCGGGCGAGAGCGGGTTGTTGACACAGATCATCGAACGGGTGGGATTGACCCTGCCCTCGATGAAGCCCATCTGGATCCCCTCCGCCTCGGACATGGGCAGGCCAAGGGGGAAGGCATCCCCATCGTGCACCGCGGCCACCCCGCGGAGCCGGGCGGCGGCGTCGATGAAGTTGAGGGTGCCGAGTTGATCGTCGGCGCCCCACCTTCCCCAGTTGGAGACGCGCCGGGCGAGGTCGGTGAAGGCCGATGGCACGGAAGGAGAAACGGGTACGGGCACGGGACTGTTGTAGCCGACCGGGGAGTGTCTCAGCCGGCCCAGATGATCGACTGCAGCTCCGAGTAGGCCTCCAACCCGTAATCACCACCATCACGGCCGATTCCACTCATCTTGAAACCTCCGAAGGGTGCGTCCATGTTGCGTTGGGCGGTATTGATCCCGACGTGGCCGCAGCGCAATTGTTTGGCCACCCGGAACGCCCGTGAGGTATCGGCGGAGAAGACGTAGTCGTACAGGCCGAACTCGGAATCGTTGGCGATGGCAACACCTTCGTCGTCATCGTCGAAGGGGATGGCCACCACCACCGGCCCGAAGATCTCCTCCCGGGCCACGGTGATGTCGTTGGTCCCGGTGATCAGGGTGGGCTCCACGTAGTAGCCGGTGGGAAGGTGCTCGGGGCGATTGCCGCCCACCACCACTTCACCCTCTTTGCGGCCGGTCTCGATGTAGTCGAGGACCCGCTTCTGCTGGGCACCGGAGATGAGCGGCCCCACCACTGTTTTCTTTTCGGTGGGGTCCCCTACCGTGAGGAATCCGGCGAACTTGGAGAGTCCCTCGACCACCTGGTCGAAGATACTCCGGTGGATGACCGCCCGGGTAGGGGCCGTGCAGATCTGGCCCGAGTGGAATGCCCAGGTGGAACCGATGGCGGTGACGGCGGCCTTGATGTCGGCGTCGGCGAACACCACTGCGGCGCCCTTGCCTCCCAGCTCCATGAGGAGGCGTTTCATGGTGGGGGCGCCGGCGGCCGCTATCCGTTGGCCCACGGAGGTGGAGCCGGTGAACGACACCATGTCGATATCGGGAGAGGTGGTGAGGGCGGAGGCCGGCTCCGGACCTCGGGCGCTGATCAGGTTGACCACCCCGGGCGGAAAGCCGACTTCATCGAGGACCCGGGCCAGCGCCACCACCGCCAGTGGATCCTGGGGGGCGGGTTTGATGACGACTGTGTTGCCCATGGCCAGGGCGGGGGCGACCTTTCCGGCCATGTTGGTCAGGGGAAAGTTGTAGCTGGCGATGGCGGCCACCACTCCGACCGGTTGGCGATAGGCCAGCGCGCTGACCAGGCCGCCGGGGGCCAGGGGAGTGGCGGAGGTGGCGATGGGCGGGAGCATTTTCTCCTGCACGTGGCGGATGTCGCGGGAATACCTGTCGAATCGGTCGGCGCTGATCGGGACCTGCATGCGCGAACCCACCGAGGCGGTGGCACCGGTTTCGGCGATCACCAGGGGAACCAACTCGTCGTTCTTGGCCCGGATGGCGGCGGCTGCCTTTTTGAGCAGGGCCAGGCGCTCTTCGACCGGGGTGGCCGACCACGCCGGAAACGCCTCGGCGGCGGCCGAGGCAGCGTTGTTGGCGTCATCAACCGAGGCGTTGGGGGCTTGTCCGACCACCTGTTCGGTGGCCGGGTTGATGATGTCGTAGGTGCCGTTGCCGGCGGCAACCCACGTCCCCCCGATCAGCAGTCGGGTCTCATCTTTGGTGGCCGGGTCGGCCATGTGCGGGGTCCCCTTTCGCGGTATCTGACGACGTGTCAGCAGTGTACGCCGCCGACCGCTGGCCCGGCCATGCGGCGACCGCCCGCCGACCGCCCGCCGACCGCCTCAGACGCTGACCGCGGCCGACGGATCGACGGTTGTCGTGTCTCGTCCCGACTTGAGCAGCGTCCCGGGCAGGTTGCCGGTGGGCTTGCCGTCGACAATGGTCTCGATCCCGTTCACGAGGACCCGCACCACCCCGATGGCATCGGCCACCAGACGGGGGCTCCCGCCGGGAAGGTCGTTGACCAGCGTGGCCGGTTCGGAACCGATGGTCTCGGGATCGAAGATGAACAGGTCGGCATGTTGGCCCACCGCCACCCGGCCCCGGTCCTCGAGCCCGAACAGGTCGGCCGGTGCCCCGGTCATCATCTGAATGGCGCGTTCCATCGGTACCAGCTTCCGCTTCCGGAGGCAGTCACCCAAAAAGGAGGTGGGGTAGTTGGAGCCACACATCCGGTCGAGGTGGGCACCGGCGTCGGATCCTCCGATCATGACACCTGGGTCGTTCCACGCCTCCAGTCGGGCCTGCCACGATGCGTCATCACCATCGGAGGCCTTGGGCCACAACACCGTGCGCAGATCGTCGGCGATGACGATATCGAGGAGGGTGTCGAACGGCTCCTTGCCCTGCTCCTCGGCGATCGAGCCGACGTCGCGCCAACTCAATCCTTGGTTCTCCGGGGCGAACGTATCGCCGATGATGTAGTTGGCCCAGTGCGACAGCCGCCGGAATACGCCGGCATCCTTGGAGTGGGCGATCTCGTCGAGATGGGCCCGTACCGCCGGGTTCTGCAACTTGGCGATGCGCTCCTCCGCGGGAAGTCCCATCACTTCGCCCCAGCCGGGGATGAGGAAGAGGGCGCAGTGGGTGCGAAAGCTCATATTCATGGGAACCAACGTGGGCATGGTGAGGGCCACGACTTTTCCGCCGGCCTCGGCCGCCTTGGATGAAACCTCCAACTGGCGGGCGACCTTCTCGGGTGAGCGGGAGTCGACCGTGAGCAGGTTCCAGTTGAGGGGTCGCTTGGCCGTGGTGCTCATGTCCACCATGAGGTTCATCTCCTCGTCGGAGAACATATCGAGACAGCCACTGGTGATGTATTCGAGGGTGGTCCCCGGATGGGCGCCGACGACCTCGGAGAACGCCAGCATCTCGCGACGATCGGCGTAACGGGACGAAATCGGGTTCCCATCGCCGTCGGAGTGGGTGCGTGACTGGGACGACGAGAAACCGAGACCCCCGGCTTCGAGTGACTCGGCCAACAGGGTGGTCATGGCTTCCAACTCCTCGTCATTGGCCACCTCCGAAGCCCGATCCTCACCCATCACCCATCGGCGAAGGGCGCAGTGCCCAACCAGAAATCCGGCATTCACGCCAAGGTTGCCCTCCAACCGGTCGAGGTAGTCACCGAAACTCGTCCAATTCCAGGGCACCCCGTCCTCGAGGGCCACCAGGGGCATGCCCTCCACTTTGGCCATCATCCGACGGATGTAATCGTGGTCCTCGGCCTTGATCGGTGCCAGGGTGAAGCCGCAGTTTCCGCCGATGACGGTGGTCACCCCGTGCAGGTTGGACGGCGAGGCGGTGGCATCCCAAAAGAGTTGGGCGTCGTAGTGGGTGTGGGGGTCGATGATTCCCGGAGCCACCACCAAACCAGTGGCGTCGAACTCGGTGGTGGCCTCTTCGGTGACCTCGCCGAGAGCCACAATCTTTCCGTCACGGACGCCGACGTCGGCGCGGCGACCGGGAGCTCCGGTGCCGTCCACTACCAGGCCGTTGCGAATGGCGTAATCGAACATGGTGAGGTTCCCCTTCGTAGACATCGGCTTTGCGCATGTTGGCAGTTGCCCGCCCTTCGGATGGGTGGACACCGTCCAAAACTGACAGACCGTCAGTTTACGACACCGTGCAGCCCGGTGCGCAGGAGGGTTTCGGTGGGGCCGGGTTCGGGCCCCCGACCGGAGCCGATCCGGTGGCGGCGATGCCGAGAAGGCGATGGTAGGTTCCGATCACCGTGCACTGGCTTCGTGACTCCTGGTTCGATAACTCCCTGATCCCAGCCGTGGTTATCCTCCTCGGCGCGGGGTTGATCGTCCGTCTGGCCCATTGGGCGGGAGCGGTTCGACGTCGCGACCTCGACACCCGCATCAAGAAGGCCATCGAGTCGGGGTTGGTGGCCTCGGAAGGGGCCAAGAGGTCACGGGCGCTCAGCGAAGCTATCGAATGGGTGGTGGTCGCCCTCACGTTCTTCCTTGCTGCGATTCTGGTGCTTGAGCGCTTGGGTCTTCCCCTCACCACCCTGGTTGCCCCGGCCACGGTGATAGGCATCGGCCTCGGGTTCGGTGCGCAACAGCTGGTGGGGGATCTATTGGCCGGTTTCTTCCTGTTCGCCGAGCACCAGTTCGCCTTCGGTGACGTAATTCGGCTGTCGATGCCAGGTCAAAACACCGGGATCACTGGCACCGTGGAAGAGATCACGCTTCGGGTCACCAAACTGCGCACGGCCCAGGGTGAGCTGGTGATTGTGCCCAACAGTGCCCTACGCCAGGTGACCAATCTGTCCAAGGACTGGTCGCGGGCGGTGATCGACATCCCGGTACCGGTGGACGAGGACCTCGAACAGGTCACCGGGCTCCTGAGGGAGGTCATCGATGCCATCGCCAATGACGATCATTGGCGCACCCTGATCCTCGGCGAACCGGTGGTAGCCGGCGTGGAGTCCATCGAGGTCGGTTACGTGCAGCTCCGGTTGATTGCCCGCACCCTCCCCGGTCGCCAGTTCGAAGTCGGCCGGGAAATTCGGCTGCGGGCGGCTACCGCACTCCGGTCTGCCGGGATCACCTCACCTCCGATCGGCGATAGCGCCACCAAGGGGGTGCCATGACCGACGATTCCGGGGTGGCCGACGGTTCGGGCGACGGTTCGGGCGACGGTTCGGGCGACGGTTCGGGCGACGAACCAACCAAGACGATCAAGACGGCCACATCGGCCCCTGCTCTCCGTGTCACCAAGCGACACGGCCTCCCGGGATGGATGGGACGTCCGGTACACGGCCGGTTTCCGGTCAGGCGCTCCACGCTGTTGATGGTCGTCCTGTTCGCGGGCTTCGAAGCGCTGCATATCCAGTATCCATCAACTCCTCCGGTGCAGAAGAACACGAACATCCCCGCGGGCTACGTCCCGGTGGTGACGCCGATTACGACGCCATCCACCACTACCGTCTCTCCGACGTCTACGTCCACCACCGAACCGGTCCCGTCCTCTTCCACCACATCGACGGTCGCCCCCGGCGGCAAGGGGTCGACGACAACGACCACCACGGGGTATTCCTCTTCCACCACCTCGACCACCAGTCTCGGCGGATCGGGGACCACCACGACATCGACATCGCAGCCATCGCCCCTGGGGGGGAGCTCAACCACCTCGACCACGTCACCGGGCTGACGGACTGACCGGCTGACCGGCTGACCGGCTGACGGACTGACGGACTGACGGACTGACCGGCTGACCGGCTGACCGGCTGACGGACTGACCGGCTGACGGACTGACCGGCTGACGGACTGACCGGCTGACCGGCTGACCGGCTGAATCGACCCCGGTTCAACCCGCGCGTAACATCTCGTGTTATGCCGATCAATGCCGAAGCTGTGGGGGCCACGTCCGAGCCGGAACGGGTATCGTGGGATTCGAAAGATGCGCTGGTCTACGCCCTGGGGGTGGGGGCCGGTGCGCTCGATCCGACCGGTTCGGAACTCGAGTTCACCACCGACAACTCTTCAGGTGTCGACCAGCGTGTGCTGCCGACCTTCCCGGTCGTTCTGGCCCGCGGCGGCAGTGCCTACCGATCGATTGGCCAGTTCAATCCGGCCATGCTGGTCCACGGTGAGCAGTCGGTGCGCCTGCATCGCTCGCTGCCGGTCGAGGGGGCGGCCCTCTCGGTGACCACCATCACCGGTATCTACGACAAGGGGTCCGGCGCGTTGGTCGTCACCGAGACCACCGCCAGCGATGAGACCAGCGGCGAAGGCCTGTGGACCACGTCTTCGTCAGCGTTCATTCGGGGCGAAGGCGGGTGGGGTGGTGACCGGGGTCCATCGAGCAATGTAGCTGCACCCGAGAAGGAGCCCGATCATGTGGTGGTCTATCCCACCCGGACCGACCAAGCCCTGCTCTACCGGCTCTCCGGAGATCACAATCCCCTTCACTCCGATCCAAAATTCGCGGCTATGGCCGGTTTCGACCGACCCATTCTTCACGGACTGTGCTCGTTCGGGTTCACCGGGCGAGCGTTGCTGCATTCGCTCTGCGGTTCGGATCCCGATCGCTTCGTCTCGATGGCGGCCCGTTTCTCCAAGCCGGTCATGCCCGGAGATGAGCTCACGGTGAGCATCTGGGAGCTCGGCGATGGCAACGCCTACTTTCGGACAGCCACGCCGGCCGGCATCGTGATCGACGCCGGCCAGGCCACCTATCGCTGAATCCAAGTGAGTGCCGCCCATTCCGGGCCGGCGCCACGGTGGGATCGATGATCAGGCGTCCACCAACGGGGTGACCTCGGCACCGAAGGTGGCGATCTGATCGCAGAGTTCGTCGACGGAGCGGGACGGGAACCGTACCTGCACCTGACCCACACCGGCTTCGGCGAACGACCGCAGGTACTCGGCAATCTTGTCGCACGAGCCCGAGATCGTTCCCTTTGGTAGTTCGAAACCGGTGGGAGGGTCACCCACGTAGAGAAACTCGGATAGCCCACCGATGTCGAGGGGCGCGCCCTCCCGGTACTCCTGGCGCATCCGATGGAGGCCGGCCAACAATTCCACATTGGGCCCGAGGGATTGCGGCAGCCACCCGTCGGCAAACCGGGCTGTACGACGGAGTGCGGCCGGGGATGATCCGCCGGCCCAGATCGGCGGGCGGGGAGACTGGATTGGGCGGGGGCTCAATCCGAGCCCCGTTGCCTTCCAGCGCGGTCCCTCCAGCACCGGGTACTCGTTCACCAGTGCGTTGGCCAAGCCGGCCATGGCTTCATCGGTGGCCGCACCGCGGTGGTCGAAGTCGGGACCCATCTGGGCGAACTCCTCGGCCACGTGACCGGCGCCGACCCCGCAGATGACCCGGCCATTCGACAGGACATCGAGGGTGGCGAACTCCTTGGCTGATCGCAGCGGATGGCGGAGGGCGATCACGTAGATATGCGACAGCAGCCGGATGCTGGTGCTGACCCCGGCCAACCAACCGAGGGTGGCCACCGTGTCGTACCAGATGGTGTTCATGGCGCCGGCCAGGCGCTCGGGGATGAAGGTGTGGTCGCACACCCCGACATAGAAGAAGCCGGCCGACTCGCACGCCAGGGTCACCCGGGCCAACTCGTCGGGCCCGGCGCTGAGTTCCCACGGCTGCACGTAGATACTCGACTGCGACTGGATGGGTAGTTGCATGCCGTAGACGGTCCGGCCGGCCGGCAGGACAGTGACGACATCCTCGGGAGAGGCGATGGGCGACGTGAACGTTTGAGAGGGCGTGTCGGAGGTCACCGGCGCAGGATAGCGCCGCTGTCTCCTCAGAACGACGGGGTGATGCAGAGATCGCTGCGCAGCGCGATGTCTCTGGTGAAAGGGAGGTCGATCAGTAGACCGGGGGCGAAGTCGGTGGTGGTGCCGTTCCCGTAGGCGACGATGACCGTCCCTTTCAGGCATGCCCCACCGGTCACGTGACCCAGGTTCGGGAAGCTGTTTCCCGTAAAGACGGCATCCCGTGTCCCCCCCGCGTAGATGCCCATCTGGGCCCATGATGGGAGACCCTGGCTCGAGTTCCCGATCCACTCCGCACCGTTGGCGTTCCTCCCACCGCCACAGGTGGCGCGCCCACCCGAGTTGGGCAGCAGGCAGTTCTGATGGACTGTCGAGCCGAAGAGCTCGTGGGTCCCCGAAGAGAGGATCACGTCGAAGTGGGTGCGGTCGCCGGACCACAGGTGGTTGTCACGGATGACGGCCGAGGCGCTCGGTCCCGCCGCGAAGGAGCGGGTGACGATGCCGACCGGATCACCACCGGGGATCGCCCCGGAGTGCAACGACCAGAACGGGTCGGTGACGATGCCCCAGTAGAGCGAGTTGCCAGCCGAGATGATGGTGTTATCCGCCACCTGCGAAAGTTGGGCCGGAACGGTGGCCGGCTCCGGGCTCCCGTCGAACAGGACGATGGCGGCATCCGAGACGTCGACGATCGAATTACCTCTGACTTCGGTTGATCCGCAGTAGAGACCGAAACCGTCCGTTTCGGGATGGTCGTTGGCGTCCTCGCCCGGAACCGTCCCGCCGTGGGCGGTGGCATAGCCCTCCACCAGGTTGTCGGACACCACGTTCCCCTTGCATCCGGTGGGGTCGTCGGCGGTAGGCGGTTGGACGTCGTCCTCGAGATTGCTGGCACCATATGAGTTGCCGATCCGATCGGACTGCACGGTGGTCCCCACGCCGCCCAACATGCGGATATTGAAGACGCCGAGCGAGTTGGGATCCGGTCCGTCCCGTTGCCCATCGACCCAGAGATGAACCAGTTTTGCCCCCGGGTCCAAGCGGACGAGCTCGGAGCTGGTGTAGCCGGGAAGGGTGGTGAACGACGGCAAGCGCACCAACCGGGCCATGTCCGCATACCGGGTGGGGTCGGGATTACCGGCGGTGGTGAGCGTCACATTGCCCGGGATGGTGAGGGTGGTGGCCAGGCCCACCACCTGCCGCTCCGGTAAGACAACCACGCCTCCGCCGAATAAGGACAGGGTGTCGAGCCTCTGCTGCAAGGCCGCTCCGGGTGCATCGGGTCGGGGGGCGCCGGTGGACGGAGTCGTAATTGCGGGATATCCGGTCAGGTCGCCCGGCTTCCCGAAGTAGTAGCTCGGATCGGTGGCGTTGCAGATGGCCGGCTGGGTGAGGGTGGCGAACTCAGGGCGCTCATAGAGAGAGGTGGCCGCGTCCGCCGGTGTGAGTTGTGGGGTTGTTGGGGTACCGTTGAGCTGGTTCCTCATGGCGACGTACTCGGCCTCATTCGGCTCCCGATTCAGGACGAAGCGGTAGAGGGTGAGTGCTATCGAGCCCGCATCGTTACTGGGGTAGTCGTGGCGGTATTCGGACGACGCCACGATGGTGTCGCCGAGTTGGATGAGCTCTGCGGTCGTGCATCCTTCGGTCTCGAAGGACTGCACGGCTCGGGCCCACTCGGCGGCGGCAGGTGCCCGGCCCAGAAGTTCGGTATACGCCTTGGCGATGTACTGGAAAGGAACGAGGTTGACGGAGGGCGTCGGTCGGGCCGCCATCTTGGAGCCAGTGCGGGTGACGGCAGCATGGACGGTGACCGACACCGACGCCAAAGCCAGCACGACGACAGCGGTGGCAGAGATCCGGCGCGCCCATCTGGACCCAGACTTCATGGAGTGTTCCCTCGAACCCATCGGATCCTTTCCCGTTGCGTGCGAGGTCGACAGTATGGCGTGCCTTCACCCACAGCCCGAACCGGTCAAGGGTAGTTAGCAGTTGACCAGCGCCAAGACCATCAGCGGAGGCTGGCCTTCCACTGCCTCTCGATCTCGGGGTAGATCAACTCGAGGTCGCGGGGCAATGAGGCCTTCATATTGCGTGTCCGTTCGTCGACGAGCAGTTCTTCGTGGCCGGCTTCCACCGCGTCGAGGACCAGTGCCGCCACGTCCGCCGGGGCGTGTTTGGCTCCCTGGACGCCGGTGGCCTGGCGGGTGTCGATGAACCCGGAGTGGACGCCGAGGACGAGGGTGCGCTGCGGGCGAAGCTCGATCCTGATCCCGTTGGTCATCGACCACAGCGCGGCCTTGGTGACGCAGAAGGAACCGATGCTCGGCTCGTTGAAAAACGAGACGATGGAGAGCATGTTCACGATGGCGCCGCCGCCGGTGCGGGCGAGCACGGGTGCGAAGGCCTGGCACATGGCGAGGGTCCCGAAATAGTTGGTCTCCATTTGGGCCCGGGCCGCCTCCAGGGATCCAGCGCCGATGAGCGGGCTTTGACGTGCCTCGACGGCGTTGTTGATCAGCAAGGTGACGTCGCCGCAACGACGGGCCGCATCGGCCACATCCTGGGGGGAGGTGATGTCCAGTTGGATGGGTATGACGTCGGCGTCGGTCACATCCACAAGATGGCGGGCACCGGCATAGACCTTGCGTGCCCCCCGTTCGGCCAGCGAGTGGGCGAGCGCCTGCCCGAGGCCGCGGTTGGCCCCGGTGACGAGGGCCACGGAACCGGCAATCTGCATGATCTGGCACCTTTCTCTCGCGGCCGGCTCGGCGCAGCCCCGGACCCACGTCCGGGGAAAGAGCCTTCCCTATTGTGCCAGTGATTGTGCCAGTGATTGTGCCAGTGATTGTGCCAACTCGTGGTCGGTACCGAACTGGGTGGCCAGTACCCGCGCCCGCTTGTAGGCCAGATGAGCGGGCACCTCCCAGGTGAACCCCATACCGCCGTGAACCTGGATGCACGATCTTCCGTTGGCCAGTGCGGCTTCGTCGGCCAACAACTTGGCTCCGGCCGCGGCCACCAGGGCGTCGCCGACATCGGGTTGATCGACTGTCACCGCGGCGGCATGGACGGCGGCCCGGGCCACCTCGGTCCGCACCACCATGTCGGCACAGAGATGTTTGATGGCCTGGAACCCCCCGATCGGCCGCCCGAATTGCTTTCGCTCCTTGGCGTACTCGACGGCCAGCTCGGTGGTCCATGCCGCCGCGCCGATCTGCAACGCGGCGGTGAGCACCGCGCCGTCGCGTCGCCACCGGGCGGAGACGTCAGCGCCGGCCACCGGGGTCCCGGCGGGCAGCGAGCTGACCGACCACAACGGGGTGAGCGGGTCCATCGGTCGTCCCATGCGGGTGGCATCGAGGGTGGACGGCTCGATCGAGGTCACCCCCTCGTCGGACACCGCCAGCAACACGTCGAGATCGGCGAGGTGCTCGATGACGACCGGGACGACCGGGACGACCGGGACGACGGGGATGGCCAAGCCCCCTGAGGCTGTCGCCCCGGATCCGCCGCTTGGACGTTCCACCAGGCCTACCACCACCGACCCGTCGTCGGCTCCTTCGATCAATCCGGCGGCCAGATGGGAGGCGACAAGAGGTCCCGGCACCAGGGCGCGACCCAACTCCTCGAACACCAGGGCGGCGTCGGCCAGCCCCAGCCCCAGCCCGCCGGTATCTTCGCCCAGGCACAGGTTGAACACCCCGGCGCCACCCAACTGGCGCCAACCGTCCCGTTCAACCACCCGGTCGGATCCTTCGGCTCGGCGCAGGGTGTCGAGGGCGAAACGCCCCTCACAGAGGCGACGGACCCCGGTGGCCAGATCGGATTGGAACTCGGTGAGCTCAAAGTCCACGGATGGGCTCCTTCGGAAGTCCGAGGATCCGTTCACCCACGATGTTCCGCTGTATCTGTGACGTTCCCGCCGCAATGGTCAATGATATTCCGCGCAACCAGTCCTCCACCATGGCCTCGGCCGGCAACGATCCCAAGCCGTCGAGACCCTCGGAGTCGTGGGCGGCCAACCCGGCCCGTCCCAGTAGGGACAACGAGAACTCTCCCAACTTCTGGCGGGTCTCGGTGTAGGCCAGCTTGAACACGGTCCCTCCGATACCCGGTACTCCGGTCCGGGCCGCCTGGGACACGTTGCGCTTGGTCAGGGCCCACAGCGCGTCGAGCTCGGCCTTGAGGTGGCCGGCCTGGCGCCGGACTCCCGGGTCCGACCACGCCCCGGTGCGGTGGGCCAGCGCCACCGACTTCGACAACAGTTCGATGGCTTCGAGCAGGTCGCCCACGAAGGCGGTCCCACGTTCGAAGCTGAGGGTCACCATGGTCACCCTCCAGCCGTCATTCTCGTCACCCACGCGGTTGGAGACAGGGATGCGCACTCCATCCAGAAACAGTTCGGCGAACTCGGCGGAGCCGGCGATGGTGGTGAGTGGTCGGATCTCCACTCCGGCCGAGTCCATGGGCAGAATCAGCCAGGTGATGCCCCGGTGACGGCTGTCCTCGGCACCGGTGCGGACCAACAGTTCGCAGTAGTCGGCCACTTCGGCGTGTGACGTCCAGATCTTCGAGCCGGTGACCACGTACTCGTCGCCGTCGCGCACGGCGCGGGTGCGCAAGGAGGCGAGGTCGCTGCCGGCATCGGGCTCGGAGAAGCCCTGGCACCACACTTCGTCACCCCTGAGGATGGGAGGGAGGTATCGCTGGCGTTGCTCGGGGGTACCCTCGGCGATGACGGTGGGCCCGGCGTGGAGCAGTCCGACGAAGTTCACCCCGACGTAAGGGGCGTGCGCTCGTTCGAGCTCCTCTTTGAAGATCAGCTGTTCGACCGGGGACGATCCGCGACCTCCGCCTTCGACCGGCCAGTCCACTCCGGCGTACCCGGCATCGAAGAGCAGGCGTTGCCAGTGGGTGTCATAGGCCCGCCGGCCTGGCCAGTCATTGGGGGACGGCTTGGATGGCAGGGCGGGCAGGGTGTCGGCGAGCCAGGTTCGCAGGCCGGTCCGAAATGACTGCTCGGCTTGGGTGTAGCGAAGGTCCACCGGCGCTTACTTGAAGTCGAGGTCGTACAGCTTGATGGCGTTGCCCCGGACAATCTTGTAACGCTGTTCGTCGGTGAGATCCTTCATCTGCTTCTCGGCAATCTGGCGGGTGTGGGGCCAGGTCGAGTCGGAGTGCGGGTAGTCCGACTCGTAGGTGATGTTATCCACGCCGATCGAATCCACATTCTTCAGACCGAAGGCATCGTCGAAGAAGCAGCCGAAGATCTGTCGGTGGAAGTAGGTCGACGGTGGTTCCGGAACGATGTCGGCCACGCCGCCCCAGCCCCGGTTCTCTTCCCACACCTTGTCGGCCCGCTCGAGGATGTAGGGGATCCAGCCGATCTGGCCCTCGGCATAGGCCAACTTCAGGTCGGGGAAGCGCACCAGCACCCCCGAGAACATGAAGTCGACCATCGAGTAGGTGGCGTTGGAGTGGGTGAGGGTGGAGCCCACCGCCGGCGGGGCGTCAGCCGACGTCGACGGCATCTTCGACGACGATCCGATGTGCATGTTGATCACGGTGCCGGTCTCCGAACAGGCCCGGAAGAACGGGTCCCAGTAGTGATCAGGGTCGTGTACCGACGGCAGTCCGAGGAACGGCGGGATCTCACTGAAGCAGACGGCCCGCACGCCTCGGGCGGCATTGCGGCGCACCTCGTCGGCGGCCAACTCGGCGTCCCACAGCGGAATCAGGGTGAGGGGGATGAGGCGGCCTTTGGCCTCGGGCCCACACCACTCTTCGACCATCCAGTCGTTGTACGCCTTCACACAGAGCAGAGCCAGTTCCTTGTCCTTCGCCTCGGTGAAGGTCTGGCCGCAGAACCGGGGGAAGGTGGGGAAGCAGATGGAGGCTTCGAGATGGTTGACATCCATGTCCTCCAGACGGGGCGGCACCAGGTAGGAGCCGGGCCGCATGTCCTCGTAGGTGATGCCGCGCATTGTGACCTCTTCGCGGGGGACGCCGACGGCGGAATCGACCCGCAGCAGCGGGCGTTTCAGATCCTCGTAGTACCACCAGTCGGTGGGAAGGCCTTTGGAACCTGGCTTCACCGTGAGTTTTCCGCCGATGAAGGTGATCTCTCCCATCGGGGCACGGACGATGCGCGGACCGACCTCGTGGTACTTGGTGGGGAGGCGATCGATCCAGAGGGTGGCGGGCTCGACGACGTGGTCGTCAACGGAAATAATCATCGGCAGGTCGACCATGAGCCGAGTGTAACCGGTGTTCTGACGGTGCGTCAGTTTGCGAGTTGATTCCCTGGCCGGGTTGCTGAGGTTTGGACGCGGGGCTGATGTTTGCCGCATTCATGAGTCGGCGTGCCACGGGTCCACCACGTGGATCCCAGTGTCATGAAAGTCCTTCACGTTGCGCGTCGCCAGGGCCGCGTCGTGCATCCGGCATACGGCGGCAATCTGTGCATCGAAGCCATCGATCGGCAACCCCGCAGGCTTCCGGTGAGTGACGATCCTGGCGCACTCTGCAGCTGCCGGCAGATCGAAGGCCAAGACGTGTTCCGCGAACGCCGAAAACACGTCGTTTGCAGCGGTCCTCAGCAGATCCTTGCGACGGCCATGACGTAGTCGCTCGATGCCATAAAGGATCTCCGCGAGAGTGATCGACGTTGTGTACAACTCGGTTGCACCGTGACTTCGCACCCACGTTGCAAGCGCCAACAATGGCACGGGCCTCATCAATTCCGACACGACGTTGGTGTCGACGATGTTCACGCATAAAGGTCAGCCGCTCGAGCCGGGGTCGCCCGCGGTGGCAACTCAAGCTCTACACCACCGATGTCGCCGAAGCGGTCCAACAGCTTCGTGAACAGCCCCTCCGATGGGTTCGGTTCACTCACGGCATCGACGAGGATGGCGCGGATCTCCACCTCCATCGATCGGCTGTGGCGCGCTGCCCTGACCCGCAACCGTTCCCTCACCCAGTCGTCGAGACCTCGAACGCTCACTGCTGCCATGTCAATAACCTCCAGTCAATGCTCGCATTGCTCGCGCGCAGGTCGATTCGCTTGCAGGCACGGCCGGGACACAGTGAACACTGGCTTCGGTCGGGTTAGAGCCGCTTCGACCTGATCTCGAGGCGTCCCGGCGACGTCATCAGGTTGGGGGCCCGATAGGCGAGGGCCACCGCGCTGCCTTTTTGAACCTGCACGTCTACCGATGCTTCGCCGCATCGGGGTTGGCCGATGTAGTTGAAGAACACATCGATGTGGTGGTCGCCGGGATCGGTGGGGATGAAATGCTTCCGCCACGATCCGACCACCGGTCGGCCGTCGATTTCGACAGTGAGTTTGGTGAAGACGAGGATCCAGGCCATGGGCGAGTGGTGTCCCGAGATGGTGATCCCGGTGCGGGGCCCAGCGGGTGGGTCTGCGGAAAGGTCTGCGGGAGGGTCGGTCAGATCATCGTCGCCCATCAGACCATTGCCACCCCTCCATTGGGCCGCACCACCTGACCGGTCATGAAGCGAGCGGCGTCGGAGGCTAGGTAGAGCACCGCGGCGGCGATGTCCTCGGGCTCGCCGATCGAACGCAGTGGCGTGTGCTTGCGCATGGGACCGATCACCGCCTCTTGCATCTCCTCGTCAACTGTGCCGTCGGGCCGGACGAAATAGCGACTAGTCATTCCGGTGAGTACGAACCCGGGAGCCACCGCATTGACCCGGACCCCCTTCTTCCCGATCTCGATGGCCAGTGACTTGGTCATCTGCACCACACCGGCCTTGCAGATGGCATAGCTGACGATGTTGGGGCTCGGTGCATCGGCCGCCGCCGATGAGGCGTTGATGATGCTGCCGCCTTCGGGCTGGGTGACCATGATCCGGCCTGCCGCCTGGCACCCGAAGAACACACCTTTCAGGTTGACGGCCAGGATGCGGTCGAGATCGGCTTCGGGGGCATCGAGGAACGGGCCCTCCACCATGATGCCGGCGATGTTGGCCCAGATGTGGATGCCCCCACGCTCGGCCGCGACGCGGGCTGCCAGTGCATCGACGTCGCCTCGGTTCGATACGTCGAGCCTGACCCCTTCGGCGGTGCCACCGGCGGCGATGATCTCTTCGGCCGTCTCGGTGGCGGTGTCGTGGTGAATGTCGGCACACACCACCGTGGCACCCGCACCGGCCAACGCCAAGGCACTGGCCCGCCCGATGCCGCTACCGGCTCCCGTGATGATGGCGACTTTGCCGTCGACGCGAAATGAGTTGATGAGCGTGGTTGCATCCATGGAACGTGAGGGCCTCTCGGATGGCGGATGGGTGATGGTTGATGGGATTGTGGCTCCGAACGTAATGCTGTCGTAGCCGGTGCGACAATAGGGACACTACGGACAGGAGGCCGATCACGCTGATGACATTCCGGCGTTCCGGCAAGAGGCACCATTTCACTGGCACGGCAGTGGTGTTGGCACTGACCGCCCTGGTGGCAGCCGGTTGTTCAGCCGGGTCACCGCAAGCTGTTCGTCCGACCAGCCCCTCTTCATCGACGCAGTCGCGGGTCCCGCTGGACAACCTGCTCGATAGCAGCGGTTCCTGGAAGGGCGGAGTCACCCGCAATGCTTGGACCACCGGCGTCGAAATCGACGGCGGTGGACTGGTGGTTGCCCCGGCTCCGGCCAATGACACGCCGAAGCTCCCCTACGCCGCTGCCCTCGCCCGCTTTCGGTCGTCCACCACCTTGGTCGGTGCCGGGCAGGGAGTGAACCATTCGGCCGCGTTCGGGTACGGGTTGGTGACCATCGGCTCTGGCGTGAGCGGAGCGGCTGGCGCCC
This sequence comes from Acidimicrobiaceae bacterium, assembly GCA_003152015.1. GTDB lineage: Bacteria > Actinomycetota > Acidimicrobiia > Acidimicrobiales > RAAP-2 > DASZIT01. Next base: position 39,529 of record PLZF01000023.1, on the reverse strand, counting down.
CCCGCTACCAGAGTCGGCTGGCGTGGATCGGATTTGTCGGCGGTGCCATCTGCCCGGGCGGTGGGGCTCCGGGGCCAACCGGGGTCTCGGGGGCAGCCGGGGCACAGGGGTCGGGTGGAGGTAGAACCCCTGGTTGGCAGGCACTGGTGATGGACGCTGCCACCGGCAACGACGTGGTGTCCTATAACCCGGATAGCTATGAGGAGCCGTCATGTCGAGGCGGGGCGGCCACCGTGACGAGCAACCCTCTACAAGAAGTGTCGATTCCGTGGACGCCCGCTGACGCGGTGGAGTTGCTGGTGCGATACGACATCGCCTGCGGGAGCACATTCGACGAAGTGGTGTGGTCGGCTCCCTCCAACGGCTCTTCGGCTCCTGTGCAGGTGCTGGTGACGGAGCCGTTCACCCTCGGGGTGCAGTGTCAGGTGGTCCGGCCAGGTTCGCAACCGTTGCTGCTGCCCGATGGGTTGAGAGCCACCCACGGTTTGATCGGTCCGTTTGCCGTCTATACCGGGGCGATCAACGCGGTGTCGGTATCCCAGGTTCCGGCGCAGCCGTTCACCATCGCCTCCGCATTTGGGGTGAGTAACGACCGGTGGGTGGTTCCTGTCGAACTGGACGGTGGGGAATTGGCGGTGACGCCGGCTCCGCCCGGGCGGTCCCCCACGATTTCTTATGCGGTGGCAATGGCGAAGGTGAAGGCCAAGGTCGCCTCGGGCGAACAGTTGGCCGGCTTCGCGTATGGGCTGGTGTCCATCGCCGCGAGTCTGACCGGAAACGGTCTGCCCAGCTACCAGCGACGTCTGGCGTGGATCGGGTTCATCCAGGGTCCGGTGTACCACTGCCCTGCCGAGACGCCTTCCAATATGCACCCGCCCCCGATCGCCGGGCCCGGCTCGACTCCAGGTTGGGTGGCCGTTGTGATCGATGGCACCACCGGAGGCGACACTGTGATTTATGCCTCACGGGGTAGTCCGTGCAACTCCCAACCCACCGGGCCCACGGTGACGGCCGGCTGAAGCTTCGATCGTTTTTGAAGTTCAGCCTTTACTCGCTCGATGGGAAGAGAGCGAAACCCTCTGCGGCTGCGGCAGTGCGCAGCGTTCCGTCGAAGGCGGCGAACGTTGTGCAACTCGGGTCGGTGGCTCGGGTGATTGTTGCCGCGGACAGTTGCACCCCGTCGTAGGCCCGTAGGCCATGGGCGGCGCACATGCGGGCGGCGCTATCGAGGAGGCCGCCAGTCAATGCCACCGCCGCGAACCGGGGTGGGTCCCCTTGGGTCCCGAAATAGTCGGCTTCAAACTCTTCGACAAGTGTCTGCGCATCTCCCGCGCCGAGCTCGCCCAGGCGTTGCTTCCGCCAGAGGGCGGCAGGTACTTCGACCCGTGCGATCTGAGAGATGGCAAGGGCTCCCAGATCGCGGATCAGTTCGTGGTCCGCCTCATCGGCATACAATTTTACGAGGGCCGACGAGTCGGCGAAAACGCTCAACGCCCTTCGTCGACCAGACGAGACAACGGCGTACCCGTGCCCGCTTTCGTCCGAGCGGCCTCGACCCGATCACTATCCGGGCGCCGCCGTGATGGGCCCGCAGGGACGAGAAGCCCGGCCCGGTCCAGTCGTTCTCGGAGGCGCTCAGCGTCACTGCTGGCCAGCTCGGGGTCGGTGGCGGCGTCGAGAACCGCGGTGACGAACTCGTTCATGCTGCGACCTTGCTGAGCGGCGGCGCGCCGAACCCGCTCGAGCAGTTCGTCGGGGGACCGCCAGGTCATCTGCGTCATGCCTTCATGCTAGCAGGTATGCATGCATATCGGTTGCGCCAAGGGTCGAGTCGGCGGCTGCGGTGGGTCCAATGCCCCGACGGAGGCCAAAAGTTCCACCTCGCGGCGAATCGCCCAGCGCATTCGCCGCGAGGTGGAACTTTTGGGGTTGGCAAGGACGCCCGGGTTAGATGTGGATGACCTCTCTTCCGACCGCCCGAAGGGCGCCCTCGGCAGCCGTCACCGCGCTCGACCACGACACTTCGCTCAACAGACTCGGCGCCGCCACCGAGTCACCGCAGAGGAAGACGTCGTTGCCCTGGTCGATGGCCGGGCGATCTCTCCACGAGGTACCCGGATAATCGGGGGCACCCGACCGACCTGCGAGAAGGGCACGTCGTCGCCAGGTCTTGCGAGCCCGCCAGTTCGGATACCCGAGGTCACAGAGTGCCTCGGCCCGGATCACTCCATCCGCCAGGGACTCGTCGGGGAGCAACCCCACCTGTGCCTGCACCAGGTCTGCTCCGACGGTTGCTTCAGCGCGAAGTGGATGCAGACTTTTCCAATCTTCGGCGGCTGGCGGAGTCGGGGTTCGCTGAGTGACCTGTTTAGGACTGGGTCTGGTGGAGCTCATCCACCAGTGACGCCAGGATGCGGCTGCGATGGTCGGCGGACGATCCCCACGACTCGGCCAAGGCCCACGCCCGTTTCAGATACAGGTGGAGGTCGCACTCCCAGGTGTAGCCGATGGCTCCATGCACCTGCAGCGACACCCGGGCCGCTTCGGTAGCGGCGTCCGAGGCGTAGGCCTTGGCCAGCGACGCGCCTCGGGAGCCGCTCGGTGATCCGGCTAGTTCCACTTGCCCGAGGGACCACGCCGCGCCATAGACCGCCGGACGGGCGAACTCGAGTTTCACCTGGGCTCCGGCCAAAAGATGTTTGACCGCCTGGAAGCTACCGATCGGCTTGCCGAACTGGTTTCGCTCCTTGGCATAGGCGGCCGCGATGGAGATCATCCGATCGGCGAGACCCAACAGTTCCGCCGCAGTCGCCACCGATGCCCGATCGGCCAGATGCGCCAATGCTTCACGGGCATCTTCTCCGGATGCGATGAGGGTCGTCGTGGTCGGCTCCCAGTCGATGGTTCCGAGTCGACGGGTGGGGTCGAGCGAGGGCACCGGCGTCACCGTGACGTCGGTGGAGGGAACGGCGTGGACTCCGGATGCGGAGGACAAGATGTACAGGTCGGCGCCCACAGCCGCCGGCACCGCCGCTTCGCCCGCGGTTGATCCGACTGACCTGCTGATCACATCGACGGGTGCGACCGCGGCGGTGACCTCACCGCTGGCGATGCGCTCCAACCAGTCGACCGCCTGACCAGACTCGAATGCCGCCAGCAGTGGAGCGGCCAGGGCGGTGGTTTCGATGAGAGGCTCAGGTAACGCCGACCGTCCGGCTTCCTCGAGCAGTGGCACCAGATCGAGGAGGTCGAGCCCCAGGCCGCCCTGAGGTTCCGGAACCGTCAATCCGACCACCCCCATCTCCGCCAAAGTCGTCCACCGTTCGGTGCGGGCCGCGGGGGTGTCGAACGCCGCCCGTAGGGCGTCGGGGGTGCACACTTTGGTCAGAACCTGGCGCACCGCGTCTCGAAACTCGGTCTGTTGTTCGGTGAAAGCGAATCGCACGGTGAATTCTCCTGATCCGTCAGGCCCGCGGCAGCCCGAGCAGGCGCTCGGCCACCACGTTCCGCTGGATTTCGTTGGTGCCGGCGTAGATCGGACCGGCCAGTGCGAACAGGAAACCATCGAGCCACGGATTGCCCGCCACTCCGCCACCCCCGGTGAGCTCGGCCTCGGGTCCGAGCAACCCCAGCGCGGCGCGATAGATCGCCAGGTCGGTCTCGGACCAGTGGATCTTGTTGGCGCTGGCCTCGGGGCCAACGGTTCCGCCGGCCAGTACCCGGCAGGCGGTCCAGTAGGTATTGAGCCGGTAAGCCTCGGCATCCATCCACGCCTGGGCCACCGCGTCGGCGCTACGGGCCGCCCGGGCCGGGTCGCGGTCAAGGCGCTCGGCATAGAGCGAAACCAGACGGGATACCGCTTCGGTATAACGGGCGGGGCTGCGGAGGCTGAGACCGCGTTCGGAGCCGGCGGTGGCCATGGCCACACTCCAGCCCTGGCCGACGCCCCCGAGCACCTGCGAGTCGGGAACGAAGACGCTGTCGAAAAAAATCTCGGCGAATCCGGGCTCACCGTCGATCTGGGGGATCGGCCGCACGGTCACCCCGGGGGAGTCCATGGCCATCAGAAAGTAGGTGAGGCCCCGATGGCGTTGGGCGTCGGGGTCGGTACGGAAGAGACCGAAGCACCATTCGGCGTACGCCCCGCGTGAAGCCCATGTCTTCTGGCCGGTGAGCAGCCAACCGTCGTCATCCGGTGCTCGTTCCGCCCGGCTGCGGATCCCGGCCAAGTCGCTGCCGGCATCGGGTTCTGACCACCCCTGGCACCAGATCTCTTCTCCGGAGGCCATGGGCGGGAGGAACCGGGCCTTCTGGGCATCGGTCCCAAACTCGAACATGGTGGGAGCCAGGAGAAACACGCCGTTCTGGCTCACCCGGACCGGGGCCTGGATGCGCCAGTACTCCTCTTCGAAGATCAGCCATTCGAGAATACCCACGTCCCGTCCGCCGAACTCCTCGGGCCACGACACCACTGACCAGCGGTCGGCGAACATGGTCTGTTCCCAGGCCCGGTGAGCTTCGAAGCCATGAGGGGTGTCGAGAGAGGGCAGCGACCCGGGAGCGGGGGAGTTGGCGGCCAGCCAATGGCGTGCCTCGGCCCGGAATTCTTCCTGGGCGGGGGTGAACCGTAGGTCCATGGCTCCGTCGGTTGTGTTGTTCATGGGCTTTCCATTGGTCGATCCGTCGGCCGGTGCATGGGGAGGCCCGAGGTGGGCTCACCAGCGATGGAGAAATCTGACACACTGCCAGACTTTCGGCAATCGTGGTTGATCGGGCACAATGATCCCATGCCGAACGCAGTGATTGTCGATGCCGTCCGCACCCCGGTGGGGAAGAAGAATGGTCGTCTCTCGGGTTGGCACGCTGTCGATTTGGCCGCACAACCGCTCCGGGCGCTACTGGAACGCAACGATCTCGACCCGGCCCTGGTCGAGGATGTGATCTTCGGCTGCACCATGACTGTTGGTGAGCAGGCCATGAATATCGGCCGGAATGCCGCCTTGGCCGCCGGATTTCCCGACACCGTGCCCGGCACCACTGTCGATCGCCAGTGCGGATCAGCACAACAGGCGGTTCACTTCGCCGCCCAGGCCGTGATGTCGGGAGCCATGGACATCGCCATTGGCGGTGGGGTGGAGGCGATGAGCCGGGTGCCCATCGGTTCGACCACCGAGCACGGCCCGGGAGAGGCCTACGGACCCACTGTCCACGACCGCTTCGACTTCATCCACCAGGGCCTGTGCGCCGAGGAGATCGCCCGCCGGTGGGGGATCTCCCGTGAGGCCATGGACAGGCTGGCGCTCGAGTCCCACGATCGGGCCGCTCGGGCCATCTCCGAAGGTCGTTTCGAGAACGAGATCATCCCCCTCGCCACCCGGCGGGCCCAGGTCGAAAACAAGATCGCCCAAGCCGGAACCGACGAAGGCGATCCAGCCGAAGAGGGGCTGCTGACCTTCGACGAGGGGGTGCGGGCCGGATCCACCTACGAGAAGTTGGCCTCGTTGCCGCCGGCGTTCGTCGAGAACGGCCTTGTCACCGCGGCGTCTTCATCTCAGATCTCTGATGCGGCGGCGGCGGTGCTGGTCATGAGTGAGGAGAGGGCCGGGCAGTTGGGATTGCGGCCGCGGGCCAGGTTCCACACCTTCGCCGTGGCCGCCAACGATCCGGTCATCATGCTGACGGCGCCGATCCCGGCCACGACCCTGGTACTCGAAAAGTCGAAGTTATCCCTCGATGACATCGATCTCATCGAGATCAACGAGGCATTCGCGTCGGTGGTGCTGGCGTGGGAGAAGGAGCACCATCCGGACATGTCCAAGGTCAATGTGAATGGTGGTGCCATCGCCATCGGACATCCGACCGGCGGCTCCGGGGCACGGCTGCTGTGCACCTTGCTGAACGAGATGGAGCGGACAGGGGCCCGCTACGGATTGCAGACGATGTGCGAGGGCGGCGGTCAGGCCAACGCCACCATCATCGAACGCCTGGGATAGCCCCCGGCGCTCAGGCCGTCCGGGCGGCGGCCGCCGAACCGAAACGGTCCAACACTTCGGTGGCCTGGGCCACTATCCGCGTGATCAGTTCAGCCACCGTCGGTAGTTCGGTGATCTCACCCACCACTTGGCCGGTGGGTAGGACCCCCACGTCGGTGCGACCATCGACCAATGCTGCCTTGGTCATGACCGGCGCATTGGCCGCCATCACCACCTGGGGCCACGACAACTCGTTGCCGTGCTTCATGGCGCGGCCCTCCCGGAACAGCGCTCCCAGAGACGAACGAGTCTCGCGTTTGAAAGAGTGGGCGCTGGCCATCGCCCGGGGCAGGTTCCGGAGCCAACTGGCCCGCTCCAGATGGTCGATGAATTCGGTGCGGATGACCCGTTGGGGGGCACCGTCCACTGCGGTCGACACCACGGTGCCGGTCACCGGGGTACCCAGATAGACCTGCTTCACCTCGTCGGGCACCCGGCTCTCCTGGGTCAACAAGAAGCGAGTACCCATGGCGATGCCGGAGGCTCCGTAGGCCAGGGCGGCGACCAACCCGCGGCCGTCGAAGAACCCACCGGCGGCGATCACCGCCACCTTCTCGCCCACCGCGTCCACCACGGCCGGCGTCAACAGAGAGGTAGGGACAGTGCCGGTATGACCGCCACCCTCGCCCCCCTGGGCGATCACCGCGTCGACGCCCCACCCCGCCACCTTTTCGGCATGGCGCCGGGCCCCGATGGTCGGCATCACCACCAACCCGGCCTCCCGGCAACGGGTCACCAGTTCGGGCTTGGGTGCCTGGGCGAAGCTGACCACCTTCACCCCCTGTTCGATCATCAGCGCCACCCGGTCCCCGACGTCGGCTACGTCGGTGCGCATGTTGACCCCGAAAGGCCGGTCTGTGCGGGCGCGTACATCGGCGATGGCCGCCACCAACTCGTCGAACGTCATGGTGGCAGAGGCCAGGATGCCCAAACCGCCCGCCTCGGCAGTGGCCGCTACCAACCTCGGACCGGCTACCCAGCCCATGCCGGTCTGCACAATTGGGAACTCGACCCCGACCAACTCGCAGAAACGGGTGTGGAGGGCCGGGTGCACCCGAGCCCCTGTTCCGGTCACGATTTGACCTCCCGATCCCGCAGTCCCCTCGGGTCGAGCACGTCGCGGATCAACGCCAACTCCTCGGGTGTCGGTAACCGGGTGTCGGGCACGTCATCCGGGATGACCAAGGCGAAACCGGTGGCTTCGACGATCTCCTCCACGGTGACGCCGGGATGCACCGAACGCAGGCGCATGACGTGCTCAGGTGTCTCGAAGTCGAAGACGCCGAGGTTGGATACCACGTGGCGGATCTGGTGGAACCGGGTTGCCGATGGACCGGCCGACACGGCCCGTGCGTAGCCCACACCACAGACCACATCGACCTGGTCCACAAAGGAGCGGGTCGAGTGGTTGGGGACCCAGTAGCTGGTCGGATGGTTGACGGTGTTCCCCGGAGCTCCCCGGACACCCACCAGCTGAGCTTTGGGCTTGGCCCAGTCGCCGATGGCGCTGATGTTCTGGTTGCCGGTGCGGTCGATCTGGGAGGCCATCATGATCAGGTTGCGGCGTCCCGACCACACCACGTCGAACACTTTCCGGTATGGCATGTGCGACTCGATGGTGAGCTCGGAGGGTGGGGTCCCGAGCGCCGGAGCCCCGACCATCAGTGCGGCATCACCGTCGGTGAGCACCAGGTCGGGGGTGAAGGTCAGCTTGGCCAGGCGGGCTCCGAGGGCCGGGGCCGTCCCGAAGGCACTGGCCATCACCTCACCATCACCCCGGAATATCTCCGCACAGGCAATGACGCAGAACTCGGCCCGGCTTACATCTGTCGACTCGTTCATCGGGCCACCTCCTGTTGTCCCCCCACCGGGTCCATCCGGGCCGCCTGGTACCCGGCCTCGTCGACCTCGAGGTAGTGCTCACGGAACGCGGTCCAGGCGTCGGCATCGCCGGCCGCCGTTACATAGGCCTTCTGAAATGCCTCGTCGCGCGAGTAGTCGGGGACACAGGCGGTGAAGTGGGCACCGCCCGGGGTTTGGATGACGCCGTCGGTCAAGAGGCGACTGATGCACATAGTCTGGATGGGGCCTTCAGAAGCGAATTGCTCGGTGGTGACGAGGCGTTCGGTGGTGACGTAGCGCCGCTCAGCGGCACCCAGAAAAAGGTCATCGAAGAACGGGTCGGGACCCAGAATCTGGCCAGATCCCCCGGCATCGGCCCGGTTCACGTGGATCACTGCGGCATCGAGGGCCAAGGCTGGCATGGCCACCAACTCCTCGCCGTCGTCGTACGGAGAGGTGATGGTGCGAAGAGACGGGTTGAGAGCCAGGACGTCGGAGCCCAGGCCGGCACGAGTGGGTAGGAACGGTACCCGTTGGGAGGCAGCCAGCAGGCCCAGATAGAACATGCCCTCGTCCACCTCCAAGGCCTCGATAGCACCGGTTTGGCGGGCAACCCGAAAGTGGGGATCGGTCGGGATCGAATCGAGGGTGACAAAGGCGAAGATCACCTTACGGACCTTGCCCGCAGCACACAGCAGGCCGACGTCGGGGCCTCCGTAGGACACCACTGTCAGATCGGTCAGGTTCGAGCGCAGCATGGCTCGTACCGCGGCCATGGGCTTGCGCCTCGAGCCCCACCCGCCGATCCCGATGGTCATGCCGCTGCGAAGCTCGCCGATGAGCTCGTCCAGCGAGAGTCGTTTGTCTGCCACAGTTTCTGGTCCGATCCTGTCCGTCGGTTATCTGGTTACTTGGAGGTGTCGGCGTCGCGCTTCTCGACGAAGGCCGCCCTCTGTTCATCGGCGACCCCCGCCACATGAAGCTCATAGGTGAATCCCTGCTCGAACCGATAGCTGAGTTTCACGTCCACCGGGTCAATGCCGTTGAGCGACTCTTTGGCCCTCCTCAAAATGGTCGGGCTCTTGGCGGCGATATCGCCCGCCACCTCGTAGGCGGCGTCCACTAGTTCAGAACGAGGCACCACACGCAGGACCGAGCCGTAGTGGTGGAGCTCGGTGGCCGTGGCCACCTGGGCGGTGTAGACCATCGAGCGCATCCGGTGTTGAGGGACCAGTCGCGACAGGTGGGTGGCGGCGCCGAGGGCCCCACGGTCGACCTCGGGGAGCCCGAAGGTGGCATCGTCCGAAGCCACGATGATGTCCGAATTCCCCGCGATGCCCACCCCTCCGCCGAGGCAGAACCCGTGGACGGCGGCGATCACCGGGATCTCACACTCATACATGGCGGCAAACGCCGCGAAGCAACCTCGATTGGCACCGATCAGCGCCTCGTCCCCCTTGGCCTGGATCTCCTTGATGTCGACCCCGGCACAGAACCCACGGCCCTCAGCCCGAACGATGACCACCCGATTGTCGGACACTCTCCCGGCCGCTACCACCGCGTCGGCCAGGGCGAACCACCCAGCCACGTCGAGAGCGTTGACCGGCGGGTGATCAATGACCACTTCGGCAATGCCGGGTTGCTTCTGATAGGTCTCAATGGGCATGGAAAACTCCGAGTCGGTAGGTCGTCGGGTCAGAGGTCGGCACCGGGCGTGGTCCACACGAAGGACGGCCACAGGCTCTCGCCCAACGTGATCTGATACACCGTCAGAATAGGACAGTACCAGTCGGAGGCCAGGAGGCAGCAGTGGCAGTAACCGGAAACACCCGCCCGCCGGTCCGTTTTGATTTCGCCGGTCAGGTGGCGGTGATCACCGGGGGAGCCCGGGGGATCGGCCGCGGCATCACCGAAAGGTTTTTGGCGGCTGGGGCCGAGGTGGTGGTGTGCGGGCGGTCCGAGACGGCCGAGAACGAACTCCCCTTCGCCCACGATGGCGACGGGGTGCTCCGGCGCGCCGTGTTCGTCGTGGCCGATCTCCGCGATCCCGAACAGGCGGCATCGGTGGTCACCCAGGCCAACGACCGGTTCGGGCGTCTCGATGTGCTGGTCAACAACGCCGGAGGGTCACCCGAGGCGGATGCCGCCACCGCGTCCCCGCGGTTTGCCGTCTCGATCGTCACCCTCAACCTTCTGGCTCCGCTCTACTGTGCCCAGGCGGCCAACGGGGTGATGCAAGGGCAGGCCGAGGGCGGGTCGATCATCAACATCGGTTCGGTCAGTGGGATCAGGCCATCCCCGGGGACTGCGGCCTACGGAGCAGCCAAGGCCGGCCTGATCAATCTGACCCAGTCACTGGCCATCGAGTGGGCGCCGAAAGTGCGGGTCAACTGTGTGAGTGCCGGGTTGGTGGCCACCGAGTCGGCAGCTGCCCATTACGGAGGCGAGGAGGGAATGGCGGCGGTGGCGGCCACCGTGCCCCTGGGGAGGTTCGGCACGCCGGAGGACCTTGCCAACCTGTGCCTCTTTCTCTCTTCCCCGTCGGTTGCCGGCTACATATCGGGAGCCAACCTGGTGGCTCACGGTGGCGGCGAATGGCCCGCCTTCTTGACCGCCGCTCGTGGAGTGCACCGGTAGCCACGGCCCTCCAGCCGCCCTCCAGCCGCCCTCCAGCCGGCCTCCGATCGTGCTCTTGGCCCCCCGAGGATGAGACACGTGGTGGTTCCGAGCCAGGTGTCCTGACCAGTCGAGTGGTCGGAGAGGGCAATTTCAAGTAGACAACGAGCCGTGAAACTCGCCGTAATCCAAGAGTCCCTCCCGGGCGAGGCACGGGTGGCGATCGTTCCCGAGGTGGCGGCAAAGCTGGCCGGTTCGGGGATCGACGTCGTCGTGCAGTCCGGTGCCGGCACTGCTGCTCGCTTCACCGATGCCGCCTACCAGCAAGCCGGGGCCACGGTGGTCGCCGATGCCGCCGCCGCCCTGACCGGGGCTGACTTGGTGGCGAGGGTGCAGCCTCCGACCATCGAAGAGGTGGCACAGCTCCCCGAGGGTGTCTCGGTGATCAGCTTTCTGCAGCCGGTGGCAGCCCACGACGTGGTGAAGGCCCTGGCGTCCAAAGGAGCCACCGTCTACAGCCTCGATCTGCTGCCCCGGATCAGTCGGGCCCAGTCGATGGACGCCCTTTCTTCCCAGGCCATGGTGAGCGGTTACCGCGCCGGGCTGTCGGCTGCCGAGCATCTGGCCAAGTTCTTCCCCATGTTCATGACTGCCGCCGGCACCGTGCCCCCGGCGAAGGTGCTGGTGATGGGGGCCGGCGTGGCCGGGCTGCAGGCCATCGCCACCGCCAGACGGTTGGGAGCGGTTGTGCGCGCCTATGACGTCCGGGCGGCGGTGAAAGAAGAGGTCAAGAGTTTGGGTGCCCAGTTTGTGGAGCTCGGTCTCGAGACCCAGGAAGGGACCGGCGGCTACGCCAAGGAACAGTCGGCCGAGTACCTGGCCAAGCAGCAGGAGTTGCTGGCTGCGGAGGTGGCCAACGCCGACGTGGTGATCACCACCGCACAGATCCCCGGGCGCAAGGCACCGGTACTGGTGACCGAGTCCATGGTCGAAGGCATGTCCGAAGGGGCGGTAATTATTGACATGGCCGCAGATTCCGGGGGCAACTGCGAACTATCGGTTGCCGGTGAAGACGTACTGGTCCACGGGGTCACCGTGGTCGGGTTGTCCAATACCCCGGCATCGATGCCGACCCACGCCAGCTTCCTCTATTCGCGCAACGTCGCCAACTTTATGGCTCTGGTGGTGAAAGACGGTGAGCTGGCGCCCGACTTCAACGACGAGATAGTGATCGGCACCTGCGTGGTGAAGGCCGGCACAGTGGTGCACGCCGCTACCGCCGAGGCACTGGGCCTCCCGGCTCCGGATCCGGCTCCGGTGGATGCTCCGCCTTCCGCCCCGGCGACCGGGGCCACGCCGGCTGAAGGGACACCGGCCGAGGGAAGTCCGGCCGAGGGAAGTCCGGCCGAGGGAAGTCCGGCCGAAGGGACACCGGCCGAGGGAAGTCCGGCCGATACGGCTGACGAGAAGAAGGCGGCGGCCTCATGACCGTCGGCATCATCGAACTTCTGACCATCTTTGTGCTGGCCGCATTTGTCGGCAACGAGGTGGTGTCCAAGGTCCCGAGCATTCTCCACACGCCGCTCATGTCGGGGACCAATGCCATTCACGGGATCATTTTGGTGGGGACCATGGCCATCCTCGGTCAGGCACAGGGCGACGTCCAGACCATCCTGGGCTTTCTCGCCGTGCTCCTCGCCACGCTCAACGTGGTCGGCGGGTTCGTCGTCACCGACCGGATGCTCGAGATGTTCAAGGCCAAGCCGTCCGACCGGCCGGCAAAGTCAGCGGGCACCCCTGAGGAGCCAGGTCAGGGAGGTGCCACGTCATGAGCCTCCTCACCTGGGTCGACCTTGTTTATCTTCTGGCCGCCATCGGCTTCATCCTGGCCCTCAAGGGTTTGAGCTCCCCGAAATTCGCTCGCCAGGGCAACATGCTGGGCGCCGGTGCCGCCACCCTGGCCATTGCCATGACGTTCACCATCCCGTCGGTGCGTCATGCCGGCAGCCGTCTCATCCTCATGGTGGTGGCTATGATCATCGGAACCGCCATCGCGGTGCCGGCGGCACGCAGAGTGAAGATGACCGCCATGCCGCAAATGGTCGCCATCTTCAACGGTGTCGGTGGCGGGGCCGCCGCCCTGGTGTCGATGACGGCGTTCTTGATCCTCACCTCGCACGACTCGTTCACTGGGAAGCCGGCCGTCTACAAGATCGTCGAAGTCATCCTCGGCATTCTGATCGGTTGCGTGTCCTTCTCCGGTAGCGCCATTGCCTTCATCAAGCTGCAGGAGTTGATCACCGGCCGCCCGATCACCTATCCGGCGCAGCAGGTGATCAACGCCTTCGTGGGGATCGCCATTGTCGGCCTGGCCGTGGCCACCATCCTCACCGCCAACGTGGCCTTGTTGGTCGTCATGTCGGTGCTGGCGCTGGTGCTCGGCGTGATCTTTGTGTTGCCGATCGGTGGTGCGGATGTTCCGGTGCTCATTTCGCTGTTGAACTCGTTCACCGGTCTGGCCGTTGCGGCGTCGGGCTTCTCCCTGGGGAACAATCTGCTGATCATTGCCGGCACCCTGGTCGGGGCATCGGGAATTCTGCTTACCCGCATGATGAGCAAGGCGATGGGGCGGTCGCTGGCCAACGTGTTGTTCAGCGCCTTCGGGTCGGTGGTGACCGCGTCCGGTGGCGCTGACGGCGCAGGGGCGGACGCCCGTCCGGTCAAGGTGGGAACGCCCGAGGACATTGGGGTCCTGATGGCCTATGCCCGCAAGGTAGTCATCATCCCCGGCTACGGGCTGGCCGTGGCGCAGGCGCAGCACACCGCTCGCGAGTTGGCCGACCTGCTGACCGAGCGGGGTGTCGAGGTCTTCTACGCCATCCATCCGGTGGCTGGGCGCATGCCTGGTCACATGAACGTTTTGCTGGCCGAGGCCAACGTTCCCTATGACGAGCTGAAGGAGATGGACGAGGCCAACCCTGAGTTGGCTACAGCTGACGTGGCGCTGGTGGTGGGGGCCAACGACACGGTGAACCCGGCCGCCAACAACACACCGGGAAGCCCGATCTACGGGATGCCCATCATCCACGCTGACCTGGCACAGCACATCGTCTTTCTAAAGCGTTCGATGCGACCCGGATTCGCCGGCATCGACAATGAGCTGTTGTACGACCCCAAGACCACCATGTTGTTTGGGGACGCCAAGGACACGCTCACCAAACTGGTTGCCGCCGTCAAGTCGGCGTGAGGGCTACGACAGCGAACTGATCTCCGTTAGGGGCCTCAGGGAATCTGGCGAGGCGAACCATTGGTTGAGTCCGATGGCGCGTGCCCTTCGACATCGCCGCCGACACCGGCATCGACCGTCAGATGGGCAAATACCATGAGCCCCTGATTCGTCGGGCGGGTGGACGACACTGTGACGTTCACTCCGTGAGCTCCTACGAGGTGGAGAGCGTCGTTGACCACCACCATGTCACCGTCGGGAAGGTAGCCAACCGCCTGGCGGGGTTGGCGCCCCGCCTTGGTGAGGTCGACGGTCAGGCGTTCACCGGGTGTGTGATCCGGGGTGAGTTCACCGGCGACCCGCCGGAGGTCGACGGCGGCGAGGTCCCAATCGCCAGCTTGTTCGACCACCCGGGATGTGCAGGTTCCGATCCGCAGCCCGAGCCTTCGGGCCACCGTAAGGAGCTTGACGGTAGGGTCATCAACCTCGGGAATCTCGTCGGGTGCCACGTGGACGCTGACGCCGAATTCGCGGAGTGCTTCGATGGATTCGAGGCCACGCCGCGCACGTCGAGACGAGACGGGGTCCGGGCCGTCGGCCTGGGTGCGAACCTGGTCGACCACGAACTGGGGGATGACCAGTCCACCCGGAAGCAGGCCGGCGTGACCCAGAACCAGGAGAAATCGGTCCATCACCGCCGAAGAGTCCACCAATAGTGCGTAGCCCGGTGGTGGATCGACCGGAGGGGCGAGGATGCGTGAGAGCCCCGCCGAGGCGACGACCTGACGGCCTTTCACCGCACCGATCCGCCAACCCAGCGCACCGAGCACCCAACACACCACCGCGGTGACCAGTACGTCGACGCCCGAGCCGAAGAGGGTGAGGAGGGGCAGGCTGACGACCATTCCCACCAGCAGACCGGTGGTGGCGGTGATCGAGGCGGCGAATACCTCGCCGGGAGGCATGTTGCGAAGTAGGAATACTGACCGCAGAAGCCCTCGGTCGAGCAACCGCCCGACGATTCCTCCCACCACATAGAGGATTGCCGCGCCGAGCAGCATGCCGATGATGGGGCCGTGGGACGACGTGCCTACGTGATGTCCGATTTCGAGACCCGCCCACGCCCCGACCAGCACGAACAGAAATCGGAAGACCTCGACGAAGAGCATGGTGCTACCCGTTTACTCGGTTGTTGGGCTTCGTGGGCATTGGCAAGGCGATCACGTGGCTTGGTATGATGGCCCTTCCCACGTCAGGATGACGCGTCCCACCAGGCTCCAGGTCATCAGGATATCCCGCCGGGTTGTCCGAATCCTCCCCACCTGGTCGGTTGTGTCGCATGCCGAGCTTTCTCGTGACGTCGTTCGTTCGTAAATACCCTTGTGAAACCCGTAAAATAACTGAGAGTGATAGCGTTAACGTAACAATTGCGTTCGCTCATTCCCTATATCACCCTTGCGTAGCGTAGCGTCGCTCGACAGACCAGGACATG
Source organism: Acidimicrobiaceae bacterium (assembly GCA_003152015.1). Lineage (GTDB taxonomy): Bacteria > Actinomycetota > Acidimicrobiia > Acidimicrobiales > RAAP-2 > DASZIT01. The sequence goes on along the minus strand of PLZF01000023.1, from coordinate 24,321 downwards.
ATGAAACTACCTTTCCGATCCTCGAGCAACGCACCACCTCCCGCTACGACGTTGGTTGCGGCGCGAGAGCTCACTGGGGACACGGATCTTCTGGCGCCGACATCGACGGCTCGTTTCGACATTCGGCTCACGTCGGCGGGGATGACGGTAGGGCCTTCCCGCGGTAGCGGAGCAGTCGTCCCCATGGTGGTGCTCTGGTCGCACCTATTGGGATTCTCAGCTGATCAGTGGGGCACCGTCGACGAAGGTGTCACCGGCCAAATTCTCGAGATTGTCGTGAGCGATCCACGTGATGCCGACGAGTCGCAGGTGCGGAGGTTTCTCGTTGCTGCACCAGATCTTGTCGTCTTCTTCCAGGGTGTCGCCGCGTGGTCGACTCATTGGGCATCCGATCTGCATCGAGCTCAGGCCAGTGTGGGGGCGGGTTCGAGGATCGCTGCGTTCGGGGCATCGACTCGCGGCGCGGCGGTCGGCGCCTATGCCGCAGCGTCGGCCTGGTTGGCGTCCCGGGTACCGCCGGGGTTGGCGCGCCGGTTGGCCGGGCCTATGGACCCAGGGCATGGATCTGGTCAACGGCGTGTCGGGACGGCAGTCGCCGGCATGCTCGCCTTGATACTGGTGGCCGGAGCGACTACCGCGTCGTTCGCGTTAACGGCGTCGGGAAGCGCGCCGCACCACCGCTCCGTGATCCATCGGGCTCTCATCGAGCTGGGCAACATCAACCAGGCATCCGATGCCCCCAAAGTGGCCGATCTCCCGGCAGCATCATCAGTACCAGCACCGGCGCCTCCATCCCTGGCCGGTGCCGCCCCTCTCCAGTCCCATGAGATTTTCGGCTACGCGCCGTATTGGACGCTTCCGGAATCCAGTGGCTTTGACGTGAAGAATCTGACGACTCTGGCATATTTCAGCGTTGACGCCAACGGCGACGGCACCCTCGATCAAAGTGGGTCTGGGTGGAACGGCTACGAGAGTCAGGATCTGGCCAACCTGGTGACCCGCTCTCACGCAGCCGGCGACCGGGTGGTGTTGACAGTGACCTGCTTCAGCCAGCATTCACTCGACCAGATCACCTCCGATCCGAAAGCGGCGGGTCGGCTCTCGGCGGCCTTAATCTCGGCAGTGTCGGCGAAGAACCTGGACGGTGTGAACTTTGACTTCGAAGGTCAGGGGAGTGGAGATCGCAAGGGGTTGACCAACCTCATCACCCAGGTGTCGAGCGCACTTCACGGCGCCAATCCGCACTGGCAAGAGACAATGGCCGTGTATGCCAGTGCCGCCAGCGATTCGGCGGGGTTCTACGACGTCGCCGCCCTGGCTCCTGCCCTCGACGGGTTCTTTGTGATGGCCTACGACATGAACGATCCGGTGACTCCGAGTGCCACGGCTCCGTTGGTGGGTGGCGGGTACAACGATACCGAGACGCTTCAGCAATTCACCGCGGTTGTGCCCGCCTCCAAGGTCATACTGGGGGTTCCCTATTACGGGTATGACTGGCCAACCACTGACGGAACGCAGGCAGCGCGGTCCACGGGTCCGGCGACACCTCTCAGCTACGGGGTCATTACTTCGGGGAACAATCCCACCTACTGGGACCAATCCACACGGACGGCCTGGACGTCCTATCAACTGGGAACCCAGTGGCACCAGACCTATTTCGATAATCCGACCTCGCTGGCATTGAAAGCGGCGCGGTCCAACTCGTTCCAAATTCGCGGGATGGGGATATGGGCTCTGGGAATGGACGGCAACGACCCGGCCATGCTGGCCGCGCTCCTTGGGCAGGCCCCGGCCGTCAAGGACTTTTCTCCGGGTCCGACGTCGACCAGCACCTCGACTTCGACTTCGTCCTCGACCGCGGCCCCTGCACCCACAACCTCACTTCCGCCGGCATACACCACTTCGGGAGTGTGGCAAGGCCAATCCGTCGCCCTCACCCAGGTAACCACTCGGCCGGGGGGGCAACTGCTCGGCACCCTCAGTGCCTTCAAGACGACCGATCCACATCTGGCGTGCCTCCAGTCCGGCCCGGCGCTTCAGGTGTGGTCATCGGCTGCTGATCCCAGCGTGGACATCGTCATTGCCGCACAACCTCAGGACTGCGTCTCCGCCGCCTGGACCTTCCCCTCCGGAGGGAAGACCGGCACGGGAGGGACCACCACCACCACCACCACCACCACCACCACCACGGGTCCTCCGACCAGCACCTCGACGACGACACCTAATTTGTTGGGTGTCCCGGTAATCAAACCTCCCTCCTAGCCATGGCCGTTGGGCCGGAGTTGTCGCACCAGTCACGGACGGGGTTCGCCAGTGATTCGCTCCGGGGTTCCCCGAACCGAGCAGTCGACCCGGGGAGTTCCATCAGGATGGCCCCGTGAGCGGGTTCCCTGTGGCCGAGTAGAAGGTCATCGGGTCGCGGCTATCCTCTTGTCGCACTCGGGGGTGTAGCTCAGCTGGTAGAGCGCTACGTTCGCAATGTAGAGGCCGAGGGTTCGAGTCCCTTCACCTCCACCCGAGAAGCCAGGTCAAGGGCCTGAATGGCAGGTTCCTCGGTACCAAGTGCGTGCTACGCCGACGGCCGTAGAGGTCGTCGGCTTGGGTCCGATTCTCTCCGCCCGAGAGACGGCCCTAGTCAGGGGCCAGTGAACAGCCGCCGGTACACGCCGGGGACGATGGCGTCGATCCGGTCCACGGGACTCAACGGGACTCAATCGGCACCGAGGTTGCAGGTTCGGGGTCGCGTGGTCGAGGGCGAAGATGGCCCCAAGCAGAAGTGACGGACGACCCCGAACGAGAGCGCAGAACGCTAAATATACGGGTGATCCATTTAGCATCCCAGTGTCTTTCACACGTCGGTGAGAGGGTCCGGGGATGACCATCCGGCATCCTTGCTGCTCGCGAGAGTTTCCTGCGCCCGGAACGGCACCTCGGGGATACCCCTAACGGTGCGTCACCAGATCAAAATAGCCTCAACCAGCGGGTTGCCACTTGATGCCATCGGACCGGGGCCCCTGTAGGGCATAGTCGTAGCCGCCGACCAGGAGAACGGCCTTGCCAGTCCAAACGGCCACACCTTCGGACCGCTGGTCGGCCGGGCCGGTCGGACCGTTGGGATCGGGCGGAGGATAGGACGGCGCGGTGGGCAACACCGTCCACGTATTGGTGGCCGGATCGTAGGCGGCAGCGCCGGGACCTGGAGCGGGCAGGACACCGTTGGCAGAGCCACCGACGATGATGAAGAAGTGCCCCGTCCACGCCGCTGCTGGGAAGGACTTGGCTCGAAGAGGGGAGAGCGGTAGAGCACGCCACCGATTCGTCACCGGGTCGTACGCGGCACCCTGACCCACCGACTCGATGCCACCTGGGGCCTTGGCCTCCACACTGCCACCCCACAGCAGAACCTCACGGCCCGGCCAGCCAGCCCCGGCATAGCCACGAGCGGGAACTGGTCCGGCTGGCAGACGGTGCCACGTGCCAGTCACGGGGTCGAGGCGGGCTCCGTCGGCGTAGGCGGAGGTGTTGTCAGAGTTGAGGCCACCCCAGACCACCAGCTGATTGCCGGTCTAGACCGCGACCGCACCTTGCCGAGACGTGAGCCCGGACGGGGCCAGCTTGCGCCAAGTATTGGTCAAAGGGTTGTAGGCGAGAACAACCTCACTCCCGTTGGTTCCGGGGGTAAATGCGGGAGCCGACGACCACACCAGCACTTCGGTGCCCGTCCAAACGGCGGTCGGGTTCCCTAGGTCGGGCAGCGTCGTCGGCATGGGGGCGATGGCATGCCAGGTGTTCGTGCTCGCGTTCCAGGCGGCACCGTCGGTGGCGGGAGCGGCGTTCTCGCGCAAACCGTCCGGGCTCGCCAAACCCCCGGCCACGACCATCTCGGTGCCCGTCCAGGCCCCGGCTGCGCCACTCCGGGGCGTGAGGGGCGTCGGGGGTAGTTGGTGCCAGGTGTTGCTGGCAGGGTCGAAGGCCTCCAGGTCGACCGACCCCACGCCGCCGCAGCAGCCGGATCGAGCGACGAGGAGTTCGGTCCCGGTCCACGCCGTAGGGGCTCCCGCTGCGTAGAAGCCATTCGGGATGGGCGACCAGGTTCCGGCGTTGGCGGGGATCGTCGTGGTGGTGGGAGGAACTGTCGTCGCGGAGGACGGAACCGTCGTGGTCGAGGGCGTGGAACTCTTGGTCGAACTGCTACACGCCGCAGTCATCAATGCCAGCGCCACGAGGAGCAGCGCAGCTGCCTGCTTGGTCTTCATCGTCACCCAGTCCCGACTCGCTTCCCAAAGTTGAGGGTAGAGAGGAGCCAGCCAGGTGAGTAGGGCCGTCCGTCACTCTGTGAAGTCCGTGATGGATGGCATGCGGGAGGCTCCTGGCGACTCATGCGAGACTCGACGGAACCCGTACCCCAGTGATCACCGACGACCACTGTCGGGACCTTCGGCCCTGCCGAGACTGTGTCCCTAATGACACGATGAGACCATGACCAAACGACGTTTCGGGGTTGCCGCAGTGCTCGTGGCGCTCTCGGTGGGGGCCGTCGGGTGCAGCAACAACACTTCGACCTCATCGTCGACCTCGACGACCGTCTCGTCAACTACGAGCACCACGTCGCCCCAAGCAGCCACGTCGACAGCAGTGTGGCCGACAGCGTCGAGCAGCACCCGTTACCGGACGCCAGAAGCAGCCGCGACGGGGTTTGCGACCGACTACCTCCACATGGTCAATCCGGTGATCGGCCAGTTTCAGCAGGGCGATGCCCGCTCGGGGGAGGTACCCGTCCAGCCGAGCGCCACTGGACCCGTGACGACCGTCTTGGTGAGGGAGCTCGGCTCCGACAACTCATGGTGGGTCCTCGGAGCGGGAACAGCCGCCATCGCTCTGACCGATCCGACCTGGAATGCCTCCATCACGTCTCCGGTCACTTTGAAGGGGACCGCCATGGCGTACGAGGGCACGGTCCGGACGCAGGTGCGCGAGGACGACAACAGCAAGCCCCTGGGTGAGGGCTACATCACCGGCGGGAGCACGTCGATGGGTCCGTTCAGCGGGTCACTCGCGTTCACAAAGGCCACCACGAAGTACGGAGCAGTCGTGCTCTACACGACCTCCGCCGAGAATGGGGCGGTGATGGAGGCATCGGTCATCCGAGTCCAGTTCGGCTGACCAGATTCAGCCCACACGATCCCCAAGCATCGCATCGCTGGTTCGAGCAGAGGCATCTCGCGTGCTCAGCCAGGGAAATGGCCCCAGGGGAGTATCCCAGTACGCCGGCTTGGGGATCGATATCTGGCACGGTGCTGGGGCGCCTGCTTGCTTCAGCAAGCGGTCCAGATTGCTCCATCCGAGCGGTCGGGCCGCAAATCGAGATCGGTGCCCGAGCACGCCAGATCGACGGTTCCGGCGCCCAGGTCGCGTGTTGTTGTCGCTCCGGCTGTGATAATGATATTACTATCAAATGCCGGGACGGGTCTGGGAGGTCGAGTTCGACCCTGCCTTCGAGGTCTAGGCGGACGGGCTCGCACAGCCCGACGCCGAGGCTCTGTTGGCGGCGATACGCGTCCTCCGGGATCGGGGTCCGGCACTGGGCAGGCCACTCGTCGACACCATCAAGGGCAGTAGGCACAAGAACATGAAGGAGTTGCGTCCAGGGTCCACCGGCCGAAGCGAGATCAGGGTGCTGTTTGCATTCGACCTGGAGCGCCAGGCGATCCTCCTCGTAGGAGGCGACAAGAGTGAAGACTGGTCGCGTTGGTACGACGTGAACATCCCTGTCGCCGACGATCGATTCGACGCACACCTGGCAAGGATCGCCAAAGCGCAGACCGCCAGGGGGGACGCCGAGCGAGGCGGACCGACAAAGAAACGAGGTAGGGGGAAACGATGACTGCACGTGACTGGGAGAAGAAGGTTCTGGCCGCCGAAGGGGCCGAGGAGCGTGTCGCCGCGATCGAAGACGAGTTCCGCCTCGCTGCGGGTCTAACGGCCCTACGTGAACAGGCAGGCCTCTCCCAGCGCGAGCTGGCCAAGCGCATCGGCGTGTCTCAACCTCGGGTAGTGGCCATCGAGCAAGCGCGCAACGTCACGATCGACGTTCTCGACCGGTACGTGCATGCGCTTGGCGGCTCGCTCGAACTGACCGTCGTGCAGGGACGACGAAGGGTCAACCTGTTCGGGGTGGCCGAGAAGCAGGTGACGGAACGGAGCGCGAAGAGCAAGCGACATGCGAAGTCGGCCTGATGCCTCCTGATCGCTGGCGGCCTCACAATTGACAACTGTCATGGAGCACGCCACCCGGCTCATCGGACGCCTTGAGGAGCGGTAACAGCGTGACTGGTTTTGCCGGCCAACACCAGGCAGTGCGCAACGGCTGGAGCCGAGAGGTCTTGTCCACTGGACGGGACTCAACGGGACTCAACTGCTGCCCGAGCATGCCCCACGGTGCCCTTCGGTGCCCTTCCCAGTCGTCGCTGACCAGCGGCTTCTTCCAAACGTCCAGCTCAACTGGGGTGCCACCGCTACGTTCGCAATGTAGAGGCCGGCGGTTCGAGTCCGCTCACCTCCACCCGAAAGGCCAGGTCAAGGGCCTGAATGGCAGGTTCCTCGGTACCCAGTGCGTGCTACGTCGACGGCCGTAGAGGTCGTCGGCTTGGGTCCGATTCTCTCCGCCCGAGAGACGGCCCTGGTCAGGGGCCAGTGAACAGCCGCCGGTACACGCCGGGGACGATGGCGTTGATCCGGTCCACGGGCCTCAACGGGACTCAATCGGCACCGAGGTCGTCAGTTGGTGAGTTAGCCTCCAGATGTGATACGGATCAGTTATCATCAATATGTGGACCGCTGGGAGATGATCGCTGCGACGCTCGTGAAAAGGAATCGGGAGAAGGCCGGACTGTCTCAACGGGCGCTGGCGGTGCGCTCGGGGGTTCCCCAGCCGGTGATCTCCCGGATCGAGTCCGGCCGTGAGCAACCTGGCCTTCCGTTGCTTGGAAGGATCCTTGCGGGTCTAAGGGTTGAGGTGACCATCCGCGACCGGTTGGCCGACCACCGGGTCAGCGCGGAAGAGGCTGCCAGAAGCGTCGCCCAGGCCTTGGCGGGCGGCAATACGGAGAACGCATTCCGGACGTGCCTCGAGCTCGCGGACGACTTGGGCGCAGTCACGTCCATTCGGCTCACCGAGCTCGTCGGCGACCGCCCTGCGCTCACCGGCGATAGCAGGTATGACGCTCTGGTGGCGGCGATCAGCGAGGATGCGTGCGAGCGTGCCGACATCCCGGTGCCGGCATGGGTGAAAGAGCCCGAGCGCAGAGTCGATCGTTGGTATCTCACCGATATAGCGTCTCTCCGTGAGCTTGCCGACGAGGAGACCCCGCCGGTATTCCGGCGCCACGGCGTCTTCATCCTCGCGGACGAGTTGGCTCGTGCCTGATGCTCTCGGAAGGTGATGCCCGAGCCGCACTCGACGAGCTCGTCAAGGTCCTGGAACGAGAACACCGACGAGCGAGGATCTACATCGTCGGCGGTGCGGCGCTCATGTTGCACTTCGGAGCACGTGTCGCGACAAAGGACATCGACGCCCAGATCACGCCGCCCGACGAGGTCCAACCCCTGATCCTGGAGGTTGCTCGTCGTCGGGGCCTTGCAGACGACTGGCTCAAAGGCGCCTGAAGGGTTCAAGAACGCGAAGCGGCGCCGTTTCTGTGGATGTGTGCAGCAGGGATGGAGGGTTCCGGGTCAAGGGGATGGCTTGCCGGGCGCGAGCGGTAGAGCCCGTGACCGAGAGCGGAGTTCTTGGTAGTAGAGGTGCCGTGGCGCTTCCGAGGATGCCGGTGAGCGACGTGTGGTCAGGCAGCCCAGTCGTACTCGTGGACGATGCCGTCGAGGACATCGCGACGAGTGATGGCGCCGCCGCCGATCGCCGTAACCGGGCGGGGGGACCGGCTGGGCGAGTAGCAGACCACGGTGTGGCCGTGCTTCGTTGTAGTGCCGGACGTACTCGTCAAGCACCGATTCGAGGTGTCGTCATGATACGACGAGTAGCTGGTCGAGGCACTCCTGGCGGACGGTACGCACGAACCGCTCCGCGTATGCGTTCGCACCCGGTGAGCGCACCGGCGTGCGGATGGTCTCGAAACCGATCGAGGCGAACACCTCGTCGAAGCTCCTCGTGAACTTGGTGTCCGGTCGCGGATGAGGAACCGGAAACGTCGTCCGGCATCTTCGAGGTCGGCGGCGAAGTTGCGCGCCACCTGGGTTACCCATGGGCCGTTCGGATTGGTGGTGACACCGAGGACGTGCACGACACGTCGCTCCAGTTCGATCACGAACAGCACGTAGTGGCGCCGGAGGAGAACGGTATCGACATGGAAGAAGCCGGTGGCCACGATGCCCTTGGCCTGGGCAGAGAGAAACTCGCTCCAGGTTGGACCCGCTCGTCGGGGAGCCGGTGGGAGACAATGACGGCGCAGCACTGTCGAAACGCTCGTCTTCGACACGGTGACACCGAGCTTCTTGAGCTCGCCGACGATCCGGAGGTAGCCCCACCGGGGGTTCTCCCTCGCCAGGCGGCAGATCAGCTCCACGGTCTCGTTGGCCAGGGATGGACGACCTGGTTGGCGGTGCGGGTAAGTCCAGCGCTTCTTCACCAGAGACCGGTGCCAGCCGAGGATCGTCTCCGGCGTGATGAGGAACGACCCCCAGCGCTCTCGGGGCACAAGACCGGCCAGGAGAGCGATGAATGCACGATCGGACCAGCTGAATCGTGGACGGACGACCTGGCGACGAAGCACGCTCAGCTGATGGCGAAGTACCAGGATCTCAGCGTCCTTGGCCGCGGCATCCAACCGGTAGACACGAACGGCCTCGAAGACGCGCCGGACGAGACGGTAGAGAAAGGACAGGGCCATGGAGGATGAGCTTCGCCGAGCGAGTTTGGGCTGGTCAAGCCAGGTTGGGGAGTTTATGGACCCTTCAGGTTCCCCGCAAGGCAAGACGGCATGGCTCTCGTCTCCGTATCGCACACCCCCCGAGGGTAAGGGCACGGACTACGCCGGGTATCCAGCCATGGATGACGCGACAGCGACTGAGAGCGTGACGCACTTCCACAAACTCGGCTGGCCAGTTTTTGCGCACACCAACGGCGACGCGGCGTGCGAACAGTTCATTCGGGCCGCTGCCGCGGCGAGAGGCGACGCCCGCGGTGGTGATCCTCGAGAATTTGTCATGATCCACGCTCAGATGGTCCGGGAAGATCAGCTCGACGAGATGGCTCGTCTCGGTATCATGCCAACGTTCTTCGTCACACACACCTACTACTGGGGTGACTGGCATCGCGACAATGTCCTCGGCCCAGAACGTGCCGCGCGCATCAGCCCGCTGGCATCAGCCCGACGCCGCAAAATTCGCTTCAGCTTGCACAACGACTCTCCGGTTGCGCCTATCCGATCAATGGTTCTCATTTGGTCTGCCGTCAACCGCCTCACACTCAGCGGCAAGGTCCTTGGGCCGGAGCAGCGCGTACCTGTCGAGGCCGCGCTGCAAGCGGTCACCATCGACGCTGCCTATCAATACGGTGAGGAGGGCACGAAGGGTTCACTACGCGCAGGCAAACTTGCGGACCTGGTGATCCTCAACAGGAATCCGCTGAAGGTCGACGCGATGGAACTGCGTGACATTGAGATCATACGCACCGTCTCGCACGGCATACCTATCTACGAGCGGCCGCAACCGCTATCGTGAGGCCCTTGTAGCCTGCCGCTCCGGCGGCATGGTAGATCCATTCCTCGACGATCAAGAGGCCGATGAACCTACTGGCCACAGCCTTCCCCATGTTGTTGGCTCCCCCCTCGGTGGCTTCAACCAGCCCGAGGACCCAACATGTGGTGGCCCGGGAACAGAGATGGTGCATCAAGCCCGGACCGAACGGGTCGAGGCACTCCGCCGAGCCGAGGACTTCGCCCCATCCGAGGGGCGTCTCCAATGACCCCGCTTCAGACGATCGCGGTCGGCTTCGACGGGTCGCCCGACGCAGAAGCCGCAGTGCGCTGGGCCTTCGAGCTGGCGAGACAGGTCGATGCTCGCGTCTTCGTCGTCCATGCCGTCGGTCTGCTCGAACATGCCACTAACCGAAAGGTGGCCGCCGAGCTCGAAAAGACCGTGCGAGGGCTCACCAGAGAGACTGGACTCGATCCCGCTCGGGTCCGCTGGCACCGATCTGACGGCGATCTGTGCTCGGTGCTCCTTCGAGCAGCGGTTGCTCCCATTGCCGCCGACCTGCTGCTGGTTGGTTCGCGTGGACAGGGGGGTACACGCCGGGCTCCTCCTCGGGAGCACCAGCCACGAGCTGGTAGAGCATGCCGCCGTTCCGTTGGTGATCGTGCCGATGGGGAGAGAAGGACGATGATCGTCACGCGCGATTCCGAGTCACCGGTGGTGATGGAAAATCGCGTCATGGCGTCAAGGCGCCAGAAACGCCTCCACGATCCAAGGTCCCCATCGGCTGTTGGACGGAGACGGCCACAGGGCTGTCGGTGGGGACCGTTATTCGGACACCAGGTCTCACTACTGGTTGAGGGCGATCTTGCCGAGGTCAGTGGCCATTGCCGCGACTGCCCTGATAGGCCCGAAGGTCACGGGTTCACCGAAGGGCTCTGGCGATAGGTACTGTTCCCGAGGATCCTGTGCTGATGTCGACCGTCGCCGGAGTGCCCATGGCGGAGCTGGACCTGGCCGTGGCCGCCGGACTTCCGCCCGACGAGGTACTCGCTCGTCTGGGCAGCGGCCTCGGGGGGCTGTCGACTGGCGAGGCGGCCGACCGGCTGCGGCAGGTCGGCCCGAACATCCTTGGCACCCATCAGGTGCGGGCCACCAGCGTCCTGTTTCGCCAAGTCCGGAACCCGATCCTACTCCTCCTCCTTGGGGCGGCGTTGGTTTCGGGGCTAACCGGTGGCGCCACGAACGCGGTGATCATCGCGGTGATCGTCGTCGTCAGCGTCGGCTTGGGCTTCTTCAACGAGTACCGGGCCCAAGTGGCGATGGCGGCCCTTCGCGCCAAGATCCGACAGTTGGCCGAGGTCCGGAGAGATGGACAGACATACCGGGTTCCGGTAGCCGATCTCGTTCCCGGCGACGTGGTCTGGCTTCGCATCGGCACCCTCGTGCCGGCCGATATCCGCTTACTGGAGGTGGACGAGCTCGAGTGCGACGAAGGTGTGCTGACCGGAGAGTCGATGCCCGTGGCGAAGTTCGTGGGACCCGTCACGGAACGCCAGCCGGACCAGCCAGGCTGCGCCTTTCTCGGCACCATCGTCCACCAGGGATCGGCCCTCGGCGTGGTGGTCCGGACCGGAGGGCGCACGGCCTTCGGAGAGATCGCCGCGGGGCTGTCCGAGCGGCCGACCCAGACCGCCTTTGAGGCAGGCCTTTCTCGGTTCTCGCGTTTCCTATTCGTCGTTGCCGCCGTGCTTACGGCATTCATCTTCGTCGTCAACGTGGCACTGTCACGTCCCCTGATCGACGCACTGCTGTTCTCGCTGGCCATCGCTGTGGGGATCGCTCCAGAGATGATGCCGGCGATCGTGACAGTAAGCCTTTCGGCCGGATCGCGGGCCCTCGCCGCGAAGAAGGTGCTGGTGAAGCGATTGGTAGCCATCGAGGACCTGGGCAACATCGAGGTCCTCTTCACCGACAAGACGGGAACCCTCACCGAAGGGGCGATCACCTTCGAGCGAGCGCTTGACGTTGCCGGACAGGACAGCAACCGCCCGCTGTTGCTCGGGTTGGTATGCAACGAAGCGACGCTGTCCAACGTAGGACCCGTCGGGGGGAACACACTCGACCAGGCCCTGTGGTCGGCCCCCATGGCCGCACGGGGAATGGAGGGGGCGACGGAGGCCGGCAGCTACCAACGACTAGGCGTCCTTCCGTTCGACCACGAGCGGCAGATGGCTTCGATGCTGGTCAAGGACCCCGTGGGACGCCGACTCATCATCACGAAGGGCGCGCCCGAGGCCGTACTGGAGCGGTGTCTCGAGGTACCCGACGGGGCTCGGGCGGTACTGGAGGCGTTGTTCTCCGAGGGAGCCCGGGTGGTGGCCGTGGCTGCCCGCCCGGTCGACGAGGTGGCTGTGCTCACCAACGAGGACGAACAGGGGCTGGACTTGGTCGGCTACCTGACGTTCGCCGACCGGCCGAAAGCTGACGCAGGTTCCGCCATCACCCAGCTCCGTCGGCTGGGGGTCGAGGTCAAGATCATCACCGGGGACAATGGACTCGTGGCGGCCAAGGTGTGCTCTGACATCGGGCTCCCGAGCAGAGGGGTGCTCACCGGCGTCGAGATCGGTCTGCTCGAAGATGAGCAGCTCGCTGATGCGATCGTGACCACGACGGTGTTCGCCCGGATCGGTCCCGATCAGAAATCGCGCATCATCAAGGTGGCCCGCCGTACCGGAAAGGATGTGGCATTCCTGGGCGACGGGGTAAACGACGCAGTAGCGCTCCACAACGCGGACGTTGGTATCTCGGTGGACTCGGGTACCGATGTGGCCAAGGACGCCGCCGACGTGGTGCTCCTCGACAAGGATCTCGGCGTGCTTGCGGAAGGGGTCATGGAAGGCCGCCGCATCTTCGCCAACACGATGAAGTATGTCCTCATGGCCACCTCATCGAACTTTGGGAACATGTTCAGCGCCGCCGGTGCCTCGCTGTTTCTGTCGTTCCTGCCGATGCTCCCAACGCAGATCCTGCTCAACAACCTGCTCTATAATGCTGGGCAGTTGGTGCTCCCGACCGACCAGGTTGACCCCGAGACGCTGGCCCGGCCGGCGGCCTGGGACATGGCGTTCATCCGGCGCTTCATGTCCGTGTTCGGTCCTGTCAGCTCGATCTTCGACTTCCTCACCTTCTGGGTGATGTTGTCCCTGCTCCACGCCGGCCACACCGAGTTCAGGACTGGTTGGTTCGTCGAGTCGATCGCCACCCAGACGCTGGTCGTCTATGTCATCCGGACCCGGCGAGTCCCGTTCCTCCGGAGTCGACCTAGCCTGCCGATGCTGCTCGTCCCGACCGGAGCGGCCCTGGTCGGTGCCGTCCTGCCGTACACGCCGCTCGCCGGGCTGCTGGGCTTCACACCGCTGCCAGTGACCTTCTTCCTGTTGCTGTTCGGGATGGTCGTTGTCTACCTACTGCTTGTCGAGTTGGCGAAGACTCGTTTTTACCGCATACCCCATGCTCGGACCCACGGGCCTGCCTCCACCTACGACGAGCGGTTGGAGCGACATGTGCGGCGCCGGGCAGCCCGCTTCGTCCACCACGCTGTCCACGGATCGGCGGCCACAAACAGCTCCAGAGCCCCGGCCACCCGTCACGGCTCACCGTAAGTGTTGGCGATGTGCTCCTAACTCGGCACCCGCATAGGGCCAGCTGGGTCATCGACGTTGTAGGGCGAGTCGGGGAGCAGTAGAACGGGAATCGCCGAGCCACTAAGTACTTCTCTAACGACTCGGGCCCTTCCGGGCGCGGGGCTCTGAGACCAGCTCAAGACGATCAGGTCGGTGTCGTGCTCCTCGGACACCTCGGCAACCCGAGTGGCAACCGGACCCGTTCGGAGCTCGATGTAACTCGCATGGGGACAGTGCCGGCTTAGGAACTCTCTTCCCAAGATTTCCAGGTCGTACTCAGGGCGATCCAACATGGCGGGCAAGGTTGTGTCAGTGAACACGTGGAGCACCACCAGCTCTATGTCGGCGACCAGCAGCGGCCACAATCGCTGGAGCACCGGTCGTGAGGACACCTCAGTGCCCTCGAGTGGCACCAACAGTCGCTGAATGAGGCCAGGAGAGACTGCCTCGGGAGGCACCACCACAACCGGCCTTACCGCGTTCTCGAGGATGCGCCGCGCCGTATCTCCGACCGGACGACGACCGTCGGGCGTAGCCCGGGCGCCGATGACGACAGCAATCACGTCTGGCGCACCTGCCGCGGCCAACACAGCAGGCCCCACAGGACCCTCCAGCAGTCTGAACGGTACCTCGCTGCGCGCCGCAAGCGATTCAGGTGCATCGACCGACTCCAGCGGGCCGCCGCGCACATGGACCGCCTGCACATCCGCCCCGGTCAACTGGCCGATTCGCATGGCCGTCTCCATCACTGGTCGGGCGGCAGTAGAGGTGTCGAGCGCGGCAAGGATGATGCTCATCGTTGGCTCCGCTGAGTGGGGAACGTCTTCAGAGGGAAAGTGGTACCACCGGGCTCGCACGATGCCGGTGCCCGATCAGCGACGCGTACGAGAAGGGGCGCATGGCAGATGATGGTGACCCGGTCGTGCTCGGCTCGAATGCCGATGGGCTGCCCGCCGAAGCGAAACTTGAGGCCGAGAGCGCGCCAGGCGTCCGGGAGGCAGGGGTTGATGGCGAGCATGCCCCCCTCTGCGCGCACGCCCAGGAAGCCGAACGCGAGTGCGTGCCATACCCCTCCCATTGTGGCCAGGTGCAGTCCTTCCGCGGTCGTGCTGGTCAGATCGTCCAGGTCGAGGCGGGCGGCCAGGCGGAACATCTCGAGCGCCCGGTCCGGCTCACCGACGCGAGCCAGCAGCGACGCGTGGATGGCCGGGGAGAGCGAGCTGCCATGAGCTGTCCGGGGCTCATAGAAGGCCATGCACGATGCAAGTGACCCATCAACCACTTCTTCTGGCACGAGGTGATGGAGCATGAGCACGTCGGCCTGCTTGATTAGCTGGGACCCCGCCACTCGCTTGGCACCTAGCAGTACATCGACGGCGACCGGCGGCGGGGCGACCTGGGACATGAGGAGAGGCTCCAACTCGAAGTAGCCAGCAAACTGTTCGTAGAGTCCTCGCTGGGGGCTCCACCCGTCGACCAATCCTTTGGCCAGTGCCCGCCAGGTCGCTGCCGTGTCTGTGTCGCCGGACCGGAAGAGGAGTTCGGCACCGCGACGAAGGTTCCAGCGGGCCATGACGTTCGTGTATGCGTTGTCGTCGACGAGCTCGTGGTACTCGTCGGGTCCCATCACCCCGTTGAGGTGACCGTTGCCATCGGCGTCGGTCCGAATGCGGCTGGCCCAGTAGCGGGCGGTGTCGATGAGCAGCTCACGGCCAGCTCTCGCGAGGAAGTCGGTGTCGCCCGTCCAGGCAGCGAAGTGCGCTGCTGCCCAGGCCACGTCTGCCACGATGTGCTCTTCCTGCGAGCCAGTGCCGATCGGGATGAGCTCGTTGTGCTGTCCCCGAACCAAGTGTGGCGTGACGTCACTCCCGTCGCCAGCCGACTCCCAAGGAAAGCGAGCGCCACACAAGCCCTGGTCTTCCGCTGCGGCGCGTGCTGCGGGGAGACGGCGGATGCGGTACTCGAGCATGGCTCGGGCTGCCGCGGGCCGGATGGCTGTCAGAACTGGCAACACGAAGACGTCTGCATCCCAAAAGACGTGACCCGCGTAAGCGTTGCCGGTCAATCCACGGGCACCGACCGCAGCCTCGCCGGTGTCGGCAGCCGCGTTCAGGAGGTGGAACACTGCGAAGCGAGCGGCCAACTCCGCCTCGGGATCCCCTTCGATCACCACCTCGGCGTCGTCCCAACGGCATGCCCACGCCGCCCGGTGTTCGGCGAGCAACGTGTCGAATCCCATGGCTTCTACTTGTGCGAGCCGGTCGTAGGCGTCGTCCAAGCGGTTCTTCCCGGTAGGAGCGACGACCCAAGCGGCCAGCCGCTCGACCACTCGACGACCTGCCGTCGTGACCACCCGGTCCCGGGCAGCCACGGCGATCTCGGCACCCGCCCGACCGGTTCTGGCGCCGAACATACATCCGTGTTCTTCACCTTCGAAATCAGCGGCATCCCGAGGTGGCCGGAGCGGGTCGCCGGGTTGGAGATGGGCCTCGGGTGCCTCGGCTCGGAGCGCCAGGGCGTGTGGCGAAGAGACGGAGACGAAACGCATGGACCGTCCCCCAGAGCCTTCGTTGCCGAAACGGACAAGGGTGCCGCCCCGCAGGTCGAGCAGGCGTCGCTCGGAATGTCGACGGTCCACGCCGGGTCGCTCGAGGCCGGTCCAATTCGGTCCGGGGAGGAGGTGTCCGTCTTGGGTGTAGACACCGTTCACGAGAAACAGAGGGGCGGTGCCTTGGCCGTCCTCCTCCCGGGAGCCTCGCGTGCCCACAAAGCCGTTGCCGAGCGCTCCGAGCGCCTCGGCAACGCGCTCCTTGGCGCGGGTGGTGGGCAGTGGAATCACCCAGGCCGGGTCGAGATCGATGTTCGGCACCCGCAACGCTGTTCGGCGCGAGAGCTGTTCATCGAGTAGCTCGATGAAACGCTTTGGCCCACTACCGACGTGCAAAACCCCATGGGGCACGCCCCCCGGTTCAACCCCGACAGAGACGACCACGGCGCGGGTGAAGGCATCCACCATCATCAGAGAGTCGCTGCCAACCACGCCGCCGATCGACCCGAACTCGTCGCCACCGATCAGCACCAGCTCACCGGTGATGCCCCGCTGGGATAGCCAGTCAGCCGCCCAGTGTGCCGAGTCGGACTTGTCGGTCAGTCCGATCTCGACGTGCTTCACGTCGCTCGTGATTCGTGGATCGGCCAGGCCGGCACCTCGGGAGACGTCGGCGGCGAGCGCGACGACCTCAGCCAGGTTCGCAATTCCCACGGAAGCGAGCCGCGTCGTCACCGCTTCAGCGAGTAGGGCGATGTCGGCCTTCTTGGGATCGGCCCATGCTGGGACGGGGATGAGATCGATCTTGCGGCGATTGATTCGCTCGGACACCACTTTCGCCTCGATACCCCGCGTTCGGAGGCGCTCGACGGTCCGCTCGGCCGCTCGATCCAGCGCACGGTCTTCCTCGGGGCTGGCGGTGCGCTGCAGCACGAGCTTCGGTCCGTTGCCGGTAAACGCGAAGACCTCGGAACCCCGGTTGCAGCAAACGTACAACTGACCCCGACCCTGAGGCCTCGCCCGAAGCTGGTCGTCGATGTTCCCAACGTGGGTGCCGGTCACGACGATCACGTGCACACCGGCAGCACAGAGCGCCTCGATGCGTTCTCGTACCCCGGAGGCATCGGCTTGCCGATCCGGTACCGCGGTGCCGTCCCAGTCGAACACGATCGCCTCAAAGGTCTCGTGGAGAGCCACATCGGTTCCATGTCCACCAAGGATTGAACGCCGAGCCGGGTCAGACACAGTTAGTCGTCCGATGTTTGGGTTTGCTCGACTACGTTCAATGAGCGTTTGCATGCAGTCATCGTCCTTGGCGACGATGGAGTACTGCTTGGGATGAAGGTCACTAGAACGGCTTCACTGGGGCGTTGGGCGTTGCCGCGTTGCGGTCCGGACGGAGAGAAATCGCAGATAGCCTCGATCGGACACCCGTTCTCATCGATGCGGGTGCCGATGCGGCGCTCAAAGCCTTGGCCGACCTGGCCCCCCTGCACAACCCGCCCTGCCTGGCAGCGATCCATGCGCTGCGATCGTTGCGACCGAATATGGCCCAGGTTGCCTGCTTCGACACCACCTTTCACGCCGACATGCCGGCGAAGGCCTCCACCTACGCGGTGCCCCGCTCGTGGCGGGAGCAGTGGGACATTCGACGTTTCGGTTTTCACGGGCTCAGCCACGCCTGGGCCAGCCGGCGGGCTGGCGATCTTTTGGGTCGGCCCCGAGAACAGCTCCGCTTGGTGACGGCCCACCTCGGCGCCGGCGCCTCGCTGGTGGCGGTGGCCTTTGGACGCTCGGTCGACACCACCATGGGGTTCACCCCGATGGAGGGCCTGGTGATGGCGACCCGGTCAGGTAGCGTCGATCCCGGGCTGGTCCTGTGGGTCCACGGAAACGGCGGCCTGTCGGCGGAGGAAGTCGAAGAGGCTCTCTGGAACACGATTCGGGACTGCGTGGGCTGTGGGGGGAGTCTGGGGATCTCTGCGGCGTGATTGCAGCCATGGATGCCGGGGATCACGACGCACGGTTGGCCTACGAGGTCTACGTGTACCGGATCCAGACCAGCGTGGCCGCCATGTGCGCAGCCATTGGGGGGATTGACGGCCTGGTGTTTGCCGGTGGGGCGGGCGAAGCATCGCCTCGACTGCGGACCGACACGTGTGCCGGCCTCGGCTTCCTCGGGGTGAGGCTGGGAGTTTCTTGCAACCACACAAACCAAGGAGACGGTCAGGTATCCCCCGAAGGGGTAACCCCGGCGGTACTTGTCGTTCAGGCTCGCGAGGATCTCGAGATCGCCCGTCATGTGCGGGAGCTGCTCCGATAGAGCGTCGTGGTGCACAGGCAGCCAGACCAGAGGCGTCTGAGCAGCCGTCCTGTAGTCGTCCGGCGGAAACAGGGTGGTGGACATGGGTGCTCGTCTCGTCGCAGACCTGGCCCTAGAGCCCTCGACGCACTTCGAAACGACGACCGGTGAGGATGTCTGGGCGCAGGACCAGCACCATGTCCCCCGGCTCGGGGACGAGTGGGTGTGCCGCCGCAGTGAACTCAACCTCGGTCGGTGACTCGATCAACGTGGCCAACCCACGGACGAGCACGCTCCATGCCATGCCGGCATCTGAGTCAACATGGTCGACCTCAAACGCCACCAGGTGACCAGCCGCCGCCCGGGAGAAGAAACCGGTTCCCACCCGTACCAGGACTTGACCGTCATGAAGGGTGAAGTTGACCGGAATGACCACCGGTGCCTGATCGGTCGGCACACCGAGCCGTCCGATTCCGCCGCCCTTGGCCGTCACGGCTAGCAACTGCATGCACTCGGGACCGGAAAGCACGGTCGAACCCTTGGCATCTATCCACATGTGGCCACCATCACACTGTTCTGCCGCTGGCACTAGGGGCTTTTGACCCTCGGCAACAGCAGTGATCCCGCTGATCGTAGAAGACGAGGGACATCGCCACGATCGGGCGGTTCGACCAGGGACGAGTCATGGACTTTCGGCCCTGGACTTGCGCCATTCTATCGTGCACCATCGGCGTTGTGGGTAACGTCGGTCTTCGCAAGCAAGGTGCTTGGTTCGCCCGGAATTCCGCGCTCGTGTTGCTGGTGCTCACGCTATTGGGCCTGATCGTCGGCGGGGCACTGCATCTGACCGGGGAAAGCGATTCCGGGAACGTCGCGTGGATCGCCGTCGGGGTCATTGGGGCGGCGTACGCGTTGTGGTCAATGGTCGCCAGCCTCCGGCGGGGCAGCATCGGGATCGACGTCATCGCCTTGCTGGCCTTGGTGGGAGCCGTGGCCGTCGGGGAGTACCTGGCCGGCGCAGTCATCAGTGTAATGGTGACGAGCGGTCGCGCCTTGGAAGCCTGGGCGGCAGGCCGGGCCCGACACGACCTGCGCGCCTTGCTGGAACGAGCACCGACGGTCGCACACCGCTACAGCGACGGTACCCTCGAGACGGTCGAGATTGACATGGTGGCGGTCGGCGACCTGTTGATGGTGGCACCCGGCGAGGTGGTTCCGGTCGACGGGACAGTGGCGACGGCGTCCGCCGTCCTCGACGAGTCGGCCCTCACCGGCGAGGCACTCCCCGTCGAACGTGCTGCCGGAGACCCGGTGCGTAGTGGTGTTGTGAACGGAGGGAGTCCGTTTGACCTGCGGACGACGACCCGGGCAGGGGACAGCGCGTATGCCGGCATCGTCCGTCTCGTCTCGGAAGCAGAGTCATCCCCAGCACCCTTCGTTCGGCTCGCCGACCGCTACGCGCTCTGGTTCCTTGTGGTCAGCCTGGTTGCCGCCGGCGCGGCCTGGGCAGCCGCCGGCTCGGTACGGGCGGTGGCGGTGCTGGTAGTTGCTACACCTTGCCCCCTGGTCCTCGCCGCACCGGTCGCCTTCGTCTCCGGACTATCCCGTTCGGCGAGGCGGGGCGTAGTGGTGAAAGGCGGAGACGTGCTCGAACGTCTCGCCCGGTGCACGACCCTGCTGCTCGACAAGACGGGCACCCTGACAAGCGGACACCCTGTAGTGACAGCAATCATCCCCGCCGGTCCGCTTCCGGCCGAAGACGTGATTTCTTTAGCGGCTTCTCTCGACCAGGTGTCGCCACATGTGTTGGCTGGAGCCGTTGTTCGCGCTGCGACTGAGCGCCGGTTTGAACTCGTGCTGCCCAAGGACGTGGAAGAGGTTGCGGGCCAGGGAGTCCGCGGCGTCGTTAGTTCTCACCGCGTGGCGGTAGGCAAGGCCGTGTGGGTCGGGGTGGTCGATGCCCCGCCGTGGGTGAAAGCGGCGCGGCGCAAGGCCCGCCTCGACGGCGCGCTCACCGTGTTCGTCGGAGTCGACGATGAGCCGGTCGGCGTTCTCGTACTGGATGACCCAATCCGTCCCGACGCCGGCAGGACGCTCCGGGCCATGCGGAAAGCCGGCATCAATCGGATCGTGATGCTAACTGGCGACCGAGCCGAGGTGGCCGAGACGGTGGGTACGTTCATAGGGGTGGACGAGGTATTTGCCGAGCGCACACCAGCTGAGAAGCTCGACGCGGTCCGCCTCGAACGACACCGCGCTCCCACCATGATGGTGGGCGATGGGATCAACGACGCTCCCGCGTTGGCGCTGGCGGATGTGGGCGTGGCCATGGGGGCGCGCGGAGCGACGGCATCATCGGAAGCGGCCGACGTCGTGCTCACCGTCGACCGCATCGACCGCCTAGGTGAAGCGATGGTCCTTGCCGTCCGCACTCGGCGAATCGCGTTGCAAAGCGTGCTCGCCGGCATGGCCATGTCTCTCACGGCCATGGGAGTCGCCGCGGTGGGTCTGCTCCCGGCGGTGTGGGGTGCGCTCCTTCAGGAGGGCATCGACGTCGCCGTGATCATGAACGCGTTGCGCGTCCTGCGCACGGGCTCGAGCGAGGTGCGCCTCGCCGAGGACGACGCCGCGCTTGCCAAGCGGTTTCAGGGTGAGCACGTGGCCATCCGCGCCGATCTCGACCAGCTGCGCGCCGCAGCGGACTCCCTCGGGACGATAAAGCCGGCGGAGGCACTTGCACGTGTCCATCAGGTGTACCGCCTGCTGGCAGAGGAAGTGGGTCCCCACGAGGAAGCAGAGGAGACCGTTCTCTATCCGGCGCTCGACCGAATCCTCGGCGGATCCGATCCGACCGGGCCGATGAGCCGGGCTCATGCCGAGATCATTCACCAGATCAGGCGGCTCGGCAGACTGCTTGACGACATCGGCGAAGAGGGTCCCGACGACGTCGACCTGGCGGAGCTGCGCAGTCTCCTCTACGGATTGCGTGCCGTCCTCGCCCTGCACACGGCGCAAGAGGAAGAGAGCTACTTATCACTCAGCGACGAGGCCGACATTGTCAGTTGACGGTCGCACTTTCGCCGGTTAGTGGAGCGACGCCCGATCGAACGGCAGCTTGGCTACCGACATCATCAGCGGTCTGTCGGCACCCCAAGCCGGCGACCCTGTGCGGTGCACAAACTCGATTTTACGCGCGTGAGCGTCGATCTCGGTCGGGGAGAGAGCCGGGAACGGAGTGACGCCGAGCAGGAGACGGCGGCTGGGTGGTGCTGACCGTTGGTGCGGCACGTGAGGAACGTGTTCGGGTCTGACCCCCGGGGGTGACGACGCTCGACCGAGGGCCGCAGCAGAGAGCCTGTGAGTTACGACGGGGCGAGCTCGAGTGACTCAGGCGGCCCGTCGGTACTCATGGATGAAACCGCCGAGGACGTCACGACGTTCGACGTTGCCGAGTGGGTCCCCGGGGACGGTCGTTCGTGGCGCCTCGAGCCCGATGCCGCGGTGGGGCCGAGCCGGGTCGTAGCGCTCGACGTAGACGTGCAGCACGTGGTTGAGCTGGTGATGCGAGAAGATCATCAGGTGGTCGAGACACTCGGCTCGCACGGTCTCCACCCAGCGTTCGGCAAATGCATTCGTCCGCGGTGCCCGCACTGGCGTGCGAACGGTCTCGATCCCTTCGGCCCGGAGAACCTCGTCAAAGGCAGCGGTGAACTTGGTATCACGGTCTCTGATCAAGAATCCGATGGTGCGCTTGGCCTCCTGGAGATCCCAGACGAGGTTCCGGGCCATCTGGGTCACCCACTGGCCGTTCGGAGTCGTCGTGACGCCGAGGAGGTGTACGACACGACGCTCGATCTCGATGACGAACAGGGCGTAGTAGCGCTGGCCGGTCACGGCGTCGATGGGGGTGAAGTCGATGGCCAATACGCGGTGGGCCTGGGATCGGAGGAAGTCCGACCAGGTCGGTCCCTCCCCGCGAGGAGCGGGAGGAAGCCCATGGCGGTGGCGGACCCGGCCACTCCAAGGTTGCGCAACTCGCCCATGATCGCAGGAAGCCCAGCGGGGGTTCTCCCGTGCCAGTCGACAGATCAGCTCAAACTGCTCGTCGGGAAGCGGTGGACGGCCGGGTCCCGATGCGGATAGCTCCAACGCCTCCGGACGATCCTGCGTTGCCAAGCCAGGACCGTCGCCGGGGTCACGAGTAGAGACGACCACCGGCGGCGGGGGAGGAGCCCTCCGGCCAGGGCAAGGAACGCCCGGTCAGCCCAGGTAAACCGGGGACGTGGCGTGCGCCGCCGCAGGATCTGGAGCTGGTGGCGGAGCACGATGATCTCGACATCCTTCTCGATGCCGCTGAGACGATGAACCCCAAGCAGCTCGATGGTGTGACGGACCAGACGGTAGAGGAACGAGGGGGCCACGACCGGAGAGGTCCGTCGCTCCTGTCATGCCTGGTCAAGCTGGCGTTCGGGTTTGTGCACCCTACGAGCAAATCTCGTGAACTCCCCGGTAGGGAAAACGGTGAATGTCGACACTTGGACCGGCAGCGCTGGGTGGACCGGCGCGGAGTCACCAGAGAATTCACTTCTAGGTCATCTGGCGTGAACGCTCTGGTCGCGAAGAGTTCAGGTAGCGATGACACGCTGCCGATGTCGTATCAAATCTTGTCGATGACGTCAGCGCCTGCCGATAGGTCGGGTGAGAAGGAGCCGTTCATGGTCGGAAGCACGGGAGCGTAGATGAAGATTGGTCTAGAGACTGAATCCTGTCACCTGCTCTTTCAACATGGCCGCATGAACATCTTCGGCTTTATCGAATTCACTGCCAAATTCGGACTGGACGGTGTGCAAATCAACATCATCCCCGACTACAACCTACATCCTCGGTGGGGCGCCCTGCAGGGTGCGAGTACGGAATACTTGTCTCGCGTGAAGGCGGCCATTGATCAACACAATCTCTATTGCGAGATAGCCACCCGAGGAAGCACTCTCAACGAACTTGCTCCCGCCCTGCGGATTGCGCGTGCCCTTGGTGTAGGGCTCGTACGGTCTTACCTTTGGTTCCCCCACGGACGGTTCGACGTGGACTTCATGGCGAGCCAGATATCGGAGGTACGGCGCGTCGTCCCGTTCCTGAAGAAGCACCAGATTCGTTTAGCATTCGAAAACCATGAGTTCGAGACTTCCGCGGAATTGATTAAATTCATCTCCCTCGTAGGCCAACCTGAATGGGTTGGGCTCCTGTGCGACACCGGCAACTCGATGATGGCGTGGGAAGAGCCTTTATCAGCGATCCGGGCGATGGCGCCACATGCTTTCGGGGTGCACTTCAAGGATCATTCGGTGATCAGGGATGGCGACGAGTCAGTCGTCTGTGGCATGCCCCTGGGTCGGGGAAATATCGACATTGACAAAGCGTTCCGGATCTTGGTTGAAAACTCTACTGTGCCCCACATCAACCTCGGAATGTGCTACCCCTATTGTGCCACCTTCAAACGGGAACCAGGTACAGGAGGCTCAAGCGATTTCGCTGGTGCCTTTGCGATAACTCATCCGCCGTTTCCGCCTAACTTGGTCAGGCCAATGGGCTATTACTATCCTCATGACACCAGCGAGGAAGCGCTCTTGACACTGTTGGAATGTCAGCAGAAAGACCTGGAGCATAGTATCGCCGTGCTGACGAAGTTACGTGACAAATACTGTTCACCTCAGGCCCGTAACCGTTGAGTCCACGGGATTGACTGGCAGGACGGCTGGGACGCGCTCTTCAGTGCTACCTGCGGCCACAGAACCCCGCAATGATCTGAGCACCAGCCTCAAAAAGCGTGAACAAGGACACCAGTGGAAGTCCGGAGAGGCCAGCGGTCTCCTGTGGGTGCCGAAAACCCCATCCAAGCCATCCACGAGAACTTTCGCCTGGGGCAGAGGGCTGGCAACAATGGGCTATGGCGTTGTCCTTCCTTACGTGGCGTTGGTACGCCTGCTCCAGTTGTTCCGGCTTCGCCGGAGGGAACAAGACGAACTGGCCGTCGAGGTCGTCGTACTCCGCCATGAACTGGCGGTCCTGCGCCGTCACGG
>PLZF01000035.1 GCA_003152015.1 Acidimicrobiaceae bacterium | reverse complement strand
GAAATTGTTGGCTCTGTTGCTTACGCAACTACTTTCCTAAAGCTCTCTGACCTGGACTTTTCAGCGCGCTTGGAGGGACTCGATCCCCCAACCTTCTGATCCGTAGTCAGATGCTCTAATCCGTTGAGCTACGAGCGCTGGTCGCCCGATCAGGTTGCCGATCGGGACAGCGGGCCATCATATCGGGTCTGGTCGGCCCATCTCCTCGGGAGCTTTCCGCCGCAGGCGTCAGCCGAAACAATCTCATTCGACCGGACACATGCCGTAATGGTCACGGCCCGCCCATTCATGGACCGAGTGCCCCGGACCTGGCCTTGTGTCCGTCAATCCGACAGATCACGGGACCAGGAGCACACGACCGAACGCCTGACGGCTTTCGATGTACGCGTGGGCCTCGCCAGCCTCGTCCAGAGGGAAACGTCGGTCGATGACGACCCGGAGTCCGCCGGAGGCGATGTCGTCGAGCAGGCTGGCGATCATCCCATGGGGGCGGGGGCTGAGGAACAATTCTGCGCCGAGGAAGTAGCCGACGAGTGTTTGGTTGTTGGCGCGCATCGTCGAGATGTCCAACCGGGATGTGCTCTCCCGGCCGGCATCCCCGAAGGACATACACCTCCCCCGGTAGGCCAGGCAGTGCAGGCTCTTCTGCAGCGTGGATCCTCCGATCGAATCCACTATGACATCGGCACCGCGGCCGTCGGTAAGGCCATGCACGACGTCGACAAAGTCGTTCGACACGTAATTGATGCCGTGATCGAGACCATATTCACCCAAGCGGGCAAGCCGCTCATCACTCGATGCGGTGGCGAGGACCCGGGCTCCCGCTCGTTTCGCCAACTGGATGGCGGCGATTCCGACACCGCCGGCCCCGGCGTGGATGAGGACGGTCTCGCCGGCCTGGAGGCGACCGAACTCGAACAGGCAGTCACTGGCTGTCCCGAATGGAACCGGGACGCACGCCGCCTCCTCGGTCGACATCCCCTCCGGGACGATCCAGCAAAACGATTGGCCCACCGCTCGGAGCTCGGCATGTGACCCGTCCAATCCTACGGTGACCACCCGATCGCCCAACCTGATCTTGGTGACGTTCTCGCCGACAGACAACACAGTTCCGGCGCACTGGTACCCGACGATATGGGGCGTAATGGTGAGCGCACCTTGAAGTCGGTTGAGCGTGTCACCGCCTTCGATGCTCACCGCCTCGACCCGTATCAGGACATCGTCAGGCCCGACGGTCGGATCGGGCACATCCTCGAAGCGGAACACGTCGGGTCCACCCGTCTCGTAGTACACGGCTGCTTTCATGTCTCTCTCGTTCCTGCTCGGCGCTACGCGACTGTGATGGGGACGACCATGACGACCATGCCGGCGGTGGCGAACCGATCGTAGGCCTCGGATAGGCTTCGCAGCCGCACGACGCACGCTCTCTTGGAGGACCGCATGGCCGCCGCAGCTCCACTCTCGGGAATCCGGATCATCGAGTGCTCGGCGCTCGGGCCGGCCGCCATCACCATGCCCCTGGTCGACCTCGGCGCCGAGGTCATCAAGGTGGAGCCGCCCAGCGGCGACTACATCCGCGAGATGACCTGGCCCATCGTCGAAGGCGTATCCCTCATGCACCTCCACATCAACCGGGGCAAGCGCAGCATCGTGATGGATCTCCGCCAAGAGGAAGACGTGGCCACGTTCAAGGAGCTGGTGAAGACCGCCGATGTCGTCGTCGAGGCCATGCGTCCAGGCGGCTTGGCCCGTCGCGGTGTCGGATTCGACGACCTCCGCAACATCAACCCCAAGATCGTGTTCTGCACCATCTCCGGATACGGGATGACCGGTCCGTACCAAAACCTCCCGGCTCATGGCGTGGCCTTCGACACCTGGGCGGGCATCGTCTCCCCGCAAGTCAACGACGAGGGCTTCAGCTACCTTCCCGAGCACGCGTCCATGGGCATCCACGCCGGCCCACTCTTTGGAGCGCTGGGCATCCTGGCCGCCGTCATCCGGGCCAAGGAGACCGGCGAGGGATCGTTCCTCGAGGTGGCCCAGTCCGATGCCGCCGCCGCCATGGACTGGTACCGGAGCGAGACGTGGCGCGCCTACCAACGACCCGAATCCGAGGTCACCGGGAACAAGTCCGATGACTACGAACGGCGCGCTCCGGGCACGGCGGGGATGATCGAGGGAGTCCGCTATCAGGTCTACGAGGCCAAGGACGGCAGGCACATCCTCTTCATGGCATCCGAGCAGGCCTTCTGGAGGAACTTCTGTGAAGCGGTGGGCCGCGCTGACCTGTTCGAACGCTGGCCCGGATCCAAATTCGCCGATCACGCCAGGAACAACACCGAGATGCGCTCAGAACTGAAGGCCATCTTCCTCACCAAGGCGGCGGAAGAGTGGATCAAATTCGGTATCACCGCCAACTTCCCGGTCGGCCCGGTCAACACTCCCCAGACCATCGCGGAGGACCCCCAGTTCAAGGACCGGTTCCACTGGTTCCCCACCAGCGAGCTCGGAGCTGACCAGCTCCCCAGCCCGATCAAGTTCATCGATGAGGACCTTCCCATGCCCACCATGGCGCCCACCGTCGGCCAACACACCGACGAGGTGGTGCGCGATCTCCTGGGTTGGGATGACGACCGGATTGCCGAGTCGCGGCGGCGGGGAGGACTCGGCGGATCCAAAAACTAGAGGCTCGGCCCCGCGGCAAGACGCGAATCTGACGGGGCGTTAGACTTTTCCAATGCCTTCGGCCAAGACCCGGGTACCCGCCATCGACGGCTGGTTCACCCTTGATGATGACGCTCCCACCCTTCTCGGGAGCCGGTGCACCAGCTGCGGCACCTACGCCTTCCCCAAGGAGACGTTCTTCTGCCGCAATCCCGGATGCCAAGGGAAGGAATTCGCCGAGGCCCCACTCAGCCGGCAGGGAACTGTGTGGTCCTATACCGACGCCTGTTACCAACCGCCCAAGCCATATGTGGCAGCCGACCCCTACGTGCCCTTCTCCATCGCCGCGGTGGAGCTGGCTGCCGAACAGATGGTGGTGATGGGTCAAGTGGTCCCCGGGGTGGGTGTCGACGAGCTCTCGGTCGGGACCGAAGTGGAACTGGTGCTGGACACCCTCTACGAGGACGACGAGCACGAGTACATCGTCTGGAAGTGGAAGCCGGTCAACGGAGGCTCGGAGGTGTCAGATGCCTGACGACAAGCGGGTCGCTGTGTTGGGAGCGGGCATGCACCCGTGGGGTAAATGGGGACGTAACTTCGTCGAGTACGGCTTGGCTGCGGCCGGAGACGCCCTCTCCGATGCCGGAGTGGCCTGGACCGACGTCCAGTACGTGTCCGGCGCCGACACCATTCGCAACGGCTACCCCGGGTTTATCGCCGGTGCCACCTTCGCCCAAGCTTTGGGTTGGACCGGTGCCCGGGTCTCGTCGTCCTATGCCGCTTGCGCATCCGGGGCCCAAGCCGTAAGCAACGCCCGCGCCCAGATTCTGGCCGGATTGTGCGATGTCGCCCTGGTGGTCGGGGCCGACACCACCCCCAAGGGATTCTTCACCCCGGTCGGAGGCGACCGTAAGGACGATCCCGACTGGCTGCGTTTCCACCTCCTCGGGGCCACCAATCCGACCTACTTCGCCCTGTATGCCCGGCGTCGGATGGCGCTCTTCGGAGCCACCGAGACCGACTTCGCCGCGGTGAAGGTGAAGAACGCCCGGCACGGTCTGGAGAACCCGTACGCCCGCTATCGCAAAGAGGTCACCATCGATGAGGTCCTGTCCTCCCCGATGGTGGCCGACCCGCTCCGACTCCTCGAGATCTGCGCCACCTCCGATGGCGGCGCGGCGTTGGTCTTGACCAGCATGGAGTTCGCCCGTCGTCACGCCGGGACCGACAACCTGGTCACCATCGACGCGGTGTCGACAGTGACGCCCCGCTACCCCCAGACCGTCATCGAGATGCCAAACTTCTCCACCGACTCCGCCGCCACGATCTCCACCCCGGGTCCGACCTTCAAGCAGTCAGTGGCCCTGGCCGCCTATGAGGAAGCCGGCATCGGCCCCGAGGACATCAACGTGGCCGAGGTCTACGACCTGTCGTCCGCCCTCGAGCTCGACTGGTACGAAGACATCGGGTTGTGCAAAGAGGGCGAAGCCGAGCGCATGCTCCGGGACGGGGACACCACCATCGGGGGCCGGGTACCGGTCAACCCCAGCGGTGGACTGTCCTGCTTCGGTGAGGCCATCCCGGCCCAGGCCATCGCCCAGGTATGCGAGTTGGTGTGGCAGTTGCGGGGCCAAGCCGAGGGACGCCAGGTGGAGGGGGCACGGGTCGGGATCACCGCCAACCAAGGTCTGTTCGGCCACGGGTCGTCGATCATCGTCGCCTCGTAGCCCAGTCACCGGTTGATGAGGATGACCTTTCCGAGCTTGGCGCCGGTGGAGAACCGTTCGTAGCCGGCTGTCGCATCCTCCATCGGAAAGGTGGCGGCAACCGGTACCCTGATCTGACCCGACGCCAACAGAGGCAGGACATGGGCTTCGACCGCCCGGGCCACCTCGGCCTTTTCGCCCACCGGTCGGGACCGCAAGGTTGAACCCCCGATACTGGCCCGCTTGTTCATCACCGCCAACAGGTTCAGCTCGACGTTGGCGCCGCCCCCTACTCCGATCACCACGATCCGTCCACCGGTGGCCAGGGCATCCAGGGCCACGGTCAACCCCGGTGCGCCCACCAGCTCGAGCGAGACGTCGTAGGGGCCACAACTCGCCACCTCGTCGGGCTCGATGACCTCGTCCGCCCCGAGGGCCCGAACGGAATCGTGCATGTCGGCATTTCGCACCGATGCCACCACGTACGCTCCGGCGGCATGGGCGATCTGCACGCCGGCCGTCCCCACGCCACCGGCTGCCCCCGAGATCAACACCCGTTCGCCGGCGGTCAGATCAGCTTGTGTGAACAGGGCGTCATGGGCGGTGGAGAACACCTCGGCGAAACCGCCGGCTTCTTCCCAGCTGATGGTGTCCGGCACCGGTAGGACCGTCTGCTCCGGAACCGCCACCAGTTCGGCTTGAGCGCCACCGGCCACCACCGCCATGACCCGGTCACCCACCTGAAACCGCTGGACCGCCGACCCGGTACCGACGACCTCACCGGCGAACTCGAGACCGGGGATATCTGCCGGTGCCCCGGCCGGCGCCGGGTAGAAACCCCGACGCTGAAGCAGGTCCGCTCCGTTGATGCCGGCAGACCGCACCGCCACCAGCAACTCGTCGGGAGCCGGCTCAGGATCTGGCCGTGTCTGCCAGATCAGGTGGTCATCGACGATGGTGACTGCGTCCATGAAACCAGGGTAGGCGCGACGCCTGGCTTCCCTTGCCGTTCGGCCACCTCCATTCACCCATCCGCCCCTAGGATGACCTGGGTGAGATCATGGCCATGACGACCGTGTCGACTCGGCCGACCACGGGCATGGTGCTCCATCAGGTGTTGGCCCACTCGGCACTCAACTTTCTGCTCAATGACGGAGGGACGATCGAGGCCGACAACCCGGCCTCGATCGTGGTGACCACGGGTGGCCCCCGGCGCCGCTTGACCGAGACGGAGCGGCTACGCCAGAGCCGGGTGGCACTCCGTCGGATCCGCTCCAACCTGCGTACCTTCCGCCTGGTGGTCGACCCGGCTTGGAGCACATCTTTGCGGGCTGAGTTGGCCTGGTATAGCGAGTGCCTCGGAGAATTGAGAGATCCCTACGTGCTCCGGGACATGTTGTTGCTCAACGGCCCTCTGCTCTTGGACGAGGGAGATCTCGAACCGATCCTCGATATCGTCAGCCAGTCGATCAGCGGTGCCCACACCCGGGTGGCGGAGGCCCGGGGTGGCGATCGTCACGCCAGACTTGTCGAACAGATGAACCTCTTGTGGGACAGCCCGCAGTTCACCGACAAGGCGGAGAAACCTGCAGTCGAGTTGATGCCCACGCTCCTCCATCGGTCGTGGCGCGATGTCCGGGGAGCCGGTCGTACCGCCAAGAAGGAGCCGACCGATCAGAATCTGCACAAGCTCCGGATCCGCTCGAAGGGCCTCCGTTACGGGTGCGAGACCGTCGCACTCGTGGCGGGGGATCCAGCCCGCCGGACAACCCGGGCGACGAAAACGCTGCAGGGCAAGCTGGGCGATCTCCATGACACCTGTGTCTCGGTGGAATGGCTGGAGGCCCTGGCCGAGGACCATCCCGAGTTGGCTCGATCCACCGAAGGGTTACTGGTCGTCCAGAGAGCGACAGCCGCGGTCACCCGAAGGGGATGGAAGAAAGACCTCAAAGAGATCGAACGGCGATGGCACAAATGGCAGGGATAGCCGCACCGGCCAAGCCGTAGCGACAAGCGCCTAATCGTCCGTTTCGCTGACCCCGATGTGATCGGCTTCCCACAATTTGATGCCACCGAGGATCCCGGCGATGTTGTCGACGATGGTCACGTCGTCGTCGAGGTTGTCCCGGATGACCCGGCGGGAGTTGCCTCCGCCGATGTACAGGTGGTCGAAGAACGTGAGGGCCCGCATGTTCTTGATTGCCTTATGAACCCGCTTGTTCCAACGCTCTTCGCCGATAACCTTGCGGGCCGCCTCCCCGAGTTGGTCGTCGTAGGTCTCACCCTTTCGGAAAGGCTGGTGGGCGATTTCGAGATGGGGCATCAGGTGACCCTCGTAGAAGAGACCCGTCCCGAACGCAGTACCCAGGGTCATGACGAACTCGAGACCGTCGCCACTGACCACCGCGGCCCCTTGGACATCGGCATCGTTGGCCACCTTGGTGGGCATGCCGAATGACTTGGTGAGTGCGGTGGTCAGATCGAAGTTGGACCACAGTTTGAGCAGGTGATCATCAAACTCACTCCCCGGCCCGTACTTGGTGGAGAACTTCAGAGCGGAGAGCACCCGGCCGGCCCTGACCATTCCCGGGAAACCTACCGATGCCCGTTCGGCCTTGGGCAACGGGGCCACCAGTTTGCCCAATGACGCCACCAGCTTGTCGGGAGGGAGCGGATAGGTGGTGGCCACTTTTACCCGGTCGGCGACCATGGCGCCGTCGGCGTCGAGCACAGAGGCCTTCAGCCCGGTCCCACCGATGTCCACCGCCAATGTCAGCGGATGGCGGGGATCGGATTTGGCGGTATCTCTGGGCGTCGGGTCTGGCGACCCACCCCCGTTCGGTGGCTGGCGGTCGCTCATCTCCACACGCTACGCCGCCGAGGACGGCTAGCGTCGTCCACCATGCACAATCAGCCCTGGCAGGGGGATACCTGCTCGCTCGTCGACGCCTTCCGCTCCGGCGAAGTCACACCCGTCGAGGCCCTGGAGGCGACGCTGGCCGCCATCGGCGCTTCGACCCTCAACGCCTTCACCCATCTCGATCCCGACGCCGCCCGGGCGAGCGCCACCCATGCCGACGTCTCGCTGCCCTTCGGCGGTGTCCCCATCGGGGTAAAGGAACTCGAGGCCGTGAACGGGTGGCCGTATACGGAAGCCTCGATGGTCTTCAAAGACCGGATCGCCGACCACGACACCACCCAGGTCACCCGCCTGCGGGGCGCCGGCGCCGTCCTGGTCGGGCACACCGCCGCTCCTGAGTTCGGTGGGGTCAACTACACCCACACCAAACTGCACGGCACCACCCGCAACCCATGGAACCCCGAACGCACCCCCGGGGGATCGTCGGGAGGATCGGCGGCTGCGGTAGCGGGGGGGATCGTGCCGATCGCCTCCGGTGGCGACGGAGGAGGCTCGATCCGGATCCCGGCCGGCTACAGCGGCCTGTTAGGGCTCAAGTCCACCTTCGGTCGCATACCGAAAGGGCCTGGGGCACTGCAACCACCGCTGACCGTCGTCCTCGGATGCATGGCCCGATCCGTGCGAGACACCGCCCGTTGGTTCGATGTCTGCAACGGCTTTGATTCCCGCGACACCCTCAGCCTGCCTCGGGTCGAAGGGTGGGAGGCAGGTCTCGGCACTTTCGATCTGGCCGGCAAACGCGCGGTCATCTCCATCAACCTGGGAACGGCCATCGTGGAGCCGCGGTTGGAAGCACTGGTACTCGCCGCCGCCGAGGCACTCATCTCCGATGCCGGGCTGGCACAGGTCGACATCGTGGTACAGCTTCCCCGGGGTGGTCTCGAGTGGGCCATGTCCAACCTGGTCGGGCTGGCCGGAGAACTCGGTGATCGCTACCCCGATTGCAACGACGACCTCACTCCGGAGATCCAGCTCGGCATGAACCTCGCCAGTCATAACTTCAACGTCAAAACGGCCGGAGCGACGGAGATGTTCCGGATCGCAATCAACGAGACGATGGCATCCATCTTCGACCAGGTCGACTTCATATTCGCCGCTACCAACCCCGACGTAGCCTTCGCCGCCGAAGGCCCGATGCCCACCAAGGTAGGCGACATCGACCTCATCGCCGAACATGGCTTCGAGACGGCCCTCTCCAACAACGGGTCGCTGACCATCCCCGCCAACCTGACCGGTAATCCCGCCGTCTCCATTCCGGTGGGTTTGGTGGATGGCTTGCCGGTGAGCCTCCAGGTCATCGGGCGACATCACCAAGAGCAGTTACTGCTGGAGTTGGCCCACATCGCCGAACGTGAGCGACCGTGGCCACTGGTGGCGTCATAAAGGTCGACCTCTGGGTTCCCACCATGGATCCGTTCACCACACCAGAACTCCTGGCCGTCATCGGCAGGGAGGCCGAGGAACGGGGCATCGGCACCATCTGGGTCGGAGAGCACGTGGTGCTGTTCGACGAGTACACCTCCGAGTACCCCTATGCCGAAGACGGCAAAATCCCGGCCCCTCCCAACAGTGGTCTCCTCGAGCCGCTGTCCACGTTGTCGTTTCTGGCCGCCCACACGTCCACGGTTCGACTGGGCACTGCCATGGTGCTTCTGCCCCAGCGCAACCCGGTGTACACCGCCAAAGAGGTCTCCACGCTCGACTGGCTGTCCAATGGGCGGGTCGATTTTGGTATCGGAGTGGGTTGGCTCGAGGAAGAGTTCAATGCGGTCAATGTGTCGTGGTTGCATCGGGGTAAGCGGACCGACGAGTATCTCGAGGTACTCCGGACGCTGTGGTGTGAAGAGCGCTCGGAATTCGAAGGCGAGTTCTACTCACTCAACAAATGCTCGATGTTTCCTAAGCCGGTACAGAAGCCACATCCGCCCATCCACATCGGTGGAGAGAGTGATGCGGCCCTGGCCCGTACCGCCCGGGCCGGGCAGGGTTGGCACACCTTCAACCGGAAACCGGCCGACCTCGCCGCGCCGCTGGCCAAGCTCGATGAGTTGCTGGCCGAACAGGGGCGGGCCCGGTCGGACATCACCGTCACGGTGTGCCCCTACTTCGAGCCGCTGGACGCCGCCATTGCCGAGGAGTATGCGGAGGCGGGCGCCGACGCGGTGTCCGCCCTGCTGTTACCCCTGGGACCCGACGAGGTCGCCTCGGCCCTCGATGCTCTGCAACCCATGCTCGAGCGGGCCGCCGCCAGCTGATTTCGGTCGCCAACCGCCCAGGCGGTGTCGCCGGATCAGCCGCGCATGGCGACGGGCAGTGACTCCATGCCGCGCAGCACGACGTTGGTCTTGTAGGTGGGCTCGTCGACGGTCACAGCCAGATCAGGAGCCCGCCGTACCAGTGAGGTCAGGGCCACCTGGGTCTCCATCCGGGCCAGGGGCGCCCCCAGGCAATGGTGGATCCCGAAGCCGAACCCCAAGTGGTTGTTGGAGGTGCGCCCGACGTCGAACCGCTCCGGGTCCGGGAATTGGTCGGCATCGTGATTGCCCGAGGCAATCAGCACCATGACAAAGTCGCCGGCCCGCAGGGTCACCCCGGCGATCTCGATGTCCTCGATCATCGCCCGCCCGGTGAGCTGTACCGGTGACACGTAGCGCAGCATCTCCTCCACCCCGCTGCGGGTCACCTCCGGATCGGTACGGAACCGCTCGAGCTGATCGGGGTGGCGGAGCAGGGCGAGAGTCCCGCCGGATATGAGATTGACGGTGGTTTCGTGGCCGGCCACCAGCAACAGGATGCAGGTCGACAACAGCTCAGCCTCACTGAGTACGCCGCCATCGTCCTCCACCTCGACCAACCGGCTCAGCAGATCATCACCGGGTGACCGCCGGCGTTCGGCCAGCAATTCGAAGAAGTACTGCGCAAACTGCATCACCGCGTCGTCACGATCCTTGATGGCCTCGCCGGTGAGCAGAAAATCGGGATCGAGGCCCCGGGCCAGGGAGGTGGACCATGACTTGAAGCGATCCTGATCAGCCACCGGCACCCCGAGCATGTCGCAGATAATCCGCACAGGTAGTGGGTAGGCGAAGGACTCGAGCAGATCGACCCGGTCAGCCTCGAAGGCGGTATCGAGCAGTTCGTCGACGATCTGTTGGGTACGCGCCCGTAACGACTCGACCACCTTCGGCGTGAAGGCCTTGGAGACAAGTCCCCGCAGCCGGGTGTGATCAGGTGGGTCCCGGAAGAGGAAGGGGCGCATGTCGCGCATGGCAGTCACCTCGGGGTCATCGGCACCCGAACCGAAGCGGAACTCGGCCGACAATCGCTCGGGATCGATGTAGGCGTCGTCGGCGCTCGTCCGGCGATCGCGTAGCAGGGCGAGACAGTCGGCATGCCGGGCGAATACCCAAAACCCCAAAGCATTCCGGTGCACGGGGGCCCGCTGGCGAAGGTCGGCATAGAGCGGGAACGGATTGGTGGCCCACTCGGGGTCGAACGGGTCGAAGACCGGATCGGGCGAGGGGGGTGGCGGGGTCGAAGAAGTCACCCGGTGTCGGCCGTGGCCGCGTCGAGCAGGGTGGGATCGAACCGGAGCTCGCGACGGGCCATTGCTTCCCAAAACCCGGCGAACCCGTTTCCGTCATGTCTTTCGAAAAACGACCGGGCCGGTTCGGGAAGGGGACGTCCCTCCCCCACCGCGGCCACATGCCACGCCGTCCGGCAGCGTTGTTCGAGGGCCACCGCCCGTTGGTGGGCGGCCCGGATGCTCGAGCCCAGCACGAACACGCCGTGGTTGGACAGCAAAGCCAGGTCGGCGTCCCCCATGGCGGTCACCGCCCGGGCTGCCGAATCCGGGTCGTTGACCGGGCCGTCGTACTCGTCCACCAGGGCGAGGCGCCCACCGCCCAGCGCTGAGCTCTGGTCATGGCAGGTGGGAATGCGCTGCAGGTCGGCCCAGACCGTGCCGAAGCGAGGGTGATTGTGCACGGCCACCGTGACGTCGGGACGCACCCGGTGAAGGGCCAGATGGAGTGGGATGCCGAGCGGAACCGGCCATGTGCCCTCGAGGAGGTTGCCCTCGAGGTCGATGCGGATGACGTCCTCCGGTCGGATCTCTTCCCAAAGCAGCAGCCATGGGTTGCACAGCAACGTGCCGTCGCCCTGACGGTAGGTGATATGTCCGGCCAGGTGGTCGTCGTACCCCTCGCGCCACAGGGTGCGGGCGAGGATGGCCAACTCCTGATGCGGGGTGAGGTCGGGCAACAGCTTGCTCATGGGAGGCACACCTCGGGGAGCGGCCACCGGTAGAGACGGGCGGCGTTCTCGTGGGTCATTTTGCGGAGGTCGGCCACCGGGAGGTGGCCCCACTCCCGATCGATCACTTGTTGGGTGTCGGGCCAGGTCGAGTCGCCATGGGGGTAGTCCACCTCCACCATCACGTGGTCGACACCGATGCGGTCACGGGTGCAGATGGTGGAGGGGTCGTCAATGGTGCAGAACCAGAAGTTGCGTTGGAGCACGTCGGAGGGACGCAGCAAGCCCCCGGCAAACTGGTTGCCATAGCCCGAGCGATCGACGATGTTGTCGAGACGGTCGAGAAGCATGGCCACCCATCCGATTCCTCCCTCGCTCATCGCCACCTTGACGCTGGGGAAGCGCACCGGGAGGCCCGACCACAACCACTCGGCACAGGCGGTCAACGACAGCTGGCCGAACAGGGTGGCCCCGAGGGCGACCATGGGGGAATCCATGGGAAGGTCCCCCATGCCCGACGACCCGACGTGTAGCGAGATGACCGTGTCGGTCTCCTCGCACGCCGCCACGATGGGATCCCAATACGACGTGAAGATCGACGGCAGGCCGATGCGGTGGGGTCGCTCGGGCAGGGTCACCGAACGGAAGCCCCGAGCGGCGTTGCGCCGGATCTCGTCGGCGCCGAGTTCGGGGTCGGACAGGATGGTGATGCCACAAGGGATGATCCGGTCGGGGTAGGGCTGCCACCATCCCTCGTACAGCCAGTCGTTCCACGCCCGGGTGACAGCCACGCCCAACTCGGGGTCGGTCGCACCGGAGAATACCCGGCCACAGAACCCGGTGATCTGCGAGGGGAAGTTGAGCGAGGCCCACACCCCGTTGATGTCCATGTCGCGGATGCGCTCGTGGATGTCCCAACAACCCCGTCGCATGTCCTCGAAGCGGGTGGGCTCGAGGGTGACCGACTCGGGACGACGCCCGGCCACCGCGTTCATCCCTACCTGGGTATAGCGCTGGCCGTCGAACTCCCAGAGTTGGTGGCCGTGCTCGTTCTCGACGATCCGAGGGGCGAGATCGGCAAACCGGTCCGGCAGGCGCCCCTCGAACATGTCCGGCGGCTCGACCAAATGGTCATCGACCGAAATCACCGTGTACTTGATGACACGCGGTTCGGGATCAGGCAGCAGGCCGGCCCCTGTACTTCCCTCCTGCACCATCTGACTCCTGACCGGCTCACTCGTGACCGACATGATCGTACCGGAGCTGACGTGTGGTCCTGTGGCGTTCGTCGCCGGCCCAGCCCACCGGCTCGCTCACGAATCCAGATTGATCTCAACCGTCCGCCCGACCCGACGCCCGGGCGGCGAGCACCGGGTCGTCGAAAAAGGTGCGCAATCGAAGCCACGCCGGCGGTAGTCCCCCGTAGACGAGTACACCGTCGCCCAGAGGAATGCGACGCAGGGCGTGCGGGGGCGCCAAGCGACGGCTCGACGGCGACCGGGTGGTGGTCGGGCCTCCCTGGCCGCCGAATGTCGTCGCCGGCAGAAACACCTCCTCGTCGCCGATCAAGTGGCTGGCGTGATCGAGGGTCGAGGGATCGGAGATGCCCGAGAGGAAGACCTTGGCCCGGTGATTATTGACCACGGTGGCCGCTCGGGCCCCATAGCGGGCGGTGATCTGGGCCAAGTCGTGCCAAATAGTGACCAGCTGTATCCCGTGACCTGCGGCCGTCGAGGCCAAGGAATCGAGGTCTGAGAGCGGAGCGATGTTGGCCGCCTCGTCGAGCACAACCAACAGCGGCGGGTCGAGGGGGCTCCCGGTGCGGGTAACTGTGTCGTAGACATGTTCGAGCACCTGTCGGAGGACAGCGGTGAATAGTGGGCTCAAGCGACGTTGATCGTGGGCCGGGGCGCAGAGGTAGAGGGTGTTGTGGCCCGACACCAACCGGGCCGGTTCGATGTCGGATGGGTCCGTGCCTTCGAAAACGCTGTCGGGTCCGAACTCGCCGGAGCCTTCGCCGCCAAACGGTTCGAGGATGGTCTCGACGGTCGTGTAGATAGAGCTGCGCTGGCGCTCCTCTTTCCCGAACAGCGCATGAGCGGCGGCGATGGCCTCGGGTATCCCCGCGGCGTACAGGTGGTCGAGCACTTCGGATTCCTCCTGGGTATCCACCCACCTGACAACGTCGACCATCTGCAACCCACCGCTGGCCGCGGCAAAGAGCAGCGGCGCCAGCATTTTGGTGGCCGTGGCATACCAGAAGTCCCCGTCGCCCATGGTGCCGACCGAACTCTTGCCCACGTCGGTCATCGACGCTGCCGCCTGACGGGCTCCGGGCCAGGTCCTTGACATCGGCAGCGGAGACCACCGCACGGCCGGGAGCCCGGTGGACCCGGTTGGATCGAAGCAGGCCACGTCGCCGCGACTGCGCCGGTAGGCCATGGTGTCTCCGACCAGATCGGCCTTGATGCTGGCGGCAATCACCGGTCCCTCCCACCCCAGTATGGCCGGCACCGCGAAACCGCTCGTCTTGCGTGACTGGCTGGGACCGAACACGATCACCGACTGACGCGGCTCGGCCGAAATCACCCGTTTTCCGACCACCCCGAGGACCAGGCGCCCCGGTGGCGCGGCTGGCGACCCTCCCGTTCCCTTGACCATCAACGATCGGAGATCGGCCGGTCGGGCCCACCGGGCGGCACCGAGCCCCCGATCTCCAAGCCGGCCGCGCTGGACAAGCCGGCCGAGCCTCGATTCCCTCCCCTCGCCCGGCCGGATTTGTGGCCGGATCTTTCGACGCCTCAACGCCGGCATCCGGCGCTCGGGGGGCCGTGTCGAGCGCCGGACGCCGATCCGAGTGCCACCGGTGGCACGAGATCCACGGTTTGCATCTGGTCGATCCCGACCGACCAGACCGGCCACCGCGAATGCCGCCACACCGATCACTGTGTCTGCGAGGGTGGTCATACTCACGCCATCACCGGCCGTCTGGTTCGCCGACCGGTCCCTCTGAAGGCGGGTCTGGTTCGCCGATCATGGCTGCGTCGGTATCGATCAACACCCGCTCGCTCGGTGCCAACCGGTGCTCGACCAGAAACGACCTTCGGCCCACCTTCCAGAGCGCCATGCCACGACGGAGTTGGGTGACAAGGGCTGCCTCCGTTGCGGTAAGGCCCAACAACTCGCCTGTCCTCTCTACTTCGCCGGGAGACTGGGCATAGATCACCCGGGTCTCAGAATCCGCCAACAACCCCTCTGCCAATCCCACCTGCTCGGAATCACTGGCTCCCACTGCCCGCAGGTCCGACATCCGGTGGAGTACTGCCATGTTGGCGATGCCCAATGCCCGCGAGAGTTTCCACGATGCCTGCAGCCACCGGGCGACCCCGAGGTTGCAGAGGATTCAGCTAACCCATGTCTCCTGGCGCGCTGTCTTCCCGCTTCCTCTTTCAGCAAAAGTGCAGGTCAGTGGCCCTGGATATCGCGAAACTCTCCGGATCCCCGTTTCCATAATGTATTGCTCGCCTCAAGCGAGGCACAGATCGAGAGCTCGCCAATCCCATCCCAACCGGGGAAGCTCGTGGCCGTAAGCAGTTGCCGCTCAGACCCCTGCCGGTTCGGGGTGCGTCGTGAGCCGGGCAGGCGGTCGCGTGGGTCTTCATTATGTGCACCTGACGGTCAGCGGGGCAGGCGTGCCCGGCGATCACCCTGGTCGATTGGAGTGCTCGTAACTCTGGAGTCAGCCGAGGGGATGCTGCCGCCCGATTAGTCGCAGTTCGACGATCTTATTTACCAGCGGAAACTCGGGGTTGAGCTCCGCTCCTGCACTCTCCACGGCCTCGGTCATGGTCGCGATAAGTGTGGCGCGGGTGTCGTCGGGCGTTGACGCCCATAGCGACTGCACGTGGTTGAAATACTTCTGGTACTGGGGCCACCGATTGCCGGAGCCCTCGTTGTCGACGACAGGGAACACCCTGGGCAGCAGGAAGTGGCAGAACTTCGAGGTGAACACCGGTGAGGCGAGGCCCTTCATAGGCTTGATCTCGCCGACGAGATCGGCGAACCCGCCGACCTGTGCCCAGGTAATGCTGGTGATGTCGAGGTCCCGATACGGGGCGCAGCATTCCGCCCATGTCTGCGCAAGCGCGTCGCGACGCTCGACGAACCGGGTCGTCACCTGCTCATAGGTGGCGGGCCGGATCGCGATCCAGTCGTGTAGGCGGCGGCGAAATGGCGTCCACCAGGCGTCGGAGAAATCACACTTCTCGTTGGCCCACTGCTTGTATTCGGCGTTGTGGAAGTCGGCGGGCCACTTGACGTCGAGCTTCGTTCGCCAGAAGGCGATACCGGTCTGCAGTTCTTGGCGGGGATCTGGCCGGGCCGGTGGTCGAAGCCTGTCCATGGGCACGTTTCTAGCGCAGACCGCCTTCTCGCCGCCGACCACCTCCTCGGGGGTCGGATGTGAAGAGGGTCCGGCAGCACCATACTGGGGGAATGCCGCTCGAACCGTGGCGGCCTGGGGGAGGGACACGGTGATAGACGCGGACGCGGGGAGCGGTGAGTTCAATCGCCTCGGGGCGATGATCGCGGACCTAACTTCCGCTGCGTCGCTCGTGGAGGCCAAGGCCGTCCTCCGCCAGATCGATATCGCTGCGATTGGCGCAGTCCCGGACGCCGAGCTTGTCGAGCTCCTCGACGAGCTCTGGGCGCACTTTTCGACCGTCGACCTTCCGGCGTCGCCGCTTCGTCCGCACCTCGACCTGGTCGCATCCGCCTGGCTTCGAATCACCTACCGCGAGGCCCGAGCGGTCGCCGCGCTCGCAAAGGCCGACCTGCTCGACGCCTCCATCGCGAATGCTCGCGTCGCCTTCGAGCACTCTATCTACCTCTCGCTTATCTCGGATGCTCGGGACTACCTCGCGATCCTTGACGCCCTCGAGCACCGGCTCGTCACAGGTTGGACCGAGGCGCTGCACAAGATCTCCGAGCCGGAAGCTCAGCTACTTCTCCCCTTGCTGTCGAACATGGACGAGGACCTCGATGTTCCTGCGGAGATGCGCTGGGTGCGTCGTTTCGACAAGATCTGCGCCAAGCTCGCCACCGGCGACGTTGTGTACGAGCACTACCGATTGCTATCGAACGCTCTTCATGCTGGCCTCGGCAGCGCGTCGCCGTACATACTTTCGAGCATGATGGGCGACGGGCGTTCCGTCGTACCCGACCTTATGGTTGCTCGCGTCGGGCTCGGGGCCGCTGTCCATGCTTGCGTCTGGGCTGGCTGGTCGATCGACGAGCTGTTCGGCGTCGAGCTGTTCGCTGACGCGGTCGCAAAAGCCGCCAACCGACTCGAGTGCACTCGACTGACGCGGATTGTCGACTAGCGCCGGTGGTGAACGGGGAGCGAGATCACCACCGAACTCCCTACGTCTGAACGGGTTTCGGATCTGAGCGAGCATAGATCCCACGGCATCGCTAGGTGATTGCTCGAACAGGTTGGCAAGGGGACCGCCACCAGTCTGTACACACCAGACAAACGCCGAGCGGCTTTGCCGATTCTGACGGCGGCGGCGCATCAGAGCCCGTACAGAACGCCGCGCCAGAACGTTGGCGATTGCCATCTCGGGAACAGCGCATATCGGCACGTACGCGTGCGCTCGCGATCCGCAAGCAGGCTCGGCGTCGGGCGATTCGGGCCACGCAGCAAACCGGCGATCAGGGGCTTCTCGGTGGCCTGGCTATGGCAGCGACGTGCGACTACTCGCGCTCCACGCGCTCCTGATCGGATCGGCGACCGAAGGGCAGGGGTCCGGTTTGGGAGGCCAGTACGGCGACCCGGGGGCGCGGCAGCTCAGGATGGAGTTCCGCCGCGGTGACCATGGCCTCGTCGGGATCCCAGGCCTCGACCACCTCGGCCACGAAGTCGAATCGCCCCATTCTCCCCCAGGTGACGATGAATCGGTGAGGGCCGGTCACGCCTAGAGCGTATCGACCACCGTCCTGGGCAGTCGCCGTGACGATCGGCGTGAGCCGGAAGATCGCGCACCGGGCTCTGAAGCCAGCACGATCCCGTTGGGGGCATACCCGGCGTCAGGTGGCGCGTTCCGATGGTCACGCTCGCCAAGAAGTGATGCCCGGCACAGTTCCCTGTGGAGGTATCGACTCCAACCACACGAAGGCGCTGTGATCGTCCGTGGGCGTCATGTACCGTTCGCGCAGCACCGGAGCAGGCATAGGGGGCGGGAATGACGCTGCGCAACACCGAGTACCGCATCACGTTCAGCTCTGAAGATGGCCGCTTCTACTACTACTTCGCCAAGGACGACAGCGGTTGGTACCAGATCACAGCGGCGGGCAATCGGCACAAGGCGACGGCCGAACAGGTGCTCAACCACGTCCTTCCCGCCCTCGCGGACATTAAGCCGAGCTTGAGAGTCGCGGTTGAGTACGTGCCAGAGGACCACTCCCCGACTTCTGGAAGCTGAAGAGGCTGCCCCCGACGATTGAGGCGGGTTAGCCAGCAGCAAACTCCCTCCTCGGTGGGGCCAGCGCCGGTGCCGTGAGGGATCAAACATTGATCGCAGCGGCACGGAACGGCGACTGAGACATGGGCCATCCTCTACAGCCACCGCCTCGATCCCGGGGTTGGAGAGCATTCAGCTAACCCATGTCTCGTAAGCGGTGTCCGCAACGGGGTTTCACGGCGGGAACCCGCAACTCAGGGAGCCGAAAGGCCAGTTCTGCTCGGGTTCACTGGTTCAGTCAATCGCCGGTGCGGCGAAGCTGACAGGGCTGCTCACAATAGCAAGCCGATGGTCACTTATGACCGAGCTAGTGCGTCGCGAAACCGGCGGTATGGGGCACGGACGGACTGATCTAACCGGCCTCGATCACTTCGCCGAAGGCCTCGCAGTCGGGATTTTCACAGATGAAGCGTGGGTCGAGAACGTGCCCCGCGTCACCCGGTAGAGCAGTCACCCCGCAAAAAGGGCAGATGGGAGCGCGACCTTCGTCGTCGATGCTCATTCACTCACGGTATGTCGGCACTGATGGGAATGCGTTCAACTCTAAACCGGCGAATGTAGGGGACACGACCGGAAGCTCTGGCTCTGCCTCGGTTGTCACTGTCCGCTGGACCAGGGACGGATCGTCGCCGACGGTGTTGTGGGCAGCGCGATCACCAGCTCGACACTTCCGCGCTCTGCGGGAGGCGGTGGCTGCCGCTGGCATTGAAGGTACGCGTCGGCGTGGATGGGACGGTGGTCATGTTGTCGGCGATCGACGGCTGCCGAGCAAGTTGAGCTTGTGCTCTCGGATAGTGGACGGCGCGACGACGTGGCCATCTCGACCCTCGAAGTGCAGTGCGTCGAACGGGCATTGGACGATGCAGGCGCCGCACTGGACGCAATCTGCCGGTCTGGCCAGCACGGCCAGGCGTTGTCCGTGGTCGATCTCGAACACGTCTTTGGGGCAGACGTGTTCGCAGAAGGCCGCGCCTCGGCATCGCTGCTCGTCGAGAGCGATCGCGAGCAGGCGGTCGTCGTGCAGCCCGCTCTTGTAGACAGGTGTGCTCCCGGTGAGGTCGAGGCCGAGGAGCAGGAGCACGACGAGGGATGCCAGCCCCCACTTCCATGCTTGGCTCCAGGAGAAGTCCCCGGCGAGCCACGTTGCGACGCCCGCGACGGCGAGCAGGCCGAGCCAGATGAGGATGGGGAGTCCCCGTTGGCCAACGTCGAAGAGGATGAACCCCGCGTTCTTGCCGGTGGTGTGGAAGCGTTGTTCGTACAAGGGGAAGGCGAGGAACAGTCCGAGCGAGATGGTCCACACCAGGCCGACCAGCGGCAGGACCCCGTCGGGCCACACCGGCCAGAGGGCAAGGGCGAGCAGCGAGATGGGAAAGGCCCAGGCGACCGCCATCTCGAGCCGTCGTACCCAGGGGAAGGTGACGGTTCGCATGGCTCGGGTGACCTGCTGGTTTGCGGCGAGGAAAGCGGGAATGTCGCGGGCTTCCACGGGTCCCCAGATGGTGTGCCAACCCGTCTTCCGACGGATCGTCTTGCCGTCGATGCCCGTGGCGGCCAGCTGCGGCAGGATGACCCGGCGGTGATCGACGAGACGGTCGACCCCGCTGGTCTTGAGCACCGACACCACGTCGTGGTCGGTGAACAGGCCCCCGGTGGCCGCACACCAGACGTTCACGCCACGACTGTTCGCAATGAGCAGGTAGGCGTCGAGGCCCACGAGCGCGTGCCTGACCCGCTGGACGGTGAGGGTGAAGTTGCCCGTCAGCAAGACAGGGGAATGGCGACCCGGGTTCCCGATCCGGACCAGTCCGGTGCGCGTCGGGAAGGGCAGGACGCGGAGCAGCGTCTGGACCACAGCCACCCAGGCATA
Source organism: Acidimicrobiaceae bacterium (assembly GCA_003152015.1). Classification (GTDB taxonomy): domain Bacteria; phylum Actinomycetota; class Acidimicrobiia; order Acidimicrobiales; family RAAP-2; genus DASZIT01. The sequence continues at coordinate 15,632 of PLZF01000035.1, read as the reverse complement.
CCTGAGCCGTGTCACGTCGCGGCAGCCGGGGCGGCTGGGTCATCCTGTCTGCGAGCGACCAGGCAGGTGAAGCTGCCGAGCAGAGAGCGTTGTTCGTCGATGACCGCCAGTCCCACGTCGTTCAGCCGGTCGGCGAGCCTGCGGGCGGCGTGTGTCGTCTGCTGGGTCAAGAGGTAGGTGAGCACGACCATCGGAGCGCGCACGACTCGGTAGAAGAGCCGGGCGACGAACCCGCTGGGCAGCACCTCGTCGGCCACGAGCAGCAGGCCGCCGGGCTGCAACATGCGGCGCACCTGGGTGAGCGTGTAGCGCAGCTCATCAGGGCTCAGCTCGGAGAAGCAGAGCCCGCTCATGACCACGTCGTAGCCGGCTGCCGGTTCGGCGTCGAGCTCGGCGACGCCTTCGTCGGCGAGCTCGACCCGATCCTCGAGATGCTCCTGTGCCATGCGCTCGCGGGCGATGGCCAGCATTTCCGCGTCGCGGTCGATCCCGCGGACTGAGGCGCCGCGTGCGGCGGCTCGCAAGGTCAGGGCGCCGGTGCCACAGCCGATGTCGAGGACCCGTTGACCGGGACTGATCTGCCTCACGAGCCGGTCGTAGGCGCGACCGACATGGCCGAACGTGAGGATCTGGATGCCGCGGTCGTAGCGGTGCGGTGCCGACTCGAGGAGGCGCATCAGGACATAGGTGCTCATCGCTCTCCTCGCGCGCCATCGAGGAACATCGTCACCGCAAGCGCGGGAATGTCGGAGAGATCCGGCCACGTTCCCCCCGACCCCCAATGCTGCACGTACAGCAACGTCAGGGTCCCCACGAACAGCAGCGCCAACTCGGCCACCGGTCGGTCGCCGCGAAGCTCACCTCTCTCTCTCCCGGGGAGCAGCACCTCCTCGACCGCCTGGAGATAGGGCCGGAGGTGCTCGATGACCAACGGATATGTCCGTGGGCGGAAGCTCATGGCCTCACGCACGACGACCTTCATGAACGGCTCCTCGTCCCGCAACTCGGCAACGTCGGCTTCCCCCAGGGCCACGAGCCGATGCTGGAGGGTGCCGCCCTCGGGGACCTTCGCCACACGCTCGACCGCTCGGCGACACCCCTCGGCCAAGACCTGGCCGAACAGCTCCTCTTTGCTGGCGAAGTAGTTGTAGACGGTTCCCTTCGCACAGTCGGCGTCGAGTGAGATGCGGTCGATGTTGGCACCGTCCAAGCCGTGCTCGGCGAACTGGGCGGCGGCGCTCACCAGAAGCCGATCACGAACCTGCTGCTTCGCTGCTGCGGCGAGCCGTGCCATGCATCGTCCTCATAATCTGGGTGACCAGTCACCCAGATTATGCCCGCCAAGCGGCGGCGTCAACGTCGGCTGGGGCCACCAGAGAACCCAGCGACACCGCACTGACCCCCGAACGGCCATAGCGCATAAGTGCCGCAGGGGGTCACCGAGCCGGATGTTCGGGGACAGGGGTCACACCTGTGTCTCCCCTACGAAGAGAGGCCTCGGGCCACAATGGCGATGCCCTGGCCCCATGAAGCAATCTGATTGCCAGGGAGATAGGCATCGCCATTGGCTTTGTGATCGTCTTGTGGCGAACCGAGATAGCGTTCGTGCCCGCTCGGGTCAATGAAATAGACGAATGACGAGTGGATCACGTCGGCATTTGGGTTCGGTGCGTCGACCTGGACGCCGTAACTATTCCAGACAGTCGCGAGTGTGCCTACCGGCCCTGTGAGGAAGTGCCAGGTCGGAACGGTATTGAGTTGGTGCTCGGTGGTGAATGCAGCCATGTCGGCCACTTCAAGATGGTACGCGTTGATGTTGACCGCCAAGAACACCACGTTGGATCGATCAGAGCCGAGATCCTGATAGGCGTCCACAAACTCTTGGGAGATGATCGGGCAGATGTCGGTGCAGTGCGGGTCCATGAACTCCAGCACAACCGATTTGCCTCGGAAACTTGCCAGCGAGTAGTTCTGCCCGTTCTGGTCGGTCAGATTGAAGTCAGGTGCAGGTTGATCGGGCACCGGAGAAAGTGCCATGAGATTTGCTAATGGCGTGGAGACACTGGCCGGGATACCTGTTGCTCGGATTTCGGCCGGCGCCGGGTTCCCGTTCTCGTTTCGGATGTGAATGGCCACAATGGCAAACGCCGCCGTGACGCCAACTGTGAGAACCGTGGCGACAAGAACAGCCTTGCGAGACACCCGAGGTTGCCCAGGCATCGACTTTGCCTGCACCGCTCGATCCGGCCTTGGGTCGTCGTCCATGGTCCAGTGATCCTAGGTGCGAGGATCGACCATCCTCAAAGTGCTGCAGCGGGTCACTGTCCCGGATGTTCGGGGGCATTTAGCGGACACCGCCCGGCATCGGCACGTTGCGGATGGTCCCCAGGGTCAGTGCGGCCCCCGCCAACGGAACATCGGGAAGGGCGCCCAGGGATGCGTGAGGGCATACCGAAGGGCCGCACACCCACGATGTTCGGTCCGGGTCCCAGAGCTCCATCAGGGTGCCGAAGCTTCCCTTTCGTCACGTCCTGGCCTTGGCGCTCGTCGTCCAGGTGGCATCGGACGATTACGGACGAGCATTCACCCTGGGGATCGACGTCGATCGCGTCGACGAGTTGCCGGTGATGCTCCACCAAGACTTCTCCTTCGAGATTCCCCGTGGGATCCATGCGACGGACTGGGTCAGCCACCACTACCCGTTCGCCTTCTCCTTGCCGGTCGACTTCTACGACGTTGGACTCCACTCGGTGATCGTCGGCGACGAGGACTCGGATGTTGCACACGTCCCGTTCATCGTACAAATGGTCACCCTGGACGAACATTGACAGGTGGAGCGAGCCACGAGCCATGGGCCATCCTCTGCCGCCATCCCCCAGTTCCCGAGGTTGCTCGGGATTCAGTAAACCCACGTCTTGTGAGCGGTGTCCGCAACGGGGTCTCAGGGCATGAACCCGCAACTCAGAGAGCCGAAAGGCCAGATCTGCTTCCGTTCACTGGTTCAGTCAACCACCGGTGTGGCGAAGCCGACAGGGGTGCTCACGATAGCAAGCGGACGGTCAGCTATGACCGAGATACTGGGTCGCGAAACCATTGATAGGGGGCGGTCTTTTCTGGTCTTGGCGCCTTAGCGAACGAAGGAACCTCGCGACTTGAGCGCGAGGTTGTTCTCGACCGTGAGCGGGACGGGGGAGACTAGAGAGGTGATTGAGGCGACAGCTCCCATCCGGATCTGTGACAACGGTGGTTGGACCGACACCTGGTTTGGGGGTCCCGGGCGGATCCTGAACATCGCAGTGAGGCCGGGGGTAGAGGTTTCGATCCGAACGACTGTTGAAGCAGGCCCGGTGATGTTAGACGTGGAGACATTTGGTGACCGGTACTCCGTCGTCCCGAGGGTCAGCCGGGTTGCCCGCCATCCGCTGCTGGAGGCCGCCATCGACACCTTGCCGCCACCAGCGGATGTCGCGGTCGAAGTCAGCGTTCGATCCGGCATCCCGGCTGGTTGTGGAACGGGCACTTCGGCGGCGGTTGCGGTTGCCCTTCTGGGCGCCTTGGGAGCTTTGCGTTCTGAACATCGCTCGCGGCGCGAGATCGCTTACGCAGCACATGGGCTCGAAGTCGACATCCTCGGTGTCGAGTGCGGGATACAGGACCAGTTCAGCGCGGCGTTCGGCGGAATCAACTACCTCGAAATCGAAACGTATCCTGAGGCGAGGCTTACTCCACTACCGGCATGGGAGGGGATCAGCCCTCTTCTAACGCTGGTGTTTCTCGGTCGACCCCACGATTCCTCGGCCGTTCACCGCCAGGTGATTGACGACGTGGCTGGCCGTGGATCAGAGGCGTTTGCGCCGCTGCGAGATGCGGCAGTCGCTGCTCGCGACGCCGTTATGGCCCGAGATCTCAGGGCATTCGGCCAGGCGATGATCGCCAATACAGAGGCGCAGGGGTGTCTGCATCCCGCGCTGGTGGGAGTGGACGCCAGGAGGGTAATTGATGTCGCAGCGTCCCTCGGAGCGATCGGGTGGAAGGTCAATGGGGCCGGGGGAAATGGCGGGTCGGTAACGGTTTTGAGCGGATCCGAGAAAACGAAGGGGATACTCGAGCATCGCCTCGCGGAGCTGGACGCGCGCTATCGGGTGCTCCCCGTCCAAATCAGCACCGGGCTCGAGGTCCGAGGTGGCCCCTAATTGGCCGCCTATTGGCTCTATCAGCGCACGACAGCTTTCGCGGTGACAAGAGCAACTGACGCTAAGCCGGCAGCGTTCAGGGACATCCTTGGAGTGAGTACGTCTCACCAACTGATGGGATGCAGACTTCCACGTTGGATTGAACCCCTTCCTGCTACTTCGCAGGTCTTATGGGACGACGGAAAGCGGAAGGAGCGGAGTACGTCGCTTACGGTCACCGAAGTCGAGATCTGCTTCCATGACTCAAAGGCCCGGGGGAACCGCGTAGCCGAGTGTGGACTCGAAGGAGTCGGTACCGACAAGCAGTGGTACGACGATGGTTTCACCAGGCTCAGCTCGAAAGAGGACCAAGGGCATTCTTTGAGGTCCGGCGTAACCTCCTACTACCGCCCGAGATGACGGATCCATGACCTGAGCAGTGAGGTGGCCATTGGTCCGGAGTTCGATTTCGGTCTGTTTCCGATTCCGGACCCGTAGCTCCGTTGTGAGATGCCGACCAGAACGAACTTCGACATCGCCAGCGAGCGAGACCTCTGCCTCATCCGAAGTCAGCAGTGCTGCCACTGACGGTGACGGTTGTAGTTGGATCGACCCGTCTGGATTTCGGAGCGTTCGGGACGGAAAATGAAGCGTTCCGACGGTAAGAACTACGTCATCGCCGAAGCGGGAGTCCAGCTCAGCAGCAACATCGACTGCCCATGCTGCAAGTGAGATTTGGAATGGCGATGTTCTTCCCTCATCGACCGAAGGCATGGGATAGCCGCGCAGAGGCCTCGCCTCGTCGGCCGCAAGTTCCGTAAGGAGGACCTTTAGGTCGTCCCACGTTGTCATAACAATCATTCTGGCCGAACGGTCGAGCGTCTGCCGTATACCCCTCCAATCCACCAGTCAGGGTCGGGTGGTCGACCTCGGCGACATCAACCGCCGCTGGGGGCTCGAGGCCTACCTGCTGCTCTGGATGCGGGAGATGGGTTCGCCCGGCACGCCGACCTCAACATCGCGATAGTGAGGGATGTAGGGTCGGATCACCGATTTAGGGGACGCCATGTCAGACACCGTGGATCTGGTACTCGAGGGCGGGGGGGTCAAGGGCATCGGCCTGGTGGGGGCCATCTCGGTGCTCGAGGAGCATGGGATGACCTTCGCCCGGGTCGCGGGCGCATCGGCCGGCGCCATCGTCGGGTCACTGGTGGCGGCCGGGATGTGCGCATCCGACCTGCAGGCCCTGATGACGTCGCTCGACTACACCCGGTTCCGCGACGACACCAAGCTCGACCACCTCCCAGTTGTCGGCAAGGGCCTGTCGCTGTGGCTCGACCACGGCATCTACGCCGGCGACTACTTCCACGGCTGGATCCGGGACCAGCTGTCCGGCCTCGGAGTGGATACCTTCCACGACCTCTACCAGGCCGACCCAGGGAGCAGCCTCCCCGCAAACGAGCAGTACAAACTGGTGGTCATGACCTCGGACGTGTCACGGGGGCGACTCCTTCGCCTGCCGTGGGACTACATCTCCGACGACATCGAGGCGGACCAGCAATCGGTAGCCGACGCGGTGCGGGCGTCGATGTCGATCCCCTTCTTCTTCCGGCCCGTGACACTCGACATCCCGAAGGCGGCACCCTCGACGCTCGTTGACGGCGGGATGCTGTCCAACTTCCCAGTGGACTCCTTCGACCGATCCGACGGCAAGCCGCCACGGTGGCCGACCATCGGCATCAAGCTCTCGGCCCAACAGGTTCCGAACCAGGTGGTGCACGAGGTCAAGGGCGACCTGAGTCTGGCGCTGGGCATGCTCGGCACCATGCAGAGCTGGCATGACCAGATGCACCTGAATGACCCGACGGTCCAGAAGAGGACGATCTTCGTCGACACCTTCGGCGTCAACGCCACCGACTTCTCTATCGACAAGCCGACCCAGCAGAAACTCTACGACAACGGTCGCAAGGCGGCGGAGGCGTTCCTGGGGGGCCCAGGGGTCGAGCCAGGCGAGTGGGTACGGACAACCGAGGCTGCGAAGCGCGGCTAGCAACGGCTCAGACAAAGTCGCCGAATTCTTGATCTCCTTGCCTGCCTCGGCATTGACCAAGACAGTCAGAGTTGCGAAGGATCGAGTCATGCCGATCAATTCGACCTCGTCTCGCTGGAGCTCCTGGCCTGCACTGAGTTTGGTGGAGTCAGGACGTTGGACTTATGCCGCTGTCGTTGTCCGTGGCTGAGACTCCGAAAACGCGCAGCCAACAACACCTCGCGCGCAGGGCAACGCCCGTCTTCCAGAGGATTCAGTAAACCCATGTCTTGCCTTTAGCTCGCGAATCGTCAATCCGACCAGATCAGGATCCGTAGGGCTGGTATGGGTTGAACAGCGGTGCTTGCGATAGTTAGCGAACCCGTGAAACGCGCCGGACAGCGCAGGACGGCAGGGCGCTGGTTCCCGTCCGATTCGAGGACTCGGGGGGCGAATGCGGAAAAACATTCAGAGTCGTTGCGCTTTGCCCTTCGGATTCCGGCCCTCCGAACGACTACTAGTCATCCCCCCACTTCGCCCTAAGGAGGCGCCGCAATGACAAGTCCCACCGACCCAGCCACTGAGCACGAGCACATCCGGGTGACAGTCCGTACCCCCGCAGGGGCCAGCCACGAGTTCAGGTACCGACCAGCCGAGTTGGTCGTCGCTGCCACGGCCACTGCCGTCGAGCACTTCGTGAAGGCCAAGGAGTTGGGGCCCGACGACTACGGGCTCGCCCTGGTGCGATCTGGCACCGCAGTGGCGCTGCTCGACACGAACGAGCTCCGCTCCTACGCCGTCGTGGACGGTGACGTCCTCCACCTCGTCATCGAAAAGCCCCAGGTCGACGGATGACCCTTCATCCGACAGTCGTCTCCGACCTGCTGGACGACGAGATGCAGGTTGCCCAGGAACGCCTGGGCGGCCGCATCTCGTCGCTCAGCCGCACCGGGACTTCCGTCTACTGCACCTTCACTTCGCCGGGAGGTGGCAATGTGACGATGCGGCTGGAAGGCGGCGGCTACGACGCCGAGCCCTTCCGATTCGCCGTGGTCACCTCAGATGATGAGGTCCTACCCCTTGAGGCTTGGCCTCCTGGTCTGGGCCACAGCATTCACCCCGTACTGGGGCGTCCTTTCGCCTGCGTCCAGGGCACCTACGAGTACCACTGCCTGCCCTGTCACATGGAGGACGCGTGGGACGCCTACCGGGGCCGCCTCCGCATGACGGACCTTCTCGACCATCTCTTGCGGCGGGCCGGCGCATGACCCCCGTCGTCATCGCCGCCACGACCCTGGAGGACGCCCGCCGGTTCTTCGAAGAGCGAGGCGCCCACGGATGCGAGGGGACGGCCATGTTGGCAGCGACGGTAGGCGGACCCGTTGATCGCGTCGTCGTCCCCGACCAGGTTGGCCATCCCGTGCCGAGGTGCTGGGTCGAGGTGACGACGGTCGGGAAGCTCGAGCTGGCAGGCTCGCTCGGCGTAGACGAGCGCTACGTCGCTCGGATCCATTCCCATCCCGCCGCGGCATTCCACAGCCCCACCGACGACGCCAATCCGGCCCTCACATTCGAGGGGGCGCTTTCGATCGTCGTCCCCTTCTTCGGGCTTGGACTCCGACACGGACTCGATGCCTGCGCTGTCCTCGTGCTCGACGGCGGCACCTGGGTAGATCTCCCAGCTGGGCGAGACCGAGATCAGGCCGTCGTCGTCCGATGACCGGGGTGGATGTGGCACACCTACCCCCAATCGCCGGGACATCGGATGAGTCGGTGAGGCGCGCCATTGACACCCGGAAGATCGTGGTGTGCGTCGAGGATTGTCTGGATCCCGTAGCCGGCTCTGCGGCTGCCGCCCTCGTATCGGTTCTGGCGCGGACCTTCCCACACATCGACGTACGTGGTGACGTCGCCGTTGGTGCCAATCCGTGGGGTGTCTCGATGCTCTCCGAGGTGCTCGCCGTCATCGAGCGAGCGAGGCCAGCCGCTACAGCCGATGCCGACCACGAGTATGTGATCGCCGTCGGAGCCAGCATCGGCGCCGCAGATCTATGGTTGGGTGGCGGAGACTGGACGGCTCTCGTGGGGAGGGGCCCACAGCCAGTCCAACGGTGCCGGACCGCACTGGGGCTTCATGCCGGTGCCGCCTTTGCTGCCGCAGAGGCCGTGAAGACCGCACTCGGTCCTCTTGGGATGCTCGTGGTGCCCATGGCGGACCTGCTCTCCTGGAACCTGATCGACTACCACCTCACACCGGCCCCACCCGTGGCCGCCATCCCGGAACGACTGGCCATCGACCTGGTCCTCTTCGGTGCCGGGTCAGTGGGATCCACCATCGCGGGCATCCTGGCCTGCATCTCGGGCCTCTGCGGCAATGCAGTAGTCGTCGATCCGGACATCTTCGACGCGACGCGCAATCCACCCCGGTACCCGGCAAGCACCGGCAACGAGGTGGGCTCCAAAGCGGCGTGGGTTGCCCAGCTCCTTGCCGGTGCCGGGTTGTCCTCCGAGCACCATGCTGGGCAGGCGGGTGATTGGGTCCGTCGCCAGGAGCACCCAGGCGTTGCAGCCATCGTCGTATCGTCGGTTGACACTCTCGACGGCCGACTTCAAGTCGCTGACGCAGTCGCCCGTACGACGTTGACACTCGGCGTCGGGGGCATGGCACTCCATCTGCAGCGGAGCCACCACGACGATGAGCTGGCGTGCCCGTTCTGCGAGTATGTCAGCGCCGCCCCGGCACTCACCCAGACGGCAGCTCGGGCCGCCGCCGTCGGCCTCACCATCGAGCGCGTAGGCGATCTGGAGCTCAATCACGGACTTCTGACCGACGGCGACATACATGCCGCTGTGGCAGCTGGGCGTCTGGACCCGGCCCGAGCAGCCGACCTCGTCGGGCGGCGACTCGAGGACCTGCTCCGCCGTGCCTACGCCGAAGCATCAGTTCCGACGGTTGGGGGAGGCGAAACCCGGGTGGGTGCTCCCTATGTCTCGCTGATGGCCGGGGTACTCGCTGCGGCCGAGCTCGTGAAGTCGGCCATGGGCATCCCACTAGTCGATCGCCGAGTGGACATCGACCTGACCGGTGTCCCGTTGGGGGTAGTGAGCCGGCCACCTCGGGACGTCAGCGGGCGTTGTACCTGCAGTTCCGGGCTGCGCCGTCGCTGGGCGGCCAGACTGTATGGATAGCCATGAATCCACCAATACCGACCGACGCAGAGTTGCTCGCCCGCCTCCAGGCCGGCGACGACTCGGCCTGGGGCGAGGTCTACGAAGCCCATAGTGTGGTCCTGTGGCGCATCGCTCGGCGGGTGCTTGACATCGGGGTCGACGGTTCGCTTCGGGGTCTGGGCCCTGAAGACGTGGTGCTCGAAACAATGACCGACATCATGGAGAAAGGCGTCGACGGGGTAACCAACCTTCGCGCCTTCTTGAGGTCGAGCGTCCAGTTCACGGCCATCGACATGATCAGAGCGGATCGCACGGCCAATCGGAAGGCACCCATGCTGCTCGAGGAAGACGTCGCCAGCGCGGAGGAGCGGGCATCTGTAGCGGTTCTCGCCGAGAAGGTCCGCGAGTGCATGGAGGTCCTGACTCCCCAGGAGTACACAGCCCTTATGGAACGCGTGTTGAAGGGCCGCAAAGCGGTCGAGGTGGCACGCGAGATGGGGATCTCCGACACCCGAGTAAGCCAGCTCGTGAAGGCAGGGTGCGATCGCCTGCGGCCAATGATCGCTCGGGAGCTGGACGACAACTGCAGCGATACTGAGGGAGGAGGCACATGAACACCAACGATGACAGCACGAGCCGACTGGAAGCTCTGACAGAGCAATACCTCCAGCACCTCGAGGAGGATTCCCCGGCGCCATCCATCGAATCACTCCCGGCGGCCTTGCGCGACGAGGCTCGTGAGACCTTCGCCATCTTGGACTCGACGTGGGGGACTGAGATCGACCTGCCAGCCTTCGAAGATGACCCAGTTGCCATCCGGCTCGGGTTCGTCGGGCCGCCAATATCGGATCGCATGCTGTCTGTCGACGGTGCGGCAGTGAAACGGGTGCGGCAACGGGCGGGACTTGATCTCCGACAATTCGCTCAGCGGATCGCGGACATTGGCGAGACCGTTTCGATCAAGGACTTGGCTACCGTCGAACGCCAAGCTGTCACTGATCTCCCTGAACCGACCGTGGCGCTCATGGCTGACGCACTTGGCAAGCCGGCCGCTGCGCTCGTCGTCGATCCGGACATGGTCAGCGACTTCATCGCATTTCTCTATTCACCTCGCTTCGATGCAGAGGTTGCGTCCTGGTGCGAGACGTACAACATGGATGCCGCCGAGACGTCCGTCACGGCCCGCCAACGCTTGCTTGCCGGGCAGCGGCGAAGTCAGGGAGCCGGGGATGTCCAGGACTGGGTTGGGTTGTTGCGTGCCGTGCTGGAGTCTCTGCGGTGATTCCCTCCGCGTGGTCAGCTCGGATCGTCGATGAGCTCGATCCCACGGTTCGTGCATCAATCGCGGCCAATCCGATCCACGCCATCAGAGACGAACTGGGGTTCCAGGTGGTCGCGAGCCAGCACTTGACAGACCGGCGTGGCAATGGTGGCTGGTGCGATGGCCACTCCTTTGCCAAAGATGGCGTGATCCTGTACCGCCCAACGAGTTCCCGTCGGGAGAACTTCACGGTCACCCATGAACTGGGTCACGTCCTGATCGATGGCGAGACTGACGAAGACATCCTTGTTTGGAGCGCCGATCTTCCCGACGGTTCTCTCGAGTTGGTGTGCGACCAGATCGCAAGTCGACTCCTACTGCCTTCCGACTTGTTGACATCGGCGCTCGGTGGCACCCATCCGAGCGGACCGGGGGCCGTCGCACTGTTCAGGAACTCACAGGCTTCCCGTAGGGCTGTCGCAGTCCGACTCGCTCAGCTCCTGCCCTGCGAGGGGTTCATTACCCTCGTGGTCGACGGCATGGTGGAGTTTGCCGCTCGGCAAGGCGACACCCGGCCATATGCATGGGAGGGGGATGCGGTACCCGCCGGACACCCCCTTGCAGGCGTAGGTAACGGAGAGGTTGTTGTCGCCGAGACGGTGTGGACTGCCCCGAGCGGCACGAGTCGGCGCTTCTATATGAGTGCCCAGGGCGACGGGGAGTGGACGTTTGCGGTATTCACCGAACACGACTTGTACGGTGCCGTGGCTCTCCACCTTCCGGAGGAGGAGCGCACCAGGTCCTCCCTCGAGACCCGGGACTTTCGATGCCCCTCGTGCGGCTACGGCGGCACGCTTCGCACGTGGTCGTGCAACACCTGCGGGGTCAGGGCGTGTCCCCGTTGCAGCAAATGCGGATGCTCACGCAAGGAGGAGTCGCTCAAGCGTGCGATGTGCACCAACTGCACGAAGTTCGTACGCGGTGACCTTCTGATCGGTGGACTCTGTGACGAGTGTCGGTGAACTTGAATCTCACGACGCTGGATTTGGCACTTCGCTGAACATGTCGGGACGGCCATGACGAACGCTGCAGATGGGCGAGCCACCGGGCCATCCTCTGCAGCCATGGCCTCTATGCCGTGGTTGCTCAGCAATCAGTTACACCGGGGTTTCAGCGCGGAGCAGGGAACGCGGCTTCGAGGGGGACAACTGCAGTTCAGGGCACTAATTGGGCCATTTCGCTCAGGTTTCGGCTTCTGACTTGATCGAGCCCGTTCGACTGTTCGGGTCGGCCCCCGATCGCCCGATACCATGCCCGTCACAGTGTCCAGCTAAAGTCCAGGTAGCAAAGAGTCGATCAGTGTCCAGCGGGAGAGGAGGGCTCAGATGACCGGTGTTACGACAGAGGAGACCCACGCATTGGCCGGACTTCCTCCGGCGAACCGGACCCTTCTAGAGCATCCGCCGCTTGAGTTGGCCGTAGCCGAAGTGCGCTTCGACCCAACCCTCACCGAGTTCTCCGCCGAGCTGGGGTTGCACCTGCGGGAGCGGCTCGGTGAACTTGGTCATCCGTTTGCCCAGCTGGATCGGGCTCAGCAGGGCCAAGTCACCATCAACCTGCCCGTCGGTGGCGAGCCAGTGCCCCAGATCCAGACCGTGTCCAGCGGCTGGCGGCTCCAGACTACCGGTGGCCACAACCAAGTCACCTTGCTCCCCGGCATGGTGGCAATCCAGACCTCAACCTACGAGCGGTGGAGCGTCAGCCTCCGTCCACTGCTGGAATCCGTCCTCACGGTCACTGGCGAGTTGCTCGCTCCGGCGCTGGTCGGACGGATCGGTCTGCGCTACATCAACCGCTTTGTCGATGGGTCAGCCGGATCCCCGGCTGCGTGGAAGGGCAGGCTTCACGACCAGCTCCTCGGCCCGATCTGCCACCCCATACTGGGCGATCGCCTCATCGGGGCTCAGCAACAGGTAGAGCTCAAACTAGGCGAGGCCCAAGGGGCCATCATCCGCCACGGCCCAATTGTCGACCCAGCCGCCGGCGGGGCGATCAGCTACCTCCTCGACATCGACGTCTACGACGTGGAGCCCTCAGGCTTTGATCCCGCGGACCTCGTGGTCCGGGCGGAGTACCTCAACCGGACCTCGGCCTCGCTGTTCCAGTCATCCCTCACCCCGGAGTTCTTCCAATCGCTGCTCCCCGCACCCGAAGAGGATCCATCGTGACGTCGCCCCACTCGGTTGCGACCCTGGTCATGCCCGAGGAGACGGGCTTCTACGAAGAGTCCGAACATGATCAGCGCGAGGCAGAAGAGTTCCCAGTTCCCTCGGCCCAGACCTACCTCACCCGGGTGGGGAATCCAGGCCTCCAGCACGCCTTGGATGTCTTCGACGAAGCTTGTGCCCCATCTGTTGAGCTGCTTCGCTCGGTGATGGCACGCGCTCTGGTCGAAGCTCGCGGCCACATCGCGGTCGACGCCCCCAGATTTCTCCACGATGAACTCCGGCCGTGGGGCAACGCTGTCCTTTGGCTCGACGGCCGCTGCGAGTACCTCACCGGATTTCTCAGTGACGCGGCCACGCCCCGTCCTGTCGTCTTCGCCAACACCTGGACTCAACTGTTCGACCAGGACCACGCGGAAGTGGACGAGGACGAAGTCACCGGCCATGACGATGCGGTCGCGGTCATCGAAGCGCTAGCGGCGAAATTGGGCCTTCCGGTCAAGGACGTGCTCAAGGCAGCGGGAATCAAGAAGAGCTCGTTCTATTCTTGGAAGCAGCCCGATGCCCCCAGGCCCCGAGTCGCCAGTCAAGGTCGGCTGTGGTCCCTCGCCCAGTTCGTCGAGGACCTCACCGCTTCCACGGACGGAAACGTCCGCCAATGGCTCCTTGCAAGCGATGCGCGCCGGGACCGACTGGTACACGGCCAGTTCGACCGTCTGGTCGCAGAGGCCACAGCGGAGGGGTCGACGGCCAGGGTCCGGACCGAGCCAGCCTGGGCAGCAACCTTCGGGGTCGGGGCCGAGCACGAGACCTCGCCGGACCACCAGTCCGATTCCGACCGACATCTCCCGCCCTTCACCAGGGCTACCCCGGCGCAGGTGCCCGTCAGCCCGAATCGGCGAAGGGAGTGACCGATGGCCGACGAGCCCGAAGCCAGCCTTTCACCGAGCGGCCTTGACCAGGTCTACTTCGGCGACCACTTCGCCGAGCCCGCTGTCGAGGCCGCACTCGATCAATGGAAGCAAGGCGACCTGGTCACGGGCGTGCCGTTCTTCTGGGCAACCCGCACAGGGAACGACGAACTCACTCGGATGGTCGCCGAAGACCCCGGGACTGCCCGCCTCCCGGTGGTCACCGCCACCTATGACACTCCCGCTGCCTTTGCTGTAATCACATCTCAGACGTGTGACATTGGGGCCGCGGGTCCCGGCCGCAACTTCCTGACGGTCCAGGTCTGTCCGCTGGTGCGGCTGGAGGACAGCTACCCAGCCACCAAGATCGCCGAGATCGAGCAGGGGAAGGTGGGCCACCTAGCCCCAGTTACGTCTCCACCGACGAACGACCCCGCCATGGAGGGCACCTGGGCTGCGGACCTGCGGATCTCTCTCCCCGTCAGCAAGGTGGTCCTCCTCGACCAGGAGCCTAAGAGCTGCTTCGTTCGTGAGGTGGAGGCACTTGAGTTTGGGGAGCATGTCGCTAGTCGGTATGTGCGCCCGGCGCTACACGATGCCATTAGCGACGGCATGGTGACGGGTCTGCGCAGGTTGGTCCACGCCGCACAGAGGACCGAGCAGTGGCCCGACAACATCGAGCAGTTCCGACTCACTTTGATCGCCGGAGATCGCCTGGAACCAAAACGGGTGCAAGTCTTCGCGGTCATGGTCGATCCACTGACGGCCGCAGAGAAGCAGGCTCTCCGGGCATGGCGCAAGGCCGAGAACAAACGCCTACGGAAAGCGGCCGGAATCGAGATGTCACCTATTCGGTTCATCAAGAGGTCCCAGATGACGGCGATCGAACATCGAGAGAGCTGCCCATTGCACGTACCTGAGCTTGGGATGGGTACCTACCAGTAGTCGACTCACCAGTGGCCCCCAAAAAGCTCTGTGCAGCAGATGCGAGCGCGTATTCGCTGAGGAGCTGTCCGACTGAGCCCGATGGCGACCCCGAAGCAGTAGCGATTCCGGTCCAGCCACCGGGCCACCCTCCGACGCCATCCCCCCGGTCCGGAGGTTGCAGAGGATTCAGTTAACCCATGTCTCCTGGCGCGCTGTCTTCCCGCTTCCTCTTTCAGCAAAAGTGCAGGTCAGTGGCCCTGGATATCGCGAAACTCTCCGGATCCCCGTTTCCATAATGTATTGCTCGCCTCAAGCGAGGCACAGATCGAGAGCTCGCCAATCCCATCCCAACCGGGGAAGCTCGTGGCCGTAAGCAGTTGCCGCTCAGACCGCCGGATCGGCGTGCGCTGTGAACCGGCAGGGTGGCCGTGCCGGGCGTCATTATGCGTGGCTGCGTGTTGGGGAGGCCGGCGCCGGACTTTTGCGCACGTTCGGTCCGGCCGGCGCGGTCTGATTTGCGAACCAGTGACCACGCGGACCTTCCGGGAACCTTCGATCTGGCGCACTCGGGTGCCGAGCTCGAGTTGCGGCCCGACCGCTCGGATGGAGCGATCTGCANNGCAGGCGGCCCAGCGCCGTGCCAGATATCGATCCCCGAGCCATTGTGATTGTTAGGGGGCGCCCTGATCCCGCTCGGAACGATCTTGAGGCGCTGACAGGAATATGACATATCGCCCGGTTGGTATCCGTCAGTCCTTGGGATTGCATCCGGGCCTGCCTGCGATGTTGCAGATCCCACTGCGCCTCAAGTTGATCGCCCGTTCACGACGTGGCAGGTCTGCCGCTCCTCAATGTCTCGACGACGGCCTGCAGCCGGGGAGCGACTTCGTTCGTCAGCTCGCTAAGTTCGACGTCCCGCATCAGATCACGGGGATC
>PLZF01000051.1 GCA_003152015.1 Acidimicrobiaceae bacterium | reverse complement strand
GATCGACGCCGGTCCCGACCACCGAGAAGTGCTGGTTTCGGTTCGGTGTGGGCAACCCGGACTCATTCTGGAACATCTCGATGCACCGGGACCCGTCGGGTCCGTGGCTGATCGACAACTACGGGCAGGGATGACCGGGCGCTCTGTCGGTCTCCGTGGAGCCTCGGGTATCCTCAGCCCCCATGCGACTGCGTTGGCTGTTATGGGGACCTGCCGCGGCATCAGGGATGTATCTCCTGGTGCAAGCGCTGCACCTGGCGACCCACAAGCACGGGGATATCGAGGTCTACCTGACCGGCGCCGCCCATCTCTTCAAAGGTGACATCTACACGGCGCGATCAGCGGACTTCGGTCTCCCGTTCCTGTATCCGCCCATTGCCGGACTCTGTTTCGTCCCACTCAGCCTGCTGCCGATAAAAGCGGCCATCTACCTCTGGGCCGCGTTCAACGCCGCGCTCCTCGTGACACTCATCGGCGTCTCGCTCCGAGCCGTGCGCCCGGCCATGGCCCGCACCCATCTTCTGTGGTGGTCGCTGTTGCTGGCCTGGCCCGCCTACCACCTGGATCCGATCTTCCAGACGATGAGCTTTGGTCAGATCAATATTTTACTAACCCTCCTGATCATGAGTGATCTCGCCATCTCCCGGCGATTCTGCCGGCGCGCAATTCCCGAAGGGGCGCTATTGGGACTGGCCGCAGCCATCAAGCTGACTCCGCTCATCTTCGTGCCCTACCTCTGGTTGGCCCGGAGGACCCGGACAGCTGTCGTCGTCGTGATGACGTTCGCCGCCTTGGGGCTGGCCATGTTCGTCGTCGTTCCTCGCACCTCGTGGGCGTTCTGGACGAACTACGCCTACGAGGCGAACCGGGTGGGTGTGCACTACATCAGCGACCAGAACATCCAGAGCGCGGTGGTGCGCATCAACCATGCACCGGTGTCGTCGCTGGTGGTGGACCTCCTGGTGCTGGGGGTGGGGATCGCCGGCATCTCTCTGGCCGCATGGGCCCATCGCGCCTCTTCGCGGATACTGGCGGTCCTTGTCTGCGCCGTGACCGGCCTCCTGGTGTCGCCGATCTCGTGGGACCACCACATGGTGTGGATCGTGCCGGTCATCCTCTGGTTGTGGCTGGGCGATGACCGCCCGAAGTTCGGCCGCCTCTGGGCAATCGGTGCCGCCCTGTTGTTCTGGCAGGCCCCGATCTGGTGGCCTCCCCACGCCAATGGCACCGAATACAGCCTGCACGGGCTCAACCTTCTCTACGGCGATTCGTTCTTTTGCTCCATGGTGATCTTCCTCGTCGGAATCGCCGGCATGCTCAGAGTCCGGGGCCGGTCGCCATCGGCCACCCACACCACCCGGGTCGCAGCCCTACGCTGAGCCTTCCGGTAACTCGTCGGCGATCATCACCACCGGCAGACCAGTTGCGGCGTCGTCTCGACCTCGAAGGGCGCCTCCCCTACGCTGGCCTCGTCAACGTCAAAGCCAGCACCAGCGCACAAAGGGAGTCACATGACCGAATTGTTCTCCATCGCCGGGAAGACAGCGCTCGTCACCGGAGGTTCCCGGGGCATCGGCCTCATGATCGCCTCGGGGTACGTAGACGCCGGAGCCAAGGTCTACATCTCGTCCCGAAAAGCCGAGGTCTGCGATGAAGTGGCGGCTGAGCTGTCGACCCGGGGCGAGTGCGTCTCCCTTCCTGCCGACTTGTCCACCGAGGATGGTTGTCGGGGCCTGGCCGAACAGCTGGCCGCCAGGGAGGACAGGCTCGACATCCTTGTCAACAACGCCGGGGCCACCTGGGGTGCCCCCATCGAATCCTTCGACGAGGCAGCGTGGGAACGGGTGCTGGCCCTCAACGTCAAAGGTGTCTTTCACACCACCAAATTCCTCCTCCCTCTGCTCGAAGCATCGGGGAGTGCAGAGGAGCCGGCCCGGGTCATCAACATCGGTTCCATCGATGGGATTCAGGTCCCGCAGATGGAGACGTACTCCTACTCGGCGTCAAAGGCGGCCGTGCATCAACTCACCCGCCATTTGGCCAAACGACTGGCCCCGTCCATCACCGTCAATGCCATCGCACCGGGACCGTTCGAATCGAAGATGATGGCCGCCACCCTCGAGGCATTCCGCGAGCACATCGAGGCATCCGCCCCGCTTCGGCGGATCGGTAGGCCCGATGACATGGCCGGGACAGCCATCTTTCTGGCCTCACGGGCAGGGTCCTACCTGACCGGCGCGATCATCCCCGTCGACGGCGGGATCGCTACGGTAGGTGCCTAGGGGAGCGGGCGACCCGGCGTGGCCCGAACCGAACCTCGAGGCGACCCTATGACAGACGAACGCATGGCTGAGCTCGCCGGGTTACGCCTGCGCCGGGCCGGCGGCGTCCGTGGGGCGGGCGTAGCGCTCCCGCAGCACCTGTCGGTACAGCTTGCCATTATCCAGACGGGGTAACTCGTCGACAAAGTCGACAGTCCGTGGGCACTTGTAATGAGCCAGTCGGTCGCGGCAGTGGGCAATCAGTTCGGCCGCCAACTCGTCGCTCGGTTGCAGGCCTGGTTGCAACTCCACCACCGCCTTCACCGCCTCGCCCCATTCGCTATCGGGAACGCCGATGGTGCCGACATCACCGACAGCCGGGTGCTCCAAGAGGATGGCGTCCACTTCGGCTGGGTAGATGTTCACACCACCCGAGATGATCAGGTTGGCCGAGCGGTCAGTGAGGTAGAGATACCCGTCCTCGTCGAAGTGCCCGACGTCACCAAGGGTGAAGTACTCGCCCACATAGGTGTCCGCGGTCTTGGCCGGATCCTTGTAGTACTCGAAGCCGACCCCGTCCACGGCCTTGAGAAACACCAGCCCGGTCTCACCGGCCGGGAGTGGGGTACCGCTGACGTCGGCCACTATCACCAGACCCTCGGCCAGTGGCTTGCCGACCGTCCCGGGGTGAGCCAACCAGGTCGCCGAGTCGACGAAGCTCCCGAGACCCTCGGTGGCTGCGTAGTACTCGGACACAATGGGCCCGAGCCATTCGATCAGGCGCTGCTTGGTGACCACCGGGCACGGAGCGGCTCCGTGCAGGACATAGCGCAGCGACGAGACGTCGTAGCGCTGGCGGGTCTCCTCGGGTATCGACAAGAGCCGGTGGAACATCGTCGGGACCATATGGGTATGGGTGATCTTGTGGGCATCGATGAGGTGGAGTGCGTCTTCGGCATCCCATCGCTCCATGAGCACCACCCCCACCCCGAAGGCCAGTGGCACCGCCAACGAAAAGAGGAGCGGTGCGGCGTGATAGAGCGGGCCGGTACAGAGGTGCCGATCATCGGAATCCTCGGCGTAGCCATAGATGTTGAGGTTGAACGACGACGGTGTCCCGCCCTGGGGACGTGACACGCCCTTGGGCCGACCCGTGGTGCCCGATGTATAGAGCATGCTGGTTCCGAGCACCGGGTCCTCGAGGTCGGCTCCATCTTCGCCGGCCAGCATCTGGTCGTAGCTTTCCGCCCCCTCGAATCCGCCTCCGATGGCCACCACCAACACCTCGGCATCGGCTTGTGCCGCCGCCCCCACCGCCACCTCTCCCCGCGGGGTGTCGGCAAACAGGGCTTTCGCCTCGCAATCGCTCACCATGTAGGCGACCTCGTCCACGGTGAGGTGCCAGTTGACGGTGGTCAGACGAAGCCCGGCGCGCTGACAGGCGCAGAGGACTTCGGCAAACTCGGGACGGTTGTCGCACAACAGCGCGACAGCATCCCCGGCCCGAAGCCCGCGCCGCCGGAGGGCCCGAGCCAAACGGTTGGCGTTCTCGTTCAGCTCCTTGAAGGTGCGCGTGCCGGTGGGCGAGATGATCGCCTCCCGGTCGCCCTGGCGGTCGGCCCAGAACGCGAGCGTCATGCCCTTGTCGGCCAGCTCCTGGCGGCGCTGGGTTTCAACCGATGTCGTCGTCATAGTGCATTCTCCTCACGCCGCGGCTCGAATAAGGGAAGGTGACGACCGTCAGAGAGAGCCTCCCAGGTCACCGACACCGGCATGCCGACCTCCGTTTTCTCAAGTGGACAACCGACGATGTTCCCCATCAAACGGACGCCTTCGTCCAACTCGACCAGCGCCACCACATAGGGCTTCCCCATGGAGAAGGCGGCGGGCGGCGGGCGGTTCTCGATGGTGAAGCTGTAGACCACCCCGGTCCCGGTGGCCGGGCGCCAGGCAATGGCGGTTCCGAGACACAGCGGGCACACCTCCCGGGGATAGAAGAAAGGTCGTTCACAAGCCAGGCACCATGGCAACACCAGCCGGCATTCACGAGTGGCCTCCCAGAACGGCTCGGCACCCGGGCTGATCGGCGGCTCCATCCGAAGTGGTGTCTCGGTAGGCACCTTGGTACTCATCGGGTGGCCTCGGTACCGAGCACGAGGGTCGACATGCACGAAAGCACGATCCCTGAACCGTGGGCCACGGCGATCTCGGGGCTCTCGAGCTGCCGCTCGCCGCATTCGCCTCGAAGTTGCTTGACGGCTTCGACAATGAGGAACATGCCGTACATGCCGGGATGGGTATACGACAGGCCCCCACCATTTGTATTCATCGGCAGCGATCCGCCGGGGGCCGTCTTTCCATCTTCGACGAAGGGGCCGCCCTCACCCTTGGCGCAGAAACCCAGGTCCTCCAAGTGCAGCAGGGCGGTAATGGTGAAACTGTCGTATCCCATCAAGAGATCGACGTCGCTGGGGGTGATCCCGGCCATGGCAAAGGCGTTGGCCCCCGAGATGACGCCGGGGGTGGTGGTGAGATCGGGCATCTGGGAAATGATCGAATGGTCGTGGCAGGTTCCGGCGCCGAGCACGTAGACCGGAGGCTTGGCCAGAGTTCGGGCCCGCGCCGCACTCGTCATCACAAAGGCCCCGGCCCCGTCGGTGACCAGGCAGCAGTCGAGGAGATGGAGGGGTGAGCACTCCATCGGTGAAGCCAGCACGTCGTCGATAGTGATGGCCTGGCGGTAACGGGCCCGCTCATTGAGACCCGCCCACGCCCGGGTGCTCACCGCAATCTGGGCCAACTGCTCAGACGTCGTACCGAATTCGGCCATGTGACGGGTTGCGGCCATGGCATAGGGGGCCATCGGCAGCCGAAGGCCATAGGGGAGTTCCCAGTCGACAAGCGGGTTGTTGACGCCGAGGTCGGGCCGCCGCCTGGGCTTGCCGCCCCGGCGGTCGCTCCGGGGGGTGGAGGCGTACACACTCACCACCACCTCGCACAGCCCGGCGGCGATGGCTGCGGCGGCGTGTTCTGCGTGCACCTCGAAGCTCGATCCGCCGGTATTGGTCGAATCGGTGAACGTGGGGTGGATGCCCAGATACTCCGCCAGGCCCATCGAGGACGCCGAGTGGCAGACCCCGTCGACGTCAGCGAGTGTCAACCCCGCATCGTCGAGCGCCTGTTTGATGACTGCGGCTTCGAGGGCACGGCCCGAGCCGCCGAGCTCACCGGTGGGCGACACCTCGTCGGCCACGCCAACGATGGCGGCGGCCCCCCGCAGTCCGGCCATCAGGACCGGGTACTGGTGGGAACCGACGGTGCCTGGGCTGCCGATCGGTCGGCAGCCACCGCATCATAGGACTCGTAATCCGAAGCGGTGTCCTCGGCAAACTCGAACTCGAGCAGGCCGGCATTTCCCCACTGTTGGCGCAACCACCCGTCGTTGGCTTCCAGAAGTCCCAGCTTGCGGACGTTGGGGACCAACTTGGCGAAGAACGCCCGCTGAAAATTGGCGAACACACTGCCGCCGGTGGCCCGTACCGCTTCTTGGAGGACCGGCATCAGATCCTTCAACGGAACCCCGAGCCGTTCCCAGATCTCGGGCGTGGTGGAGCGGGCCCGGTTACGCAACGTGTTCTCGACAAGGAACTCTTGACGCTCGCGCAACTCGGCCGACGACAGGCCCCGGTAGAACTCACCGAGGGTGAGGACACCGAAGGCAACATGGCGGGCCTCATCGGACATCACGTAGCGCAGCAGCTTCTTCAGCAGCGGTTCGGTGGTGGTCCGGTGCAGCTCGCCGAACGCCGCCAGCGCCAGGCTCTCGATCACGATCTGCATGCCAAGGTAGGCGATATCCCACCGGCTGTCCTCGATGAGCACGGTGATCTGCTCTTCGAGGAAGGGGCTCATCGGGTAGGCGCCACCCAGTTTGGTGTCGATGTACTTGGCGAAGACCTCGGTATGCCGGGCTTCGTCCATCGTCTGGGTGGAGGCGTAGTACTTGGCGTCTATCCACGGGACCGTCTCGACGATTTTGGCCGCCACCATCATGGCGCCCTGTTCGCCGTGCATGAACTGGCTGAGACGCGCCTTCATCAACTCCACCCCGAGCTGGGTGAACTCCGGTTCCTTCCAGGTGGCCAGGGGGGAGCCGGGGAGCCTGGCCGCCACCCTAAACAAGGACGGCACCGCGTCGTCCCCCATCTCGCGCACCAGGCGTTCCGGATCCACATCGATCTGCCAGTCGAGGTCGGTCACGCTGTTCCACTGGGAGCTCATCGCCTTGTTGTACAGCGTGACCAGCTGCGCCCTATCCCGTTCGTAGTCCCAGGTGAAGATGCGGGTGGCGTTGTCCTCGATCAACTTGATGCTGGCATCGACTTCTGCGGTGTTCGGCAAACTCTCCGTCGTCATGCAACCCCCTCAGTGTGATGGTGCTCAGTCCAAAAGTGCCTGATAGACAAGGGCGCGAAGTTGAGACCGGAACGGATAGCAGGTCGACGGCAACAGTTGGGCCATGAAGACCACCGTCACCTCCTCGACCGGATCGACCCAGAACGCGGTAGACGCCGCCCCACCCCAGTAATACTCACCGAAGGACCCGGCGGTACCGGTGGCGGCCGGGCCCAGGCCGATGGCAAACCCGAGGCCGAATCCGACCCCCTCGAACCCTGACTCCCCGAATCCCCCACTGACGAACTGTCCGAGATCTCCACCGCCGGGAAGGTGGTTACAGGTCATCAGCTCGAGGGTCTTGCGACCGATGACGCGTTGGCCGTCGAGCTCTCCGTTTCCCAGCAGCATCTGGCAGAACCGGAGGTAGTCACCGGACGTCGAGACCAGTCCGCCGGCTCCCGACAGATAGGAACGTGGGCGGCGATACGAGCTGGTGTCGGGGTCGTCGACCAGTTTCGGCTCTCCCCCCGGTTGGTACAGATACGAGGCGCAGAAGCGATCAGCCGATCCGTCAGGGACGAAGAAACCGGTGTCGGACATGCCGAGGGGCCCGAAGATCTCGTCGTGCAGGTAATCGTCAAACCGGCGGCCCGAGATGATCTCCACCAAGCGACCACAGATGTCGGTGGAGAGCCCGTAGTTCCACCGCGTACCGGGTTGGAATTTGAGGGGAAAGTCGGCCAACAGCGTGCACACTCCCTCGAGGGTCATCCCCGAACGCGACCCCTGGAGGGCGGTGGCGAATCGATCGTCCACCGGGTGGTCGGCAATCACACTGCCCGGTAGGCCGGTCATGTGCATCAGCGCATCACGCATCGACATGGGTCGGTCCTGGGCGACGTTGCGGACGGATCCGTCCTCGGCCGGCTCTTCCACCGACAGGCCCCGCCATTCGGGGATGAAACGGTGCACCGGGTCGCTGAGTTGGAATGCCCCCCGTTCATAGAGTTGCATGAGCGCGATCGACGCGATCGGTTTGGTCATCGAGTAGATCCGCCAGATGGTGTCCTCTTCGACCGGCTTGTGACGTTCACGGTCCATGGTGCCGAACGACCTGAAATACCCCACGCTCTGCCCTCGGGCCACCGTCACCTGGCATCCGGGCAGTTTCCCGGTGGCCACGTAGCGTTCATTGAAGTGCTCGGTGATCCGTTCGAGCCGCTCGTCGTCCATTCCAGCCGCCGCCGGGTCAACCTTCACCCCCGGCGACCGAACATATTGGCGTTCGGGGCGGCCTTGGCCACCAGATCAGGGATCACGGAACCGAGTTCGGCACTGTCCCAACGATCATCCTTGTCGGCACCGGGACCGGCCACCCACCCTTCGGCCACCGAGATATGGCCGCCGAAGACATTGAACACCCGGCCGGTGATGTCCTTGGATTCGGGACTACCCAACCAGACGACCAACGGAGCGATGTTGTCGGGATCGTTGGGTTCGAACTCGTCGGGCTTCCGCTCGGTCGGCTGGCCCATTCCCAGGTTCTCGGTCATCCGGGTGAGCGCGGCGGGGGCGATGGCATTGACGGTGACGCCGTAGCGACCGAGCTCCATGGCGGCAATGACGGTCATGGAGGCTATACCCGCCTTGGCCGCCCCGTAGTTGGTCTGCCCGACGTTCCCGTAGATGCCGGAAGGCGAGGTGGTGTTGATGATCCGGGCATCGTTGGTCTGTCCCGCCTTGGCTCGGTCCCTCCAGTAGCCGGCAGCCCAATGCATCGGCGCGAATGTCCCCCGCAGGTGAACCCGGATGACCGCATCGAATTCGTCGACAGTCATATTGACGAGCATCCGGTCGCGCAGGATCCCGGCGTTGTTGACGAGGACATCCAGTCCGCCGTACGTCTCGATGGCCGCATCGATGAGACGCTTCGCCCCGTCCGGGTCAGAGATGTCCTCCCCGTTGGCGATGGCCTCGCAACCCATGCCGCGGATCTCTTCCACCACTTCGCCGGCCGGTCCAGCCGAGCTACCACTTCCGTCTACTTCGGCTCCAAGGTCGTTCACCACTATCTTGGCGCCCTGCCGGGCGAATTCAATGGCGTGGGCCCGGCCGATGCCGCGCCCTGCGCCGGTAATGATGACCACTCGGCCGTCACAGATTCCTGACATGTTCTCTCCTCTTTGTAGTTACGAGATGTCTGAATCGGGTGGGGCAGGCGTCGTACATGCCCGAATCCACGATCGGATCAGATGTTTTTGGGAAGCTCCGAGAACGGAGTACTGCGATCGTTGTTGGGCTCTTTGGGCAGTCCGAGGACCCGCTCTCCAATGATGTTCCGCTGGACCTGGTCGGTACCCCCGTAGATGGAGGGCGCCTGGGCAAACATCGCCATTTCGGTCACGAAACCGACCAGCGGGTTCCCGGTCGCCGCCGCCACCGCCTCGCGGTCCTTCTGGTTGTAGCCGTGCAACATCCCGGCCGCCCCGGAGATCTGCAGGCCGAGATCGCGGGAGAGCCGCATGATGTGACTCATCGAGAGCTTGGAGATGTTGGGCATGCCCGGGATGTCGCTGCCGCTGGATTTGGCCGCCTTCAGCCGCAACCCGTTGAACCGTCCGAGCTCACCCCAGGTGTAGAGCTGGGCCAGGCCTTGGCGGACCTTGGGATCGACGGCCGTACCGTTGCTCTTGGCCAGGTCCACGAGGAGTTGGGTGCCACCGGCCAGGGCCCGCACCATGGCCGCGTCTCCACCACCACCTTTTCCTGACTTGGCCGAGCCGTTGCTCTTCTTCCCACTCTTGACGGAGGCAAAGTCACCGGCTCGGCCATCGAGGGCGCCACCCACTGTCCCGGGAAGCGCGGCGCCACCGGCACCGCTCCCTCCCCCGGAGCCCAGACCGGCCCGTTCGTTGGCCAGGGTGGTATTCGCCACTGCCCATCCGTTGTTCTCTCCACCGATGAGTGCATCGTTGGCCACCCGGGCGTCGGTCATGAAGACCTCATTGAACAATGCCCGTCCGGTCATCTCTTTGAGCGGACGTATGTCCACCCCGGACTGGATCATCTCGATGGCGAAGTAGGTGATGCCCTGGTGCTTGGGCACCTCGGGGTTGGTGCGGGCCAACAGCATGCCGAGGTTGGCGTGTTGCCCTCCCGACGTCCAGACCTTCTGACCATTCACAATCCATTCGTCACCGTCTCGAATGGCCCTGGTCTGCAGGCCGGCAAGATCCGAACCGGCCGAGGGCTCACTGAACAGCTGGCACCACGACTTCTGCCCGGTGACGATGTCACGGACAAAGGTGTCGATCTGCTCCTGGGTGCCATGGGTGGCGACGGTCGGGGCCGCCAGCAGAAGCCCGAGACCGGCCGGCGCGCCGAGTGCCCCGAAGCGATCGATCTCCTGAGCCACCCGCACCGCATCGTTGCGGGAGAGCCCCCGGCCATAGGCGTTGGCCGGGAGTGTCGGCGCCGACCAGCCGGCCAGACCCAGTCGTTCCCACCAGGCGCCCACGGTGAGATCTGGATCCCAGTTGGACGACAACCAGTCGTCCAGTTCGGCGATGACCTGGTCGGTCGAGTCGATTTGTGCAGTGTCGGTCACGGGTCCCCCACGGCGTAGGTCAGAGCGTAGCCTCTGGCGTCACTGCGTATTATCACAGCGGGTGCGCTGAATGGAAAACCGGCGACTGCCATCTGGCCGGATGGGAGGCCGTCAAGGCTTGGGAGGTTCCGGCCCTCACCAGGGCCGGGCCTGTCAGGTCTCGAGTTGGCGGGCCAGGCTCTGGGAGGCATCGATGAACTCCTCGATCATCTCGAAGACGACTTGTGACGCCGTTTTTGGTTGGTTCATGACGCCGACGATCTGGCCGACGAAGTAGTTCGCCAACTTCTCGGCACCGGATCCGGGCACGTGAGCCCCGCGATTGATCCGTCGCTGGGCCTCGGCGCTCAGGATGGGCTGGAGCGGCATCCCGAGTGGCTCGGGCGTGTCGGCCCGCTCCCACTCCTCGGTCCATGCCGACTTGAGCATGCGGGCATGTTTGCCGGTGAGCGATCGGGATCGCAGGGTGTCGGCCGAGGTGGCGGCGAGCATCTTCTTCTTCACCGTCGGATGGGTCTCGGCCTCGTCGGTGGTGAGCCACACCGAGCCACACCAGACCCCCTGCGCTCCGAGGGCCATGGCTGCCGCCATCTGGCGCCCGCGCCCGATTCCCCCGGCCCCGAGCACGGGAACAGGGGCGACCGCGTCAACCACCTCGGGGATGAGGACCATCGATCCGATCTCTCCGGTGTGACCGCCGGCCTCGTACCCTTGGGCGATGATGACGTCGACTCCGGCCTGCACGTGACGTTCGGCGTGGACCGCCTTGCCGGCCAGGGCACCGACCAGTCGGCCCTCGGCCTTGACTCGGTCGATCAGGAACTTCGGGGGCGGCCCAAGGGCATTGGCCACGAACGCGGTCCGATGGGCCAAGGCGATCTCGAGTTGGGGACCGGCGGCGGCGGCGGAAAACGGCGCCGCGGTTCTGCTGGCGTCCCCGAGGCCCCGCCCGCCGGCTGACTCGTCCCCGGCAGGTAGGTCAGGGACCTGGTAGCGGGAAAGGATGTCGTCGATGAATGCCTGGTGCTCAGCCGGGATGAGGCTGCGGATGTCGTCCATGGTGTATCCGCCCGTCTCGTCGCCGGCGTACTTCGCCGGGACGATGAGATCCACGCCATAGGGCCGGTCCCCGACCTCCTCCTCGATCCAACGGAGATCAATCTCCAACTGCTCCGGGGAGTGGGCCACTGCACCAAGGACTCCCAGCCCTCCGGCCTTGGAAACCGCGGCGACAACGTCACGGCAGTGGGAAAAGGCAAAGATCGGGAACTCGATGTCAAGTAGATCCGTGATGGCTGTACGCATGGCCTCATCTTCCTGGTTGGCTCGGCGGAATCGGACGGGTGGGGGCGACTCCATCGGTGGTCGGCGGCGTCAGTCTGGCTGGTAGACGCTTTCGCCGTCCACCCTGCGAGGAGCCCCGATCCCGCGGATCCGCAAATCCACCTTCGTCTCCACTGATGGCAGCGTAGGGAAGTGATGAATCAGGCTCGCCTCAGTTCCCAACTGCTTGCCGGGCCACCGCCCCGCGACCCGGTGACTGTCGTCGAACGACTGTTGGCGGTTCAGGGTCAAGACGCCCGCGGCGTTCGATGAGCCATCCGCCCTCGGAGCACAGGGCTCACCACTGCCGATGCCGACCGTGCGCTTTCGGTCGACCGCTCGCTGGTGATCACCTGGATGAACCGCGGGAACCTTCACCTGGTCCGGCGCGAGGACTATCCAGGCTCCATGCCCTGACGGCCCGATGACCCGGAATCAACTTGGTGAACGGTTGGAGCGGGCAGGAGGCCGGACCACAGGCCAGGCCCTCATCCATCTGCTGCTGGCTGCCTCGCTTCGTGGCCTCACCGTGCGGGGTCCCATGGTCGGCGCCGATCATGCCTATGTGCTGACCCGGGACTGGTTGGGCGAGACCGAACCGGCTGAGCGCGATGTGGCCATGGCCGAGTTGGCCCGTCGCTACCTCGCCGGTCACGGCCCCGCCGATAAACGGGATATGGCAAAGTGGGCCGGACTTCCGCTTCGGGACATTCGCGCCGGCTTGGGTGCGATCGCCTCCGAACTCGATCAGCAACCAGACGGACTCATCGACGTTGCCGCCCGCGCTCCCGTGGCCAATCGGCCACCATCCCGACTCCTTGGTGCCTTTGATCCATTGCTTCTGGGATGGGCGTCCCGCCAGTCGCTCCTCGGCTCGCATCAAGGGGTGGCCACCGTCAACGGCATCTTCCGACCCATCGCCCTGGTGGGAGGAGAGGCCGTCGGCACCTGGAAGATGCCGGACGGCTCGATCCGGCTCACACCCTTTGACGCGGTGGCCACCGACATTGAGGCGGCTCTGGCCACCGATGCCCGGGACGTGGCCAGGTCCTCGGCATAGGTGAGACCAGTTTGACTATCGAACCCGGGTGACCGAGCGCCACCTCCCCACCATCGACTAGGCCGGCGCCTCTACTTCGAGAGGCTGGCTCCGGCCCTCAGGCAGGGCTGCGTACAGATCGGCCACCAGGTCATCGCGCACAGCGCGCATGGACGGCTCGCTCCACCGGTTCTCCCACTGCCACGGATCGTCGTCCAGCCTGTAGAGCTCACCTTCGTCACCCTGGTAGTGAACGCCGCTCAAGCGGAGTGCCGCGTCACCCATCACCTTTTCAAGTCCGTTCGGTTTCCCGTCGGTACTCTCCTCGTAGACGGTGCACAGCCAACCGTCACGCACGATCGACCGCAGGTGCATGCCGTATCCGGGGAACTGGCTATCCCATTCACACAGCACGCGTTCACGCTCCTGGCTTATTGCCCCCGCAGAAGACTCCGGCAACGGCTGTCCTTCCATCCACTCGGGCACGGGCAAACCGGCGATGGCGCACAAGGTCGGAGCGATGTCGACCTGGCCCACCGGTTCGGGAACGACCCCCGGTGACACGCCGGCCGACGGTGCCGGCCGCCACACAAGTGGCAACCGCATCAGTGCATCCACGTGGTACGGGCCCTTGAAGAGCAGACCCATGTCGCCTTGGAGCTCGCCATGGTCGGTGGTGAACAGCACATCGGTATCGGACTCCCAGCCTTTTGCCGCCACAGTGGAAAGGATGCGTCCGCACGCCTCGTCGATGAGCTCGTTCATCACGTGGGTTTTGGCATTCACTTCACGGATCTGATCGTCGGTGAGCGACGAGGGCACGAAGGTGGCTGGTCCTCCCTCCCGGTTCCGCCAGGTGCCGTCGTAGTAGCCCAGCCAGTGCGCGGGCTTGGCCCCGAGAATGCGACGGATCTCGTCTTCTGAGCCGGGGTGGCCGGGCGGCAACGAAAGATCCTGCCACGGCACCCGGTCGAGCTCCGATGCCGGTGGGTCCCAGGGATGATGCGGATCAGGGAAACTCACCCAGCAGAACCAGGGCGCGCTGTCATCGAGACCTCCGAGCCACGCCACCGCCAGATCCGCGATCCAATCGGTATGGTAAAAGGCCGTCGGAATGGGGTTGTTCTTCGTTTCGGGAGCACCGGTGTCGCCACCACCTTCGGCAAGGAGCAGACTGGCGAAACCATCCACGTATTCGGGATGGTTGTCGACCAGCCAGCGCCCGTAATGCGCCAGGGGGACCACCCGATCCGGACTGTCGTCGAAGCTGGGCATGGTTACCGCCGCGCTATGCATGGCCTGTATCGAGCGATCGAATCCCCGCCAGGGACCTGTGTCACCCCGCCGGGCCCGGTTGTTCTCCTCCCACTTGCCTCCCAGGTCGAAACCCGGTTCGAAGTGGGCCTTGCCCAACAGCGCGGTGCGATAGCCGCCGTTGTCGCCGAGGTAGGCGCTTACGCTGGGAGCGTCGACCGGCAGCGGTATGCCATTGGCGATCACTCCGTGGGTACGAGGGTACTGACCGGTGAGAATGGTCGACCGGGCCGGCATGCAGACGGTGTTCTGGTTGTAGGCCCGTTGGTAGTTCACGCCACCGGCGGCCAGGGCGTCGATGACCGGCGTGCGGGCCACGGTTCCGCCGTTGCAGCCGAGCGAGTCATACCGTTGCTGATCACTGGTGATGAGCAGGATGTTGCGGGCCATGGGTCGTTCCTCCAACTGGGTTCACGCACCTATCCCCACGACGGCCGGGATATAGCGTCACCCTTTACCGAGTTTGCTGGCTGTCGCCATCGAACGAACGGCAGCCTACAGGCCTGTTGTCAGATCTCCCGGCTCGTCGATGCCGAATCGGATCGGCGCCAGATCGACCCAGGCACGGCATGGGAGAAGGTTGGGTGGTCACCATGCAGTGGCCGAGTCAATCAGAGTCAGGACTTCGGATTCTGACTCGTTCGCATACTGAAACATGGCCTCCAGGGCTACCGGCATTGTTACAGCGCCACGACTAATCTCCTGGCAGTGGGATTCCGAATTGACAGCGGTTGCACCTGTACCGCCAGCCGCCGTCACATCACTACCAGCACGAGCCGCCCGACGACCTGGCTTGGACGTGTCCGGCCCACCGAGATGCTGCAGGCCCCCCCCAGCTCACCACTATTCCCACATGCCCTTCTGAGCGAATTCAGGAGGAAACCCTCAGTGCTAGACCATCGGACGTGCTTTGTCACAGGGATCTGGTCGATGCCCACGTGTGACGCCAGCACCGTTGTCACCGAGGAATGGATCCTGGTGCACCAAGTGACTTGGTCACTACCAAACCTTATGGCTTGGCTCGCTGGCACCCGCGCAAGTGGTGAGGGTCGCCTTCATATCTGTCGCCACCGCGCCAATCCTTACCACTGCCGGTCTTTCCGACGTCCGCATTACTGTGCAAATTCCGGATCATCGTGGTGAATGAACTGCGTGCGCTCCTCCACGGCCGGCCTTGCGATCCTCTACGTTGCCGCCGACGTGGGCGTCGGACGACCTCATCCTCGGTTTCGGAGACAGCCCGATGATGCTCACCGAACAGCCCGGATTGACCTCCGAGAAAACGCCAGTCAAGAAAGGCGAGCTCGTCTGGAAATGGCTGGCGGCGTTGGCGGCGCTCTTCCTCATCGGCTTCATCGCCTACGTGGCTACCCGACCGCACAGCCAGCGCTCGGTGGCCTACCCGGTGACGCCACCGGCGACACTCGCAATCGGCAGCGAGGCACCCGCCTTTGTCCTTCCCCGCCTGGGTGGGGGGCCACCAGTCTCACTGGCGGGTACCAGAGGGCAGCCGACCATCGTCAACTTCTTCGCCTCGTGGTGTCGAAATTGCCAGGCCGAACTCTCCGCATTTGCAGCGCTGTCCGCTCAGTCAGCCGGACGCGTGGCTATCATCGGGGTCGATTCGAATGACTCCAACGGATCGGCCGCCCAGACTCTCCTCGCTGGAGCCAAGGCCACCTATCCCGTTGCCGTCGACGGTGACGCAAACGTGGCGACTTCCTATCTCCTGAATGCTCTGCCGGTCACCTACTTCCTCGACTCGAACGGCCGGGTGGTCCATGCGGCGTTCGGAGCCCAGTCACTCGCGTCTCTCCACCACTGGGCGGCTGTCCTGACCACCAAGACGGCGACGCCATGACCAGCGATCCTCCGGATAGGACAACCATGGCGCCGCCGACTGACGGACCGATTGCCCACCCTCAAGCGCACCTTTCGCCCGAGGATCGCGCCACGGCATTCGCCACCGGCAAAGTACCTATCGACCGGGAGGCAGCACTCCGTGCCGGATCAGTGCCGGTCCCCCGAAAGTTCATCCATTGGATCATCGCCGGGTTCGCGGTTCTCGCTGTGGGCGGTGTTCTGGTCGAGCATTTCATCGGCAATGCAGGGGTCAGCGCACTGATCGCCACCCCGCCGACCACCCTGGCTGGAACCAGCACCACCGCACCCCCCGCGCCTGCCCCCCCGAGCGCTCCTCCCGTCAGCTCCTCCCTGAATGCGTTCATAGGGCTGAGCCAACTAGCCGGAAACCGAGCCCCCGCAATTTCCCTACAGGATCCGAACGGCAACCTCTGGACCCTTGCATACGCCCCGGGTAAGGTGACCGTCCTTGCCTTCTTCAACTCAGCGTGCGACGACATCTGCCCGGTGCTCGCAAAGGAAATCGCCCAAGCCGATCAACTGCTGGGTCCAAGGAATGCCGCGGTTGACTTTGTGATCGTCAACTCGGACCCCTTGCAGACATCCGTCGCCCCGTCCCCACCCGCCCTGACCCAGACTGGCCTCGCGAACCTGGCGAACGTCACGTTTCTCAATGGGCCCGTCACCGATCTCAATCGCATCTGGACCGGTTATGGCATCACCATTGCGGTCGGGAAGAAGACGCGGGTGGTCACCCACAGTGACATCATGTACTTCATCGATCCCAGTGGCCGGCTGAAACTGCGCGCCACCCCATTCGCAAATGAGGATCATTTCGGCATCTACACCCTGTCCCCCGACAGCATTCAGAAATTCGCCCAAGGGATGGCCCACGCGGCCGAAAGCCTGGTTGGAGGGCCCTCATGACCGACAACATCGCCAGCCCATCCGATCCCCAGGATCCATTTGATCTGGACGGCATCATTGCCGAGACGCCGACAAAGGGCGCCTGGTACAAGCGAACGTGGGTCCTGGTCACCGCGGCAGTCGTCGTCGTCGCCGCCGCCTCGGTAATTGTCGATCTGCCCAGCCACACGACCGTCTCCGCCGACATTGCCGACCAAACCAGCATCATGCATGAGATCAATACCGACGTCGGAGGATGTGCCTATGCCATCCAGGAGACATTCACCATCTACCAGGACATGAAGACAGGTCAATTGTCCGCTGCTGATCGATCCCTGACGCCGTCCATGCTGCGAGATGACCAGACCGCCTGCTCGTTCACCAACAGTGACATCTTCGACCTCTCCAATGTGCAGGCGTCGGGTTCACCAGCGGGAAAGAACATCGGGCAGGTGGTTGACGTGTCCACCCTCTGGGTAAGTTCCGATGCGCTCGCCGCCATCGAGGACATCCAAAATCTCTCTGCCAACTCGGGAAGTACTTCGACGATCGCAGACCTCACCAAGCAGGAGGGCCTGCTTGCCAAGGATCGGGCCCGAGCTGACGCCTACGTGGAAGCGGCCGACAGGATTCTTGGTGCCAAGCTGCCGATGCCCAACCTGCCGGCTCTTCCACACCTCGTCGGCACCTGATCACCGTCCCCAACAGCTGACTTCGACGCCACAACCGCTTACGGCGAGGTTTGGCCGCTATCCAATGAGCGACCCCGGGTTCGATCCTGTCGCACCAGGCGGTGCAGTTCTACGTCTGGGTCCTCCTCCGACTGTAACCAGCGGATCAGGTTCCAGAAGATGACCGGAATGAATGCACAACCGCAAACGAACCACATCATCCCTGTCGTCAGCTGCTGGTCGGCAGAGAGACTGAGGCCCCGCCCCGGGTGATGCGAGTAGGCGTGATACCACGACCCATGCGATAGTCCGACCAGGTAAGCGAGGACCCAGATTGTCCACATGGAGACAGCGGCCAAGGCGACTCGGTTGGGTCGTGACAGCCTCGGTGAGAGGGGAGGGGATTCGATCAGCTCGAGCCAGAGGCCGACGCCGACCATCAACAAGGTGACCGCTTCGACGCCCACCAACCACGGATGCCTGACTAAGGCATCGACCGTCAATGGAATCCTCCAGAGCGTCACCCCAGCAAGAAACAGGGAAGCAAAGAGCACGCTGCGTAGCGCCTCAGGATGGCGCCGCCGATGAGCGGCCAGCTCGTCCACCAACCGCAGTGAGTTCGCCCCCGAGCCCGCATTATCACGGTCTTCTGGAGGTCGGTGTGCAGCAATGCGGAGCAGACGCCAGGGCGATCCACTGACTACCAATACGGGAACCACCACAGCCAATATGACGAACTGGAGTGCCTCGACGAATTCATAACGCCGAGCGTATGACGAAAACGGTGGGACCAGGCAGGCGATGAACACTATGACGGCCCCGACAAAGAGGAGCGCGCGATCTAGCTGGTAGGTTCTGCTGCCCTGCGGTTCAAGGGACCGGTGTGACGCGGCCCCTTGGATCATCGGTGTGAGCGGCGCTGGAAGAATCCCCAGAGGCAGACCACGAACAGGGTGCCGAGGGGAATGGCGAGGGTCAGTACCTGCGCCCCGATGAAGCTATCTGTGGCAACGCTCACTGGCCTACCAACCTCACTCTCGCTTCGTGTCCAAAATGATACCCATTGCCCCTACTCGTGATCAATCGTCCTGATCAGATCAGGTAGAAGAACACCCAGAACAGGCCGCCCACCACCGCCATAAATCCCCAGAAGTACGTGCAGGACTCGACATTGGCCCGAAAGAGCTGGGCGGTGGGACCCACCGAGGTAGCCAGTGTCCCGTCCTCGGCGTCGAGGCGACGCAGTCGAATGCAGAGGGCCAGGTTGGTCTCGAGCCAGTACACCCCGCTGACGAGCAGCATGATGTTCATCACCGCCCAACCGATGAAGCACGACGCATACCCGCTGGATCCGGGGAAGAAGGGAAGCTGGGTCAGCTGCCAGATCTGAAGACCGACGGCCACAAGTCCTCCGAGGACCGCTGTCCAGCCACTCACCTCCCAATCGAGGGTCGATCCCGATCGAAGGCGCCCCTGCCCGTAGATGGCGAGCAGTGAGGACGCCACCGCCACGGCGAAGATTGCCCCACCGATTCCGGTCGGAGCGGTTATACCGCCGGGCCGCCAGAGTTGCCCAGCATTGTTCGACCTCAAATAGAAGTAGGCAAAGGCCAGCGAGGCGAAGAGGAACGTGAACATGCCGATCAGCAGACGCCCTCCGGACCAGTAGGCACCGACTGCAGCGCGCAGCTCGAACTCCCTCTCCTCGGGAGTTTCGGCGAACATCGGGGGTTTGTCGGCTGTATCAGTCACCGCGTTGTCTCCACTCATTCGGCTGCCGGTCGGGATTCCTCGACGACACTCGCAGGGGACGAAGCCCCAGCTGCTACGAGTACACCTTCTTCGCCGAGATCGGCGACAGCGGGAGCGTTCTCCTCGCTGTAGTGATACGGATCACTCAGAACGACGGGGATGCGTTCAAAGTTGTAGTACGGGACAGGAGTCGGCGTCTGCCACTCGAGTCCGAGCGAGTCCCATGGGTTGGCCGGCGCCGGAGTCGGCTTGATGAAGATCGACCACACGAAGTTGGCCACGAAGACAAGGAACGAAGCACCGAGGATGAATGCGCTGACCGATGAGAAATCGTTGAGCGCCTGCAGGTTCTGCGCATATTCGAATACCCGACGAGGCTGGCCGAGCAAGCCGATCAGGAACATCGGGAAGAAGGTCAGATTGAAGAAGATGAACATGATCCAGAAGTGGATCTGCCCCAGCTTCTTGTTCATGGTCTTGCCGGTCATCTTCGGCAACCAGTAGTAGAGGCCTCCGAAGAAGGCGAAGATCAATCCACCCATAATGGTGTAGTGGAAGTGGGCCAGGACGAAGAAGCTTCCGTGCACGGTCACGTTGACCGGGACATCGGAGAGGAAGACTCCGGTCATCCCGCCGATGAGGAAGTTAAAGAAGAGGGCCAGTGCAAAGAGCATCGGTACTTCGAACTTGATCTTCGCCTTGTAGAGCGTTCCCAGGCCCACCAAGTAGATGAACCCGGTCGGGATCGAGATGAGCTCGGTGGTCAGCATGAACAACGGCCGCATGTCCGGATTGATCCCACTCTGGAACAGGTGGTGCTGCCATACGAAGAACGACAGGAGGGCGACTCCCACCATCCCCGCCGCCGCCACCTTGTAGGCGAAGAGTGGCTTCCTCGTGAAGACCGGAAGGATCTCAAAGACGATCCCGAACCCAGGGAGGGCCATGATGTACACCTCAGGGTGGCCGAAGAACCAGAAGAGGTTCTCCCAGAGGAAGGAGCTTCCTCCGTGTTCGGTCACGAAGAAGGCAGTCTGGGCGGTGTGGTCGAGGATGCCGAAGAACCCTGCGGCCACCAGGGTCGGGGTAGCCAGGGTGAGTAGGGCGCAGGTGGCGAGGATGGACCACACGAAGATGGGGATCCTGCTCCAGGTCATACCCGGTGCTCGGTAGTTGATGATGGTGACCGCCAGGTTGAAGCCGGCGGCCATCATCCCGATTCCGATGACGGCGAAGCCGACCAGGTAGGACATCATGCCTCCACCGGCCTGGGTCTGAAGAGGCGCGTAGCCCGTCCACCCGGTGGGGAACCCGCCGTAGAAGAGGGCGGAGAGGATGACCAGGTACCCGGCAGTGAAGATCCAGAAGCTGAAGGCTTCCACGCGCGGAAACGCGGTTCGCCGTGCGCCGATCATCAACGGCACCAGCCAGTTGCCGAGCGGACCCACGATGACCGAGGTGGCCATCATCATCATGATCGTGCCGTGCTCGCTCACGATGGCGATGTAGGTCCCCGGCCCGAAGAGGTGGCTGGAGGGAGAGAGCAGCTCGGTACGGATCCCCATGGCCAGAAGCCCACCGGTGAAGAGGAATGCGAGTACGCCGATGACGTACTGAAGTCCCACAACTTTGTGGTCGACGGTGTAGCGCAGATACCTGGTCCAACTGGTCGACTCATAATCGGGACGCGGTTCGAGGCCGACCATCTTCGCCAGCGGATAGTTCAACGCGCCGATTCCCAACAGCCATCCGAAGACGCCGAGGAGCAGGCCCCCGGTAATCGCCACGGCGTTTACCCCGCTGTTTGCGATGTTCGTATAACCGCTGGCAACGACGTTTCCGAGCCAGTGCCCCAGCAGATACCCGAGCACTGCTCCGATGGCTGCGGTGCCTAGGTGCTGGCTCAGCCAACCGGGCCGCTGAGGCAATCCCTGAAATCCGCCGAGCACAGGTGGAGTGGGGTGCGGATAGACAACTTCAGTCTCGCGTTCGGCAGTCACGGTCATTGATCGACCACCACCTTTTTCAACGGTGCCGGGCTGAAGCTGATTGGTCCGATCATCGACGGGCCACTCCGATCATTAGCAGGACTGGTGCACTGGGATCCACAGATGGTCGGTGTCACGATGACGCCGGCTTGGCCCCGTAGACCTCTGAGTTGCTATAGGGATCCACGTTGTCGGGGTAGTACCCGCCAGCGGAGCCGTTTGCGTCGGGCACGTACGTGTAGGCAAAGGGCGGCAAGAGCTTGGTGTTGGCGGCCGCGCTGGCTTCTGTGGACTTCGCCCAGGCCACGAAGGCGGCTTTGGAGACGACCTGCCCGTAGTTGAACATCGCTCCGTGCCACAAGCCGCAGAGCTCCTCACATCGAACGGTCACACTTCCGGTCTGACGGGTGGTCGCGTAGGCCACGTTGTCCTGCTGGGGATTGGCATCGGCCTTGATGCTCAACTGATAGGCCCAGAAACCATGGATCACGTCGAGCGAGGTGACGTGGAAGGCGATGGTGGTGTTGTTGGGCACAATAAGCTGTTGGGTCTCAAAACCCCCGAAGGTCGGGTAGCGGTAGGTGAATTTCCACTGTTGGGCGATGACCTGCACCGGCAAGACGGTGGCCGACGTGGGAGTCCAGATCGGATTGGGCCCTTCACCTCCGCCGGAACCGGCTTTGGTGATCACTTCGACCGTGCCGAAGGCGAACAGTCCGAGCACGATCACGGTGGTGGTGACGATCCACCCGACCTGCACGCCGAGATGGGTCCGGGCCTGCGCCCCTCCGACCGGCTCAGGAGCACCCTTGCGGGAAGCTCTCCACATCACCGCCGAGTAGGCGAGGTAGACCCACACCGCCAGAAACACCGGAAGGGCAGCCACCAACAGGATATTGAAGTCGAACTGATTGTCCTTCGCCGCGGAGGTCATCGTCCCCGGGGGAACGTGGGGCCCAACCAGAATATAGTAGAGGGGGTCGAGAACGGCGGAGAGGACCAGCCAGATGGCGACCATGCGCCAGATGTGGCGAGGTTCCTTGCCTGGCTGTGCGATCACCGCCTCTGCCTCTGCCCCCACGCCCTGGCCCTCAGATTCTGCGTTGTCGATGGTCACGCTGTGACATCCAGGAAGCCGCCCATGTATCCAAGGGTGCTCATGGGTCCCCCATTTCCGTACAAGAAGCCCAAGCCGCAAGGCACGTAACACTGCCACGGATACTCACCGGGCCCCGGTGTCACGAACGAGACTTTGATGACGTTGTGGTCAAAGTCGGTGGTACACGGTGCCTGACTACAGGGATTTTTGGCGTCGCCCGCTATACCGACCAAGGGAACGCTGATTCCGAGAGTCGGGATCGAAAACGTGTGGCCAACTCCGTTGCCGCCGTTGGAGTCGTACAAAGCGATCGGCTTGCCATTGAGGGTCTCGACGCCGCCTGTGGTTCCGGCCACGAGGCCCCACTGTTGATTGCGGAGGGGGCTCCCCGAGTCGTACTGCTCGATGGTCAGGTTGATGCGGGTATGCGCCGGCACCTTCCAAACGGTCGAGTGGATCCATTGACCGTTGGGGTTCTTCACCAGGTACGAGACCCATGTGGGATGTGCCCCGAATCCGATCGTGCCCACCGTCTGCACGGTCAGGTCCACCGGGGCACCCGATGGCTGCGCGGCGGTGAAGTCGACGGTCGGTGTTGTCGGGAGCATAAAGCCCACCACGGCCCAGACAGCCAACCCCGCGGCAACGACGAAGAGTCCGAGGACCACGGAAAGCCTTCCCCCAAATGACATCCAGTACCCCTCATGCTGTTGAGGACTCGGTCAGGCCCGACCTCGGACCCTTCCGTGCCTACTTCTATCCAGACGCCGGACGTTACCTAAAACTTCGTGAAGAATCTAAAAGGTGAGACCGACAGTATGCCGACCAAGGGTGCTGGTCAAGTACCTATTCATCGCATGGTCCGAACAGGTTCTGGCCTGGCCCTAGGTCCGGTCGGCAGTGTTGGTCCGTTGCGGACGCAGATCGTGGCCGGCCGGTGCGGCGGTGCGGTGCGAAAGCCGCTCGAGCACATTGGAGATTGATCCCTCCTGGTCGATCGCCCGCTTGATCACCACAATGAGGGCCGGCACCGCCCAGAAGTCACCACAGACCCAGAGGATGGCGGCGCCGATCTGCTGGTCGGCGAAGGGTGCCAAATTCACGCCGGGTAGGTGTGCATACACCGAGTACCAACTCGACGCGCTGAAAATGCTCAGGGCCATGGCCAGCACGAACATCACGATGTTCGTACCGACTATCGCTCCGGCCTGCCAGATCGGGCTGGCCTTCAACCTGAAGGGGTGCGAGGGGATGATCTGCAGCCAGAAGAGCACGCCGGTGATGAAGAAGCTCCCGTGCATCAGCCAGATATGAACGGTCTGGTTGCGCTCGGACAAGTCGAAAACGGCCGGAAAGTGCCAGACGACCATGACGACGTTGAAGGAGATCAGGGCGAACCATGGATCGGTGACAAATCTTCCGACCCGTCGAAGAAGCCGTGACCAGGGCCCGAGGATCAAGAAGCGACCCACCTTTCTGCGAGCACCTACCGGTAACGCGAAGAGAAGGGGGATCCACGGAGCACCGAGGACGATCAGGATCGGCGCGTAGAAGGCGATGAGGAGGTGCTCGAGCATGTGCACGAAGAAGTAGTCGCTCGCCCAGTAATCGATCGGCGACTCAACCGCGAGGAGCAGGACCGCAAGGCCCGAGTAGAAGGCGAACGAGTGCAGTCGACGTCGGCGGGTTCGAACGGAATCCGAGCGTTGACGGAGCCGGGCAAGTCCTACTTCGTGGGCGAAGACGACGACAACCACAACGAACTGAAAGGGATCGAGCGACCAATTGTCGGTGATGTAGTGCACGGTCGGTCTCCTCTACCAACTTGCAGGAAGCGGGTCGGACCACGGTAGCTCGGCTGACCGTTGGTCATCCCGAAGACCCGTACTGGATGGGGACAGCCAACGCTTGGATACGGTGCCATCCTCCACTGCCCAGCGTGTCCACGTCGAGGGTCGACTGGTTTTCGATCAGCGCGTCGAATCCCCCGCTGGGCGTAGCAACGACCGCAGACGTGCCCGCTGGCGGAGCGGCGAGCTCCTGCCACTGGTTGCCTGGCGGACTGATGACCGACGCCGAGCGGATGCCATCGGTGCTTTTGATGGCGACAACCAGGCCGCCGGTGGCGGTGACTCCGGTCGATGTCAGGCTCCCGCCCTCTAGAGGGAGGGGCGCAGAGACCGACCAGCTCTTCAGTCCGTCGGCGCTCCACAAGGCAAACAGTCTGCGAGCACTCCCCTCACCCGCACTCACCAGGGCGGTGACTCCCGATGGAGTGGCGACTAGGCGAAGCACCTGCGACGGGCCGGCCATCGAATCCGGAAGCGTCGGTCCAACCGACCGCCAGTTTCCGTTGACCAGATCGAAGATGCCAGGCTCGGCCCCATGGGCGCATGCGGCACCCACCACGTCCTCACTGGTGGCACCGAAGGCGACGGCGGTGAGTGCCTCTACTCTGCACCCAGCCGTGGAGTTGTCGGCAGTCAGGCCTCGTGTTGAGGCAACCGTCGTCCAATTTGTGAGGTCACCGCTGTTGCTTACTACCTCGCCTCCACCGCTGCGCAGGAGTGCCAGGAACTGATGACCGCTCGAGGCGGCCAAGGAGTCCGGCTCCACCGACAGTCCGCCGGACAGGACCCCCGGCGCCCAGGTGGCGCCCAGGTCCGTGCTCTGGGCCAGGGGGGAAAAGTGCAGGTCCAATGACGGTTCGAATCCTACGGTCACGGTTCCTGAAGGACTGGCGGAGGCCACCAGCCCACCATTGCTTGCCACCCCAGGAGGCGTAGCCAGCTCCCACTTGGAGGAGCTGCTCGACAGGAAGAGCAGCTGCCAGAAGGTGTTCAGCGGGTCGTTGAGGTGCCCCAGGGCAACCGTGGCCCACGTTCCCGTCTGACTGGCAAATGAACTGGTCAACGGAGCGGGATTCACTGCTTCCCCGGATGATTGAAGCACTGGGATCGTGCCCTCCGGCGACGAGCATGCCGACAGGGCGGCCGCCGAGAGGGTGATCGCACCGAACGTGAACATGGCCCGGATCGGGCTCGAGAACCGGTGGGCAGGCCGCCGATCTGCTGACGCAGCGGTCACGAGCGCGCGAATTGCTGCACTTGGCTCGAGAGAAGGGCCGAGAACGAGGACTCACCCGCAGCACTTCCCTTGCCGGGGTTGGAGTTGAGGATCTCCCGGGTGTGGCCTGTCCGGTCGATGATGAACACAATGTCGCTGTGCGCGATCATTGCCCCCGCCGGCGTGACCTCAGTCTGCACGCCGTAGCTGGTCCACGCGTTATGGAGTTGGGTGAGCGACCCGGTCAAAAAGGTCCAATTGGCGAGGTGGTCGAGTCCCTCCTGCCGATCGAAGGCGGCGGTGAGAGCCATCGAGCTGTACAGGGGATTGTTCACGATTGCCACCAGGTCGACACTCGACGCGCTGGTGCCCAGCATCTGGTCGGTCATCCGCAGCTCCTGGGCAATGAGCGGGCAGTCGGAGACGCACACAGGATCGAGGAAGGTGAGCACCACAATGTGCCCGGCGAGCTCCTTGAGCGAGACGTGGCGACCTTGCTCGTCGGTAAGCATGAAGGGGGCGGCCGGGTAGTTGACCATGTTCGGTGTCCCATTGCTGGCCTCGGTCAAGATGGGATCGGCGTTCGGGTTGGTGGCGGCCAGCGCCATCGGGGCCGCGCCCACCAATACGATCCCGACGGCTCCCAACGCAGCGAGGCATCGCAGGAGGTACGAAGGGCTGAGGCGGTCGAGAAGCCTCGCCGGCACCGCAGTTGGGGCGGCTGACGGCACCGGGGCCTCCATCGGGGCCTCCGCCCGGACCGGCAGCCGAACCACGGCGAGATACCCGCCGAAGAACAGGGCGGCCATGGGAATCATCGAGTTGGGATCGGTGCCAACACCACCGAGAAACCCGAAGTCCTGGACGAAGATCCAGTCGGCGAGGCAGACAACAGCGCCCGCCACGATGCCGACACGGAGGAGTCGACGATTGCCACTCACGAAAGAGGTCCCGATGCCGACAAGGAACAGGACCGCAAACAAGTTGACCGCCCACCCGTGCGAGGCGTCGAACGACCCGAATGACCGAACCCACGATGAGAGCAGAGGCGGCTGGGAGATCTGTGCCATCTGCCTGACCATGACGGCGAGCGTGCCGGGTGTTGCCGTCGGATCCGCCTGCCCCGACCAGAATCCCCGACCCGGCCACGCCTGGAGGATGCCCATCCCGATGAAGAACAGCCCGATTCCCCTCAGCAGCCCATTGCCCAGTTTGGTTGTCTCCCATGAGTTGTCGCGCAGAGCGAGCAGCGCTCCGGCGACAACGTAGAAGAGGACGGCCCCAGGCGAGCCGAATAACCAACTGCTGCCGTGCCCGAAGATCCCACCGAAGCCCTCACCGAACATCCAGACGACAAGGCCCCAGCCGACACTGACCGCTCCTGCGGCTCGTGACCAGTATCCGCGGGGTGCAACCAGAAGGAACGCTCCGATACCGACCTGGATCCACACGGTCGCCGCGGCTGCGGATACCGGGTGATCTGACCAAATGGTGGCACCAACGTTGACGATGTGCTGCACCCAACCGGGAGATGTGCTGGCTGCCGGGGTGAGGACGGTGCCCGGGAGCCCAAGGGGCATGGATCCTTGGGCTTGGAGAATCCCATCAACTACCCAGAGAAGTCCGAATGTGATCCGCAGCATGCGACGGGCCACCGGCTCCGGATAGCGCACCCGCTCGGGGGCAGGAGCGTCGAACGTGCCGGCGGCCACCGACCGTCGGTACACGATCGTACGGATGGCGTTCCACGCAAGTGTCAGGACGACCAAAATCAGCACAATGATGAGGAGTTGGTGCATCAGCTCTGTATGGAATGCGGCACTGATGGTCGGGTCGTTGTTCTGAAGCCCGTGCCCCATACCCGGCATGTGGTTACCACTCTTCTTTCAGTCCGACGGCTCTCCGAGTATCGGGATTGCGAGGCGAGGTCGCTCCATGGTTCACCGGCGACGATTGTAGGTCGTCACGGTCACGTCACAATAGGCGGCCCCGGGGAGCCCAACTCGCTGGATTCCGATGTCACGGCGTGGATTCAGCGTCTCGTTCTCCTTGTCGGAACTCGGTTTCGGCCACAGCCAACTGTCGCTGGTGCTCTTGCCAGGCCTTGAGCATTCCAACGTGCTCTGGTGCCACACTCGGTTTGGCGGGAGAGCGCCGCCGACCTCTTCCTCCATGAAGCATGTTCCACCACATGTAGACGGCGAATACGGCAAACAGGGGCCATTCGAATACGTAGGCCCAGCTCAGAGAGTTCCCGCCAAGAGCGCGAGTGAACTCGAAGTAGAACCCAGCAATGCACAAGGCAAATCCGCCTGCCAAGGTGAGGTGCAGCTTCACCGCCTCGGATCCGGTCAAACGCGTAACCGTGGGCGCCTCAACCGGATCACATGAATCGGATGAGTCCATGGGAACGACCCTAGTTCTCCTTTGGTGTCGAACCGCTAGATTGTGTGACAAGTTTTTAGGCAGCAGGTCCGAGGCGTGCGCCGTCCACCTAGTCCCGGATCACGGGATCGATGGTCCGCAGGGCAGTGCGTAACTCCAACAGTGCGGGCGGCCGATCAGCCTCGAGAAGTGGGTCGAGGTTGACCGGTGTCCCCCGGGGCCGAGATCACGTCGCCGAGGGACAGCGGGTCTCCGCCACCCATCGCCGCGAAGAAGATGTCTTCGTGGCGCCAAAGGACGCCTTTCGGCATGCCCGTTGTCCCACCGGTGTAGACGCAGTACAGGTCGTCGGTCGAGCGGGGCCCGAATCGGCGTTCGCCGTCCGACGCCGCAAGCACCGACTCATAGTCCGAGCCCTGCCCGGTCGGCTCCGTGCCGTCGGCGATCTCGAGCACGACACGGCACTCGCTCAGCGCAGATCCGACGTCGGCCACGGCCGGACCGAACCGTCCGTGGTAGACGAGACCGGACAGGCCGGCATCCTCGTAGAGGTACCGGAGTTCCGCCGCGACGTAGCGGTAGTTCACGTTGACGGGGACGGCGCGGACCTTGAAGCAGGCCAGCATGCATTCGATGTACTCGGTCCCGTTCACGAGCTGGATCCCGACACGATCGCCAGGACCGACGCCCATCTCGGCGAGGTGATGTGCAAGCCGGTTGGCGCGCTCATCGAGCTCCGCGTAGGTGAGTCGGCGGTCACCGGCCACCATGGCCGTCCGCCCGGGCACGACATCGGCGACGCTCTCGTACAGGTCGGCCAGATTAAATTGCACGTTCACTCTTTCCCTCGGCCGCT
The DNA here is from genome assembly GCA_003152015.1 of Acidimicrobiaceae bacterium. GTDB lineage: Bacteria > Actinomycetota > Acidimicrobiia > Acidimicrobiales > RAAP-2 > DASZIT01. The sequence goes on along the minus strand of PLZF01000051.1, from coordinate 6,415 downwards.
CCCAACTCGCTCATCCCGAATTCGAACGTCGCAACGTAGTATGACCCATAGCGCTGACCGCGCTCCCGAGGTAGCTTCCCGGGTGGGCGGCGCAGTGTCGAGCGAGTCAGGGTCGGAGGGGGTCCGTGAGGGAATCCCAACAGGTAGAAGCTGAAGAAGAAGCGCAGCCAGTCGGGGAGGGTTCACCCGAGTCGGGTGGGCACCTTGCCCAAAGGCAGCTCGGGGAGGGTGTCGGGCAGCGTTCGCTCGTCGAGCGTGCAACCGAGCCGTACCGAGCCATCAGCAGGTTCGTGGGCCGCCATGCCGCAACCCGCGCCGTACGGGCGGTTCCCCGCACGCTCGGGTTCATGGGGTCGGCCATCGTGCGCGGCGAGGTTGCCGACACAGTGCCGGCACCACACCTTTCGCTCGGGCTCGCTGCCCAGGTGGCGATGGACGAGGCGCTCCTCGCCATCGCCATGACTCCCAATCGGTTCCCGCTGCGCTCCGATTTCGAGCGGGTTGCTGTCGAGCTGGCCGCTGCCCGCGCCATGTATGTGCGGCGGGGTTGGATCGCCCATCCCGCGTCGTACCACCGCCAGCCCCCTGCCCTCGTGGCCGGCGCCCCGGACATCGGGCGGGGATGGGCCGACGGGATCGCGTACGAGCGGCTCTCGTTCCCCAGCGAGTTCGTGCCACGGCACGGCGAGCCGGGCAGTGAACGCTGGGCGTCGTTCGGGCCGAACCACACGGCGTCCGCCGCGGTGGTCCGCCACTCCGGCGGACCACGCCCGTGGGTCATCGCCCTCCACGGCTTCTGCACCGGGTACCCGTTCATGGACTTCGTCGGCCTCCAGACGGCCCGCCTCCACCGGGAGCTCGGGCTCAACGTGGCCCTTCCCGTCTTGCCGCTCCACGGATCACGCAAGGTGACCCTGGTGAGCGGCGAGCCCTTCCTCTCGTTCGACCTCATGAATGCGGTGCATGGCCTGACCCAGGCAGTGTGGGACGTCCGGCGCCTCATCTCGTGGATCCGGGACCAGGGCGCGACCTCCATCGGTCTCTACGGCGTGTCACTCGGCGGGTATATCGCCGCACTCATGGCCGGGCTCGAACCAGGGATCGACGTGGTGGTGGCCGGCATCCCGGTGTCGGACTTCCCGGGGCTCTTCCACCAGCACAGTCCCCACCATCTGCGGGCCCGATCGATCGAGCACCGCATCATGGGCGGCGCCGCCGAGGACGTCTTCACCGTGGTCTCCCCGCTCAGCTTCGCTCCGCTCGTCCCGCACGATCGGCGATTCGTCTTCGCCGGCTACGGAGATCGGTTGGCCACCCCAGCCCAGGCACAGCGGCTCTGGGAACACTGGGACCAGCCGTCGATCAACTGGTACGCCGGCAACCACGTCGGCTACCTGTGGTCCCGACAAGTCGCGGACTTCCTGTGCCAGTCGCTCGGCGCTTCGGGGCTGTCCTGTCGAACCCCTGCTGCCGGCAACTGAAGGGGGGGTCGCGGTGGAATCGATGGTCGGGATCGATGCGAAGTTTCTGTACTCGGAGACCGCGACGGCACACATGCACACCATCAAGGTGGCGATCTCCGACGTTTCCGGCGTGCCGGGGGGCTTCACCTACGACGGGCTGGTCGACGTGCTGGACGAACACATCGGCAGACTTCCGACGTTCCGCCGGCGGGTCGTCGCGGTGCCCCTCGGGCTGGGCCATCCGGTCTGGGTCGAGGACCCCGACTTCGACCTCGCCCGGCACCTGTTCCGGCGCCTGCTTCCCCTTCCTGGCGGGCCACGCCAGCTCGGCGCGGTCATCGCCGAGATCGCATCGAGACCGCTCCGCCGGGACCGGCCCCTCTGGGAGATGGTGGTAGTCGAAGGGCTGGCCGGTGGGCAGATCGCCATCGTGGCCAAGTTGCACCATGCGCTGGCCGACGGTTCGGCCGCGGTTGCCCTGCTGAAGAACATCGTCGAAGCGGTCGGCGAGCCGCCGGGGGCGCCGCCGGAGGACGGGTGGCACCCTGAGGCCCTTCCCACCCGCGGCCAGCTCCTCCGGATCGCCGGCCGTGACCACGTGGCCAGGCTGCGCGGCCTGCCCCGCCTCGCGGTGCAGTCGATCCGGGGGATACGCGACTCGGAGGTCCTCCGCCGCCACCTGGCCGTGAAGCCTCCACTCCCGCTCCTGGCTCCGCGCACACCGCTGAACGTGTCGCTCGGCCCAGCGCGGACTTTCGCCATGACGACTCTGCCCCTCGATGACCTCAAGGCCGTGAGCCGCGCGCAGGGAACCACCTTGAACGACGTGTACCTGACCGTGTGCGCGGGAGCACTGCGCGGTTACCTACGCGAACACGGCGGTCTCCCCGATCGACCCCTGGTGGCCAGCGTCCCCGTCTCCACCGACCCGAGCACGACACGGCTCTCGGGAAACCGCGTGGACAGCATCTACGTGACCATCGGCACCGACATCGCCGATCCGATCGAGCGGCTCCGGCACATCCACGCCGTGGCAGCCGGAGCCAAGGAGGTCCGCAACGCCCTCGGATACAAGATGCTCGAACAACGGGCAGCCATCGTCCCCCCGCAGCTCTACCAGGCCACGGTCCGGCTCTGGTCGCGCAGTCGGCTGGCCAACCGGGTCCCTCCGCCCCTGAACGTCGTTCTCTCGAGCGTGGCCGGCCCGAAGGAACGAATCCGTATCGGGCCGATCGTACTGGAGGAGCTGTACTCGGTCGGCCCGATTCTCGAAGGGATCGGCCTCAACATGACCGCGTGGAGCTACGAGGGCGATCTGGCCGTGTCGGTTCTTGGATGCCCCGAGAGCGTTCCCGACCCCTGGGAGATCACCGAGTTGCTCCATGGCGCACTGGACGAGCTGCGCGCCGCGTCCGGTGAGATCGCTACCGCGGAGACGGTCGGCGATCATCGTCACCGCACGTGACCGGGCAGCCGCTCGCCGATCAGGACGCAGGAACGCTCCACGATCTGGTCGAGCTGGCCCGGCGCGACGTGGACAAGGGGTGGCTACCGGCGTGCCAGCTGGCCGTCGCAAGGGATGGGAAGTTGCTCACGTTCGCAACCCTGGGCGAAGCCGGCCCCGAGACCCGCTTCTGCATCTTCTCGGCCACCAAGCCATTGGTGGCGTCGGCAGTCTGGCATCTTCTGGCCGAGGGCGGGCTGGAGCTCGCGGATCCGGCCGCCGAGTGGGTACCTGAGCTGGCTGCCGGGGGGATGGGCGCGGTGACCATCGAGCAATTACTACTCCACACGTGCGGGTTCCCCAACGCCCCGATGGGCCCGATCGAGGGAGGTGACCCGGCGGCCCGGCGCCGCCGATTCGGGACCTGGCGACTCGAGTGGGAGCCGGGCAGCCGGTTCGAGTACCACGCCACGTCCGCACACTGGGTGCTGGCCGACCTGATCGAGCGGGTGAGCGGCACCGACTTCCGGGACTTCGTGGAAGAACGGGTCTGTCGGCCATTGGGCCTGCCTCGGCTGCTCGGCGTCTTCGCCGACCCGTCGATGGAGATCGCCCCCCTCACCTGGGTCGGCGATGCCGCCGGCACCACCGGATCCGGCGATCTCTCCTTCGAATGGGACGCGCCGGAAATACTGTCCGCCGGGGCACCGGGAGCCGGAGGCGTGGCCACCGCGGCGGAGGTTGCACTCTTCTATCAGGCGCTGCTGCACAACCCCGGGGGGCTCTGGGACGCCGCTGTGCTCGAGGACGCCACGTCGCAGGTGCGGTGCACGTTTCCCGACCCTCTCCTCGGTGTGGCCGTGAACCGGACCATCGGCCTGGTCGTGGCCGGGGACGACGGGCTCCAGGTGATGCGGTACGGAGCGTTTGCCGAGCGCAATTCGGCCGGGTCCTTCGGTCATGCCGGAGCACACGTCCAGGTGGCATGGGCCGATCCGGAGACCGGCGTCTCGTTCGCCTATCTGACCAACGGGCTGGATGCCAACACGCTCAAGGAGGGGGCGCGGGGGCTCCGCCTGTCCAACCTGGCAGCGTCCATCGGCCGGTGACCGGGACCCGACCTGAGGGCTGACCGCGCGGCGAGCCGGTGGCGGTGCTCGTCCGGCGGTGATCGGTCCTGTGATAGGTGCGTGCCACTGGGTCCAGGTCGAAAGTCAAGGGTACTAGGCCCTACCAAGGGGTCGATGGCGGCAGACACTGGTGGGAGAAAGCGGCCACACGCATCGGGCGGGCGGCAGCTGCGGGCGAATAGCGGACAGAGGAGGAGCCATGGCAGAGACAACGTTGCTGGAGAAGACCGCGGAATTAGTGGCCAATGCGCAAAACAACGTCTCCGACGCGAGTCCGCACCTGGCCGAGGGCATCGCGAAGAAGGCGACCCGGTTCACTCCTCCGATCGCGGATGACGTAATGAAGATGGCCGGCCACGTCTTTGACTTCGCCCAGCGGGCCCCCGAGACGCAACGGACCATGGTGGACCAGCTGCTCGCGTCGATCTCGAAGTCAACCGATCGACAAGGGGGAGGCGCGCCACCCAAGTGAGCCTCAGAGCCGGCTGATAGCGGGCGCCGGACGTGGCGGCCTCGCCCGGCAGGAATGCACCAGCCGCTGCGCCCGCGTCACCCCCGAGCAGCTAGCCACGGTTGAGCACACCATCGAAGTGACCTCTCCCGCATCAGCACTTCATGTTGTCGGGGATAACCACGCGGAACACTCGCCGAAGTAACCCCAGGCGCCTTCGAAGCCCCTCATCACCTCTTCGGTGTTCTGGGCGAATGTCGGCCAGACGAACTGATGGCGAGGGAAGACAGCCGTGAAGATGAGCGCCCAGCACACCTGTCGCGCTTCATCGACGCCGAGCAGGCACCCGGGGTCGCGGAGCTGCCGGCCCGCCTGGCGGTGACTTATGCGCTGCTGCCATCGAACGAGGTGGACAACTCCGACCACGCGTCGGTGAACCGCTTCGTGAAGGCATTGCTGGTGCCGGCGCTGAACGGCTTACGGCGCTGCGCACCCCGGTTCCTTCGGCCTGCGGCCTGGGTCCTTTGAAGTGAGAGGATGACCAGATGTTCGACTTCGTGCTGAGTGATGAGCAGCTCGCCTTCCGCGACGAGATCCGTGATCTGGTGCGTTGGGTGCCGCGCCAGATGGTCCTCGACATGGACGCCGATCGGATCATCTTCCCGAGGGAGTTCCTGGCCGAGGCGGGACGGCGGAACCTGCTCGGCTGCCGGTACCCGCGCCGCTGGGGCGGGCGTGAGATGGACTGGGTCACCACCTGCATGGCGATGGAAGAGGTGGGCAGGCTCGGCTACATCTTCGCGTGTGTCTTCGGCGTGGGGGCCGAGCTCGTTTGCGACGCGATCGTCCTGCACGGCAACGACGAACAGCGCGAGAAGTACGTGAAACCGTTGCTGGCCGGCGAGATCTGTGCAGCGGAATGCCTCACCGAGCCCAGGGGCGGATCGGACTTCTTCGGAGCCACGACCATTGCGGAGGAGCGGGGCGACTATTTCGTGCTCAATGGCCAGAAGCGGTTCATCGTGGGCGCTGAGGGCGCTGATTACTTCCTCGTCTATGCCAGGACCGATCTGAGCGATGACGCGGATCCCCGGCATGCGCTCACGTGTTTCGTAGTTGATCGTGGCCCGGGTGTGCGCGTCGAGTACCTGTACGGGCTCATGGGTTGTCGCGGGGGTGGGACCGGCCGGCTGGCGTTTCACGACGTCGAGGTCCCGAGATCCAATGTACTGGGCGAGGTGGGCGGTGCCAGAGCGGTGTTCGACACGATGATGATCCCCGAGCGCCTCGGTACGGCAGCCATGACTGTCGGCGCTGCCGCTCCGGCCCTGGACATCGCCACGGGATACAGCTCACGCCGTAAGGCATTCGGCCAGACGATCAACGAGTTCGAGGGCGTCAGCTTCCAGATAGCCGCCGCCGTGACCCTTCTCGACGCATCGCAGGCGATGGTGTACACGGCTGCCCGGGCTGTCGACTCCGGGCTCGGGGCTGCCGGGACCCGGCGGCTGGTGAGCGAGACCAAGAAGTTCGTGACCGAGTCCGCCCAGCAGGCGGCTCATTACGCGATGCAGGTTATGGGTGGGATCGGCTACACCAATGTGTTCCCGGTCGAGCGGATCGTGCGAGATCTGCGACTTGCATCGATCTGGACGGGCACCAACGAGATGATGTCCGTCATAACGGCGCACGAGTGGTACCGGGAGCATCGCGGGTACCGCGAGAGCTTGCGTCGTGGTGCGGTGGGACTCCGCGACGTGGAGGCCGATGCCGCCGAGGCTGACGCCGCCGAGAAGGTCTACGAATAGCGGTCCTTCCTCATTGAGGGCCCGTGCTGCAATTAGTTGCACTGTCGCGGGGGTGGGTGAGGTTCGATGCTGTAGTTCCACTCCGGGTGCCAGTCGTGTCGTCGGAGTGGGACAGTGGC
>PLZF01000105.1 GCA_003152015.1 Acidimicrobiaceae bacterium | reverse complement strand
CCGCAACGACACATGGCAGCGGCTGCAGCTTTTGCTGTCGGCGACATCGTGAGCGCCGTTGCACTGCGGAGGTCTGGCCGGTTTGCTCTGGGGCCGCGCCTCGCAGTCGATGCAGTCGCCGCCGCGCTCTGGAGCCAAGGCGACACCGGCTTGGAGCTCGCCACCATGCCCGGAGTCCCTCTTGCCATCGAAGCGGGGCTCCGGATCGGAGCAGCCGGGTTGATCGTCCCCGTGATCAATGCCACCGTCACCGGTTGCGCTCGACGGTTGAAGGGCCGACCCGTATCAAATGGATCTTTTCGCTACCAGGCGATGGCCGTGGCCCTCGGTGCTGGCATTGCATCGTATGAAGCGAACCGTCGGCGGGTCGCGTTGGCCCGTCACCAGCAAGAGCTTGAAGCCCGTATCGGCGTAGCGCACCTGGCAGGGCAGAACGAGGTCGCCACAGGCGCCGACACCGTGGTGGACCTGCTCAGCCGGACTACACCCCTTCTGTCCTCGCCGGTCGGTTCGATCACGGTGGGAAGGATGCTCGCCGACTGGCGACAGTCGCTCGCAGCGTCAACCGCGGAACATGCCACCTACCTCGGCATTGCCCTGGCCAGATGGCAACGAAGGCACAACGAGTCTCAGCACGACCTTTCAGCCGACGTCACGTTCGAGATCAGGGAAGGGCACGGGACCATTTTGTTGTCCGGCGATCAGCCCGGATGGCTCGAGGTCGCGCTCGACGAACTGGCCTTGCGGGGCACTGTGACAGTGGCAGCCGTAGACATCGTCGAAGCCCGACAGCCCAATCAACCCCGCCGTCTGGGGGTTGGCGACCGCGCCCTCGACATCCCACCTGATCGGCGCCCGGGCCTTGTGCCGTTCGACGTCGGGCCATTGGGCTTTCTGGCTTCGTCCATGTGGTTCGCCGACACCCTCCTCCCCGGCGAGATTGAACCACGGGTGTGGGCCGTGGCACCGGCCGCGGCTGCAGGCCCGCTCCTGGCGATCTGGGCTCACCGACAAGTTGCACGACAGGGCGAGGCAGCACATGCCCGAGTTCTGTTCGCGGCGCTTGGACATTCACTTGTCCATGCCGCCGGGTCAACAGGCACCATGCGGAACACCAGGAACCCCGAAGGAATCCAGCGTTTCCCGTTCCTTGGTGGCATCAACATGGTCGCCATGATGATGCCGTTGTACTGGGACGACCTCGACGGCACTGAACAAGTACTGGCCGTCGCCGGAATCGGCACCGTCTTGGCGGTGGGGCTGCTCCTCCACCCGGAACGAATCCAATGGAGCCACTTCATAGCGGAGCTACTGTGGCCCGCGGCCGCGTTCTATTCGATGGCGACCATGCGTTCACAGCTCGAATCCGAGACCAAGCGGCTCAGTGCCGAACTCGAGGAAGACGACAAGTCAATAGTGGCCAACGCCTTCGCCGAGGGACGCTCCTATGTCCTGGGACTCGTCTCCGAGACCCGTTATGCGGCACGTCGAGAGTTCGCAGCCGTCGGGGCGCAACTCGACGAGCGCATCAGTGCTGAAGCGGCACGGCGCCTGGACGAAGTCGACAAACGGTTGGAGGAGTTGTCATGCGCAAACGAGTCGTAGTCGTCGATGACGACGACATAAGCCGGAGGGGACTCACCGAGCTCCTCGCTGACCGCCCTGAGCTCGAGGTGGCCGGTTCCTTTGTCCACGATGAAGCACTCGAGTGGGACACCGAGTGGGACACCATTGACATCGCTATCGTCGACGCCGCCGACAGTCGGCGCGACGACGACCACTTTCCCGGCGTGGGCGTTGTCGACCACATCCGCCGGCGGCGAAGCCGCGACCAGACGATGGTGATTGTGCTGACGGGTCACTTCTTCGACGACGCAGTCCGTCGGAGGATGCGAGAGGCCCAAGCCGACTTCTTCTATCATCGGAGCGAGCTCCAGGAATCAGCAGATCTGTATGAGGCGATTCTGCATCCAGAGCAGGCACGATCCGGCGTACCCGAGGGGACGGACCCCGAGGCCCAGTTCCGACTGGGAGTCGTGTCGGGCACCCACGTCAACGACGCCATTCGCTTCTCACGCTCGACTGGTCTCGAAGCCAAGCTCACTGGTCGGCAGGGAGATCGAAGCAGGTCCTGGTCACGATTGCGGACCTCGTTCAACGACGTGGCACACCTCAACCCGGTCAACGCCGACGGCACTCCCCCCGAGCGGATTCAACACGACCCGTCACTGACCCAGGTCGAGCGGTTCCTCAACTGGGCGACTCGGGTGAAGGACACGCCGAGGTAGGGAATGTTCGATGGAGTTGCCTGCTCAATGTGCAGTCGCTACGGAATGCTGCCCGATCACCGGCCGCTCGGACGCTCAGCCGACGTGGTCTGCCCGGCGTCACTCACGCTGTGCTCAGCCCTCTCCCCGATCGGAAGCGACCGCCACCCGTGAAATCGAGTTTGTACACCCCCAGGCCGCCCAGCGATACATGGGGCAAGCTGTAGGGCATGAGAGTTGCACTACGGAACGCCGTGACCCAAACGGCCACAACCGTCCGGTTCATCTGGGACCATCCGGCAAACCGGCATCGTCGGCTTCGTCAACTGGCCCGTGCCTTCAGCTACCAAGTGCAGGCGCGAGCGTCTCACCGACGGATGCAGGCGCGGGTCGGGGACCGGGCGCAGGTCTGGGTGGACCTGCACCGCACCAGTGCGAGCAAGGCGCTCTACGCGAATCCCCCTGACTGGCCGCAGATGCGAGTGTGGCAGCAACGTCTCCGACCCGGTGACCTGTTCCTCGATATCGGTGCCAACGTGGGTACATACTCGGTGCTGGCGGCCAGCCTGGGAGCGACGGTGATCGCGGTGGAGGCCGCACCGGACACAGCGGAGCTTCTGCGCGAGAACATTGCCCTCAACGACTTTGCACTGGTGGACGTCGTTCAGGCAGCTGCGGGTTCCGTAGCCGGCAGAACCAGGTTCACCGAAGGTCTCGATTCAGTGAACCGGATCGACCCAGCGGGCGTGCGCGAAGTGGATATGGTGACCGTCGATGCACTGATCGGACAGCGCTCCGTCGCCGGTATGAAGGTGGATGTCGAGGGTTTTGAGCTCCACGTTCTCCAATGGGCAGCGTGTGCACTCCGCGAGCATCGAATCGAGTTGCTCCAGTTGGAGTGGAACGAAGCGTCGAAAGCGGCCCTTGGGGTCGACCGGTCTCCTGTCGAGGCACTCTTGACTGAACATGGTTACCAGCTCCTGCGTGCACGCGACGACGGAACCTTGGACCCGGGCGGCCATTCGACGGCGCGCTCGACCTCTTCGCCGCTCCGATAGTGCACTGAGCTCGGGTCAGTCTGCCGGATGAAATCGCCCGATCTTGCTTCGTTCCTAAATGGTCTACTACCGGCGGATCAGGTCACCAAGGAAAGTACGAACATGAGTAAGGTTCACGGGCGTGACGGCATCTCAGTCTTTGACAACGGTCGGTCACGACTGGCCGACCCAAGATCGGCTCCGAGGTTGGGGAAATGCGTATTGGACTATTCGTGGCGTAACTCTCCGGACGTGCAGCGTGGTACCCGGACACATGACGAGTCCCCGGCGGATGATGCCATGACGGATCTGAACTCCCGGCCCAGCACGGCGAGCAAGGTTGTGATCGCCGGACAGGGCTATGTCGGGCTGCCGATCGCCATGCGTGCGGTCGAGGTGGGCTACGACGTCGTCGGCTACGAACCCGACCTGACCAGGGCGAAACGGTTGGTCTCGGGTTCCTCGTACGTCGAGGACGTATCCGATGACGTACTGGCGGCGGCGCTCGACACCAGGCGGTATGAGCCTTCCGACGCGATCGAGTCGTGCGAAGGGTTCGACGTGGCCGTCATCACGGTACCCACTCCGCTGACCGAAGGTGCTCCCGATCTGTCCTACATCGAACGTTCGGCTCGGGAGCTGGCCCCGTACGTGCGCCCGGGCTCGACGGTCATCCTCGAGTCGACAACGTACCCAGGTACCACCGAGGAACTCCTCGTGCCGATCCTCGAAGAGGGATCCGGATTGACCGCGGGTCGAGACTTCTGGGTCGGCTACAGCCCCGAGCGGATCGACCCGGGGAACAGGACCTGGACCTTCCAGAACACCCCGAAGGTGGTATCGGGGATCGACGAGCGATCCGCCGTCGCCGTCGATGCGTTCTATCGGTCCCTGGTGGATGCGACCGTGGTGGTATCGGGGCCGAAGGTGGCCGAGATGAGCAAACTCCTCGAGAACACGTTCCGCCACGTGAACATCGCCCTGGTGAACGAGCTGGCCATGTTCGCCGGCGAGCTGGGGGTCGACGTGTGGGAGGCAATCGACGCAGCGTCGACCAAGCCGTTCGGGTTCATGACCTTCACCCCCGGGCCCGGGGTCGGCGGGCACTGTCTGCCGGTCGACCCGTCATACCTATCGTGGCGGGTGAAGCAGACCATCGGTGCAACGTTCCGGTTCGTCGAGCTGGCCAACGACATCAACGACCATATGCCCGACTACGTTGCCCAACGGGCTGCGATGGCACTGAACCGCGACGCCAAGGCGGTGAATGGGTCGCGAATTCTGGTGCTCGGCCTCGCTTACAAGCGGAACTCGGGTGACGTGCGAGTGTCGCCGGTGCCGGTGTTCTGCGACCGCATGGCTGCCCTTGGGGCGGACGTATACGCCGTCGATCCCCACGTGGCGGCAGAGCAGTTCCCTTCGAGCACGGCACCCGCGGCACTCACCCAGGCAGAACTGCGTGCAGCCGACCTGGTGGTGGTGGCAACCGACCACGATGGATTCGACTGGGACCTCGTGGTCGGATCCGCGCAGCGGGTACTCGACACCCGCCACCGGGTCCCGCCCGCAGATCACGTCGAGTACCTGTGACCCTGGGATGCCTCGTCCAGGCGCCGACTCGACTACGAGACCTGTGATCCCGGCAGGCGGTCGGCTACCTTCCCTCCATCATGAACCGACGGAAGCGCCGAGCGCTGAAGAGCTCCCTCGTCGTCGGTGTCGCCGTGATCGTCGTTTTCCTGGTGCTCTCGGCCGTCCTGTTCGTCTGGCCGAGAACCGACACACCTCGGAAATCCGATGCCATCGTCGTGCTCGGGGGCGCCGACGCCCGTGTAGCGAAGGGATTGAAGCTGGCCACAGAGGGCTACGCACCGACCCTGCTCATCTCCACCCCTTATCCTTCGGCGTGCCGGTACGACGTCCCGGGGGTCTCGGTCATCTGCTTCGCCCCATCGCCCGAGACCACCCATGGCGAAGCGCGGTACGTGGCCAGGCTCGCGGCCGCGCGTGACTGGCACCAGATCATCGTGGTCTCCGGGACGGCCCAGGCGCTGCGTGCCCGCCTGCGATTCGACCGTTGCTACTCCGGCACGGCATTGTTCGACCCGGCGGCTCCGAGTAGCGTGGGCGCGTGGGTCCACGATGTCGCCTACGAGTGGGGCGCCCTTGCCAAGGCGCTGACTATTCAGCGGGGATGTTGATGAGGGCGTTCGCCGGACCACTGGACTCAGCGTGCGAATATCTCCTCAGGCTCATCCCTTTCCGGGCGGCCGATCATGTCGAGTACCTGTGACGCCAATCACCTGGTCAGTTCTACCCAGACGAACAGCTGTGGCGGCCATCTGCGCTGGCGGCGTTTTGACAGCGGTCATCACTGGCCTCCTGACCGTTGGTCCACTCGAGCGTGTTCACATGCCCGACCCGCTCAGTGGCGGATCCCCCGGTCGTTGGCCTCATCGAGTGGCAACGGCCACGAGATCACCGAGATCACCAAGTGTGTACGATACAACGCACGATGGCTTACTCCTACTCACGACCCACACCGCGGATGGTTTGCTTGGTTGGACCCCCTTCATGCGAAAAGACGGCTGGGTCTTCGCCACGGCAAGGGCCACAAGCATTACGCTGTCGACGAGGTAGCGCAGTTGCTAAATCGCTTGTTTGAGATTGTCACTTTGGATCGAAAGTCTCCCCTACTGCACCCAATCTCGACATGGCTCGGTATCGGCAGCCAGGGCAGGTGGCCGCGTTTGGGAGGTGCGATAAGAGATTGGGATTACCAGCATCATTTCGGTCGCGCAGCCTTTAATATTGCGTTGACCGCCCGTCCAATATGATGCGAACGGAAGTCATCATTCTTCCTTCCCAGCGATTACATCCTTCGAGCGGAACAGGAGTGAGAGACCGGTGGCTCGCCGCCCGGGCTCAAGACCTGGCGTTGGCGTCAAGCGTGACAGCTGTGCTTGAACATGTTGGGAGCGTCCATCACTTCTTGGACGGCCCCGTACAGTTCGACCCGACACAGCCGTCGATCGCTGTAGTGCGGCACGGGCGGTAGGATTGCCTTATGACTCGACGGTCATCTTCGTAGTGAATGGCCCGATCGGATCGGCGGCGGGAGAGCGCAGCGCTCGAATCGCGGCCGCAACTACAGGAAAGATGCATCTCCTCAATCGTTCAGACGGCCGCCTGCAGGCGGCCCGAGGTCTGGTAGCGCGAGCTAGGTCCCTGAACCCCGACCTCGTGTATTGCGTCGATCTGGCGGCTGTGCCAGTCGCGGTCGGACTCCTGGGCGGCCGGGGGTCGAGGATGGTCGTGGACACGGGTGACTACCCGTCCGCCTTCTTGCGCCAGGTCGGTGCTGGTCCGTTCAGAATCGGCGCAGCGCTCCTGATGGAGGAGTTCGTGTACCGCCATGCCGCTGCGGTTGTCGTTCGTGGCCGTCACCATGCGGCCGTGATGAGGGGCCACGGAGTACGACGCGTCGAGGTAATCCCAGACGGCGTGGACCTCTCCATGGTGAGGCCGGTCTCGGACCTAGGGCTGCGAGCGAGGTTCGGCCTGGCCGACGTGCTGACGGTCGGCATCGCCGGGCACTTCACTTGGTACCAATCGCTCGGCGGTGGCTTGGGCTGGGAGCTTGTGCACGCTTTGGCCCGTCTGAAGGATCTTCCGGTACACGGTGTGCTCATCGGGGAGGGCCCAGGACTCAGCCATCTGCGGGTTCTTGCCGCCGAACTCGGCGTGACGGACCGGCTACACATGTTGGGACGGGTCCCCTACGAGCAGTACTCGCGGTACCTCGGGCTCATCGACGTCTGTCTTCTCACGCAGACCAATGATTCCTCCAGCTGGATACGCACAACCGGCAAACTACCTGGCTACCTGGCGGCGGAGCGGTATGTGCTGGCTTCGGCCGTGGGAGCGGCGGTTGATCTACTCCCAGACGAGATGCTGGTCGACTATGAAGGTCGGTGGGACCAGACCTATCCCGAGAAGCTGGCCGAGCGCGTTCGCTCCCTAGTCGCGGACCCCGGCCGCCTAGCCGCCGGAAGCGAAATGCGAGTTAAGGCGGCGGAGTTCGATTACTCCCGAATTGCGGCACGGGCCGCGAGTCTGATTGCCGAAGTTCTCGAGACGGCGCCTCGGTGAAAGTGCTCTTCGTGAATCCCGGCGGGGATGCCGCGGGAGGTGCCGAGCGGAGCCTGGCACTCCTCATGACCGGACTGAGCGATCGGGGCCACGATCTTGCTGCGGTCACCCTCATGGAAGGCGACGCGGTGGATGCGTTCGGGTCGGCCGGCGCCGCCATCCTGGCCAACGGCGTGGGTGAGGGGCTGAGCCAGGCGCGACGCCACGGGTCCAGCGGCGCCTTCCTTTGGGGCTCCCTCGAATCTGTGCCGGAGGCCGTATCCACGGTGGCGACGCTACGGGCGCTAGCTTCATCGTTCGAGGCAGACGTGATCCATACCAACGGCTTGCGTGCGCATGTTCTTACACCCCTTCTGACTCGCGGCAACCACAGAGTCGTTTGGACGCTTCGCGAGCGACCTCCGGGCGAACTCCGCCGTTGGCTGACGCGCAGTGCAGCCCGTTTCGCCGCGGCCGTCGTCGCCCCGTCCAACTTCGCGGCTGAGCTCGTCTCGAGGTCCAGACGTCCGGTCTACGTGATCCCGAATCCAGTCGAAACGCCGGCGCCTGTTGATGGCCAAGCCTGCCGCCGGGTGCTTGGTCTGCCGCTCGACCGACCGATCGCTGGCGTCATCGCGCATCTACACCCCACCAAGGGCCATCATGTTGCAGTTGCTGCCTGGGAAGAGCTAGACGAACCTCGCCCGCTCCTCGTATTGGCCGGGGGCGACCTGTACGGCCAGGCGTCTGTCGACTACCGCCGCTCGCTGGAGGCCCATATTGTGGAGAGGGGGCTTGATCGAGACGTCATGCTCCCTGGACTCGTGGGCGACATGGCCAGTTTCTATGGGGCTTGTGACCTAGTTGTCCACCCTGCCCTACATCCGGAGGGCTTCGGTCGTTCTATTGCCGAGGCTCAGAGCGCGGGTGTACCCGTCGTGGCTACGGCCCTCGGGGGTCCGCTCGAACTGATTGAGGATGGGGTCTCCGGCATCTTGGTACGTCCCGGTGACGCCGCCGGCCTGGCCCGCGAGGTTGCCCGCTTGCTGCGCGATTCTGTTCTGTACTCGCGGCTCCGGGCCGGTGGCCTCGTTGCGGGCGAGCGATATGGAGTGCGGGCCCACGCAGTTGCCGTCGAGTCAGTCTACAGGGCGGTTTCCCGGTGAAGGTTCTGCTCGTGGGAGAAGATCGGCGTGGGGCGCTGCTGCGGTCCTTCGAAGTGGGCCTTCGGCCCTCGACGGAGGTCACAGTTGTAGATCCGGCTCACGCACTGACGGTGCTGGTTGATCGAACGTCGCCCATAGCGCGCCTCCGTCGGCGCCGCAGGGCACGGCAGGTCGGCGAGTGTTTTCTGGAGGCCGTCGAGCAGCTCCGTCCTGAGGTGACGCTGGTCGTCAAGGGCAGGGGCATCGACCCCAGGACGATCAGTCGAGCGAGGTCGCTCTCGCGCGTCGTCATCTACTACCCGGACAACCCCTTCTGGCGTGTTTCCGACAACCCGAATGCCCTCGCGAGGCTCGCCGCGGCCGACCTGACTGTTGTGTGGTCGCAACGGCTGCAGAGCCTGTTGCAAACCAGTTGTGCGAGAGTGGAGATGGTTCCGTTCGGTTATGACGACGACTGGTTCCCTCTGACCGCGCCCAGGCAACCCCGTGCCGGTATCGCCTTCGTCGGCACGTGGAGTCCCCGTCGGGAACGCTATCTCCACGCCCTCGGCGGCCTTCCCCTCACGGTTATCGGTTCGGGTTGGCAGCGCGTCAAGGGTCTTCGAACGACACCAGCGGTATACGGCACCGCCGCCGGGGAAGTCCTTCAGAACGCGGCAATTGGGGTCAACATCTTCCATCCGCATAACTCGTGTGCGCACAACATGCGAACGCGAGAGATCGCCGCCTCTGGCGCGCTGCAGCTCACAGATCCTGGCGTGGACGGAACCCCTTTGCGTGACGGCGTCGGCTGTCGCTGGTTCCACTCGCCACAGCACCTGCGCGACCTAGCTGAGCAGTACCTGGCTTGTCCCGACGATGCGAGAGCCATCGCCGGGCGGGCTCAGGAGTTGGTTGGAGAGGACACCTACCGACGGCGCTCAGTGGAGCTGATCGAGCTGTTCGATCGGGTCGTGCAGTCGTGAGAGGCACTCCATGTGTGGAATAGCCGGCGTTCTGCGGGGGCGGGCCAACGCACGCGAGTTGCTTGCCGCGCTGGCGCATCGCGGGCCGGACGGTGAGGGCTCAGTGGACCTCGGAGCCTGCAGCCTGGCCATGACGCGCCTCGCGATACTTGATCCCGCCCCCCGATCGGACCAGCCGATGCGGTGGGGCGACGCCACCATCGTCTTCAATGGTGAGATCTACAACTTTCTCGATCTCCGCCGTGAGCTCCAGTCCTACGGGTGGTCATTCGAGACGACCGGGGACACAGAGGTGTTGCTCAAGGCGCTGCTGCAGTGGGGAGAGGGGGCTCTGTCGCGCGTGCACGGCATGTACGCCCTGCTGTTCTGGCGCGACGATGGGCAGGAACTCTGGGCGGCTCGGGACCCCTTGGGGATCAAGCCGCTCTACTGGGGCCCTATGTCAGGCGGCGGAGCGGTCTTCGCGTCGGAGGCAATGGTGGTCACTGAGCTCGTCGGTCGGCGGGTATCGCCGAGAGCTGTGGCCGAGTTCCTTCACTTCGGTTCGCCCTACGCCGTGACGGCATTTGAGGGCGTTCTCGAGCTCCGTCCCGGGGAGGTGACGATCTTCAGGCGCGATGGCAGCGTGGACGTCCGCTCTTGCGACTCAGTTGGGCCCGATTCGGGAACGGTCAAGGATCTCCTGGCTGGGGCGGTGCACAGCCACCTCGTCAGTGATCGTCCCTTGGCGCTCTTCCTCAGTGGCGGATTCGACTCGGCGCTCATTGCATCGCAGACAACCAACGCCTCCGTGCGGCCGACCGGGATCACCATCGACACTGGAACGAACGTGGCCGACGTGGCCGGAGCTCGACAGACCGCTGCCCACTATGGGCTTGCCTTGGAGGTAATCCCGTATCGCCTTGAGGACGCGGTCCATCGGCTCGAGATCTACCTCCACAGCATGGACCAGCCTACAACCGATGGATTCAATACCTTTATTGTCTCCGATGCGGCCAACGCCGCCGGTTTTCCGGTGGCGCTGAGCGGCTTGGGAGGCGACGAGATACTAGGGGGCTACGGCTACTATCAACGTGCACGTTGGATGGCGCGGGCCTCTCGGCCCTACAACAAGCTCCCGGAGTGGGCCCGCCCGGCGGTCGACCGAGCTGTTGCGGCACGAACCGGTCGGGTGCCATCTCAGGCTGGCAGCATCTTGGCAGCCAGGACGACTGTCGATCGATATCAGGCTTGGCGGAGCATCTTTACTGCCGAAGAAGTTCGACGGCTCACTGGGATCTATCCGGACCCAGCGATGGTAACGATCGATGGTCTGGAAGTCGGCGCCACCGCTGAACTCAGGGCATTGGACTTCGAGCTCTACTTGGGCAGTACGCTCCTTCGAGATGCCGATGTCTTCTCCATGGCGTGCGGGGTTGAGGTGCGTGTGCCACTGTTGGATCGAGCCTTCGTCGATCACATCCACACTGAGCTCCCGGGGGCGAAGAAGATTGACCTTGCCCGAGCCCTGCACGATGGCTATTTGGAGCGGGTGGCAGGTCGGAAGAAGATGACCTTCCGCCTGCCATGGAGCCAGTGGATCGAGACCCTTGTGCCGACCGAGGAGTTGCTGGCGGAAGCCGACCCGTGGCATGGCCTCGTCGATCCGGTCGAGGCCCGCGTTCTGGTCAGTGCAGACCAGCGTCCCCCGGTGGATCGGTTGCTGGCGCTCGTTGTCCTGGCTCGTTGGCTGGACGGTCTCGCCACGGCTCGGCGGATCGCACCGCGACCGGTATGAGGCAACCGGCTGGCGCATTGGTGGCGCTCGTTCAGGGTCGCAGTCCTATCGAGGCCTTGGCGATAGCATCACCCTGGGTCCCACAAAGCTGGTCGGTTCGTGCGGTAGTGGCCTCCGGCGGTGCCGGCGTCGTGGCAGGGCCTGCGGTTCTGATTCAGGGCCAGCGTGCCATCCTCGGAGTGGCTGTTGGGGACCCGTGGGGACTGCCGGGTAGGCCCCTCGACCCGGCGACGGTCTTGCAGAGGTTTGTTCGATACGGAGACCAGGTCGTGCAAGTTGCGGCAGGCCCCTTTGCCGTTGTCGACTTCGAGCGAGGTCGCGTCGCCGCGGCGATAAACGGGATCGTACCCATCTTCGTTGGGCAGGGGACGCACTCAGCAGCTGGTAGCCATGCCGAGATCGTGGCCGCGCTTGCCGGAGCCAGCCAGGTGAAACCAGTCGCGCCCGGCTGGGCTGCATGCATTGGTGGATCGGCGAGCAATATCGCGGATGTGCCGGTGTATGAATCCCTGGCGCAGGTACGCCTCGCGGCCATTGATGAAGAGATCGAAGCCCACATCAGGGTCGCTGGACGACCGACCCATTCCCGTTCTTGCCCAGGGCTGCGTTCCGCTGTTGGGTTGCGGGTACGTTGTCTCGGCGGTGCGCTTGTGGCCGCACCAAAGCTTGCCTCTCTGGGTCAGCTCCTGGTGCCGGAGGTCGAGCTGGCCGACCTCCGAGCGAGGGTCGGTCGGCTCTGGTGGGAGGCGGGTCTGCGAGGTACGCAGGTATTCGTTCCCACCCTCGAGCGACCCGCGCTAGATACCCTCGCCTTGGCCTTCGGAGCGCGTTGATGGTTGCGCGAGGGTTGTTGCTTGCACTGGATTACCCTCCAGCACCGGGCGGGATCTCCAGACTCCTTGATGCCTGGACGGTGGATACGGACGTGATGGAGTGGCGGGTCATCACCACCACCGCCGGTCAGCCGTCCCGGAACGTGTCCCGCACGGGCCTCCGCTCGGCGCTCCTCGTTGCAGTTAGAGAGGGAGGCGGGTGGTGTCGCCAGGCCGAAGAGCGTCTTGTCGTTGCGGGCCATCCCTATATATGCGGGCTCGCAGTCGCTGCGGCCTCCGTGATCGGAGCCAGGTCTGGCTGCGTCGTCTACGGGAGGGAGCTAGTTGCACACAATACGAAGGCTCGGCTCGCCCTTTTGCCCCTGGCATTAGTTGGGAGCGTCATTGCTATCAGCGACCACAGCGCTGCCGTGGCCATTCGAGCAGGAGCGCGTCGCGGACGTGTGAGAGTCGTGGCACCCAGGCTCCGCTCTCCATGGCTCGCCTCGTCACCACCACGCCGTCCGCCTGGGCGTGGTTTGCGCCTCGTGACCTTGAGCCGGTTGAGCGAGGGTTATAAGAACCTTGAAATGCTGCTTCGGTTGATCTCGGTCCTACGCCCGTTGGGTGTAGTCGACCGATTGACAATCATCGGCGGGGGTCCGAGGCAGAGCGCGCTCCGGGCGAAGGCGGTCGCCCTCGGAGTGGGCGATTTCGTTGACTTGCCGGGCCATATTGCCGACGAGGAGATCGGCCGACTGCTGAGCGATTGCCACGTTGGGCTCTTCGCCAGTCGGGACTCCATAGCTGAGCGCGGCTTCGAAGGATTCGGTCTCGTCGTGCACGAGATGGCGGCTGCGGGACTTCCAGTACTGGTTGGCGCGGTTGCTGGCGCGCTCGATTCAGGCTCTTCACCATGGGCTCGGCTTCTGGACCCCGACGATCTCTGGACATGGGTCGAGGCGGTCGAGGAACTCTATTGTAACGAGGCTGCTCGGCTGACCATGGGCGAAGCGGCGCTGGCGTGGGCCCGTGCAGCGGATCCACTCGACTCGGCGCGTCAGTTCGCCCGCGCCCTTCTGCGTCGGTGAACGGCCCAGAGCAAGACCTATCCAAGATGAAGATCGTCCACGTCTTCAAAGACTTCTATCCACCCCTGGCTGCAGGGATCACCCGCTACCTGGCTGACGTCTCAGACGCAATGGCCCTCCGGGGCCATGAGGTACAAATTCATGTGGCCGGAGTCAAACACTCCCGCCGGGAGCGCCTGCCTTCGGGCGTCGTCGTTCACCGCCATCAGGAACTCGCCAGGGCCCTGTCCATGCCCCTGGCCCCTGGTCTCATCCGCGAAGTGAGGACCCTGGACGCGGACGTCATCCACGTCCATCTCCCGAATCCGATAGGGGAGATCGGGGTGGTTCTCAACCGCGGCCCTGCCATCGTGGTCACCTTCCACGCACAGTTGGGTAGGCAGCGGATGCTCGAGCCATTTTACGGACCCCTGCGCAACGCGCTCCTTAAGCGGGCTACGTCCGTCCTCGTGTCGGGCGTTGCCATGGCCTCCGTGCCCGAGCTCGATCGATGTTCTGAGAAGGTCCGTGTGCTGCCATTCGGCGTCTCGCCCCGCTTCGTAGGGTTTGGAGCGAAACACGCGGACGCGGCCGGTGGACCACTCCGGCTTCTCTTTGTCGGCCGTCTTGTCTATTACAAGGGAGTCGACGTTTTGCTCCGCGCGCTCGTTCACGTGAGCGACGCGACGCTGAAGCTGGTGGGCGACGGAGCCAACCGCGCCGAACTCGAGGCGCTCGCCTTAGAACTCGGGGTCGCGGACCGGACGCAGTTCCTGGGTTCCGTGCCGGACTCCGAATTGGCAGCGTGCTATTCGGCGGCGGATGTGTTCGTCCTGCCGTCCGTCTCGCGCGCCGAAGCGTTTGGAATGGCGATGACCGAGGCGATGGCCAATGGCGTGCCGGCTATCAGTACTGCTCTGGGAACTGGGACCGACTGGGTCAATCTCGACGGGCAAACGGGTCTAGTCGTGCCGCCAAATGATGTCGGATCACTGGCCACGGCCATCGAGACGCTGCGCGATGGCGAACTTCGCGCACGGCTCGGGACCGAGGCAGCACATCGGGCAGGCTCTCTGTTCTCATTTGACGAGCACATTAACCAACTCGAAAAGATCTATCGGGAGGCCGTGGCTTGAGGACGCTGATCGTTGGAACCGGCTTCGTAGGCTCGGTCCTGTCCGAATGGTTGCACAGCCGCGGGATCGAGGTAACTCAGTCCTCCCGCATTCGGAGTCGCGGAGACGTGATCGTGAGCAACGGTGCCGCCCTCGACGCCCTCATTGCCTCATGTGAATTCGACCAGGTCGTCGTCCTCGGCCAACTGACCGGCCCCAACATCGACTGGGTGCTCGAGCGAATTGACGGTCCGCGGTGGCTCATCATGTCGTCTCAACAGGTGGCTTCGATTGTGCCGGCGCCCGGCACCAAGGTGGCGCTAGCCCGAGAAGCGCTGGCCCTCGGGCGGGGTGCCTGCGTGCTTAGGCCCACGATGATCTTCGGTAGGGGCCGCGATCTCAACATCACGCGCTTAATTTCGGCGATGCGGCGGTGGCGAGTGCCGATCGTGCCCGGTTCTGGGACTCAATTGGTACAGCCACTGCACGTCGACGACTTGTGCCAAGTAATTCTACGTCATCGTGTGGATATCCAGGGTGGGCTATACGCCGTGGGGGGGGCAGAAGCCCTGCCGCTCCGGGAACTCGTAGGGACGCTAGCCGAGTTGCTCGGGTTGCATCTTCCGGTCATTGAGGTTCCGAACCGGGTGGTCGATCTGGCGGCCAGATTAGCGTCTCGCAATTGGCTCCGGCCCGATCAAATTAAGCGTCTAGGCGAGCCGAGGCTCGCAGACAACGGTCCCGTTGCCGCAGCGTTCAGCTGGAGCCCAGAGCCGCTCGGTCTCAGGCTGGAGCAAGCGGCCCTCGGCCCTCACGGCGCACAGTCTTGGACTTGGCGATGAGGCGCCGCGTGTCGCCGACGTTCGACCTACTCCTTGAACGATCACGTGCGAGCTTGTACCGGCTCTTTGTCCGGGTGGTGAAGTTGGCGAGTGGTTGGGGCATCGGCCGGAGGCTTCCTATCTTCCGTCGTTTCTACTTCGCAACCATACCGATTCTTCGGCCAGGAGTAACTGCGCTCGGTCCATGGACCGTGTACTTCCATCGGGGGGACAACGCTGTCTCACACGCTCTGCGAAACGAAGGTACCTATGAGCAATTCGAGCTTGAGCTTATCAAGTGCTTGCTCGGGGCCGGTGACTGTGCGATCGACGTTGGCGCCAACATAGGCATCCACAGTCTCGTCATGTCCGCAGCGATTGGACGACGTGGAATAGTGTTGGCTCTCGAGCCCGATCCTGGGAACATCACCCTGCTTAGGCGGAACCTGGAGGTGAATCAATGCGCCAATGTCGAACTGCTACCCATCGCCGCTAGTGACCGAGCAGAGCGAATCGAACTGTTCTTGAACCCGGAGAACCGAGGTGACCATCGAGTGTACGACCCAGGCGATGGTCGCTCGTCAATCATGATCCAGACTGAAAGGCTGGACCGCATTCTGGAGGAACGGCAGCTACACCCGGCATTGATCAAAATCGATGTTCAGGGCTGGGAGGCGAAAGTACTAGCCGGCGTAGTCCCGCGTCTCAAGGATGTGGAGCATCTCGTGCTCGTCACCGAGTTTTGGACCGCCGGACTGCGCGACGCAGGCTCGAGCGACCGGACCTATTTGGCAATGCTGGATGATCTGTGCTTGCAGCTCTACGAAATTGACGAGGAGGAACGTGTCCTAAGACGACTTCCGGATGATCGTTCTGCCTGGCTTCGGATCCCGAGAGAGACGAACCTCCTAGCTGTGCGCGGAGTATCCGTCGAATCTTTGACAGGCATTCGTTACGAGCAGTCGCCATATTCAGGTTGAGATGTTCGTCGCGGCGTGAGTGTCCACGGATTCGTCGAGCAGATAGCGGGCCGGGCCAGCACGTGACAACACGCCCTACCGTGCGTCGTCTCCTCTCAGACTCGGCGGCTGGGACTGTTGGCCAAGCGGTGGCCCTTTTGGTGGTACTAGTCCTAACCCCCCTGCAGTTGGCAGCGATGGGACGACAAGGATATGGGTTGGTTGCGCTTGCCGCCGCTACGGCCTCCTATGTAACCCGGCGGTTGTGGGTTCATTCGTTCCGATGTGTCAATGACTTGCGGATTGAGGAAAAGTAGCTGCAGTTGGATGGCCGCGGAATCGGTCGGGTAAACTTGACGCGATGGCAGTAACGACCCTCCGGGACATCCTCCGCGTCAAGATCAAGAACTCGCCGGTGCGCCATCAGGCTGCCCGATTCGTGCTCAATGGCATAGATAGGACGGTCGGAGCGGTGGTCGGTGATCGGATCGCCATCTCGAAAACATTTGGCGGAGGGAAATCCCTCACCTACCTGGCCCTTAGTGAGCTTGTGTCGCGCCAACTTCCGCCGGATCTCCCTCTGTCGGCCTACGAGTTGTCCGTGTTCTCACAGAATGGGGAGGACGGCATCTTGCAAGAACTGTGCCGCCGCCTCCCGGTACCGCACACGTTCGTCGAATTCGGCATCCAGTCTGGCTGGGAGGGCAACTGTGTGCTGCTTGCGGACGTGTTCGACTGGAGCGGCCTCTTCATTGAGTACAACCGGAAAACCTTCGAGCAGTTGCAGAGGAAGTACGCCTACAACTCGCGGGTCAAGACGGTCTGCGCCAAGGTGAGCCCGCAGAACATCGGCTCCCTCTTTGCCGAGGCCGATGTGCCGACTGAACTTGGAATCTTGTCCATTGATATCGACGGCAACGATTATTGGGTCTGGGAGGCCATTACTGGGTATCGGCCAGTTATCCTCGTAATCGAGTTCAACTCGGGCATTCCGTCGGAGGAGCCCCTGGTTCAGCCGTTCAACGAAGGTGATCCCGAGGATGGGACCTTCTTCGGTGCCAACCTCGCGGCGCTGGAAGTAATCGGAGTCGCAAAAGACTACGAATTGGTTCACACGGACATTGCCGGCGTGAACGCTTTCTTCGTCCGTCGTGACCTACTAACGGGAGCTGTACCGACCGGTGCCTCGGTCGCACGGCACGGCCTGAACTACTACCTGATGAGTTCCAAGTTCCGCCATACGGTGAGCGACCGGACGGACTGGGTACGTCCAGGAGGGCTTTAGAGCGTCAGCAGATAGGCAACTTGTCAAGCATCCGGGTCGCCTCGCTGCTCAAACGGTGGCTTCTCAGCACCCACCAGGGCGCGGTCAGCCCCGAGCACCTCCAGGCGTACCTGGAGGAGTACGCGTTCCGGTTCAATCGCCGAAGGTCACACCGGCCAGGGCTGCTGTTCTACCGCCTGCTCGAGGGTGCCGTGGCTTGCGGACCGCTCACCTATAACGATCTCGCCAAGATACGGAGACCCAAAGGCCCGGGGAAGTCCCCGACACCACCGACCAACCCGCAGCTCGTGCGTCTGCCGCTGGCGACTACCGACCGGGCGTGGCGCAACGCTGGTTGAGTTACCGTAGCCGACTCTATAGCCCGTTCTGACATTATCCAGGATCGGGTTCTCCACTTAACCAATCATGATGTTCATGTCTCCCTTGGGGTCCACCGCTGAAGAGCTGGTCTCCAATAGCTTCGGGAGCACCGAGGTTCTGGATCTGACTTGATTGGTCGGACGGCAGTGATGCCCCTCCGTTGTCGGTCCGGTCCTCGGCAAAAGAACATAGATGTGGCACGTCCCGCTCCAGAGGGGTGATGGGTCGACCTGCGTGAACAGGTCCTCCCACACCGTCACTCCTTCACGGGACGGCCGTGCCACCCCTGACCAACTTGAAAGGAAGGGATGGCAATGACCATCGTAGAAGTCGACCGTGCCATTGTTGGTGGAGTCGACACCCACCTCGACAACCATGTCGCTGCTGCTCTTGACCCATTGGGTGCGCTCTTGGGCACCGAGTCATTTGCGACAACTCCGGCCGGCTACAAGTTGCTCCTTTCGTGGCTGGGCCAGTTCGGAACAGTGACCAAGGTGGGCGTCGAGGGAACCGGAGCCTATGGGGCAGGCCTGGCCCGGTTCTTGCGCAAAGAGGGCATCGACGTCGTCGAAGTTGGCCGGCCCAATCGCATGGCTCGGCGTCTGCATGGCAAGTCGGATCCACTCGACGCCGTCGAAGCGGCTCGAGCGGCCCTCTCGGGAAGAGCTGGCGGGCAGGCCAAGACCCGCGACGGTGCCGTCGAGGCGATCCGGGTGCTTCATGTCGCCAAGCGCTCGGCCACTCGCGCTCGTGCCAAGGCACTTACCCAGATGCGTCATCTCACCTACACCGCCCCCGACCAGCTCCGATGCTCCATGAAGGGGCTTCCTGGCAACAAGCTGGTCACTGAAGCACGCAGGCTGCGACCCCGGAGCTCATCTGACCCCGTGACTTCGGCCACCAAGGCTTCTCTCTCAAGCCTGGCCCATCGGATCGATTCCCTCGATCGCGAAATCGTCGAACTCGAAGCACTACTCGCTCCCTTGGTGGAGGCCACCGCTCCTGAGCTCTTGGCTCTTTTGGGCGTCGGCATCGACACGGCAGCCGTCTTGCTCGTTGCCGCCGGCGACAACGCACAACGGCTGCACTCCGAATCGGCCTGGGCCCACCTGTGCGGTGTGGCACCGATTCAGGCTTCCTCGGGCAAGGTCACCCGCCACCGCCTCGACCGTGGCGGGGATCGCCAGGCCAACAACGCTCTGTGGCGCATCGTGATCGTCCGACTCGCCCACGATCCCGACACTCGGGCCTACATGGAACGCCGGCTCAAAGAAGGTCGCTCAAAGCGCGAGGTCATCCGAATCTTGAAGCGCTATGTCGCCCGCGAGGTCTACCACTACCTCCCTCGCGGCTAGTCCGGCGTCGTGGACCTGTCTCACATCTAACCTGTCGACCTCGAAGGTTTGGCTTTACTCCGGCTTGACGGTCCACGGCCCCGCACTCACTTCTCGAAGACGCGTGGCTTGATAAGAGCTTGCCCTCAAATACCGAGTGGCCCCTGATTGGTTCGCCCGCTGTTTTCACTCCCGAAATTCCCCTCAAGGGACTTGACATGTCATAGGAGCGTCGGAGTGACCTCCACATCTTGTGGTGTCGCGACCCGAGGGGCTTCACCGGGCACTCCCTGGCCTGGTTGCGTAGCCTGGTCAACTGATGCCTCCAGTGTCGGCTGGTGGCCGTTGTGCTTCGGCATCTGACCCCCAAGGATAGACAATCATGCCTTGCGTCTTCTGCGGTACTGCGAAGTTGACCAAAGAGGATGCGTGGCCATTGTGGATTGGCAAGCGCGTACCGGAGCTGTTCGTTGCGCGCCCCGACCATCCTGACTTCGGAAAATGGGGGACGTGGCGCGGGCAGCCCAATGACTTGCGATTTGTAAGCACAGACCCGCTGCCGACCAAGATTCGCTGCGTGTGCGAGCATTGCAACACTGGCTGGATGTCTGACCTTGAGGATCTGTCGATCGACATTCTCGTCAACATGATGAAGGGCAAGAAGCGGACCCTCTACAGCGTTTCTCAGCGAATCGTTGCCACCTGGGCATTTAAGCCTGGATCCACCGACTGACGACCTGGCCGGACACCGAATCGGGTGATCGGCACATGGGCGGGTCGGTCAACTGCGGGCTGAGTACTTCAGCGCCATCGGGGCGTGCAGGACCAAAGGTTTGTGATTCTCCTCGGTTGTCAGTGCCGTCCTTCAATCGTCTGCGGTGCACCGGCCGCGGATGGAATGACTACACGGGGACCGGTGGAAGTGCTCGCAGAAGCGTGAGGGCTCGTTCGAACGCTTTGGCCCATGGCCACTTGAGCGGTGTTCGCAGTGTCGGTGTGCCCGAGTCGTTGACGAGGCGACCAGGCACCGACAGGAACCGGGTGCGCACGGTGCGGGCGAGGACCAGGCGCTCTTCGGGGGTGATCTCGCCGAGCATGGCGGTCCAGCGGATGAGGTTGTGGGCGAGGACAGCACAGACGAGCCTGGCGGCGTTGGCGTTGAAGTGGCCGGACGGAACGTGCTCCATGCCGGCACATTCTTTCCGGTCCTTGATGGCCAGCTCGACCGTCGCGTGGGCCCGGTGGAAGGCGTCGACCTCGGTGGCGGTGCCTTCCTGGTCGGTCAGGAAGGCGAAGTGACGCCACTCGGGCCACAGCGTCGCCTGGCGACCGACCAGCCGGGTGCGGCGCACAACGAGCCGGCGTCCCTTGTAGATGCACTCGGCCACCTCGGCGATGCCGTCACACGTGTAGTCGATGGGCGTCCAGGACTGCTCGTCGATGGCCGAGACGGCAGTGACCACGGACTTCACCATGCGAACCCCCATGGTGTAGCCGACCCCCAGCCGACCGAGAGTGGCGATGGTGGTGTTCGACCAGAACCCGGAGTCGAAGCGCATGACCAGCTCACCGGTGGCTCCGGCTCGACGGAGCCGGGCCACCAGCTCTTCGATGAACCGCTTGGTGCCCCGCTGGGTGTTGGCCGAGCCCTTCCGCATCCGGACGTGGAGGAGCTCGCCGGTTCCGGCCCGGGTGGCAACCAGGGGGTGGTAGCCGAGCTCTTTGGTATAGCCATAGCCGGCACCGTGCTTGGCCTTTCCGCACACCGCACAGATGGTGGAGTCGAGGTCGACCACCAGTCGATCGGATCCCGGACCGGCTCCGAATGACCAGGCCCGGCGCAGAGCTTCTGCCAGCACGCGATCCAGCTGGCGGATGTGGCCGAAGGTGAAGGCGCGAAGGAAGGTGCCCAAGGTGGAGGGGGCCATCACCCGGTGTGGGAGCACCGACTGGGTCGCACCCGATCTCAGCACGTCGGCATGGTCGATGTGGCTCCCGCCCGCCGCCATGGCGTGGACCAAGGTCAGCACCTTGCGTCCGGGAAGGGCACCACCGACCCGACCCGACAGGTCGACGACCTCGTTGATCAGGCGCTCGAGACCGAGCCGGACCCCCAAGGTGGCCACCAACAACAGCCCGGCATTGGCCACCAGGTTGGGGTCATCGAAGGTCACCTCGATGCGGTCGATTCCGCGCGATACTGAACTCACAGAAAGTGCCTCCTTGGGTTGGTCTGAATAACGACTTCGAACATCGTCATTCTCCCAGCCGGGGAGGCTCTTTCCGCGGATGCGCGGCTATCGAATCAGGTCATTGATCGGTGCTTCCAGGTTAAGACAGGGCTCATGTTGCGAGAAGCATCGATGACCGCCGACCATCCATACCTCAAACCCTTCCCTAGTGGCCATTATTACCACCTTTGGAAGCAAGCGGAACCACCGCGGCAGGTGTATATCGATATGTACAAATACGACGGTGGGGAAGTCGCCACGGTCTTCCGCCAATCATTGAATATCGTCCCAATAAAGCAGAATCCTGGGGTCAACGGCGTTGTTTATGTGTTCACGCTCGTCGTCGGTAATCGATATGGTGAGGTTGGCGAGCAGTGTTGGCATCGGCCAGAGCCCTCGTATCCTCCCCCACCTCGACTTCACAGCCACAGCGACCCTTTGGCCCACCGTATCCCGATCTGAAGAGTACTTTGGCTTGCGATGAACTCTCGCCAATATATTGCGCTGAACAACTACTCGGTGACCGTCAGTCTCTCGGGCGCGCTGAGGGGGGTGATGCCGCGGCACCACTGCTACGGCGTTGATCGCCTGATCGAAGAGGGATGCGACGTGGTCGCGATCGAGCGAGAGTCCTCACTGGCCGCCCGGGCAGGCCGACGGCTGGTTCCCCGGCGATTAGGCGCTTGGCTTGACCCCCTACAGCTCTCTTGCGGCTACTGGCGAGCGGCGCGGACCACCGGCACAATCTACGCCCTCAATGCGTATGTGCTCGGCAACGTCCCGCTCGGCAGGGTGTTCGGGACACGACGCCCCCCTATTGTTGCCGTCGTCGGGGATGCATTCGGCGGGCGATATGCCCGTTACTTGGCTCACAACATCGACGCGGCGATCTGCTTGACCGAGAAAGCCGCCGAGACTCTCGCTTCGAACGGCCTCCGAGACACGATCTTTGCTCCCTGGGGTCCGGACCTCTCGTTCAAGGGATATGAAAGTGTCCCTCCTGATCAATTCCGACTTGTAGCCCTAGGCCGCACAGCCCGTGACCTCGACACACTCATCTCTGCTATCGGCCTTGAGAATGTGGACTCGATCCTCGAAGTTCCCTCGGGAACGGCGCTGCCACCGGGGGCCGTGTCGTTAGGGGACCTGGCGTCTGCTAGCGGTTACACGAAATTTGAGGAAGGATCGTACCTCCGTCCCGGGGTTGCCTTTCGCCAAGCATCGGTGTTTGCCGTTCCACTCCATCAAGGGTTCGGTGGCCCCGTCGGCCTCACCGAGGCCAATGACGCGCTGGCTCTCGGTCGACCGATCATCATGACGCGAACCCAAGGACTCGGGTTCGACATCGAGAAGGAAGGCATGGGCATCTGGGTCGACCCTCGAGATGTTGAAGGCTGGAGGAACGCCATCAGACTCCTCCGGGACGACATTGGACTACGACGACAGATGGGCGTGAACGCCCGCCGTTTCGCTGAGAGCCAATGGAACAACACAATCTTCTCAACTAAACTCAATGCGTTCCTGTTGCAGACAGGCCTGTAACGGAACCCCGCGGCTCAGTCCTGGCCGGTCCACTTCGTGGTAGCAAGCAGGAGACGGGTGCAGAGGGTTCCAGATCGATGTGACCACGACGCAGGATGTCGAATAGGAGGGAGCTCACACGTTGACAGCCAATCCGCTCAGATGGCAAACTGCGTCGACCTCGGAGTCCCCGAGCTGGGGGCGCAAATTGCGAATAATCATCGTCTCGCCCTCCCTCCCGCTTCCCTTTGGTCAAACAGATGCGCGTTGGCTTCACGCAGTCGTGTCGCAGCTCGGAAGCCTTGGACACAAGGTTATTGTTCTGTCATGCACAGAGGAAACTGAGGGGGCGCAGGACGAGGCGCTTGCCGCTTGCGGCGAACATAACGTCGAACTCATCAGCATCCCCGTCGTCCTGACGGAGTCAACATTGCAGCGCAAGGCCAGAAGCCTGAGGAGACCCCATTCGGAGTTACTTCGAGTCAGAACGCTGCGCGAGAGGCTGGAGGTGGAGCTTCGGCATGGCTACGACGTCCTCCATCTTGAGCAGCTATTCACCGGGTGGCTAGGGCTCGGCGTTCCACGGAGCGTTGTGTTCGTTCATTCCCTTGACACGGTCGACTGGAGTGATCGAACCGATCTGACGCCGCGCCAGCGCGTCGACTTGTTCCAGATCAAGCGGGCGACCCGCCGATTGGTTACAGCATCCCCTCGAATCGTCGTCAACTCGGACCGGATGCGGCGGGAGATTGAGCGCTATGGCGGACGACGCGTGTCAGTGGCGCCGTTAGCCCTCGATATTTCGCAATACGCGGTTCTAGATTTGCCGGGCAGAAGCGTCGTCGGCGTCATAGGCTCAATGAACTGGTTTCCATCGCGCTCAGCGGCCGAGCGCGTCATCACGCGGCTGTGGCCAGCGGTGCTGGAACGGGTTCCAAACGCCCAACTCCTGGTCGCTGGTTGGAACGCGGAGCGGTACTTGGGGCACTTGTTCCCCGTTCGGCAAGCTCACCTCCTGGGCTCTGTCGCGGCGCCCAGCGACTTCTTCGGAGCCATTGATGTCCTCCTTTATCCCCCCCCGCGGGGAACGGGGATGAAGATCAAAGTCTTGGAGGCAATGGCATACGGCGTGCCGGTAGTGAGCAATGCAGAGGGACTTGAGGGCCTGGACGGCGCCGGCAAGCCCCCGGCCATACAAGGGGAGACCGACGAACTGCTGATCAGTGCCGTTGAGCGCGTGTTGACTGATGATGCATTGAGAACCAAGCTCCGTCAAGACGGCAGAGCCTTCGTGGCGGCGATGTTCAATCCTGTGATCGCCGTGGATCGTCTCATCGGTGCCTACCGCGAGCTCGGCCTGCTCGCATGAGCGACGTTTGGTTCTGCTCATCACGACAGCATGACGTCACCGCGCTCGACAAGGATTTGATCAACCGCGCAAGCGGGCTTGCGCATCCCGAACCGCAGGCCGGAAGCGTCAAAGGCAAGGCAGGAGGCGTCGGCGACCTCGGCTGCGAACCGCTGCGATCCGTGGTGGCCGCTTCTGGCGGTCCGTCATCAACTAGTAGCTCAGGCATGTCTCCCCGATCCCACCTCGCCTGCGATCTGCGCGATCAGCCGGCCCGAAGAGACACCATCCCACCGCATCAGGATTGAACTCCGGCGAGATGTGCTGACATTGTTGCCCCGTGAGGGACTGCCTTCCACAGCAGGAGCCTGGGCTCAGGGGTTCGTCCGAGGGGAAGGGCGCCCCCAAGCGCACGGATGACCGTACGCCGTACTTGGATAGCGCCTCGGGCCGCGCCGAATTGAGGTGAATGGTGGCGGGGTTGCCGGCGGTTTGGGGGTGTCAGGCGAGGCGGGCGCCGGGGAACGCCAGGCCCATGACCGTTGGTGTGGGCGCTCGGGCGAGGTCGGCGAGGCGGGCGACAGCGTCGGCGCCTTGTTGTTGAGCGGTGCGGAGCACGCTCATGATCCGCCCTTGGCTTTCGGCTCCCCGGTCGCTTCGGTTCCCGCCGGAGGTCTTGCGGTTCACGACTTCCGGTCGGATGCCGGTCTTGCCCCGCCAGTTGGTGGCGTCGACGCCCGGCTGTTGAAGGAAGGTGAGCAGCGCGGAGCGTTCGTTGGTGAGATGGCGGATCAGCTTGCGGTTCTCGTCGTGAGGGTGGGGTTGGTCGAGGAGCAGGTCGAAACGTTCGCCGATGTCGGCGAGCGCGGCCCGGCGTTTGTAGAGCTGCGATCCCGTGCCGCAACCGCGCTTCGTGGTCGTGGTCGTGGTACCCTACCTGGTGTCGCGATCGATGAGCGACGACCCACTCGGGTTTGACGTGACTGTTCTCGTTGAAGCGGGCTCGTTGGGAAAGATACCTACGGCGGTTACGCTTTTGGAGGTTGCTGTCGTGCTGGTGGAAGTTGAGCGGGGAGAACGTGCATGGTGACCGGCGGCGGCCCACCGCTGGCCGCGCAGTCGCGTCGCCGGAGTCCCCGCGACGCCTACCGACGACTGCGGCCGTTTCTCGCCGCGTCGCGCTGGAGCGTCATCCTCCTGACCACAGCGTCGTCGCTGGCCGGATTCGTACAGGCTGGGATCCTCGTGCTGGTCGTACGGATTGCGCTCGACATCTCCTCCAACAAGCACAGCTCGATGATCCATGTGCCGCTCACGGGCACGACGTTGCGGGTGGCGCTTCCCGACCTCTTCGTCGCCAGCCTCATCCTTGCCGGTTTCTGGCTCTTGCTGCAGGCGATCGGGGCTTACCTGCCAGCCCGCATGGGCACCGCTGTGCTCAGCCGCCTCCGTATTGACACCGTCACCTACTTCCTGCGGGCTGACTGGACGCTACAGTCGAGCGAGCAGGAGGGACACCTCCTCGATGTCCTCACCGAACAAGTCGTCCGGGCGGCACAGGTGATCCTCTTCCTGAGCAGCGGGCTGGCCGGCCTCTTCAACTTCGGCGCACTCATGGTCTCCGCCATGCTAATCGACCCGGTGGCGGCATTGACGATCATGGTGGCGACGGTCGTGCTGTTCTTCCTCCTCCGACCGCTGTCGGTCCTGGCCCGAAAGCAGGCCAAGCTGCGCAGTGCAGCGTCGCTCGATTACTCGGGAGTGGTCAGCCAGGCGGTGCGTATCGTTGAGGAGATCCAGGTCTTCGGGGTGGCCGAGGAGGAGCGCCGCCAAGTCGTGGACGTCGTGGATCGGATTGAGGGTCCCTGGTTCCAAGCCCAGCTCCTCGGTGGCCTCGTGCCCGCTGCCTATCAGGGCGCGGCGATCCTGCTCGTTTTGATGGGCTTGGTCGCGGTCGCCGAGATTGGGGGGAGCCAGTTCGCCTCACTTGGCGCGGTGATCCTGATCCTTTTCCGGGCGTTGAGCTACTCCCAGACCCTGCAGAACGTCTACCACTCGATGAACGACACGCTCCCATCCATGGACTTGATTGCCGACGCCCAGGAGAAATATCGCCGACATGTCTTGCCATCTGGCGGGAGCGCTCTCGAACAGATCACCTCCCTCGCCTTCGATAGCGTCTCGTTCTCCTACGCGCCGGGGCGACCCGTCTTGCGCGACATCTCGTTCGAGGTTGAAGCGGGGGAGGCGATCGGGATTGTCGGTCCGTCCGGGGCCGGGAAGTCCACGCTCGTGCAGCTGCTGCTACGACTGCGTGATCCTGAGTCCGGCGCCTACCTGGTCAACGGGCGTTCCGTCGCCGAGATCAGCCTCGCCTCGTGGCGGGAACAGGTTGTTTACGTCCCACAGGAACCTCGGCTCCTCAACGCCACCGTCGCCGAGAACATCCGCTTCCTGCGCCAAGGCATCAGCGACGAGGCGGTGCGGCGAGCGGCCACCCTAGCCCAGATCCACGATGACGTGATGTCGTTGCCGATCGGATACGCCACCAGGATCGGCGAGCGTGCCGAAGCCGTCTCAGGCGGGCAACGCCAGCGGATCTGCCTGGCTCGAGCCCTGGTCGGGGAGCCCCGCGTGCTTGTGCTGGACGAGCCCACGAGTGCCTTGGACATGCGGTCCGAGTCCCTCGTGCAGCTCGCGCTCCAATCCCTGCACGGGCAGGTGACGATGTTCATCATCGCCCACCGGCTGTCGACCCTCAATGTCTGCGACCGGATCATGGTCATCCAAAGCGGTGTCTTGGAGGCCTTCGCTCCCATGGATGTCCTCATAGACACAAACCCGTGGTACCGGGAAGCCTTCGACCTGTCACAGCACCAACACACCTCGCCCGAATGGTGAGAGGGCTGCCCCAGGGGTACCCTGAGGTAGCCCTGATGGCGCAGGGACGTACCGAGATCGAGGAGCCGTAGGGGAGGGGTGTGGTCCTTGAGCACTCCTCCGTAGCGCCCTAGCGGACAGGGAAGCGAACGCCTCATCTCGCCGCTGCCGATACAGCGAAGCGTGTCGCGATCGCAGGGTGAACCATCCAAAACCCGCCGCAGTGACCCGGGTGGGTCAGAACAGTTACATTGAGCGGATGTATAACCCAGAATCGCGAAGAGGTCCCCCGCCGTCAGATCAGTTGACTCGGTCCGTTTGAGTGGTCCGGCAGTGACAAGTCTCAGGCTGCGGGTCGGCGTCGATCTTCGATGCCTCGAATCAGGTGAGATACGGGGCTTCGCCCGGTACACGCGTGCGTTGACAACGGCGTTGGCAGACCGACGGGACATTCAGCTAACGGGTTACTGTACGGCTCCCAAAGCGGTCGACGTTCCCTTTGACGTCGATCCCATGAGAGCCGGGTCTGAAGTTTGGTCGGAGCAGGCGTGGTTGCCGACTTGGGCGGCACGGCGGGGGATGGATGTTCTCTGGTGTCCTGCCAACCGCGGGCTTCCATTCCTCGCTCCGATCCCGACAATCCTCACTCTTCATGATGCGGTCGAGTGGGACGCTTCGCTCGTTCCGCCCCCACAAGGTCGATCGCGAGCTCGATTTGCCTACTCATCGGTCTGCTCCTTGGCGTCGGCCGCCCGGATCATCGTGCCCTCGGCTTCGGCGAAGGTCGCTGTCGCGGGACGACTACGTATCACTTCAACGCGACTCTCAGTGATTCACGAAGCCGCCGACACCAGATTTCACCAGTCGCCGCCGGCGGCCGAGATTGAGGCCACGTTGCGGTGTCATGGGCTGGTCCCCGGCTACGTTCTCTACGTCGGCGGACTCGACCCGAAGAAAGATGTGGCCACTTTGCTCCGTGCCGTCGCCCGGACGGCGTCCGCCGGGCACGTCACTGTCGTAGCCGGAGCAGCTGACGGCGCTTGGAACGCCCTGGCGACGTCGGCGGGAGCAGCACGGATCGTTCGGGTCGAGTCCCCCACGGACGACGAGCTCCGCTGCCTGTACGCGGCGGCGGGATGCTTCGTCTTCCCGGCCATTGCCGAAGGGTTTGGCCTGCCCGTCGTCGAGGCCATGGCAGCCGGGGTGCCGGTGGTGGGAGCCAACGCCGGGGCGTTGCCGGAGGTGATCGCTAGCGGTGGTCAGCTCTTCCCGCCAGGTGACGACGGAGGACTCGCTGGAGTCATCACCGCTCTGCTGACCAACGATGCCCTGCGGGACGCCTGGGCGACGCGGGCCGCTGCTCGGGCAAGGGAGATGTCCTGGGCTCAGGCGGCCAAGGCGACGGCACGAGTGTTGCACGAGGCGGGGGAGATGCACCGTTTGAGCGTGTTCTCGAACCGGTGCGTTCGCCTGCGGTCATGGCGAGCGTGGATGCCACCTCGGCTGGGCAGACCGGACTAGTGGGCCGGTGCGGACTCAGCGTCAACCGATGTGAAGTGGGGGCATCGGGTAGTGCTCGATCGCCGCGACCGGATCGCTGAGCCCGGCGAGGGTCCGACCCGTGAGGCCCCGCCATCGCGTCGCCTCGATTGCCATGGGAGTCGTCTCCGGCGTGACACCTGCCGTTAGCTCGCGTCGGGCTCGATCGATGAGGAACCTGCCGTACATGCGCTCGGCGAGCCGTTCCGGCAGCACCTGGGTCGCGGCGAGAACGCCCTCCCGCAGGACCCGTCTCGTTCCCCAGCCCGCGACAACCTGCCCGCTGCGCGTGACGGGAACCCCAAGGGCGCTCGCGTACCACGAATAGAGCTGACCCCAGGTCCACTGCGGTGAGCTGACCAGGTCGATCACTCTTGGGTGACCGCCGTTGACAATGTCGATAGCTTCCGCGAGCGAGGCGACGTGAATCGTGTTCGATGGGGTCACGTTGTTCCCGTTCACCGACGCCTGCCCAGCGCCCAGTTCGGTCTTGATCTGCTGGGTGAGCGGTTGGAGGTCACCGAGCGCATGGCCGATTCGGAACACGCGAGCCTTGACGCCGCGAGTGGCAGCACTCCGTAGGAAGGCCCGCTCGAGACGTAGCTTCTCGAATCCATAGGCGTCCGGCAACGTAACGGGGAAAGCCGGTCCGTAAACCATGATCGTGCTGGCCAGGATCACCGTGGCATCGGGCCTCGCCGCCTCGATAGAATTCTTGACGAGCGCTAGGTTGGCGCGGTGTCCGGCGACAGACCTTGGAAACGCGTAGGCGAGGTTGACAATCACGTCCGCGTCGCCGAGCAGTTCGTCTGCTGATTCTCGTTTCACCATGGAGCCGAGTCGACAAGGCACACCATTGAGGCGGAGGAAGGCCGAGCCGGCCATGTTCCGGCAGATGGCGATGACGTCGATGCCGTCGATGCCGCTAAGCCGCAGCGCGAGTTCCGATCCGAGTCGGCCATTGGCGCCGACGATGATGACTCGTCGCGTCATCGCAAACCCGCCTCCCGGTAGATCTCCTCGGTGATGCGGGCTACGGCGCGACAAGACGTCAGGGAGTAGTCGATGTCGCTGCCCGGAAGACGGAGTGCGTAGCACCAGGCATCCCAGAACCCTTGGCTAGGGTTCTGGGCGCCCCGGCCGAGGAACGAACGCACCTCGGTCCCGGACGTCTCGACGTGCACGCCGCCGAGCATGCGCACCGACGACGTGATGACGCCGTCTTCGCAGATCACCCGCACGCGGCTATCGACGTCGCGTAGCCAGCTGAGTTCGACTTCGATATCGATGTCTCCGGCGCGGAGACGGATGGAAGCGTCCCGTTCTATCCCCTCGTCGACCACCAGCTCCTGGTCCTCGACGACGGCGGTACCGAGGTCGACGAGCTGGTCGATGGTGTCGAGGCCATGACATCCCAGGTCGGTGAGGATCCCACCTCCTGCCGCCTCGAGGTCGTCGCGAAAGTCGCTCGATGCGCCGGTCGCCATGGTCCGAGCACCCTCGTGGTACTCGATCCTCCTAACCGGTCCGACGGGCAGCTCGGCTAGCAGCGAGCGAAGCACTCCAATGTTGGCGAAGGAGCGCCGTTGGAAGCCGCAGGTCACCCGCGAGCGCTCATACTGAGCGATTAGTTTGTCCAGCTCGATAACGCTCCTTGCTATGGGCTTCTCGAGGTAGACAGGGGTGCCGCTGCACGCCAATCGCTCGTGGTGCTCAGCCCGCCGCCCCAGCGGCGCTGCGAGCAGTACAGCGTCGACCTGGTCCAAACGCGCCCACGCTTCATCCAACGACAACGCGAGGACGCCGAATCGCCAACGACTCCGGCGCCCCGCAAGCGGTGATGGGTCTGCTACCCAGGCAACGTCGACGCCAGCGGCCAAGAGCACCGGCAGGTGGTGAGAACGGACGATCTCACCGGAACCAAGTACGCCCACCCTCCGGTTGAGGCCGCCGTGTCTCCTCATACAGCGATGCTCTCGGAGCGGGCGCGAGCGATGGCAGCGTCGAGCGAGAACTCGGACTCGAAGGTGGCCCGGGCATGGGTCGCCAACCGCGTCGCCAGCTGGGGCTGGGTGATGAGCCGGATGATGGCGTCGGCGAACGCGTCAGCATCTGTGACAACGAGCATGTCCTCTCCCGGCGTGATCGGCAAGCCAGCGACGAGCTCTGGCGTGGCGACGATCGGACGCCCAAGAGCCATGGCCTCAATCAGCTTGAGAGGAACGCCGCCTCGGACGCGTATGGGCAGGGCCGAGATGGCGCAGGACGCGACGAATTCACTGGCGTCATCGACTGGCCCGTAGATCTCAAGCCCCGGTCGAACGAGGATGTCTTCGGGGAGTCCATCACCCGCCAGCCGCAGAACGACATTCGGGACGGACCGCTGCAGACGGGGCAGGACCTGGTCCACGAGGAAGCGAGCTGCCTTGAGGTTTGGTGGCATCTTGAAGTTGCCGACGAACCCGACGATCGGGACATCGGGCCGCTCGGTCGGGGCGAGGTCCCATTGCTTGAACGTGCTGGGCACGACCACAACCCGACGTGCGCCGAGTTGCCGGGCCCGGTGGGCCTCCCCGGGCGAGGTAGCCCAGACTTCATCCAGTTCCCGAAGGAAACCCTGTTCCTGGGCCCGACAAGCGAGGTAGTTGACTGCCAGCCCAGCGGCCCTCAAGGGGTTGCCCTTCGACTCGGACCGCAGAAGTCTCAGCGCCAGGTCAGAGTTCACGTCGACGGCATCCCCAATGACGAGGGCGCCCGTGCTGCGTAGCACGGGCGCCCAGTGGCAGAGCGTGGTCGGCAGTAATACAGCGTCAGCCATCTCGCCCACGGTTTGGATCACCGCTTTCCGGCCGCCCTCATAGGGGAGAGAGAAGGGGTAGGAGGACATGTGGCGGTGGGCAAGCGCACCAGCTAGCCATCTGCCGCGCTGGATGACTCGCGTCGGAAGTGGTCGAGGGCCTAGCCGAGCCGCGACTCGGCATACTTCGTTCGCGTGCGGGATGGCCTGGGTTACATTCCGACCAGCATGCTCCCCGAACCAGAGCACTGATGTTCGCCAACCGAGTGCTTGGCTCACCGCCAGGTTGGAGAGCATCCGCAGGTGGTATCCGGTAACCGGCGGGACGGGGTAGTCCGGGAGCACTACGGCCATGGTCCCAACGGTCATTGGTGAGGCCCCGCAGTCGTCCCCTTCAAGCGGCGCGTGACGACGCAGAGCGCAAGTACCAAGGATTGGTCGGAGAAGTTATCGGTGGGCTCCTCCCTCACTTAGTCGCAGCTCCAAACCTCGAGCCGGGTAACGGAGGGATCCTGGCGCACGGACCACTCCGGTGATGAACACCTGCGATGGGATGCCTTGCCGAGTGAGCACTCGGCTTCGCGCTGGTCGGTGCGCAGCCCATTGTGGAATAGTCTCACATGCCGATGTCGCATTTCGCAACTGCTTCGTAGCGATTCCATCCTTTTGAAAGAACCTTGCACTAATTTGTTTTCCGGCGAGGTTCGAGGAAGCACGCGGCTGCCAGTTAAGCTGCCACTCTCTTCGGGAGCAAATTAGCCATTGGCCCAACTTTGTACGTCTACGAGTATTTAATGGAAATCGCCTCCCATCCGGGTGCCTTTGGAGCATGGCGGCAATTACAGAGGAGCAAGTAATGATCGTCTCGGACATACTCCCACCACGTTTGGGTCGAAAACGAGAGGGACTGCTGGGTGCTGTCCTCGTGGTCGGGGGCGTCGAGCTGGCATCGTCTCGGTTGACTCTGTCGATCTTCGTTCTGCTGACAGCAGGTGTCATCCTGGGGATGATCCCGCTTTTCGGACTGTCCCGTCGGCACGCCTCGGCCATCACGGCTGGGGCGCTGACGGCAGGAATTCTCCTTCACGCTCCCGCTCACCCTCCGGCCAGGTTCATGGTTATGAGCCTGATGGCCGCGGCCGTATTCATGCTGCCCTTTGTCCTCTGGCCGCTCCGGCGCACGAAGATGTTTCCACTTCCCCATATGTTTGGGCTCCTCACTGCCGGTTATCTGTTGGTCGGTGTGGTGTTCGCTCAGCCAGTCGGCACCTTATTTCTGTATATGAACTATGACATGCGCATTCGTGGCGCCGAGCTTATGGTTCTCTTCGGTGTATCACTTTGGGCTGGAGTAGCCATGTGCCGAATCCGCCGTTTGGCGCGTGCAAAGTCGACTGGTCCGATTGTGCCGTCACTCTTGCTCCAGCGGTCTCTGCTGTTGTTGTTTTCTAGCCTGGGATTGTCTGCATTCATTGGGATTGCCGGTCTGGGGGCGAGGCTTGGAGCACTGGGTCAGGTTGTCAACACGCTCAGTATCGTCGGGCTGTTGGGCGTCCTTGCCGGCTATTTTTCTGGTGGTCTGCGCCGTCGTTGGCTGGTCTTTGTTGTCCTGGCATCAGGAGTCGCGGCGCTGTCCGCGACGTCCACGGGACGGTTGTACGCCACGACTGTTGTTCCACTCGCCGTAGTGATCTTTGTTGTGGCCATTCGCCGTCGCGTTTCCTGGCCACTCGTCGTGCTCGTCTTTCTCCTATTCGTGTTCGTGAACGGCGCAAAGGGCGATTATCGGGCGCTGACGTCCAACAGTTCGCAGGCGAACCCTGTCGCCGCA
The DNA here is from genome assembly GCA_003152015.1 of Acidimicrobiaceae bacterium. GTDB lineage: Bacteria > Actinomycetota > Acidimicrobiia > Acidimicrobiales > RAAP-2 > DASZIT01. Next base: position 82,371 of record PLZF01000105.1, on the reverse strand, counting down.
GCTTTGCGTTTCCCAAATTATGTACTTTTCGACTACAGGCCCACCGGGCCGGCCATATCAAGCTCCGGCGCACGCTTCGCTTATTCCGTGACCGACTTGATGGGCTATATCGATCAAAACGTGCCGACGAAGTACCCACGTTTGGGACTGACGACATATGCCGAACTACCGCTGACGGTCGTGCCCCGGCTCCTTGTTCCTTTCAAGCCTGACCTGGGATTTGGCAACCGATTCGGTCATCTTTACGGTTTGCTATCACCTGATGACCCGTACACGTCCGAGAATTTTCCGCTTGGTGTGGAGGCTTTGGCAGCGTTCGGTCCGTGGGGTGTGCTGTTTGTTGGCGTAGTGATCGGTTTCCTGTTCGGGATTGTGGCCAGGTTCTATTCCCAGCCATCGTGGCCGGACGTGATCACTGGGACGATCATTACCAGCACACTTATTGGTGGCGTCGAGTCTCAGGCGGCTATCTCATTGGGGCCTCTCCCGTTGCTGCTGCTTGTGATCCCGGTCGTCGCCAGATGGCTGTTTGGGGGCTCCTCGGATCTGAGGGGGGCAGGGGGTCCCTCATGACGTCGGAGGTGACTGCCAGCGTGGCCTGATGGCCATGCGACCGATCCTGCCCGCCTACGTCGAGACCGACCCGGTGGCGATGAACCAGATGACGATCGGGCTGCCCGATGTGATCGTCCTCGGAACGTCAGCTTCCGACGAGGAACTCGAGATCCACGTGATGCTCGACTCACCGAGAGCGGCGTGCGCGTCTTGCGGAGTCCCCGCCCGGTTCAAGGGTTGGCGGGCGGTAACTCTGCGTGACCGGCCCTCCGGCGTCCGGACGGCAGCACTGTACCCACCTCATGCGACGAAAGCACGGGGGACGACGAGCACGGGTCCGTGGCACCGAGAAGGTCGGTGCCGACTTCAGCCTTCTGGCTGCTGCAGTCAACGTGGCACGCCTCGGATCCCTCGGGGCAACCTCGACGCCGGCCGGATGGACCGTGGCGGGGCATGAGGGTCCACCGATGGACCGCCAGGAGCTGCTGTCACTTCACACCGGCACACGAGCCACAATCGATCCGACGGGCCCGCTCCGGTGCCGAAGCACCCGAACGTGACGGCAGGGATCAGCCCCTCAGCTGTTGGTCAATGGCCGCCACACCCCATAAGACACCAGTCACCCAGTGAGGCCAGCCTCGGACCGCCGAGGACAACCCATCGGTGAGTGACTTACATTGATGGCGCCGGACGTTGGGTCCGAGCCTGTCCTCGTTTGAGTCGCGCCAAACCCCCTGTCGACAGTGCCGGGGCACATCACCCCAAGCCGCCCAAGCGCCCAACTATGTCATCAAGCTTGTCGCCCATTGCATAGCCCGGGTGCCTCAAAGGGTCATCTTCCCGAGAGGAGCAGGTCAAGCCCACCAATCATTGTGCGCCTCCACGAAAGACTGATCAAGGAAAACTTGCCTCAAATTTCAACACGGCCGGAACCAAGGTTCTCTAGATGGGTCGGGCTACTAACGCCATGTTGAATGACGCCCGACCGAAGTGATGTTGGTAGTCCCAGTCGCTCATTTTTCCTCGAAGCCGCAGCCATCGAGCCTGATTCCCAGCACCCATCCAAGTCGAGATCGGATGGAGCATCAGCGAGTTGAGGTCGAGCAGTTCGATCCGGAACAGGTCGGCGAAAAGGTCGTTGATCTCCACGATGCGGTAGTGCTTATGGCCCTTACCCTTGCGAAGTCCGAGCCGTCGTTTCGCATCAAGAGGATCAAGCCAAGCGAACCACCCCCAGTGTGGGGTGGTAAACAGCAGTGTGCCGTCAGGGGCGATCACCCGTCGCATTTCTTCAATGAGGGGCCTCTCCAGCTCCGGTGGCACATGTTCCAAGACCTCAGAGCACGTGACTACGTCGAAGCTCGCTGGTGCGAACGGAAGTTCTGCCCCGCTTGCCTGGCATCGAATGACCGAGGCACAGCCATCGAACACCGCTGGGTCAACGTCGACGCCCATAAGGATATCGGCCTTGTTCGCCCACTGTGCGGTATCCAAGGCCATGTGGCACCCGACGTCAAGCAATCGGCGAGAGTGTGGCGGAAGATGCTGCTCGATCCACCAGCCCCGCTCTTTCCGTCGCATCGGTAGACGACCCTCACATGGTCGTGGCAACTCGCTCTGGGTTCTGTCAATGGACATGTCAGTCCTCTCTTCCAGTGAAATCGGCTTGCTTCCGCCACAACCCGGGATTGGGATGCGGAAGGAGGTTTGAACCACCATTGCTTGATGCGATTATCCGATCCGCATCCCTGAATCGGCCCGGGAATCCTGGAGGCTCTGGCCTGCACTGAGTTTGGTGGAGGCAAGACTGGGCTTGATCCGGTTCGACGGACAGGTTGCTTCAGTTGATTATGCCGCCTGACGGTCGGCGTTGTGGTGGACGGCTTCGTATTGGGCAGGACTGAGCCTGGATCCACCGACCGACGACCTGGCAGGGCAGCGAATTGGGTGATCGGCATAGTGAAGGGTCAACCGGCTTTGGCCTGCCTTCTTCGGCGGCCATCGGGGCGTGTGAGACCAAGAGTTTGTGATTCTCACTGGTTGTTGTCAGTGCCGTCCTTCAGTCATCTGCGGTGCACCGGCCGCGGTGGAATGACTACACGGGGACTGGCGGAAGGGCCCGGAGAAGCTCGAGTGCCCGTTGGAAGGCTTTGGCCCACGGCCACTCGAGTGGAGCGCGCAGTATCGGCCTGCCACCGGGGCTGACAAGCCGGCCGGGGATGGACACGAACCTGGTGCGCACGGTGCGGGCCACGACGAGGTGTTCAGCAGGGGTGATCTCGCCCAGCATGGCGGTCCAGCGGATGAGGTTGTGGGCCAGGGCGGCACAGAAGGTTGCGCACGAACCGCTCGGCAAGAACGCTGGCATTCGGGGTTCGATAGGGCGTCTTCAGAATCTGAGTGCCCTCGGCTCTGAAGACTCTGTCGAAGCTCGCCGGCGCACTTGGTGCCACGATCGTGGACCAAGAGCTTGGCGATGATGCCCGCGTCGGCGAGATCATCGGTGACGCTCCTCGCCTGTTGGGTGACCCACGACGCGCTGGGATGAGCAGTCGCCTCGGTGATCCAGATCCTTTTGCGGTCGAGCTCCACGAAGAAGAGTACGGAGAGTCGTTGCAGCCGCACGGTGTCGACAGTGAAGAGATCCGTGGCCACGATGCCTGACGCCTGGGGTGGTAGGAACTAACGCAAGGCGGAGCCACTTCGCCGGGGAGCAAGACTGAGGCCATGGTCCTTCACCATCCGAGCGATGGTGCTCGCGGCCAAGCGTACGCCGAGCCTGAGCAGCTCGCCCTGGAAGGGTCGATAACCCCAACTCGACTTCTCCTCTGGCAGTGGCACTACGAGTGCGGTCGTGCCGGCGGCGACGGCGGGACCTCGTGGACGGTTGGGATAGGTCCAGAGTTTGGCCACGAGTCGACGGTGCCAGTCCCGCAAGGTGCCAGGTGTCATGCAGAAGCTCCCCGAACACGAACGGGGAACTAGGCGGCTGAGGGCGGCCAACAGCGCACGATCGGCCGGCAGGCAGGCGGGACGCCCCGCCTGGCGTCGGAGTATTGCCACCGCATGGCGCAGGGGAAATAGTTCCATCTCCTCAGACCGATCGGAGTGAAACGACAGGACGACCAACTTGAGGAGGCGACGGAAAGCGAGACAGACGAAGGCCCACAGCTGGCCAGATGCTTGGTGCCCTCGCATCTGGCTGACGGTAGTCGCGACGATCGTTGCTCTTCGGAGTCCCGGGTGGAGGTGTGATCGCGTTTTCGAGCACCACTGGCGGCAGGTCGTCGCTCACCCGGTCGGTGACCACCCGGTTCGCTTCTTCGGGCATCGACCAGTCGCGGCTGTGCAGGCCGGCCTCGACGTGCGCCACCATCGCCCCTGCCTTGGCCGCCACCAGCGCGCAGCCGAGGGTCGAGTTCACGTCGCCCACCACCACCACCACGTCGGGACGCAGTTCGTCCACGACTGGTTCGAAGGCCACCATCACTCGGGCCGTCTGTCCGGCATGGGTGCCCGAGCCCACGCCGAGCGAGCGGTCGGGCTGGCGCAGTCCGAGATCGTTGAGGAACACCCCGGACATGGCCTCGTCGTAGTGCTGGTCGGTATGGACGAACGTCGTCTTCGCCCCCAGGGACTCCAGCCCATCGATGACCGGTTTGATCTTGATCAGGTTGGGCCGCGCTCCGGCCACGCAGATGGCATGGATCATCGATCGGCTCCTGACCGGAAGGCTCGAGAGGTTCGGCCACCCAGGGCCGGCAGCGAGTGGCGATATTCGATCAGGCCCGGCAACACCAGGTACCCGGCGATCAGCGCGCCGACCCCGCAGTCCGCGGCGACGCGTTCGGGAACTGACCCGAAGAGGCTCACCGACCCGAGTACCGAACACAGCGTCACCAGTGCGAACACGAGGCCGGTGGTCTGCGTGTGGCTCCACCCCAGGTCCACCAGGCGCTGGTAGGTGTGCTGGCGATGCGCCTGTTGCCACGCCTCGTGCCGGTGCACCCGTCGCGACAGAGTCACCCCGGTGTCCGCCACATAGAGCGCAACCGGGGCGATCATCGCCTCTGCCGGGATCGATCCCCGCAGGCCGATGACGACCAGCACGGCCAGCCAGGCACCGGCGAAGTAGCTCCCCACGTCACCGAGGAACACCCGCGCGGTGGGGAAGTTGAACGGAGCGAAGCCGATCGAGCCGGCCACCAGAGCAAATGCGCCCGCTTGGAGCGCGAGTTGGTGCTCATGCCGGGCGATCAGTCCGAACGCCACCCCGGCGACGATCGTCTCGGCACACGAGATCCCGTTGATGCCGTCCATGAAATTGAACGCATTGACGAACGAGACGATCCACAACGTCGCCACGGCACCGATCAGGGTGGCGAGGAGGATGCCGTGCGAGGCGTGCTCCCAGACCACAGCGACCACGGCGCCGGCTGCGACCAACTGGAGCGCAAGGCGGATCGTGGGCGGTAGCGCACCGGTCAGGTCGTCGGCGAAGCCGATCGCGCCGAAGCTGAGGCCTACGATGACCAGCGCAATCGCTGAGGAACCGACGAGGTCGGTGTGGGCTATCGCCAGCGCGACCAGTGTCCCGATGGCCAGCCCGATGCCGCCGCCTCGGACCGTCGGCCTGGCATGGGAGGACCGTTGGTTCGGCACGTCGAGGACCGCTCGGCGGCCGAGCACTCGGATGGCCAGCGCGGTGGTCACAATTCCCGAGAGGACGCCGCCGGCGACCGCGATCAGAAGGAACATGTACGAAGACACGAGCGAGCAGGTGCCGCGGTGGTTGGGGCGTGACGGGGTCGCCATGCTGGTGCAACGCCAGGCATGGAGGTCAGAGTCGGTCGGCTGAGGTGCCGGCCACCGTTGGTGGCTGGGACGGAGGGGGCGGGGTCGTCTCTTCGCACACCTGGCAGAGCCCGGTCGCGACGACCGCCGCATTGCCGTTGACGAGCACGGGAAAGACCCAATCGCTGGCGATCGCCGGTACCGGTACCGGGGCGATCAGCGGTTGGCCGGGCTGCACGTCCACCTCGCCGGTCCCGAGCAGGTCCCTGTTGAGCTTCTTCCCGGGTCGGAGCCCGGTGCAGACGATCGCCACCAGCCCGGGGGACTGGGTACACCGATACTTCGACGAACCCTCAACCCCGGACATAACGGAAGGCTGAAGCGGAAGCGACGTGAGCTTGGGCATAGCCCTGGTCGTCCGGGTCCGGCCCATCGAGGAGGTCATCGGAAAGGTCGCGGTGACCTTTACTCTTCCCCTCCGGTGACTCCCGACAATGCCCGGATACAGGACAAGTACCGAGGTCAATTCCGCGGCAAGCAGTGCGCCATTCGTTGCTACGACTGGCTAGAGGTGATCCGGCGGCGCCGTCCGGCGAATACGAGCATTCCGCCGAGAGCGAGGGCGATGGCCCCGGCGCCCGCCATAGCCGCGATGTTGGCCCCGGTGAACGCCAACCCACCGCCGGATGAACCGCTGTTAGAGGTTCCACCGGTGTTAGAGGTTCCACCGGTGGTGGTTGCCGAAGTGACGACAATTGACGTCGAGGCGGTGTGCCCGCTGGTATTTCCGGTGGCGACAATCGTGCAGTTGCCGGGCGCAGTGTCCGCCGGGATAGTCACCGTAGTACTGAATGAACCTTGGAAATCTGCCGTGGTGCTCCCCAGAGTGACCGAGGTGCACTGGAGAACGAGGGTGACGGTCTCGCGCGGTTGAAATCCTGATCCGGTAACGATCAACGAGCCCCCGGCGCGAACCGTGGAGGTGTTCGTGCCGATAGTTGCGCCGCCCGAGCCATAGGCGGCGAATGCCGGCGATGCCCACAGGACACCGCCTATCGAAATTGCCACCATCGCCACGATTCGCATCAATTTGCGCACTATCGAAGATCCACCTTTCGCCGCCGCAGGGGAGGCACTTGGAACAATCCTGGTTGGCCGGGGGGCTGGTGTCAAGCCTTTGCCTGTGGCGGTTCCCGGCAATCCAGACCCGCTGCCCGGGATCAGTGCACGAAGGAGACGCCCAGCTGCTGACGTGCCGACGGTCCCGCCGTCCATTGAACAGTCGACTTCACGGTGCCGGCCACTAGCCAATCGCCGCTTGCTCCGACCTGCAGGCTGCAGGCGACAGGGTTGACCGCCGGCTGTAATCGCAGGTCGAGGTGATAGGCACCGGTCAGGTTGACCTGGCCTGTCAGGTTGAGAACCACTTCCGACTGTCCCTTGGGGGGGACGTCGATGTAGGCGCTATAGGCGTGGATCCCGAGCTCTGACCCCGAGGTCGCGGTGGCTGGGCGGCCGTCCATGGTCAGGCCAGCCAGGGCCAATGGCGAGTAGACGGTCAGCCAGGTGCGGTTGGTCCCCGGCGGTAGGCCCGGGGACGCTGGGCTGTCGATGACCACCGGAGGTAGACCGGTGCTGGTGGCGTCGTTCTTCAGGGTGACGGTGACCTGCGAGGTAACTGATCCATTTCCGGGGTCAACCGTCACGGCGTCGTTGATTCCCGTATGGAGATAGGCGTCGATCTTGTTGTTCCCGGCGTTTTGGGTGGTGACCGCCAGCACATCGCTGCTCTGTGCTTGGGGGAATGACCCGTCGACCCCGATGCGCCGGAGCAGCGGTTGTTCGGAGGGGTGCATGCTCCAGAACCCGACGCGGCCCTGAGCGACCGGTCCCGCCAGATCCTGGGCCAGAGCACGAGGACCGGGCAGGCTTCCGCCCACCAACTTGTTAAAAGCCACCCGGAGGGAACTTTGGAGAAAGTCGTGGCGAGCCGCGTCTTGGGGCGTGGCTCCTGCATCGAACGAGGTGTATTGCTGCGTCAACAACACGCGGGCAGCGTTGGCTGACGTCAACGGCACCGGGAGACCGGGGACGTCGATCGGTCCGGTGAAGTTGAGGAGGGCGGCCAACCCGTAAGGGTCGATGGCGAGGACGCCGTCAATTGATGTGCCCCCCGCCTGGGGGTACAGCTGGGCCAGCACCGCAGAGACGGAAGGCAGGTCCGGCGAATAGGTGACGTCCTGGGGGAAAACCCCCGGTTGAAAGGCTCCGTAGCGGGCGAGATAGTCAACAGGGCCGGTCAGTTTGGCCCCCCCAGGCGGCAACGCAGACTCGATGTCGGCGATTGGACCGGACCGGGTGAGGGCCACGTGACCACCGTCGGCAGTCAGTACGCCGAAGCTGCCGATGAATCCGTCGAGCCCTCGACTCTCCGACGGTGTCATGAAGGCCACAAAGTAGTGACGGGGCCCGGCGCCGCCGAGAATGTCAGGCAATACCGCCGCGGCCTGTACGGCCAGGGATGCGTTGGACGCCGCCTGTCGGACCTCTTCCCGCACCCGAGCGAACGGGGCTTGGACCGGTCCGACCAACCACGGCGACTCGAGACCGCCGAGTTGGCGATTGGCCACGCTGAGCTGGCCGGAGAGGACCGCGGCCGGCCCGGCCATCGCCCGCATGGCGGCCAGGTCCACACTGCCGTTCCGGTAGTCGAGCCGGTGATAGTCGAGAGCCGACGCCTGCTTCGACCCCACTATTGCGACCCTGGCGGCGATACCCGTCGCCCCGGCGACGAGGCGGGCATGCTGGGACGCCACCGGAATCAGCCTTGCTCCCAACGTCCACCATCCTCCGGTGGCGGCGCTGCTCCCGTTCAGGTCCTTGGCCGCGGTAGCGAGGAGAGCCGAGGCCGAACCGCTTGTTCCGCCGGAAATGTCATCGATGGCAACCCGGGTTGCGTGCTGGCCCTGGGCTACCTCGGTACGCACCAGCAAGGTGCTGATGGCGAGGGGCATGCAGAGGACAACCGCAGCGAGGGCCAGGCCAGCCACCACTTTGCGGACCCGGCGTTGGACCTGGCTGCGTGACCGGCGGTAGGCCGACACTCCGCATAGGACGACCAGCCCACCGGCCACCAATGACGGGAACCCATGGAACAGTGCGGGCGGCCACCTCAGCATCACCTGGCTCCCGATCGATCCCACCAACGCTCCCAACCGGCGATGGGAGCGGCGAGGGAATACCGAGGCGAACGCCACACCCATCGTTGCCATCGCGGGAAGGAGTAACCAAGTTCGGGACAGGAGAACCGCGCCCACCCCGACAACCAGCCACGTGCCGCGGGAGGACCGGCTGACGATGACGGTCATGGCCGCCGCGAAGAGCGCCGTCTCGAGGGGATCGACGATCGGTGTCCCGGTGGGGTGGCACCCGGCCAGCGCCCCGCCGATAGCGGCGGCGACGGCCAGTAATGCCACCAGCACCTGCGAGTTCCGTCGCGACGACGGGCCACGGGCCGGGGTCTCCGGCGGGGGCAAGGGCGGCGCGGGGCGGTTTTCTCGTTCCATCAGATCGTCGCGAGGGGACTGGCGGCTTCAGCTGTCAGGTGAATCGGGGCTCGGGGCGAAGCCCCGACTTCCACGGTGGGTGTCACACCTTGCTCGTAGCCTGATCTTGTCATGTCGGATGCTCGCTTTCGTCGCTCTGCCGGTGGGGTCACATCGCTGGGTTTGCACGTCGTGTGGTGCCCGAAGTACCGCACAAGAGTGCTCGGCGGCCGGGTCGCGTTCCGCCTGAACGAGTTGCTCGACGAGATCGCCGCCGAGAACGACTGGCAGATTATCGCTCGGGAGGTCATGCCCGACCACGTGCACATCTTCGTGCGGGTCCGCCCCACCGATTCGCCCGCCGAGGTGGCACGCAGGTTCAAGGGTCGCACGTCGCGGGTGCTGCGAGCCGAGTTCGCCTGGCTCGGGCGCCGACGGGTTCTGTGGTCGAAGTCGTACTTCGCCGCCTCGGTCGGATACGTCTCAGAAAGCACCGTCCGGCGATACATCGATCACCAGTGGGACCAGGTGGCGTGAGACGGGCGTACAAGTTCCGTCTGCGGCCCACCAAGGGCCAGCATCTGCGGTTGCAGGCATGTTTGGACGACCACCGCGAGTTGTACAACGGGGCGCTCGAAGAGCGCCGGGATGCCTACGAGCGAACCGTGCGCCGCGCCCCGGGGTTCTTCGGGGATGACCGGGCGAAGATGCCGGTCCGCTATGGCACCCAGTCGGCACAGTTGAAAGAGATCCGTTCGGTGCGCCCGGAGATGGCCCGGTGGTCGTTCTCGTCCCAGCAGGCCACGCTGCGTCGTCTCGACAAGGCGTTCGGGGCGTTCTTCCGCCGAGTCAAGATAGGCGAGGCTCCCGGTTACCCCCGTTTCCGGGCCGCGCATCGCTTCGACAGCGTGGAATGGCCCGCGGAAGGCGACGGGTGCCGGTGGAAGCCCGAGGCCGGGCGTGTGTACCTCCAAGGCGTCGGCGACGTCAAGGTCACAGCGCATCGGGTCGTGGGGGGTCGGGTGAAGACGGTCCAGGTTCGCCGGGAGGCCCGCAAGTGGATGCTGGTGCTGTCGTGTGATGATGTTCCGGCCCGGCTGTTGGAGCCGACCGGAGAAGTGGTAGGCGTCGACGTGGGCATCGCCAGCTTCGCTACCACCTCGGCGGGACAGCACATCGACAACCCCCGCCACGGACGTAGGGCCGCGGACAAGCTCGCCGACGCCCAACGAGTCCTGGCTGGCAAGAAACGAGGATCGAACAATCGTCGGGCGGCCCGCGAGACGGTGGCGGCCCGGCACCGCAAGATCGCCAACCAACGACGGGACTTCCACCACAACACCGCCCGCAACCTGGTGGGCAGCTATGACGTGATCGCCGTCGAGGACCTCAAGATCGCCAACATGGTCCGCCGGGCCAAGCCCCGTCCCGACCCAGATACCCCCGGGACCTTCCTGGCCAACGGGCAGGCAGCCAAGGCCGGGCTGAACAGAAGTATCTCCGATGCGGGCTGGGGAGCCTTCGTCGCGATCCTGCGCGCCAAAGCGGAAGAGGCTGGACGCACAGTGATAGGCGTAGATCCCCGGCACACCTCCGACCGCTGTGGCCGTTGCGGTCACACCGCCAAAGAGAACCGCGTCAGCCAAGCAGTGTTCCGCTGTCAGGCGTGTAGTCACACCGCGCACGCCGACGAGCAAGCTGCTCACAACATCCTCCGGGCTGGACTGGCCCTTCTCGCAGCCGACCAAGCTGCGTGAAAAGAAGCTGGCGGCTTCAGCCGTCAGAGAAGTCACGCTCGTGACCAGCCGATAGTGACCGGTTCGCCAAGCTGTTGCAGCGATCCCTCGAGACCGCCGTCGTCAATATCCGCGATATGCGCGTTGGCTGCTGGGATCTCATGGCCGAACGCAGTGCGTCGTTCGTGATCAGAGCTTTCGGTACGCGCCACTGCGATGGGCGACTCGAAGGGCGAGGACCACGAGCTCTGCATCTTTGATCGCGTAGACGACCCTGTAGTCACCTATGCGTATGCGCCACAGGTCTGAATAGCTTACGAGGGAGCGGCATCCAACGGGCCGCGGGTTGTCGCTCAGCGTATCGACGGTCTTGACGATTCTGCGGGCTGCCGTCCTGTCAAGTTTCGCCAGCTCCTTCAGGGCTTTCGGGTCGTAGAGTACGCTGTAGGGCCTCGACGTGCTCACAGTCCCAGTTCTCGAGCCACCTCATCTGCTGCGACGGGTGTCGTTCGACCGGCGTCAAGGTCAGCCAGCCGTTTCTGAGCGATCCGACCGTCTTCGAGGTCAATCATGGCTTCGTAACGATCGACGAACTCGACAGGCACGATCGCAGCAGCCCGCTGATGGCCACGGCCGCGGGTGACGTAGGTGATCTCACCACCAAACGCAGCACGGTTCACGGCATCGGAAAAGTGGTCACGGGCCTTGCTGACCGAGAGTTCATTGCCTTCAGCGCTCATACCGTCATGATACGCCAAGTTGTCCAACTTCGCCACTTTCAATATCCGGCTGGCTGCATCGACGTTCACGTACGGCCGGCCCGGCCCCTCACATAAGAATCATCCGAGTGAGTCGCCAGGCGGGCCTATTCGTCGAGATTAGGTTCGATGGCATCGGAGTCCCCAGTGGTGACCTCGTCCCCCAGGAGAACCTTCAGTACGTCCTCAGGCTCGCCCTCGATGTTCACTGGTTCGTCGTAGCCGGGGAAGGCATCACGTGGCATAGGTCAGTTGAACTTCCCGTGCGGTATTTGCCCAAGACTCGAACGCTTCCTGAAGGTAAAGGAATGCTTGTTGCACTGATTCTGGAGACACGTCATCGACCAACTGCGAAGCGATGATGCCTGTTCCCTCAAGCGCGAGTGCCACGACGGCAGGGCCTGAGGGATGTACGGCCACTCCGAATGTCTCGCGGGTCGAATTGTCCAATGCGGATTCCTCCGCAGGGGACACGCGAACATAGAGCCAGACGGTCACTTCGCTCTGAACCCCCCCGATGCAGGCAAAGTAATACCGCACGCCGTGTTGTCTGATGATGCCCTTGAGGGGGAATTCGTAGTATTGGTATTGCTTGACGAGTTCGGCATCAGCCGAGGGCTTCCAGGGAGAAAACCCGTTCGCAATGTGGATTACATCGGCCATTAGGCTCGGCCTCCCTTCGGATCGTCAAAGCATCCATCGAACATCATGGATACATCATCGTCCCATTCATTGTCCCAGTAAACCGAAACGTGGTTCGGCGACAGGGGCAATACCGGCGTGTGGACGACTCTGAATCCCTGTTCAGACAGTTAACCCACCGTCGTCTGTCGGGATGCATCCCGCGACCACCCCTTACGTCATCGCTACACTGCTCGCTCATCAAGGTCCTCTTCGTGTGCACCGCCAACCAGTGCCGATCTCCCATGGCCGAGGCGATCCTCCGGTCGCTGCTGGCTGATCGTGGCGTCGACGGGCCAATCTGGTCGGCGGGGCTCCTCGAGGCCGGGTGGCCCATGGTCGAAGAGGCGTTGGCGGCCCTCGGTCCCGAAGGTGCCGCCATGGCCGGCCATCGCAGCAGAACCCTCGCCGGGTCAGACGTACTGGCCGCTGACATCGTCTTCGGTATGGCCCGCCAACATGTGCGCGAAGTTGTCGTGCTGGTGCCCGAGGCGTGGAGGCGCACGTTCACCCTCAAGGAGTTCGTCCGTCGCAGCCAGTCGTGCATCCCCTGGTCTCCAGAGGAGCCGTTTGCCGACTGGCTGGCCCGCATTCACCATGGCCGCCAACGCCACGAGATGCTGGGGGACTCCATCGAGGACGACGTGGCTGACCCGATCGGCGGCACTCCCGCCGACTTTGCCGCCACCGCCCGACTGCTTCGCAATCTGTGCGGCGAGGTGGCCGACCGCATTGCCCCGGAGACGGCAGTCACCTGAAGGATCCGGTGACCGGAGCAGATCTGGTCTGACCGGTGAAGCCGGCCACCGATGTGCTGATCGCCGTATGCACATTGATTGTTCTCAGCCCCGCGTCAGCTGGGCTCGCTGGTGTCATTATTCCCGGCGCCACCCTTCGACGTCGACCCGACCCCGCAGTGTGGTCGGCGCCAGAGGACGCCTGCCGTGTTGGCTTTGCCCCAGGGGGCCTGGGCTAAGTTCTCGTCGTGGAACCGGGCCGAAGCGAGCGAGCTCGATCTGCGGGGGCAAATACGTTGGACGCCTTGCGTCGGGTGCTAGCCCGAAAGGCGGCCGACCTCATCCGGAGCGATCCCGTCGAAGCCGCTCGCGCTCTCGAAATGGGGATCGTGGACCGGCGATGGCTCGATCGCCCCGGTGAGGGTCCCATCTCCACCAGTACTCCTGTCGACATCGTCGAACGCTTTCTCGAGATGGCCGTCGAGCAACGGCCGTCCCGGCTGGCCAGCCTCGGGCTCAATGCCGTCCAGCTTCTGGCCACCCACGGCACCACCGATGCCAACACCCCCAAACTGCTGACGGTGGTGTTCACCGATCTCGAGGGTTTCACCGCCTTCACCGATACACACGGCGATGCCGCTGCAGTGGGCCTCATCGAGGAGCACCGCCGCCTGGCGAGGCCGGTGGTGCGACAGTGGTCGGGAAAGATCCTGAAGACCCTGGGCGACGGGCTGTTGTGCACGTTTCCCGACGCGGAGGCCGGGGTGCACGCCGCCCTCGAGTTACTGGAGACGGCTCCGGCCCCGCTCCGGCTTCGGGCCGGCGTCCATGTCGGCGAAGCCATGGTCAGCGCGGGGGACGTGATGGGTCACGTTGTGAATGTGGCTGCCCGGGTCACCGAGACGGCCGGAGGGGGACAGGTGGTGGTGAGCGCCGAGGTGGCCGCCCAGGTCGGCGACGTTCCGGCACTGTGTTTTGGCAAAGTGAAGAGCCGGCGCCTCAAGGGCGTCTCGGAGAGGGTCGGCATCTGCACGGTGACCGAAGTGGCAGTGCCCGCCAATGACCCCCGGGCACCTGCCTAAGCGAGGATGTCCCGCAGAGCCGACTCGAGGGTGCGGTGAGTGAAGGTGTAGCCGGCCTGTTCGAGCACAGTGGGTAGGACCCGCTGACCTTCGAAGATCAGTGCCAGCGCCGCTTCGGTGCCCAAGAGGATTCTGGGGCCGATCGAGGGTATGGGGAGGAGCGTCGGGCGTCTGAGTACCCGACCGAGGATTTTGGTGTAATCGCTGTTGGTCACCGGTTCGGGGGCGGTGAGGTTGACCGGGCCCGCCACTTCGGCATCGAGCAGAAAGCGGATGGCGTCGACTTCATCGGCGATGGAGATCCAACTCCACCACTGTCGACCATCGCCGAACCTCCCGCCGAGGCCGAGTTTGAAAAGGGGCAGTGACTTCTTCATCATGCCGCCATCGACGGATTGCACCAGGCCGGTTCGTAGGTGGACCACCCTGATGCCGGCCGCTTCTGCCGGCCGGGTGGCTGCTTCCCAGGCCCTGCACACATCGGGGAGGAAGCCGGCACCGGCCGCGGTGCTCTCGGTGCACACCTCGTCGCCGCGGTCGCCGTACAGGCCGATGGCCGATCCCGAGAGCAGTACCTTGGGCGGTGCCTTCATCGAGGCGAGCGTCCTTGCCAGCAGCGAGGTGGAGAGCACCCGGCTGTCGAGGATCTCCTTCTTGCGGTCATCAGTCCATCGTTGATCGCCGATGCCGGCTCCGGCCAGGTGGATCACCGCGTCGATCCCCTCGAGACCGCCGGCATCGATCTCACCGTTGGCCGGGTCCCAATGCAGGGCGGAGCCGTCGGAGTGGGCACCTTGGCGCAGCATCCTCACCACCTGGTGACCGTCGGCCCGCAACGACGCGGTGAGAGCCGTACCGATGAGACCGGACGAACCGGTGATCGCCACCCTCTTCGACTCGGCTCGATCGTAGGGACGGCTCACGTGCGGGTTTCCACCCATGCCGAGATGATATCGGCGGTTTCGTCCCGGGCGGTTACCGGGCGCTGCAAGTAGTGGTCTCCCCTGATCATCTTGATTGTCTTGTCCTCGGCGCCGACGGCGCCGAAGATGGATCGTGCGTCGGACGGGTAGCACCCCTGGTCGTCGCTGGATTGGATGACCAGCGACGGTTGCGAGATACGGGCCAGGTGGGGCTGCGCCCGGCATTGAGACTCCGAAAGACTCCACATCGAGAGCCAGGCCCGCAGGGTGTTGGTGGTCGCCAGCCCGAACGGTAGGTAGTTGGCCACCTTGGGGTCGCCGAAGTAGCAGCCCACCTCCCGGTCCGAGGGATCGATGCTGAGATCGAGGAAGCGGAGGTCGGCCCAGGTGCGGAACACGTTGAACACCCGGTCATAGGCACCCCCGGCGGACATTCGGTCGAGCTCTCCAATGCACCACTCTGTGATCCGGTGATTCCGCTCCTTCTGTGCCCGGCGATACCGGGTGACGAACCCCTCTTCAAAGGGAACGGTGTGTTCGGGACTGCACATGTCGAGGTCCGGATCGACCGACAACGGGTCGGCCTCGTCGGTCACCGAAGGGTCGAGCCAGGTGGTGAGGACATCTGGCCGGCCGAGGTGCGCGTTCAGCGACACGAACAGATCGGCAGCCGGAAGTGTCAACGTCTCATCGGGAAGGCGCGATCCCCGGGTGGGGGAGATGGTGGGCTCAATCGCCTGGCTCTGGTAGGCGGCCATCAAGGAAGCCCCGCCGGAGTTCCCCAGGAGGACGACGGTGTCGATGCCGGCAACCTCCCGGAGCCAGCGCACACCCACCCCGATGTCGACGACGGCTTGCTCGAGTGTGAAGTAGGAGCCCATGCCCCGGAAGCGGGTGTTCCACCCCAGGAACCCGTACCCGCGGGTGGCCAGGTACTCGGCCAGGTAATGCTCGGAGAAGTCGATGTCATAGTGAGTGGCGATGAACGCCACCTTGGGCTTGGTGTCGGGGGCGTACCACAGGCCTTGACAGGGATTCCCACCGGCTCCCGCCCGGGCCATGGTGGGAGAAGGAGCCGAAATGAATTGGGGGACCATGTCAGCTCCTCATGGCGTCGAGGTCGTCGAGGAGCATGTACGACACTTCTTCATCATTCATGCGCAACTGATCCCGTTCGGACACTGATGCCGACCTCTCCTGGCGAATCCGGGCCCGGGCCGAAAGTAGGTGGCTGCGACCCGGCCTTATTCACTCCGAGTCGTTTGCCGAGATGGGTGAACTCCATCCGTCGAAGTGTCTCCCGGTAGGCCGCCGCCCCTACCCGATCGGAGCGGTCGTTGGCCATCGGCCTCAGGCCCATCACATCGAGGGACTCCGCGCTCGGTTCGAATCGGATGACCGTGGTCCCCCGGCTTTGCAGTATGCGGCTCTCGCGTTCGAGACGTCGGTGCGCCGACCATCGGAGGAGTCCATCGGGAGCACTGCCCCGAGGATGAACCGCCGACATGGGAGATATGACGATGACCAGGTCGAGCTGGTGGTATCGGAGTACGTCGGCGTTGGTGGGGGAGTGGACTCCGCCGTCGAAATACTCGACGCCACCGATGGCGATAGGAACGAAGTAGCCCGGGATGGAGCACGAGGCCAATACTGCCGAAGCCAAGGAGGCCGGCGGAGACCCCGGCCTCCCGAACACGACCCGCACACCATCAGTGCGCCGAACCGCGCAGATCCACAACCGGTCGGGCCACTGGTCGCCGACCATCTTGTGGAGTGAATCCCCGCGTTGTCTGAGATCGACCTTACCGGCGGGGATGAGGGTCATGGCAGCCACGCCGGGCCGGAAGGCCCACGGGCGCCGACCGAAGCGGGCCAGGAGGGCGGTCGATGGTGGTCGCCAGGGGCGGAGCCATGACCCTGCCGGCATCGGCGGCAGATCGGAGGCGTCAGGGAGAATCTGCTCCATCAACTGTGCACCCTCAGGCGACAGCGGCGTCCCGGCGGCTACCGCGGCCAGGTCCGAACCGGCAATGCCCATGCGCAGCGCGGTACCGGTGACCGCCCCGGCCGACGAGCCAACAATCACGTTGGCGGTGCGGGGGTCCCATCCGAGCTCAGTTTCCAACGCTGCCAGCACGCCGGCGTGATACGCCTGTCCCACCACGCCACCGGCGCCGAGCACCAAACCAACGCTGGTCACCGTATAACTCCTGACAACTTTCGCTGGCCGCGTTGATCGACGATCAGTCGTTGGTTTTTAGTAACGCCTTCATCCCCTCTTCGAAACCGCGGCTCAAAACGTCGATATCGGCGGTGGTGTCGTAATCGCCGGTGATTCCGAGATTCACCTGTCCGTCGTAGGAGAAGATGGCCACGCCCAACCGGACTTGACCGGCCAGAGGGACGTAGGGATAGGCCTCGAGCATTCTCCGGCCTTGCATGTACAGCGGGATTTGGGGGCCCGGCACATTGGTGGTCACGGTATTCACGTTCCGCTGGGGCAACCGGGTGGCCAGGCGCATTCCGAGGGCCAGCAACATGGGCGGGGCGAAGCCCGACATGGAGGTGAGCGCCTCGGCCGCCACCGCCTGTTTCGAGTCCTTGAGGCCTTCCATCTGCAAGGTGATGGCGTGGAGACGCTCGACCGGATCGGCAATCCCAACCGGAAGCTCGGCGAACATGGCTGACACTTTGTTGTGAAGGGTGCCATCGCCAACGGCTTTGCCACTGGCATCCCGCGGCCGCACGGACACCGGGACCAAGGTGCGCACCACCCGGTCCACCTCCTCGCCGCGAGAGAGAAGGAGCTCCCGGAACCCGTGGGTGATGGCCGCCAATACGACGTCATTGAACGTTCCGCCATGGGCTTTTCGCACCGCCTTCACGTCCGCTACCGAGCTCGACGCCCAGGCGTACCGACGATGGGGTCCCAGGGGCCCGTTGAGGCTCGAAACCGGTGTGGACCGAACCAGGCCGGACATGGCGGACAGGCCTTTGACCACTTCTCCGACTTGACGCATCGCCTGGCGAGGTACCCGGGCGGTGGCTCGTAGTGCCCGAACCTGCTCGTAAGGACTCCGCATCAGCCGCATCATCGTTTCCGCCACCAGTTGGCCCCCCGATGGCGACGGCCTCGGCCGCCAAGGTTGCGGCTCGGAGTCCGAATGCTCGGGTGAAATGTCCATGATTGCCGCTAACAGGTCGGTGCCCGATACTCCGTCGACCATGGCGTGGTGGACTTTGAAAATCATCGCCCACTGGCCGTTCTCGAGCCCTTCGACCACCCAGATCTCCCACAGTGGCCTCGCCCGGTCGAGCGCTTGGGACATCACCCGTTCGACCATTTTCTGCAGCTCGGCCTCTCCACCGGGCGTGGGCAACGCGGTGTGCCGGATGTGGTACTCGATCTTGAAGTGGGGATCGTCCACCCATACCGGTCGCCCGAGCTCCAAGGGAACCTTTCTGACGACCTGGTGGTAGCGGGGGACGAGGGGAAGCTTGCTGTCGATCATGGCCACGATGGCGTTGAACGGCGGTTCCGGGCCCTCGAAAATTCCGATTGAGGCAATATGCATATGACTCACGTCATCTTCGATGTGGAGGAAGGACGCATCCAGCGGGCTCATCCGTTCGACATCCATAGCTACCCCCCATGGAAAGGCATTCGGCGCGGTACGTGGCATCCGAACGTACCACCTGGTAGCTGTCGTTTGTCCCGTCTAATCTCCAGCGGGTGTGCCGGCTTCGGCCCGTCCGAGCGGCACCTGATGTCAGGGACGAGAAGAGAAGAGCATGGAGTGGCGAATCGAGATGCGAACGTGACCGTAACCGGGGCAAGCGCCGACGAGGCTCACATCGATTCCCTTCTGGACCAGCTGACCCTCGAAGAGAAGGCATCGCTCACCGGCGGTCACGACTTGTGGCACCTCCCGCCCATCGCCCGCCTCGGGATCGGGCGTCTCAATATGTCCGATGGACCCTCAGGGGTGAGGGGAGCCCGATTCATCGACCGATCGCTGTCGCTCCCGTGTGGCAGTGCTCTCGGCGCCACCTGGAACCCGGACCTGATCGAACAGGTGGGTGAGGTCCTGGCCGCGGAGGCTGTCACCAAGGGGGTGCACCTACTTCTCGGCCCCACCGTATGTATCCCGCGGACTCCTCTGGCCGGTCGGACCTTCGAGTCGTACTCCGAGGACCCATTTCTCACCAGTCGTCTCGCGGTTGCCTATGTACGGGGCGTGCAGCGACACGGAGTCGGGAGTTGTATCAAGCACTTTGCCTGCAACGACCAGGAGTTCGAGCGGATGACGATCAGTGCCGAAGTCGATCAGCGCGCCCTGCGGGAGATCCATCTCCAAGCGTTCGAAGCTGCGGTCAAAGAAGCCGGCGTGTGGGCGGTGATGTCGGCCTATAACCGGGTGAACGGCACCTATGCCGCGGAGAGCCCTGAGCTGCTCGGTCGGATCCTCAAGGAGGAATGGGCCTTCGACGGTGTGGTGGTATCGGACTGGTTCGGTGCTCACAGCACCGTGCCGGCAGCCACGGCCGGGCTCGACATCGAGATGCCGGGGCCGCCGAGGTGGCTGGGCGACAAACTTGCTGCCGCCGTCCGAGGTGGCGAACTGGATGGCGGAGTCCTGGACGAGTCAGTCCGTCGAATCTTGCGGCTCATGGTCCGCACCGACACGTTCGCCCGGGGGATCGACGATGTGCCCGAGCGTAGCGAGGACGATCCGGGACGACGCCGCATCGCCAACCGGGCGGCGGCCGAATCGGCGGTGTTGCTGACCAACGACGGGATCCTCCCCTTCGACGCCACCAAACTGAGCCGCATCGCCCTCATCGGCCCGGCGGCCGACGTCCTCGAGTTCAGCGGTGGAGGCAGCGCCACCGTGAACCCGCACCGGGTGGCGTCCCCCCTCGATGCCCTCCGCTCCCGGCTCGGAGACACCGTGGAGGTGGTCTACGAACCGGGGTGTCGGATACATGCCACCTGCCCGACCATCGACCCGCGCCGGTTCGATCCGACCGAGGATGGAGCCCCGGGTTTTCGGGTCCAATTCTTCCAAGGCCAGGACCTGGCTGGGGCTCCCGTGGCCACCCAATCCGGTTATCGCGGTCGTTTCTTGTGGTTGGGCGATCCGGTGCCCGGCCTTGCCGGGGAGCGTTTCTCCGCTCGAGGGTCGGCAGGGTTTCACGCCAGCCAGTCCGGCCCGTGGCGGTTCTCCCTCGAAAGTGCCGGGCGTAGCCGGCTGTTCATCGACGATCAGCTGGTGGTGGACAATTGGGATCCATCTCCGGGGACGTCATTTATGGGCTTCGGCAGCACCACGGTCGAGCGGGAGTTTGAGCTCATCGCTGACCGGCACTACCAACTCCGCTTCGAGCTCTCTTCGATGGGACTGCCCGGTGCCGGGCTTCGGATCGGTGCCCTTCCCGGTTTGCCGGGCGACGCCATGGAACGCGCGGTGGCGGCGGCCGCCTCCGCCGAGGTGGCGGTGGTCATCGTCGGGTCCAACAGTGACGGGGAGTCCGAGGGCTTCGACCGTGACGATCTCGATCTTCCCGGTGACCAGGTCGAGTTGGTGGAGCGGGTGGCGGCCGCCAACTCCAACACTGTCGTCATCGTCAATGCCGGCTCTCCCATCGCCATGCCATGGGTGGGCACCGTGCGCGCCAACATGATGCTCTGGTACCCGGGCGAAGAGGGGGCCGAGGCCCTGGTTGATCACCTCCTTGGCCACACCGGCCCGTCGGGCCGGCTGCCCATCACCTTCCCGGCCCGGCTGGAGGACACCCCGGCCTTTGGCCACTATCCCGGCAAGGACGGAAAGGTCGTCTACGCCGAGGGCACCCGGGTGGGCTATCGCCACTTCGATGCCTACGGTATCGAACCGCTGTTCTGTTTCGGGCACGGCCTGTCCTACACCACGTTCCACTACGACAGGCCGAAGGTGACAGTGGGGGAGTCCGCCAACGTAGAGGTCGAGTTGCCGGTCACCAACACGGGGGCCCGAGCAGCCTCCGAGGTCGTGCAGGTCTATGTGCGTTCGGTGTCCGGGCCCGAGGAGCAACCCTCGAAGCAGCTCAAGGCATTCGAGAAGGTGGAGTTGGCCCCGGCGGAGACGGCGACCGTCCACTTCACCCTCGACGACCGGGCCTTCGCGCATTGGGATGTGGACGGCAATCGGTGGTCGGTCGACCGGGGTGACTTCGAGATCCACATCGGGGCATCCTCTCGTGACATACGTCATTCGGTCACGGTGGGCGGGGATGGAGCACGATTCGTCGTTACCCGGTCCGACACCGATGTTCGTCCGGAAGCCGACAGTCAGGCGTAGTAGACCGGCCTGTAGCGTCACCGACGAAGAAGGAGCCACCATGCCTGACACCCATGTCGTTACCAATCAGGCCCCACCCCTTGTCGATTTCGACGTCGCCGACAGCCCGGCCCTTCTCGAGGCACTCCACCGCGAAGGGGCCGGATGGGCCGAAGACGAGCTGCACGCGGTGGGCCGTCTGGCCGGTAGCGCCGAGGCCCAGGAGTGGGGACGCCTGGCCGAGGCACATCCTCCGGTACTCCATAGTTTCGACCGTTATGGCAATCGCATCGACGAGGTCGAGTACGACGCCGCTTATCACCATCTGATGGAGCACGCGGTTGGCTTCGGGCTCCATGCCAGTCCCTGGAGCGATGGGCGACCAGGGGCCCATGTGTCCCGGGCGGCGAAGTTTCTGGCCTGGACGGCCACCGACGCCGGGCACGGTTGCCCCATCTCGATGACCTATGCGGTGGTACCGGCCCTACGGGCCAATCCCGAGCTCTCCGCGCGGTACGAGCCCCTGCTCACGTCGCGTGACTACGACTTCGGGTCGCGCCCGCCGCTCACCAAACGGGGGCTCATCGCCGGCATGTCGATGACGGAGAAACAGGGCGGCTCCGATGTCCGGGCCAACACCACTCGGGCCCAGCCCACCGCGGACGGCTCTTACCGGATCACCGGCCACAAATGGTTCACCTCGGCTCCGATGTCAGATCTGTTTCTGGTGTTGGCCCAGGCCCCCGGTGGGCTCTCGTGCTTCCTTATGCCCAGGGTGCTTCCCGACGGCTCCCTGAACGGCATGCAGGTGCAACGACTGAAGGAGAAGCTCGGCAACAAGTCGAACGCCAGCTCCGAGATCGAGTACGACGACGCCGTAGCTTGGATGGTCGGCGACGAAGGTCGTGGCGTACGAACCATCGTGGAGATGGTCAACATGACCCGGCTCGACTGCACCATCGGGGCGGCCGCGGGGATGCAGCTCGGCCTGTTCGAGGCGGTCCACCACGCCACCCATCGGAAGGCCTTCGGGAAGTACCTCATCGACCAGCCGTTGATGCGCAATGTCCTGGCCGATCTGGCCATCGAAACCGAGGCAGCGATTGCCGTGGCCATGCGACTGGCCGGCGCCACCGATCGGGCCGGCCAGGGTGACGAACGGGAAGCCCTGTTCCGGCGGGTCGGCTTGGCCTCGAGCAAGTACTACGTCTGTAAACGTGGCCCCGTCCACGCCGCGGAAGCGATGGAGTGCCTGGGCGGAAACGGTTACTCCGAGGACTCAGGCATGCCCCGGCTCTACCGGGAGGCACCGGTGCTATCGGTGTGGGAGGGATCGGGCAACGTGGCCGCTCTCGACACCCTCCGGGCCATGGCCAAACAGCCCGAGTCGGTGGAGGTCTTCTTCGATGAGCTCGACGCCGGCGGTGGGGCCGACTCCCGGTTGGACGCGGCGGTTGGACGATTGCGCCACCAACTCAGTGACCTCGACGCCATGGAGCATCGGGCCCGCACGATCGCCGAGTCGATGGCCATGGCGCTGCAGGGCACCCTCTTGGTGCGGTTCGGCCATCCGGCAGTGGCGGACGCGTATTGCGCGTCCCGCCTCGGTGGGGATTGGGGCGTTGCCTTCGGCACCCTGCCGACCGGTGTCGACACCTCCGCCATCCTCGAACGGGCTCGTCCGAAACTGTAGGTGGGCCCAATCGTCCTGACTGCTCAGAAACCCTGACCGGCCGGCGGCGTGCTCCGGACGGTTTCGGTTGCCTCCACCATCACGGTCACCAACGGGAGGCTGTGTCGCTGGCATTGCCTGACCAGCCATTGTTTACTACCTCATGGTAGTATCTTGTGTATGGCAAAAGAGAAGGCCACTATTACTCTCGACCGTGCCAAGGCGGCAGCTGCTCGAGATCTCCTGGGTGTCGGGTCGACCTCCGAGGTCATCGACGTGGCGTTGGATCGGCTCATCCGCGCCGAGCGTCTTCGGGCTGACGTCGCCGCCTACCAACGGGTGCCACCGACCGAGGACGAGATCGACTTGGCATCGTTCGGCGACATCAGCGGCATTGGCGACGATACCGACTGGGAGGCGCTGTACGCCGACGACCTCTCGTGACCGCCGCCGTGCGCCGCGGTGAGGTCTGGCTCGCCGAGCTCGACAAGATTCGCCCGGTTGTGGTCCTCACCCGTGATCCCCTGGGACGACTGCTCCACTCCGTGATCATCGCTCCTGTCACTTCCACCATCCGGAGTCTGTCCACCGAGGTGCCCCTTGGCCCCGGCGATGGGATCAGGCAACCCTCCGTCGTGAACCTCGACAACGTCCAGCTTCTCGCACGCGACCGCTTTCGCCGACGGATCGGACGAGCTCAACCCGCCACCATGAGGGCGTTGTGTGCGGCTCTCTCGGTGGCTGTGGATTGCGACGCCGCCAACCTCTCGTAGGCCCGGCACCGATTGTTCGATGCGCGCCCAGGGCGGATGTCGGACCGAGCGCGCCTGACAAGCCGTTCTTCGACAGTCCGGTGGCAGAGGCCGGGTGGGGATGGCAGAGTAACGACGGGGGAGAGGCGATTCTCCACAGCCACCGACAACAGACAGCGAGGAGCGTCATGACCCAGGTTGAGACCGTCCGAGGTCCCGTCGATAGCGCCGCACTCGGTCGCACCTACATGCACGAGCACATCTTTGTGCTCACTCCCGACGTGCAGCAGAACTATCCCGACGAATGGGGCGACGAAGACTCCCGGGTGGACGACGCCGTCCAGAAGCTCACCGAGCTGGCCACCCGGGGGGTGAGCACCATCGTCGACCCTACAGTCATCGGGCTCGGCCGCTACATCCCCCGCATTCAGCGCATCGCCGCCCAGGTGCCCGATCTCAACATTGTGGTTGCCACCGGTTGTTACACCTATAGCGACGTGCCGTTCTTCTTCCACTACCGCGGCCCGGCCCTGGAGGCCGCCCTGGGTCAACCGGTCCCCGATCCGATGGTCGACATGTTCGTGAGCGACATCACCGAAGGGATCGCCGGCACCGGGGTGAAGGCCGGCATGCTCAAGTGCGCCATTGACGAACAGGGAATGACAGGAGGGGTGGAACGGGTCATGCGTGCGGTGGCCAAGGCGCACCGCCGAACAGGTACTCCCATCACCATCCACACCCACCCCGGCAGCCTGCAGGGCTTGGCTGCACAGCGGGTTCTGGACGACGAAGGGGTCGATCCCCGCCGGGTGGTACTCGGTCACAGCGGTGACTCCTCCGACGCCGACCACCTACAGTCACTGGCTGAAGCCGGTTTTGTCCTCGGTATGGATCGCTTCGGCATCAATCTCGAAACCACCTTCGAGTCACGGGCCGACACGGTGGTCGAGATGTGTCGCCGCGGCTTCGCCGAGAACATGGTGCTGGCTCACGATGCGGCCTGCTACATCGACTGGATCGAGCCGTGGGCCCTGGCTGCCACACCCCAGTGGCACTACCTGCACATTATCGACGACGTGTTGCCGTATCTGCTCGACAAGGGCGTGACCGAAGATCAGATCGAGACAATGCTCACCGGGAATCCGCGCCGGATCTTCGAGAACGTGGAACCCTACTGATGCCCTCCCACGCCTTCGATGACACCGGGGTCACCCGCGACCAGCTCGGTGTCAAGCACTATGCGGAATTGCCTTCTTCGGTCGTCGCCATGCTGCGGTCGTCGGTGGAGCGCGATGGGGACGCGGAGGCCGTGGTGGTGTTGGACGGACCCCGGGTGTCGTACGCGGAAGTGTGGGACCGGTCCGCCCGAGTGGCCGGTGGACTGCGCGCCGTCGGCATCAACGACGGTGACCGGGTGGCCATCCGCAGCGGTAACGGCCTCGACTGGGTGCTGGCCTTCTTCGGCACTTTGATGGCCGGCGGGGTGGTCGTCCCGGTCAACACCCGATTCACCGACAGCGAGGTCGCCTACGTGGTGGATGACTCCGGGGCATCCTACGTCGTCGAACCCGGTGCCGATCTGCCCGATGGCCCACCGTACGTCGCCGAGGGGTTGAAACCGACCGATCTGGCCGCGATCTTCTATACCTCGGGGACAACCGGGTTTCCCAAGGGCGCCATGACCAGCCACGACAATTTCCTCACCAATTCCGAAACCTGTCGTCGCATTGCCAACATGCCCGAGTACGACCCGACGTTGCGCAATCTGATCAGCGTTCCGTTGTTCCATGTCACCGGCTGCAACAGTCAACTGCTGCCTACGTTGCAACAGGGCGGCACGGCCGTGGTGATGCCGGCCTTCGAGGTACAGCGTTTTCTCACCGCCATCGCCGACGAGCGGATCACCGTGGTCACCACCGTGCCGGCCATCTTTTGGCTGGCCATCAGCCAGAGCAACTTCTCCGATTTCGACGTCACCGGCGTTCGCTTCGCCACCTATGGCGGTGCCCCCATCGCCCCGGACCTGGTACGACAGGTAAAGGAGAGTTTCCCAGGTGCCAGGGTCGGCAACGGTTTCGGTCTGACCGAGACCTCGAGCGTGTCCACCTTTCTGCCCGACGAGTATGCCGATACCCACGCCGACTCGGTGGGTTTCGCCGCACCGGTGGTCGATCTCCATGTGGTCGACCCGGATCCCGGGACGGGGGTAGGGGAGTTGCTCATACGGGGCGCCAACGTCGTCATGGGCTACTGGAATAATCCGGAAGCCACCGCTGAAGCCTTCGTCGGCGGTTGGTTGCACACCGGCGATCTGGCTCGCATAGACGACGATGGTTTCACCTACATCGTCGACCGGGTCAAGGACATGATCAACCGCGGGGGAGAGAACGTGTACTGCGTGGAAGTAGAGAATGTGCTCTCCGCAGCACCGGGAGTCTTTGAAGTTGCCGTGGTGGGGGTACCCGACCAGATGATGGGTGAGAAGGTTGGCGCCATCGTCGTCCCAATCCCGGGAACGATGCTCGACCGGAACGGATTCATCGAATATGCCCGAGCCAATCTGGCCGACTTCAAGGTGCCGCAGTATCTGGTGGTCCGCGGCGAGTTGATGCCGCGCAACCCTGGCGGCAAAGTGCTCAAGCCTGTCCTCCGCAAGGAGCTTGAATGGGGTGAGCCGATCCGCTGAATGAGCGGGGACGGCGCGTTGAGCAAGGGCTACCTGGCCGCATGGCCGGTCGGGTGAGGCCGAGTTCCCTCGGGCCCCAATCCGAACCTACCCGGCGATCTCTGGCGTGGACTTCGGTGTCACCATGGCTGAGACAACCCCGGTGGTGACGTACTTGTCGAGCTCGAATCGACGAGTAAGCCGGCGGAACCGCCAGGTGAAGGTGGGCCACAGCGTGGTAGTTCGGCACTTCGGAAATAAGCGGGGTCCGTGCCGTTGCAGCCGAGTGAGCGATAGTGAGCATCACTCATGCCGCACCCCTTCTCGGGGTTCCCTTGCGGGTCCTGGCCTCACTGGGTGCGGCCTTCCGAGACTGCAAAGGTCTTACGCTCCCTCCTCCGGCGTCGGATGGTCCGATGTCGGAGCCGAGTCCCCCACCGCTACCGGTGGGACTGCTGGGCTTCGGGGCCACAGCTCCAACTGAGCTGTAACTGGCAATGTCCGGCCAGTCGCGGAGGTTATGTGCTGCATTGACGTCCCGGTCGACCAACTCGCCTGTCACTGTGCAGACGAGTTGTTTGGCGAGCTTCCTCGGTTCGATCAAGCGGCACCCACACCCATGGTGGATCTTCGAGGATGCGAACCAACGGTTAGCAACCGTCAGCGTGGTTCCTCGCCAGGCCATCTTGTAGGTGAGTTGTGGTCTGATCTGGCCAAGTGCAGCGTCAGAGACGGAACGCCGGAATGCCCGCCGTCCCATGCTCTTTTTCATGGCAGCGAGGTCGAGGTCTTCGATGACCACCTCGCTGTAGGTGTCCGCCAGCATGGTGGTGAGCTGGTGGGATGCCTGCTTGCGCAGGTGGACGCACCTCCGGTCGAGGGATGCGAGCTTGGCTTTCGCTGCATCGTGTCCTCGGGAGCCGGGGATGCGTCTAGGAAGTTGCCGACCGACCCGGCGGCGCTCGGTCAGTGTCGCCCGCAGTGGAGCGGGGTTGGGGACTTCGATGACGACGCCGTCGGAGTCGGCGATGGTGGCCAGGACTCGCATCCCGAGATCGACGCCGGCCCGCCCGCCCTTGGTAGGGGCCGGATACCGGTGAGCCTCGACGATGCAGGAGAACGAGACGAACAACCGTCCCCACCTCTCTTTGAGAGTGGCAGACAGGATGCGGGCTTTGCCGGTCCGGACCAGTCGTTCGAGGCGGCGGGTGTTCTCCTTCGACCGGAGGGTCCCCACCACCGGCAAGGTGATGGTCCGACGGTCCGGCTCGACCCGCATGACCCCGGTGGTGAAGCGCACCCTGGCCTGGTCTTTCCTCGTAGATCGGAACTTGGGGAACCCGACCTTCTTGCCCTTGCGTTTTCCGGCCTTGGAGTCGGACCAGTTCTTGAGGGCCACACACAGGTCGGCAATCCCGGTGGAGTACACCTCCTTCGAGTTGGCTTCCCACCATGGAGCGATGGTCGGCTTCTCGGCGTTGAACCGCTTCCGGAGTGCGTAGAGATTCCACTGCACCGAGGCGTGGGATGGGTCGAGCTTGCGGGCGTCCATGTCGGACTTCACCTGGGCGAGCGCCCAGTTGTAGGCGAACCGGCGACCACCGAACTGGGACCGAACCCTGGACGCCAACTCGGGATCGTCGGGCCAGGCGACCTCGAACTCGAAGCCTCGGGCGATCCAGCCATCGGGTATCTCGAATTTCTCCCTCGGAGACCGCTTCTTCTTGACCGTCACTGTCGCTGGATCAGTCACCACCGGATCAGCCATCGGAACCGCCTCCGGGTCCGGCGTCGACAGTCACGGCTTCGATGGCCCTGGCTGCACGATGGGCGGCCGACCGTCGACCATAGAGCCGGGCACAGAGCGAGGTCATCAGCTCGGTCATGTCTCTCACCAGATCGTCATCCACTTCTGGGTCATCGACTATCACCATGCGGCGATGTTCAACGTCGAGAGCAGCGGCGACGTACTCGGCTCCGAACCTGGCGAACCGATCCCGGTGCTCGACGACGATCGTGGTCACCTCCGAATCCCGAAGAAGGGAGAGAAACCTACGTCGCTTCCCGTTGAGAGCGGACCCGACTTCGGTCACCACCGAGTCGATGGAGTACCCGTTCGATGTCGCCCAGGTGGTGACCCTCGCCACCTGTCGGTCGAGGTCGGACTTCTGGTCGGCGGAGGAGACGCGGGCGTAGATCACGGTCTTGCTTACGTGAACAGATGCACACTTGGTGAGATCCCCGACCACGATGAGGCCATCAACCCGTTGGGCAGGAACCGGCAGCCTTCCTTCCCGGAACCACCGGTAGGCCGTCTGTGGATGGATATGTTGGGCCTCGGCCCACTCACGCAAGTTCATCACCGATCACTATGTCGTAGGGGTGTGACTCTCAGCAGTTGACAGCCCCCCGGTCGGCAGGACGAATGGGGACGAGGTGATCACATGCTCGTGCGGAAAGGTGGTCCCATGACGGTGGCGGGGAGGTGGTCCCATGACGGTGGCGGGGTGACACTGAAAGCGCCTCCGGATCACCGGTGTTGGTTCGACCGTGCGGCAACAATGCATACCGCGACACGTGGCGGGATAGATTGGGGTGTGGTCAATAGGGATGATTCAGGCGAAGCCGAAGGCGGGAGTAGCGGGCCTTCGGTTGCCGAAGGCAGAGACCAATCCAGGGAGCGAGAAGACAGCTCCGTCGATGCCTTAACCGGTGTGTATCTCCGGGGCGCAGGGTTCGTGGAGTTGGAACGCGACATGGCGAGAGCGAGACGGTCACAGCAGCCATTCGTACTGGCATTCGTCGTCGTCGTCGGCCTCAACGCCATCAGCGACTCGCGCGGCCACGCTGCCGGTGACCGGATGCTGCTCGAGGTCGCCAATACCTTGAGGGCAACGCTGCGCTCCTACGACCTGGTCTTTCGCTATGGGGGTGACGAGTTCGTCTGCGCAATCGCAGGTCTGAACCTCGCCGATGCAACGACGCGGCTCGCGCTCGTCAATGCAGCCCTAGCGGAAGCTCCCGAGTACGGGTCGGTAATGGTTGGGTTTGCGGAACTACAACCGGACGACGGACCGCACGGCCTTGTGGCACGGGCGGACAACGCGCTCTACCGAGAACGCGAGCAGCAGTAACGTACCCACCCCAGACACGTCGACGGCCAGCGCTCGCCGGAACGCACGCCGGAGGCGAGTACCGCCGGACGGTGCCTTCCATTTGGGGTTGGAGATGGTCGTTCTACGAGGTCCGGACTTCGGGGCGGACTTCGACGGTTGCCAACTCGCGGCCCGCCATCTTCTGCAAGGCGTCCATAATGTAGGCGGCCTGGGCTTCGATCATGATCACCATCGAGGTATGCCCCAGCCCGGTATTGGGACCCACCAACATGAACAAATTGGGGGAGCCGGCGATGGCAGTGCCCAAGGACGCCTCCATCCCGTCCTGGCACGCGTCGGCCAACAGAACCCCGTTGCGGCCACGGATGTGGGTGGCCGACGGCATATAGGTGACGTGGAATCCGGTGCGCCCAGATCGGCCAGTGGATTGGAGCCCGTTTTGCCGGCCGACCCGCTCCCACCGGGACGGTGCGAGTGAACCTGAGAGAAAGGGCCGAGCCGCCGACCGGGTGTCTCCTGCCAAGTATGTTCTTGGCATGCCAAACGAACTCTCCTTGGTCGGTGATCGTGTCAATCAGCTGCTGGCGGAGCTCGATCCCCGAAAGACACCGGTCGACGAGTTCCGTGGACGCCAGTTCGACCTGGGCTTGGCCTGGGTGTCCTTCCCCGAGGGAAGCGGCGGTCTCCTGTTGCCTCCCGGGCTCCAACGGGAGATCGACAGACGGCTGGCAGAGGCCGGGGCCCAACCGGGTGGGGCACGGGAGTTTTTCGGATGGACCATGGCGGCCCCGACCATGGCCACCCATGGATCCGAAGAACTGCGGACTCGTCTTCTGCGCAAGACCTTCACGGGTGAGGAGGTGTGGTGCCAACTCTTCAGTGAGCCCGGAGCGGGTTCAGACCTGGCCGGATTGGCGACCCGGGCGGTGCGGGACGGTGACGAATGGATTGTGACCGGACAGAAGGTATGGAACACCCTGGCCCACATCGCCGATCGGGGCATGCTGGTGACCCGTACGGACCCCGATCAGCCCAAGCACAAGGGTCTGACCTACTTTGCCCTGGATATGCACGCGCCCGGCGTGGAAGTACGCCCACTCCGCCAGATGACGGGTGAGGCGGAGTTCAACGAGGTCTACCTCACCGAAGTGCGGGTACCCGATGCCGATCGCATCGGGGACATCGACGAGGGTTGGCGAGTGGCGATGACGACACTCTCCAATGAACGCACCACCATCGGCGGGGGTAGTGGGCCGCCGACCCGGGGATCGGGTTCGATCGCCGAAGCCGTGCGTATCTGGCAGAACGATCCGAGCCGCCAGAACCCGGTCGATCGGGACCGGTTGATGAGGTCGTGGATCGAATCCGAGGCTCTGCGGCTCACCAACATGCGGGCCAGTCAGAACCGGAAGGCGGGCAATCCGGGCCCGGAGGGTTCGATCGCCAAGTTGATGTTTGCTGAGGTCAACAAGCGGGTCTACGAACTGTGTGTTGATTTGCTCGGGCCGGCAGCGCTGGTCGACTACGACTACACCATGCGGCGGTCCGAGGCGTTGGGCCTGGTCGGCCGGCCCGGCTCGTCGCGCAAGATGTTCCTCCGTTCCCGGGCCAACTCCATCGAAGGGGGCACCTCGGAGATCCAGCGGAACATTCTGGGGGAGCGAATCCTGGGTTTGCCCGGCGACGTCCGAGTGGACAAGGCGATGTCATGGTCGGAGGTACCGAGAAATTGACAGATGCCAGAAAGTTTTTGGGTATCGAACCGATTGGCGATGACCTTCATTGGCGGCTCCACGTCGTCCCCGAGCTGACCACGCCGGGCAACTTCCTCTTCGGCGGTTGCGGTTTGGCCGCCGCGCTGGTTGCTCTCGAACACGCATCAGGTCGACCCACCATTTGGGCAACAGCGCAATATCTCTCCTATGCCCCCACCGACGCCGTCCTCGATCTGACAGTCACCTTGGCCGCGGTCGGGAAGCGGGTCACTCAGGGCAGAGTGGTCGGCAACGTTGGGGACAAGGAGATACTGACGGTGAACGCGGCGGTCGGTACCGCCGGTTCGCTGGATGTCGGTGGGGTGTGGGTCACCCCACCCGAGGTGCCTCCGCCGGATGAGTGCCCACCACGGCGGTTGCCGTTCCTCGACACCGCCTCCATCTTCGACCTCATCGAACTGCGGCTGGCTAAAGGCCGATCATTTGAGGAACTCAATGCTGGGCCGGGCGAAACAGCCGACGCCACCAGTGCCCTGTGGGCACGGGTGCCGGGGCATCTCGAACCGTCGGCGGCAACCCTGGCGATATTGGGTGACTATGTCCCCGGAGGGGTGTCCCAGCCAATTGGCCGAAATGTGATGTCCCACAGCCTCGACAACACGCTGAGGGTGGTCAGCTTGGAGCCGACCGAATGGGTGCTCTGCGATATCCGCATTCAGGCGCTGGTCGGCGGGTATGGACAAGGGGTCGCCTACCTGTGGTCGCAAGGGGGTTCGCTCCTGGCCACGGCCAGCCAGTCCATGAGAGTGCGTCTCTGGGATTGATCATCCCGACCCGGTCTGCCGATACTCGCCGGGCTGGCTCACCAGCCGGGTACAGGCCGAGCCGCGCCACAACACCGAAGACGACCTGTCCGAGCTCATCTTTGGCCTCTGCCACAACGCAGAGCTCCAAATCTCCAGAACGGCTCGCATCCGGAAGACCATGAATGGTGTCACCGCGTCGGCTCGAGGGCTGGTCCGTGTGACCTGGCAGGACATCGAGGTGTCTCTCGGGCCCGGTGGCGGCGCCGACCAGCACGGGTACAGCGGCTACCTGCTGATGCTGGACGAAGCACAGGTCATACGCGACCAGCGAGAACGAGAAGGGCAGCACCCGCTCTCCCTGCTCATCGCAGCTGTCAACAGCCTCCGCTTGGCTGGCGCGGACGAGCGCAAAGCCGTCGATCGGTGCGGCCGCCCCACCCGGACAGTCCGTGGTTCGGTGCGGCGATCTGTGTGTCAGCGTTCGGGAGCAGCACATCGGGAACTGCAGTTCAACCGGGCCGGTGTTCACATCTACGAGAAAGTCGTCGTGGAACTTACAGTCATACCCGTGGACCGCTACCCTGCACCGGAACCATTCAATAAGGAGTTCAGACTATGAAAACCGGACACCGAAGCAAGCTGATAATGGCAGTGGGCGCACTTTTGATCTTCGGAGCCGGGGTCATATCCGCCCAGAGCTCAACGGCCCCCTCCCGCACTGTCGAGCTTTCAGCTCGCCTGGCTTCGGCCACTCGAGTCGCCACGACGGACAATGGCAGTGGCTACTGGCTTGTCGCTTCGGACGGTGGTGTGTTCAGCTTTGGTACAGCCCAGTTCTACGGATCGATGGCAGGCCAGACACTCAACTCACCGATTACCGGCATCGTTCCGACTGCGGATGACCACGGGTACTGGTTGGTTGCCAAGGACGGCGGTGTGTTCAGCTTTGGTGACGCGACCTTCAACGGGTCAATGGGCAACGCGACCCTCAACGTACCCGTTGTCGGCATGGCTTCGAGTAGCGGTGTCCCGGCAGGCGTAAACGGAAACCAGCTCGACAGCGGGATCGGCGCGCCCACTGGGACCATTGGCAACGACGGCGACTTCTACCTCGACACACAGGCATCGGTGCTCTACGGACCGAAGGCCAATGGCACTTGGCCGCAGACCGGTACCAGGCTCATCGGTGCGACGGGACCGGCGGGCGCAACCGGCGCAACCGGCGCAACCGGCGCAACCGGTGCGACCGGTGCAACCGGTGCAACCGGTGCTCAAGGAATCCCGGGGGTCCCGGGGGCGTCCGGACCGGTGGGCCCGAGTGGCCCTTCGACATTTGCAGAGTTCTTCGCTCGCATGCCCGGTGACAACTCTGCCACGGTGGCAGCCGGAACCGATGTGCAGTTTCCCCAAACCGGTCCAACTTCGGGAACAATCCTCAGGACCGGCACCAGCACATTCCAACTGACCAACATCGGCACCTACCAAGTGTTCTTTGAGGTTCCGGTCACCGAACAGGGTCAACTCGTTTTGACTCTCAACAATTCGGAACTCCCCACAACCGTGGTGGGGAGGGGTACCGGCACCACGGAGATTGTCGGGCAGTCTTTTGTCACCACCACAATCGCGAATTCAATACTCACGGTACGGAACCCGGCCGGGGAATCACCCGCTCTGACCATCACCCCTCATGCCGGAGGCATCGATCCGGTCAGCGCGACGCTCGAGATCCAACAACTGGGCTGAGTAACAGACACGACGAGTGCCTGCCCAGAAAGCTCCGAGGTGGTCTCGTGAGTCCCGGGCAACGATGAAATTCGGATACCTTCACATTGAGCTTGATCACCGAAATGGGGTGTGGGGCGGGAAGCCCCCGGCTTTATCCGTGGGGAGGCAGAGCCCCACTCGGGCCGGAGGCCCGATCTATGCCCCTCTCTGGTTGGCGACGTACTGCTTGATCATCTCCAACGGAGCACCGCCAACCGTCGCAACGAAGTAGCTGTTGGTCCAGAGCGTTGGGAGCCGCGACCGAAGGGATTGGAACTCCTGGCGCAAGAGCCGGGAGGACCGGCCTTTGATCTGTTTGGTGAGCCGATGAATCCCGAACTGGGGGTCGACTCCCACCAGGAGGTGGACGTGGTCGGGCATGGTACCCAGCTCGATGATTTCAGCCCCTCGTTCCTGGCATACGTCTTCGATGATCTCCTTCAGCCGGGTGTCGATATCTCCGGTGATCACCGAGCGGCGGTACTTCGGGCACCAGACAACGTGATAGGCGCACCTGTAGACAACGTTGTTGTTGGATTTGACCGCTACCATGGACACAGTATACAGGCCGGTGCAATATACTGTGCCTATGATGCCATGTCACACCTGGTTGGGAAGCTAGGCACATGGCCGAGATGAGTGTGCGCTACACCTACCGGGTGCGACCCTCCCGTACCGCAGAAGGGCTGCTTCTGGCCGAGTGGAATCGGGACCGTTGGGTATGGAACGAGTGTGTGGCCCGATCCAGGGCACTCCGGCTGGCCGGTGAAATGTGTGGCCCCGCCCGGCTGGACAAAGATCTGACCCAGGCCCGACAGGCGAACCAGTGGTTGAGGGATGGATCTTCCGTCGCTCAACAACAGACGATTCGGGATTTCGGTGCTGCCAGGACCAAGGCCATCAAAGACATTCAGAAGCGACTGGCGATGAGGCAGCGCCGGGGGTTTCCTGTGCTGAAGAAGAAGGCACTGGCCCACCCGTCGATGAACTACACCCGAAGAGGTTTCTCCCTCCAGGACGGGCAGTTGCACCTGGCTGGCGGAATCGTGCTCTCGGTGGTGTGGTCGAGAGGGCTGCCATCAGACCCCACCAGTGTTCGGGTGTCGAGGGACGCTGCGGAAAGGTGGTGGGCGTCATTCGTGGTCAAGGTCGACTCGGAGCCGTTGCTCGAAACCGGACGAGTCATCGGTATCGACTGGGGCGTGACCGAGATCGCTACCACCACCGACTCGGAGTTCGACCTTGCCCACCCCCAACACGGCAAGACCGCTGCCGCCAAGCTGGCCCGGTACCAGCGGATGATGGCGAGGCGTCGGCCACCCAAAGGGAAGCCGGCATCCAAGGGCTATCAGACAGCCAAGCGGCAGGCAGCCGAGGTCTACGGGCAAGTTGCCCGGAGGCGGACCGACCACGCCCGCAAGTGGGCCAAAGGCGTGGTTCGTGCCCACGACCAGATTGCCGTCGAGGACTTCAAGCCGAAGTTCCTCGCCAACTCAACGATGGCCCGCAAGGCAGCCGATGGTGCCATCGGACAGGCCAAGCGGGAACTCATCTGGATGGCAGCAAAGCACGAGCGGGATCTCCGACTGGTCGATCCCGCCTACACGACCATGGACTGTGGGGACTGCGGTGCGAGAGCCAAGCACCGTCTCCTACTGTCTGAGCGGACCTACACCTGTTCCGCCTGCAGCGTCGTCAAGCCGCGGGACAAGAACTCGGCGCAGGTGATGATCAACAGGGCTGGTTTCCTCCCTGCTGGCGTTGATCGCATCAGACTCGATTCTCCGACGGAGACCCGAGCAGCGTGAGCTAGGAATCCCCCGGATTTACCGTGGGGAGAATTCAAAGCCCGTGTCTTGATTTATTGGAGACGACCGGTAACGTTTGCTCCATTTGACGGCTCCTGCTCGGTCGTCGGAGAGCACCTATGCCGAATCGGCGTCCGCCAAGTCGGGCTCGGGGCATCCATCGACTGCACGTTCTGGCGTGCCTCGAGAAAGCGACCCCGATGCTGGGGTCAGCCCACCTTCAGGTAGCGACGGAGTGCCTCTCGAACGACATCGGAAGCGGTCGTGTGTTCTGCCGTAGCGCGTTCGTCGACTGCACGGCGCAGTTCTGGATCCAGCCGCACTGGGAGTGCCTCGGCCGGCGCGCTCCCCATAGCGGGTCGGCCTGGTCGTCGCCGGAGTTTTGCGACGTCGAGACCCGCTTCGGCCTCACTGGCCATCTCCTTCAGGACATCCTCGGTTAATTCGACGCCGGACCTGGCCCGGCCGTATGTCTTCTTGTCAGTCATTGGCATTTCCCGTTTCGCGGAGCAGCGGTTCGTAGGTGCGGCGCATCCTCATGGTGTGGATCACGATCTCCGTACCGTCCTCACGGAACACCGAGACGATCTCCAAGAGGTTCCCGGCTCGATCAGGCCCGAGGTAGTGGAGCGCCAGTGAGCAGGTGATGCCGTGTATCGAGGACGGTTCCAGCGGTAGAGGCTCGCTGAGATCGGCGACGAGGAAACGCCCGTGACCGTGGCAACGGCGATCTGCCTGCTCCACCATGCCTGGGCTCAGGTCGACTCCGACCACGTCTGCACCCTCTCCGAGCAGCCACTCGCACTGCGCTCCCGACCCGCAGCCTGCGTCCAGGATCGTCATACCAGTGAGCGGGCGGGGAACCAGGGAACGTAACGCTGGTCGCTCGAGGAAGCCGTTGAACGGTCCTTCGTCGGTCGCCTTCGACCACACCGGAGCGAGCCGGTCGTAGGCGTCGCGAGTGCTGCGCACGTGCTCGTCTCGATCTGCACGATGCTGATCGCTCACCGGCTCCCTCCAGGTTCCCATTCTTCGCGGCGAACGAGGAACCCTAACAGCCAGTCCTTCGCCTCCTCCTCCCGCCACTGACCAGCGGCGATGGCGAGGACGGCGGCTTCGGACTCGTCGATCGGTGGTTGCGTGTCGAAGCCCCAGCCGTTTGTCTCCATGAACAGCCGAAGGCACACCCACGCGGTGCGCTTGTTGCCGTCGGGAAGCGGGTGGTTTTTCGCGAGCCGGACGAGCAGCACCGCTGCCTTGTCCACGAAGGCGGGGTAGAGCTCCTGACCGGCGAACCCGGCCATCGGGGCGTGCAACGCCGAGTCGGCCATGTCGAGGTTGGCCACTGCCGTTAACGTGTCGAGGTCGAGGCCGGTAACCTCGCAGGCGACAGCCAGGAAGTCTGCCAGATCCAGGTACTGGGTCCTCACCTGGCCAGGCGCTCGAGGAGCTCCCGGTCTTCATCGATGATGCGGCGGAGCCGCTTCTTGAACTCCGGGTCTGCCCGGCGGCGTTCGACAGCCTCGACAAGCGCCGAGCGGACCGTTTCGTTCACGCTCTTTCCTTCCACCCGGGCGAGCGCTTCGGCATCGCGAGCCACGTCGTCTGGTAACCGGACTGTGAAGTTCTTGGTCATGGTGTCATGCTACCACTGCACCGTGAGCGTCGATGACGATCTGATCTCCCGAAAGCGGGAGAGCACGAACACCCGATCTGGACGCGAGGCACGCAGAGCGACGGCAGGGCCGAGTCGCGCCAGATCAGACGGATCGGGCGCCGGCGCCGGCGGATTGGCTCGACACAAACCGGGCAAACGTTGTTGGTCACTGCATTAGCCGACCCACCTTCCCGCTTGATCGAGATCGTCTTCATCCGGCCTTCGACCAACCGGTGGACGGTGGCCTTCACGTGCCCGATCCCTTGGAGGTAGACCCTGCCAGTCCGGGCGCCACTTGCAGATTCACCCGCCACCCGACCTCGTGCCTTGCTGCCGACTGGGTGCCGATGGACGACTGACCCCGAGTGGGTTCTTTGCGCCGCACTTGTTGTTTCCCGTGCAGCGTGCACCGGCAGTGCCGATCCCTGGTAGCAAAGGGAAATGAGCGAAGAGACGGTCGCCGATCTACTGCGAGCCCGGGCCGGTGACAACCACCCGGCGCTGCTCTTCGAGGACGAGCGCTACTCGTGGGCCGAATTCGTCGCAGCCGCCGCCATCCGAGCGCAGATGGCAGTGGCCCTGCGCCGGGACGGGCCCTTCCACATCGGCATCCTCCTCGACAACGTGCCCGAGTTCCTGTTTTGGATCGCGGGCTCGGCGCTGGTTGGTGCCACGGTGGTGGGGATCAACCCGACCCGTCGCGGGGATGAGCTGGCCTACGACATCCGCCACACCGACTGTCGGGTGATCATCACTGATACTGACCACGCTTCACTCCTCGAAGGCCTCGACACCGGTGTGGCTCCGGAGCAGCTCCTGCTGATTGACAGCCCTGCCTATGTGGCGATGGTCACGGCCCATGTCGGGGTTGGGTTGCCGACCGTCGACGTGGCCCCGAATGATCGGCTGTTGTTGTTATTCACCTCCGGCTCCACCGGGGCGCCCAAGGCGGTGGTCTGCACCCAAGGACGCCTTGCCGCCATCGCCTCCCGCACGCCGGTCATGTTCGGCATCACCCGGCACACCGTCACCTACCAGTCGATGCCGCTGTTCCATGGCAACGCGCTGATGGCCAACTGGGCACCGGTACTCGGCCAGGGAGCGACCATGGCAATGGCGAAGAGGTTCTCCGCCACCGGGTTCCTACCCGACGTGCGTAGATTCGGAGCTTCGTTCTTCAACTACGTGGGCCGATCGCTGGCCTACGTGCTGGCTACCTCTGAAGCCGACAACGATGCCGACAATCCCCTGCGGTTGGGGTTCGGGACCGAGGCGTCGGCCCGGGACATGGAGATATTCACCCGCCGATTCGGGTGCGAGCTCTTGGAGAACTACGGCTCGAGTGAAGGGGCCATCAACACCCAGAAGCCCCCCGGGGCACCGGCCAACTCGATTGGTCACTCTCCGCCGGGAATGGACCTGGCCATTGTCGACCCCGTCACCCTGAGCGAGTGTCCTCCGGCCGTCTTCGATACAGCGGGCCGACTGGTCAATGGCCATGAGGCCATCGGTGAGATCGTGGGACGGAACGTGGTCGGTTCCTTCGAGGGGTACTACAACAACGCCGAAGCCGATGCCGAACGGATACGCCACGGTTGGTACTGGAGTGGTGACCTCGGTTACCGGGATGACGACGGATGGCTCTACTTCGCCGGCCGGGGAGGGGACTGGCTTCGGGTCGACAGTGAGAACTTCGCTGCCGCCCCCATCGAGCGGATAGTCGCCCGCTACCCGCCCGCGGTGATGGTGGCGGTCTACCCGGTACCCGATGTCCGAACCGGTGATCAGGTGATGGTGGCTATCGAACTGGTGCCCGGATCGTCGTTCGATCCGGTCGGGTTCTTTGGGTTCCTGTCCGGCCAGCCCGACCTCGGGACCAAGTGGATGCCCCGGTTTGTCCGGATCGTGCCGGAGATGCCGCTCACCGCGTCGAACAAGGTGGTCAAGCAGGCGCTGCGGAGCGAACGGTGGGAGACCTCGGATCCGGTGTTCTGGCAACGGGATCGGAATGGGCCCTATGAAGTTCTGACCGCCGCCCAGGTTGACGAACTCCGTGGCCGATTCACCGAGCACGGACGGGCAGCTGCCCTGGGGTAGATGATCGGAACCCGCCGCACAGCAACATGGGTCAATTCGCCGGGACGTGGAACGGAAGAGAACACCCAGAGCCCCGAGCATGGGGATCCCGGTCCTCCCGGCATCGATCGATG
This sequence comes from Acidimicrobiaceae bacterium, assembly GCA_003152015.1. GTDB lineage: Bacteria > Actinomycetota > Acidimicrobiia > Acidimicrobiales > RAAP-2 > DASZIT01. The sequence goes on along the minus strand of PLZF01000105.1, from coordinate 43,075 downwards.
ACCAATCCGACCCCGCGTCCGATAGCGTCGGGTGATGGCACGCACGCAAGAGGTACACGGGTGGGACACCGACTTCGACGTTCTCGACGCCGGCTACATTGCCGATCCATTCAGAATTTGGGACGAGCTGCGAAACACCTGCCCGGTGGCCCACAGCGACAGGCGGGGGAGCACCTGGCTCCCCACCCGTTACGAGGACGTGGTCGCCCTGGCTCACGATGTCGAGCACTTCAGCTCGCTCGAGGTGGCGGTCATCCCGTTCGACGGCGAGGAGCCCGAGGATCCGGTGCTCCTCTACGGTCTCCCCCCCATTTCCTCGGATCCACCCCTGCACACCTGGACCCGGCGCCTGTTACTGCCGTGGTTCTCCCATCGCCGGGTGAAGGGCTATGAGGCGCTCACCCGTGAGCTGTGTGCCACACTCATCGACGGGTTCAAGGCCAATGGCCGCGCGGATGCGGCGGTGGACTACGCCCAGCAGATTCCCGCCCGGGTGATCGCCAACATCCTCGGAGTGCCGCCCACCCTGGCCGGTACCTTCACCGGGTGGGTACGCGACGTCCTCGAGTTCGCCGATGACCCGGAGCGACGGGCCCACGGTATCGAGGGGCTGCTCACCTTCTTCACCGAGGAGGTGGTCCAACGGCGCACCCAACCCGGTGACGATCTGCTGAGCGAGTTGTTGCATACCGAATTCGACGGTGCTCCTGTCGAAGAGAGTGTCGTCCTCGGCATGGCCGCGCTGGTGCTCATCGCCGGTGTCGACACCACCTGGAGCGCCATCGGATCCTCCTTGTGGCATCTGGCCACCCATTCTGACGACCGAGCGCGCCTGGTGGCCGAGCCCTCCCTGATGCCGGTGGCCATCGAGGAGTTGCTACGGGCCTATTCGCCGGTGACCATGGCCCGGGTGGTGACCGGCGACGTGAAGTTCGAGGGCTGTCCGATGAAAGCGGGGGACAGGGTGTTGATGAACTTCCCCGCGGCGAACCGCGATCCGGAGGCGTTTGAGGATCCTGATCAGGTGGTGTTGGATCGGGCCCTCAATCGCCACGTGGCCTTCGGCTCGGGCATCCATCGCTGTGCCGGCTCCAATCTGGCCCGCATGGAGCTGCGGATCGCCCTCGAAGAGTGGCTGGCCCGCATCCCCGAGTTCTACCTGTCCGACGATGCCGAGGTCACCTGGGCCGGTGGGCAGGTGAGGGGTCCCCGCATCCTCCCGGTGGTGTTCCCGTGAAAATCCGGGTGGATCCCGAAAAGTGTGAAGGGAACGCCCGGTGTTACGGACTGGTTCCCGAGCTGTTCAACGTGGATGACTACGGTCAGTCGACAGTGGTGGGGGACGGCACGGTCCCGGTCGCACTGGAGGTCAAGGCCCGCTTGGCCATCGCCAACTGTCCCGAGTACGCCATCGAGGAGATCGCCGACTGAACCGGGTGGTTCACGCAGATCGCCGCCACCCGAATCCGGATGGCGGCGATCTGGAGATCTGGGGTGGTGGCCGGGGCCGGTCGCCCCGCTCTTAGGACAGGCGTTCGACGATCATGGCCATGCCCTGGCCGCCGCCTATGCACATCGACTCGAGACCGAAGGTCTTCCCGGCGTCCTCCAGGCCGTTGAGCAGGGTGGTCATGATGCGGGCACCGGTCTGGCCGAACGGATGACCGAGGGCGATGGCCCCACCGTGGACATTCAGCTTGTCGTGGCTGATGCCCAGCTCCTTGGCCGAGGGAACCACCTGAGCGGCGAAAGCCTCGTTGATCTCCACCAGGTCGATGTCGTCGATGGTCATGTTGGCCCGACCCAGAACCTGACGGATGGCCTCGATGGGGCCGAGGCCCATAATCTCGGGGTTGATGCCGGTCACACCGCTGGCCACAATCCGCGCTATCGGGGTGATGCCGAGCTCACGGGCCCGGGTGTCGCTCATCACGATCACCGCGGCGGCACCGTCGTTGAGCGGGCAGGCGTTGCCGGCGGTGATGGTGCCACCCTCACGGAACACCGGCTGCAGGCCGGCCAGTCCCTCCAGGGTGGTACCGGGGCGGGGCCCGTCATCCTTGGTCACCACCGTCCCGTCAGGTGTGGTCACCGGAATGATCTCACGGTCGAAGAAGCCCGACTCCTGGGAGGCCACCGCCCGGAGCTGTGACTGCAACGCGAACTCATCCTGCTCCTGGCGGCTCACCTTCTTGAACTCAGCCACGTTCTCGGCGGTCTGACCCATGGCGAGGTACACGTCGGGAAGACCGGACAACGGGGTCCACGGCTCCCCCGCTGCCGGGGTGCGGGCCACGGTGCGGGCCTCGGCGTCGGCGAAGAGGGGATTGTGCGGGCCGGTGTCGGAGGCGCCATGGCGATAGCTGCTGACCGATTCCACGCCCGCCGCCACAAAGACGTCACCCTCGCCCGCCCTGATGGCATGGGCGGCCATCCGAATCGTCTGGAGAGACGAGGAGCAGTACCGGTTGACGGTGACTCCGGGGACGTTGGGCAACCCGGCCAACAGGGCGGCCACCCGACCCACGTTGTAGCCCGCCTCACCACCGGGCTGTCCGCACCCGAGGATCACATCTTCGACGGTCTGGGGGTCGAGTTGGGGGACCTTGGCCAGCACTTCTTTGATGACCAGGGCGGCAAGGTCATCGGGTCGACAGTCCTTCAGCGAGCCCTTGACGGCCCGTCCGATCGGGGTGCGACCGGTGGCGACGATAACGGCTTCGGGCATGCGGTACTCCTGAGGTTGTGGCGGCCTGGACCGCGCTGGTTGTAGATAGGCGGTGCTGGGCGTGTTGGCCGCACCACGTACGACCGGCCACGATACTGCGTCCCCCCCCGGGTATCGCAAGGCGGTGCAGTCCAACCCCGGGAGCCGACTGCGCTGGCGCTGGTGTCAGGGATCAGCAAGAATAGAACGCGTTCCGTTTTTTTTTGTGCGGGAAACCACTGAGAGGGAGGCCTCGATGGAGATCGGCTATACCGAGGAACAACAGGCCTTACAGCGCGAGCTCCGCACCTACTACGCCGAGTTGCTCACCCCCGAGGTGGAGGAGCAGTTGGCGGCCGGTGGTGGTATCGGGCCCGATATGCGCCGGGTGGTGAAGCAGATGGCCGACGACGGATGGTTGGGGATCGGCTGGCCCAAGGAGTATGGGGGCCAGGGCCGTTCCGCCCTCGAGCAGTTCATCTTCTTCGATGAGTCGATGCGGGCCGGGGCACCGGTGCCAATGCTGACGATCAATACGGTGGGTCCGACCATCATGGACTTCGGGACCCCCGAACAGAAGGCCGACTTCCTCCCCCGGATTCTGGCCGGTGACATCCACTTCTGCATCGGCTACACCGAACCCAACGCCGGGACCGACCTGGCCGCCTTGGAGACCCGAGCGGTACGGGACGGCGACGAGTACGTGATCAACGGGGCCAAGATCTTCACCTCGTTGGCCGGAGGCGCCGACTACATCTGGTTGGCCACCCGCACCGACCCCGAAGTCTCCAAGCACAAAGGGATCTCGATCTTCATCGTCCCCATGGACACACCCGGGATCAACGTGGTGCCCATGCAGTTGTTGGGCGGGCACAACATCAACTACACCTTCTACGAGGACGTCCGGGTCCCCGCCGCCAACCTGGTGGGTGGCGAGAACAACGGCTGGACCCTCATCACCAACCAGCTCAATCACGAGCGGGTGACCTTGTGCTCTCCGGGCATCATCGAGCGGGCCCTGGCCGATGTCCGGGCCTGGGCGCAGGCCACCAAGTTGGCCGACGGTCGCCGGGTCATCGACCAGGAGTGGGTGCAGGTCCACTTGGCCCGCATCCACGCCAAACTTGAGTTCCTCAAGCTGATCAACTGGAAGGTGGCGTGGACGGCGACCCAGGGCCACCTCGACGTGGCCGACGCCTCGACCATCAAGGTGTTCGGCACCGAGTTCTACATGGAGGCCTTCAGGCTGATGCTGGAGGTGATCGGCCAGGCCGGGTACCTCACCCGGGGAACGCCGGAGGCGGTGCTGGCCGGTCGGCTCGAGATGTACGCCCGCAGCCTGGTCATCCTGACCTTCGGCGGTGGCACCAATGAGATCCAGCGCGATCTGATCGCCATCTTCGGCCTGGGCCTGCCCCGGTCGCTGCGATAGAAGACAGAGGACACACGACATGGATTTCTCCTTCAACGAAGAACAAGAGGCTGTCCGTGAGCTGGCCGATCGGATCTTCAGCGATCTGGCCACTCACGAGCGCCTGCGCCAATTCGAGGCGGACCCCGCCGACGATCGGTTTGACCGCAAACTCTGGGCGGAACTGGCCTCAGCTGGATTGCTGGGCATCGCCCTGCCCGAAGACGTGGGTGGGGCCGGTCTCGGCTTCATCGAGACGTCGCTGATCGTCGAGGCGGCTGGTCGGACCGCCGCCTATGTGCCGGTGATCGAGACGCTGGCTACCGGTGCCGCCGCCATCGCCCGGTTCGGGTCGGACCTCCAACGCCAGCAATGGCTCCCCGGTGTCATCAGTGGCGAGTCGGTGGTCACGACCGCGTTGGTGGAGCTGTTGGGTTCCCCGTTGGCCCCCTCGGTCCGGGCCGAGCGTGCCGGTGCCGGCTGGAAGCTGTCGGGGACCAAGCCGTGTGTCCCCTCGGGAATGGTGGCCGACGTGGTGTTGGTCCCGGCTTCCACCGATGGGGGGACGGTGGCGGTGTTCGTGGTGGACCTGTCGTCCGAGGGCATCATCCGCCAGCGCCAGGTGGCCAACACCGGTCGCCTCGAGGCGGTCCTCATCTTTGATGGACTGTCGTTGGGTGAGGAAGCCGTGCTCGGATCGGTCGAGGACGGATCGACCATCGTCGAATGGATGGTCCTTCGGACCACGGCGGCGCTTTCGATCGCCGAGGCCGGTGTGACCGCGGCGGCATTGGCACTGGTGTCCGAGTACACCAAGACCCGTGAGCAGTTCGGCAAGCCGATCGCCACCTTCCAGGCGGTGGGCCAGCGGGCGGCCGATGCCTATGTCGACGCCGAGGCCATCCGGCTCACCGCCTGGCAGGCGGCATGGAGAATCGCTGAAGGGCTTCCGGCCGAGGACGCGGTGGCGGTGGCGAAATTTTGGGCCGCCGACGGAGGCCAACGGGTGGTGCACGCCGCCGTCCACCTCCACGGAGGCGTGGGGGTGGATCGCGACTACCCGTTGCATCGCTATTTCCTGTTGACCAAGCAGATCGAGTTGACCCTGGGAGGAGCCACCGACCAGCTGCTCCGGCTGGGGTCGACCCTGGCCGCCGAGCCGGTCTGAATCTGGCCGGGCGGCAGCGGCCTCCATGGTGTGGGCCCCGATTGGCGAACATGGCACGACCGGTGATCCCATCGACACCATGAAGTCCGGAGCCGTCCCGTGGTGATGGCCCGACGGCCCGGTGTGGCCAGGTCGTCGTGGCCGATTGCCACCACCGATCTGATCGGGTTGGCCGGCCAGATGGTGACGGCCATGGTCCGAGTGCCGTTCCGGAGCCCCTTCGCCGGCGAAGGCAGCGTGCCCCACAACCTGGCGGTGGCGGTGACCCGGGAGACCATCCGTTCCTTCATGGGCTACTCGTCGTCTCTCCCCATCGACGAGTTCCGCTCCATCGAGCTGGTGCTCGACGATCTGTGCCGGTGGGCGATGCCACCGGTGGTCCGATCGCTCGGCGCCGACGCCGAGCCCGAGACCATCGCCGGGGTCCCCGGCATCTGGTACCGACCCAAGGATGTGCCGCCCCGGGGGACCATCCTCTACCTGCACGGTGGCGGATATATCGGGACCTCTCCCCGGATGTACGCGGCGTTCACCTCGTGGCTGGCTCGACGGACCCGGTGCGAAATCTTCGTCGCCGACTACCGGTTGGCTCCCGAGTTCCCCTTCCCGGCCGGGCTGGAGGATGCCGTGTTGGTGTTCGAAGCGCTGCTCCACAGGGGTGTCGACCCGGCCCGCCTGTTCATCGCCGGTGACTCGTCGGGAGGAGGATTGGCATCCACACTCCTCTATGTGGTGGAAAAGGACTCGCATCGACAGATCGCCGGCGTCCTGCTGTTCTCTCCGGAGGTGGACCTCCGTCTCGACCAGCCGTCAGTATCCGAAAATGCCGGCAAGGACATCCTCCCGTGGAACATTCCGACCACCGCGTACCTGCATGGTCGGGACCCGGGTGCGGCGTACGTATCAGCCGTGGATCAGGACATGGCCGGATGGCCCTCTACGTTTGTCGCCTACGGCCACGACGAGATGTTCAGGGACTCCATAAGGCAGTTTGTGGAACACCTTCAAACCGCGGGGGTGGAGACCGTCGGTCTCGAAGAGCCCGGCATGTTCCACGTGTTCCCTATTCTGATGCCGTGGGCCGAGGCCAGCCGCAGGGTGTTCCGGGCGGTGGCAACCTTCGTCGACCTACGGCTGCCCGACGCCGAGGTGGCACCGGCAGAGATCGTGACCGTTCCGCGTCGCACCGGCTGACACCGGCTGGGGGCAGACGTCGGGTCGACCCGCTTATGCCGGAGTCCGTCGTCGGCAACCGACTTCCCGGTGGTGTACGCCACGATGGCGGACGCCAGCAGCAACCCACCCGACGCGGTGAGGGCCATGTCGAGCCCATGGGCAAAGGCCCCATAGGCGGCATCGACCATTCACCGTGTATCCGATGGCCCCGAACCCGAACCCGAAGGTGTCTCTCCGGACGGTTGGCGGCCCTCTCCGGTTACCGTGACGGGGATGACCGACCCCATCCAGATTTCTGAGATCACTGCAGAAGACGCCCACGAGTTGCTGGATACCGGCGCATTCCTTCTCGATGTCCGGGAGGATGACGAGTGGGAGGCGGGCCACGCCGCCGAGGCCGTCCATATCGCCATGGGGCTGGTCTCCGAGAGGGTGGGAGAGATCCCCACCGACCGGACGGTCATCTGTGTATGCCGGCTGGGCGGCCGTTCGGGCGCTGTCGCCATCGCGTTGGTCGAGGGTGGCTTCGATGTCCATAACCTCAACGGGGGGATGACGGCCTGGGAGATCGCCGGCCTGCCGGTGGTCACCGATGCCGGCGCTACCGGCCGGATCATCTGACGGCGGACGAGAGCGACCCGGATGACCATCTACCTCGACGATTGGTGCCAGCGCGCTCGTCTCGGACCGGTCGACGACCTCTGGTCGCACCTGGTTGCCGACAGCGACGAGGAGCTCCACGCCTTCGCCGTCCGTCTCGGCATGCAACGAGCGTGGTTCCAATGCAGCGAACGCCGACCGTATCAAGCTCACTATGACGTTCCTGAACGCCTGCGGGCCGACGCCCTCGAACAGGGAGCCGTGTCCATCACCTGGCGCCAGATCGGTCGCATGATGCGGGACCGGCGCACCGGCGCACCGGGTTCGGTCGTGCCTCGGGCATACTGACCCGATGGTTGCACCCATGGATCCCCGTACCCCGGTGCTGGTCGGGGTGGGCACGGCATCCGACCATGCCGAGGCAACCGAGCTGATGACCTTGGCGCTGCAGGATGCAGCCCGGGATGCCGGCGCACCCGAGATACTCGAAGCCATCGACCGGATGGCAGTGCCCCAGGGGAGTTGGGCCTATCCCGACCCGGCTCGATTGGTGGCCGAGGCGGTAGGGGCACGGGAGGTGCGCACCCATCTCGTCGAGCTGGGTATCCCGCAGCAGAGCCTCGTCAACGAGGCACTCTCGGCCATCCTGGACGGGTCGTCCGACGTGGCGGTGGTGATGGGCGGTGAGGCAAAGAAGTGGGCCCGGAGCGCCGACCCGGTCGAAACCGGTCAACCCGACCTGGTCCCGGACGTAGTCCGCCGCCGCACGGGGGCGCTTCTCGAGCCGGTGGAGGTAGTCACCCGGCTATGGGACCCGGTGCAGCAGTACGCCATGATCGACAACGCACTCCGGGCCGCCGAAGGGCAGTCGATCGGCGAGCACCGCCGGGATGTGGCCGAGTTGTGGGCTCGGTTCAACGGTGTGGCGCAGGGAAACCCGCTGGCCGCCTTTCCCGCCCCGATGACCGCGGGGGAGATCGAACTGGCATCGCCGGCCAACCGACCCTTGGCCTTCCCGTACAACAAGTGGCACTCCACCCAGTGGACAGTGGACCAGGCGTCGGCACTACTGCTGTGCTCGCTGCAGGCCGCTCTTCGGTTCGGGATCTCGTCCGACCGTTGGGTCTTTCCGAGGGTGGGCATCGAATCGAGCCACGCGGCGTCCCTGCTCGGTCGCCAGCAGCCCGATACCTGGCCGGCGATGGGCATCCTCGGTCGGGCGGCATCGGCCCGGATCGGGCGCCCGGTGGCCGACGCCGAAGTGATCGAGGTCTACAGCTGCTTTCCGGCCGCGGTCCGGGTACAGCAACGTGAGCTCGGGCTCGATGTGCAGGGGACCCCCACCATTACCGGAGGGATGGCGTTCGCCGGAGGACCGTTCAACAATTTCGTCTTGCAGGCCACTGCCGCGGTGGCTCGTGCTCTCCGGGCCGAACCGGGTTCGTTGGGTGTGGTCACCACGGTGAGTGGCCTCCTCACCAAACCCGGCATCGGCGTATGGTCGACCGAACCGGATGGGCAGGCTCCGTTGCTCGGCGACTTCTGCGGTGAGGCGGAGAGGGCCACCGGCACGCGTGAGGTGGTGGAGACCCTGGCGGGGTACACCGGGGGCGCCACCGTTGTGACCTACACGGTGACCCCCGACGAGGTGGAAGCGGCCCGCACGGTGGTGCTATGCGACACCGACGATGGCAGGCGCTGTGTGGCCATCACCGAGGATTCCGAGCTGGCCGGTTTCGCCACCACCCACGAGCTGATCGGCGAGCGGGTCTCGGTGGAGAATGGCTCTTTTCACCTGGGCTGAGTCGCGTCCAGGTGAATCCAACCGATCAGACGGCGCAGGTTCCGTCGCTGCAGGCCTCACCGGAGTCATCGATATCGTCAACGAGTGCGGAATTGACCATGGTGAGCGGGTGCGACTTCGACCATGCCTGTTCGAGGGCCGACAGCAGCACATCGGGAGTCTGGGCGCCGGGCACTCCGATGGCCTGATCGATCACGAAGAACGGAACCGCGCTGATGCCGAGGGTCCCGGCCATCTGCTCGTCGTGGCGGACATCGTCGGCAAAGGCCGCGCCGTCCATGGCGGTGGTTACTTCCTCGGCATCGAGACCGACTTCGGCGGCCACCTTCTCCAGCGTGGCTCGTTCGCCGATTGGCGCGCCGTGGGTGAAGTAGGCGGCCATGAGGGCTTCCTTGGTGGCGTCCCCGAGGCCGTGGGTGGCAGCCAGATGGATGAGGCGGTGGGCGTCGAAGGTGTTACCCGACTTGGCGACGTCCCACCGGAAATCGAGACCGACCTCGGTGGCCACCCCGGTCACCCGGGCGGTGGCGGCCTGAGCCTGCTCCTCGCTCATCCCGTACTTCTTGGCCAGCTGCTGGTTGGTCGACAGTTGGCGCCGGGCCGGAGCATTGGGATCGAGCTCGAAACTCCGCCACTCCACGGTGACGTCATCTCTATGTGCGAACGAGGCCAGCGCCGCTTCGAACTGCCGCTTCCCGATGTAACACCAGGGGCACACCACGTCCGACCAGATCTCCACCAGCATGTTCGACCCCTCAGTTCTCCGGCTGCGCCTCCTCGGGCGTAGCCCCTGTATTGGGAAACGCTCGGCCCGGGCCGGGTATTCCGGATGCCCGGGCAGGTCAACGTGCAAGGATGGCACCACCACCACCACCCGGAGTCACGGAGATCCGCCATGCACGATGACCATGCCGGGCAAAGTGATCATCCTCTCGATGCGGCCATCGATGAGGCGGAGAACGAATCGTTTCCGGCCAGTGACCCGCAATCCTCGTGGGCGGGTGCCGACCCGGCGTCCCCGGCGTCCCCGGCGGCCGGGGCGGCCGGGGCCGGTCGACCCGTCGGTACCGGGTCCGAAGCCACTCCGCCAAGGCGCCGACGTGAGAAGACGACGATGAAGGGCTATGTGCTCTCGGTGGAACGGACCATTCCCGTCGCGCCCGAAGCGGTGTTCGATGTGGTGGCCGATGCTGGTCAACACACTCTGTACGACGGATCGGGCATGCTCCAAGGGGCGCTGGCTGGTCCCTGCCAGCGCCTGGCTTTGGGAATGACGTTCGGCATGAAGATGAAGCTGGGAGTTCGCTATTCGACGGTGAACAAAGTCGTCGAGTTCGAGGAGAACCGAAAGGTTGCCTGGCAGACCGGCCCGGAGGGTACCTGGGGTCGACTCGTCGGTGGAAGGATTTGGCGGTACGAACTCGAGCCGGTAGAGGGTGGCACGCGGGTTCGGGAGAGCTGGGATATCACTTCCGACCACCAGCGGTCATTGCTGAAGTTGGGCGGTATCTATTCGAGCAAGACCCGACGTGACATGGAACGGACGTTGGTCCGGCTCGACCAGCTGTTGACCAGCGACCAGGCTCCGATCGGGTAACCGGTCCTCCGGCTCGCCCAGGATGGGAACCTATCGACCGCGGGCGCTAACGTGCCGCCATGGTTCTCGAACACGCGGTGATCACCATCAAACCAGGAGTCAACCGCGAGTTCGAGGCCGCTCTCACCGAGGCCAGATCGATAGTGGCCGAATCCCACGGGTTTGTCTCCTTGGAGCTGCACCGAGGGATCGAAACACCTGACCAGTACGTCCTGTTGATCCAGTGGGAGACGCTCGAAGACCACACTGTCGGTTTCCGCCAGTCCGAACGCTTCACCCAGTGGAGAGCCCTCATCGGGTCGTACTTCCAGTCACCCCCGGAAGTGACCCACCTCGCACCCGTCGACGGGTTGGCCTGATGGGTCTGCTCGATGGTCACCAGGCGCTGGTCACCGGAGCCGGTTCGGGAATCGGCCGGGCCACCTGCCTGCGATTGCGACAGGAGGGCGCCTTGGTGGCCCTCCTCGACATCGATGGGGAAGCGGCGGCGGTGGTGGCCGAAGAGCTGGGGGGCGGTCCGGTGGTGGTGGCCGATGTCAGTGACGGTGAGGCGATGGATGCGGCCGTGCAACGGGTCGCCGCCGAGCTGGGTGGGCTGACCATTCTGGTCAACAATGCCGGCGTCGGGGCGGTCAAGCCGCTGCATCGCTACAGTGACCGCGAGTACGACCGCATCGTCGATGTCTCCATGAGGGGGACGTTCAATGGCATCCGGGCGGCGGCGCCGATGATGCTCGAAGCGGGTCGCGGGTCGATCGTCAACGTGTCCTCGATCAGCGGCATGCGACCGACCCGAGGCGAAGCGCCCTATGCCGCTTCGAAGGCGGCGGTCATCGCCCTTACCCAGTCGGCCGCTCTCGAGTACGGTCCGATACTCAGAGTCAACTGCGTATCCCCGGGTCTGATCGAGACACCACTGACCGCACCACTCATGGGTGACGAGAAAACCCGGGCCAGCTTCGACCGCAAGACACCCCTGGGTCGGGTGGGTACCGCGGAGGATGTGGCGTCGGTGATCGCCTTTCTTTGTTCGGACATGGCGGCTTACGTGACAGGCATCAACCTTCCGGTCGACGGCGGGAGCCTGCTCCCGTCTTCACAGGTCGAAGGCGTGCTCACTGCGATCCTCTCGCTCTCTGACTGATCGGACCGGGTTCAACCAACCTTGCGGATCGCATCTGCCAGGACCTGTCGGACCCAGTCGGAACGAGACGTTCCGGCCACCTTGGCGGCCTTTTGGACAGCCTCATTCAAGTCGCGGGACAAGCGGACCCGAAGCAGTGGTGACTCGCCCGACTCCGATAGCGACGGTCTCCCGCGGCCTCGTACCTGTTGTGGGGCGTCGTCGGACTTCGCGTAACCGAACCTCTCCGGGTCCCTTCACGGCCCGTCGGCCACGGCCATCGCCGCCCGGAGGTGGTCGGCCAGCTGGTCGGGGGAGGTCCGGGCATTGAGCCCACTGGTGGACGGCATCACATAGACCGGACGGCCACCCAGGGACGCATCCTGCAGACCGGCGCGGGCCCGCGACCCGACCACCGCCCTCCATCCACCCAAGCCCACAAAGCACACTGCTTTCGGTTGCAACCACTGGACCAGTCGCTCCAGCCGACCCAGACCCTGGCGGTACTCGTCGGTGGTCACTTCGTCGGCGGCACGGGTGGCCCGTTTGACCTGGTCGGTCATGCCGATGCCTTCGGCTCGGAGAGCGTGGAGGGGGTCACGATCCCGGGAGACCAGGCCGCTGGCCAGCGCCGCCTTCCAGAACCGGTTGCCAGCCCGGAAGTACCCCACTCCGGCATCGGCCGAATGCAGGCTCGGATTCGATCCGCAGATCAGCAGCCGCATGTCCGGCCCGACAGTGTCGGCCAACGTGCGGGATCGTATGGCTGACAGCCGTACCTCGTCGCCCGAGACCACCACAGATCCCGTGTCGATCTCGAAGCCGGCTCCGACGATCACATCCACCAGCCGCTCAGGTGTCCATTTGGCGAAGAAGCGTCCCCCCACCTCATGATCAACGAGGTCACTGCCCTCATCGTCACCCTGGAGGACCTGCAGCTCGAATGGTGACCCCTCAGAGAGAACCCGGTGCAGGTCCCACAGGGCCATCGGCAGTCTGACCCGGGGAATGTGGTGATGGGTCATCCACGACCAAGCTCCGGACAGCGATCCCCGGGCGAAGGGGAGTGCCTCGATGTCGCTTTGGACGTACATCGCTTCGGGGACGAGTGATCGGCTTTCGCCGAGCATCACCCCCGAGGCGTCCAGTCCGACCACCGGGGTTCCGAGAAGGCCCGTGTACCGACCGGCACCACATCCGACATCGAGGCGGAGTGACCCACGAGCCACTTCGCCGGCGAATCTTTCGGCACCGGCCCGGCGGCCCGGCACCCGGTGAGCGGAGGCCCAGTCCAGGCCCCGCTCGTTGTAGATGTCGACGGTGGGCCGATGCACGAACGCCGATGCTACGACGCGGGACCCGCCACCGTGACCAGCGTGCCGATCGGGGTCAGGGGCCACGTTGTGGCGGCATCGGGTATGGCCATCTCCACGCACCCGTTGCTCTGTGGGCTGCCGTAGGTGGCTCGCGGAAATCCATGCAAAGCATCGCCGCCGTTGAAATAGGCGGCCCAGGGGACGTTGGGATCGTCGTAGGTGGAGCCGTCGGGATTGGTGCCCTTCATCCGCGACGAGGTGATGTGTTCGAACACCGGATACGTGCCATCGGCGGTATCGGCACCGGGTACCCCGGTGTTGACGGCAATGCCGGCGAACTGCACAGCGCCGTTGTTGTAGAGGGTCAGGTTCTCCGGCAGTGTCTTGGAGACCGAGACGTAGGTGTAGGGATCAGCGTTGGCCTTGCCCGCGGTGATGTCGGCGAACAGCGCTGTCCATACCTGCTTACCGGCCACTCCGTCCACCGTCAGCTTGTGTTGGTTTTCGAAGTTCATCACCGCACCTTTGGTAATGACGTTCTCCGTTCCTTCGCTCCACAGGGAGGTGAGCGACGGAGGAGTGCCGGGCCACTTCCAGGCAAAGGTGCCCGGCTGCGAGGTGAAGGCTTCCACCGGAGAGCTCAACGGAGCGGTGGGTGTGAATGAGAGGGGCAGATAGTTGCCCTGGGCGAGAAGTTGCTGCAACCGCTCGGTACTGGCCTGCGCCACGGTGAAGCTGACGGTGACGGGGGCGGCGAGTGTCCCTCCCGCGGTACTCCGTAACCCGGTCGGTCCGGCCGGGATAGTGAGTGACTCGGTGGAGGTGGGTGTGAAGGCGGCGGTGGCAGCGAAGGTGACGACGGTGGCACTTGTCTTTTTCCAGGCGCCGGGTACCGGTGGATTCAATGGTGGGAGGTCGGCGACGGTGGTGATGGGCGCCGAGAGCTGGACGGTGATGGTGGCATCGGAGGCCACGTTGGTGGCTCCCGTTGCCGGCGTGGTGGAGACGACGCTCAGGGGTGGGGCGGCGATGGTGGTGGAGTGGCCCGAAGGTGGAGTGGCGCGGTGGCCGGAGCCTTGGCTGTGGTGGGTGATCACCACCACGCCGGCCACGATGAGGGCCACGATCACGATGGCGCCGGCGATCCAGGCGGGACCGTGTCGTTTGGGCGGAGGTACCAGTATCTTGTAGTCGCTCATTGTCCCGGCAGATCAGAGAATCCGAAAGGTCATGCCGGCCTCTTCGAGCCGTCTCCGCAACACCCCGCCCATGGCCATGGCCGTGGTGACCTGGCCGCTCGTGGGGGGTAGGTCGTCGTGGGCCAGGCAGAGCGCCGCTTCGCTGATCATCTTGGAGGTCTCGGTATAGCCAGGGTCGCCGCCGGCTACCTCGGTGATTACTTTCTTTCCTCCGCCTTCGCCCACGAACCGGACGGTGAACCAGGCGGCGGCCCGTTGGGCCTCGGTGGGTCCCGAACCGGATGGTCGCCTCCGGAGCAGGGCTTCGCGGGCCACCCGGATATGCGAGACCCCGAACAGGGCCCCGGCCCCGAGGGCCATACCGACCCCCACCACCGGGTTGGGGACGGCCATCCGGTGAGAGTAGGAGAAGTCAGGTCCGTAGCGGGGGAGCCCACGGGCGGACTGCACCACGATCTGGGGATCGATGGTGGGCATGGGGAGAACCCAACCCTTGCCTTCCGGGTCTTTGCCGAATCGTGCGGTGATGGTCCGGGCCCGGCGGCCGGCGGCCACCGGCTCGGTCCGCACCCGCTGCGCGTGCACCGACTTCCCCGATCGGTACCGGGACATGGTGGTGAGAGCGGAGGCGACGGTTCCCCCCGAGAAGGTGCCCTTGAATCGGACCGTCCCCGAGACGGTGAGAGGAACGTCCTCGGGCAGGTGCTCAACAGTGAATTGGGCCCCGAGATCATGAGGCATGGAATCGAAGCCGCAGGCGTGGATCAACCGGGCGCCGGTGCCGGCCGCGGTGGCGTGGTACTTCAGGTACATCTGGTCGAGGAACTCGGGCTCACCGGTGAGGTCGAGATAGTCGGTTCCCGCCGCGGCGCAGGCGGCCACCACCGGCTCCCCGTGTTCGATGTACGGCCCCACGGTGGTGATGAGCACCCGGGTCGATTCGGCCAGCTCCCGGACGCTGACCGGATCGGTCACGTCAACCCGGACAACTTCGATCCTTCGGCCCAGTCCGCCGGTCACCGACTCCAACTTGGCCGGGTTGCGACCGGCCAGAACGATGCGGGTGGTGGACGGCGCGTATTGGTCGAGATAGTGGGCAATCAGCCCCCCCGTAAATCCGGTGGCCCCCAAAAGAGCGATGTCGAAGGTACGGTCGGTAGTCGCCATGGGACTCGATGCTACCGAGTTGCCCGGCGAAGACGGGTTCGCCGAGGATTCCCCCGCTGGCCATATCTCCACGCTTGTCCCGCTACCACCCGGGCATGGTCAGGCCAATCCCCCGGCTTCGAAAGGGAGGCTGAGGTAACGCCGTACGAAGTTCCCCGGCGCAAACGTTCCCCGTTCGGCATCCACACTGAAGTCCGGACACCGAGCCAGCAGTTCCTCCAAGGCCAACTTGGCCTGAAGCCGCGCCGCCGCCGCGCCCAGGCAGTGATGGGGCCCGTAGCCAAAGGACAGGATCGGGCGCGGGGCGCGGGTCACGTTGAGCTCACCGGCGTCATCGCCGAATTGCCTGGGATCCCGGTTGGCCGCGGCGTACATGAGCATCACCTTTCGCCCGCCCGGAATGGTGGTCCCCTCGATCTCCACATCGGCAATGACAGTGCGGGCCAGCCCCTGGACGGGTGAGGTGAGCCGGAGCAGTTCCTCGACCGCGACCGGAATAGCGCCGGGGTCGGCGATGAGGACGGCACGCTGATCCGGTCGCGCCGTCAGCAGCTCGGCGGCTCCACCCAGCAGTCCGGTAGTGGTGTCGTTGCCGCCCGCCACCATGGTGAAGGCGAACCCGAGCGCCTGCAGCACCGTCACCGTCTCCTCGCCGGTTGTGGCCATCTGCGAGATGGTGTCCTCTCCTGGGTTGGAGCGACGCTTTTCGATCAGGTCGGAGAAATACGCGAACAGCTGGCCTACTGCATTTGATGCGCCCAGGGGATCACCAAGGGCACTGGCGGCCACGATGGCTTGGGACCACGTGTCGAATTGCGCCCGGTCCGCCTTCGGGACCCCGAGATAGTGAGCCACCACCATGCTCGGCAGCGGCTTGAACAGCTCTCCGACAACGTCCCCACCTCCTTGCTCCCGGAGCCGCTCGATTCGCTCGATGACAAACGCCCGCACGTCGGGCTCGACTTCGCTGACCTGTCTGGGTGTGAAGCCCCGCCCTACCAGCCGCCGAAACGCGGTGTGCTCAGGGGGATCGAGCATCACGATGGGCCGCACCTCGTCGAGCCCGGCCTGCTCCATGTCCCCATAGCCAGGGGTCAGCCCCTGTTCCGAGGAGAACCTCTCGGTATCCCGGACCGCCGCGAAGACGTGGTCAAATCTCGATAGCACCCAGTAGTCCCCGTGCTCAACGTGATGGATCGGGTCGTGATCCCTGAGTGCGGCATACATCCCGAATGGGTCGCGCCAGGTTTCGCCACTACGCGGCACGAATGCCACCGCAGGCGACATAGCTGTCTTCATGCCCAGATTCTAAGAGCAATCAGGAGGTTACGTCAGCAGGTACTGGGGAACTCGCGTCGGAACAGGGTGAGGTGCGGCGCTACTCTGGGGCCGAAGGGAGAACACCTATGACAACCGACGAACTGCTGTCCGACGCCTTCGACCGCATTCACAAGTTGGTGCATCACATTGTCGACGGTCTCACCGTCGATCAGCTGGACTACCGCCCCGACAATGATGCCAACTCCATAGCGTGGCTGATCTGGCACCTGACCCGCATCCAAGATGACCACGTGGCCGGGGTGGCCGACTTCGAGCAGGCCTGGACCTCCAAGGGTTGGCTCAAACGCTTCGGACTGCCCTTCGACGCCGAGGACACCGGTTACGACCACGGCGCCGATGACGTCGCCAAGGTCACGGTGGCATCGGGGGAGCTCCTGACCGGCTATCACGATGCGGTGTACCAGCAGACGACCCGTTTCCTCTCCACCCTCACCGATAGCTCGCTCGATCGGGTCGTCGACAAGTCGTGGGATCCTCCCGTCACCCTCGGCGTGCGGCTCATCAGTGTGATCTCCGACGACCTGCAGCACGCCGGGCAGGCGGCCTACCTACGCGGCCTGGTCACACAGGAGTAGCGGCGGAGAGATGGCCCGCGCACCTTCGCTCGGCGGTGTCATCCCGCCTGGGTAACCTGGCGAGCATGGCCGACAACGAAACAGCTGCAGCCAAGCCCATCGCCATGGCCACGGTGACCAGTTCCGATGGATATCGGGGCGAGGCTCGCACCGGCACCCACCAATTCGTGGTCGACGAGGACCCGGCGGCCGGCGGTAAGGATGAAGGCCCGAACCCGTATCAACTACTGATGACCGCCCTGTGCCAGTGCACATCGGCGACGCTGCGCATGTACGGCGACCGGAAAGGCTGGAAGCTGGGGGAGACCCGGGTTGAGGCCCGGTTGGTCCGGATCGGGGATGGGCCGTCCAAGACCGAACATGTCGAGCGGTCCATCCGATTCGGGGCCCAACTCACTGAGGAGCAGGTCGATCGGCTGATGGAGATCGCCGAGCGGACACCCGTCACTCGCACGCTGCGTGCCGGTGTGGCCATCGACACCGTTCGCGGGTAACACCGTGAGCGCCTGCCCGACCCTCACCACCGAGCGGTTGATCCTCCGTCCGTTCGAAGAGTCCGATCTCGATGCCTACACCGCCATCGTCACCTCGCCCGAGGTGCGTGCCGCGTTGCATCTCCCCGATGGGTTCTCGCGTGCGGACGCGTGGATAGACATGGCCAAGTGGCTCGGTCAGTGGGAGCTTCGGGGGACCGGGCAGTGGGCGGTGGTCGATAAGTCCGGTGGAACGCTGCTCGGGCGGGCCGGGCTCAACCTACCGGAGCGGCCCGACTGGCCCGGGATCGAAGTCGGGTGGACCATGGATCCGAAACAGTGGGGACACGGCTATGCCAACGAAGCCGCGACCTGTGCCGTCGAGTATGGATTCGACGTGGTCGGTGCGGATGGGCTCTTCAGCGTCATCCTGCCCGAGAACACCCGCTCGATCGCGGTGGCGATGCGGCTCGGTTTCACGTTCGTCGAAGAACGGGTGATGGCCCACTTCTCCGAGATGCCCCACGGGATCTGGCGCCGCGGGCGCGACGAGTGGCAACCCTGGCCTGAGAGACCCGCGGTCAGAAAGCCATCTCCGTCGGGTCGGTGATCCTGACCTCGTCGAAGTATGAACGGAAGAATCCCTTGTCCCTGGTCAACAATTGATCGGCAAAGACAATTGAGTGCGCGCCGATCAGAAAGTCAGCAGCTCTACGGTCCCGACGTCCACCGGCCGCTCGGTGAGCGTGCCATGCGGTTGACGCCAGTAGCGCTGAATCTCTGTCGAACCCGCTGAAGGTGACACCGAGTGCTCCCATGGCGTCGATGGCGGCAAGGTGGTCGGGGAATGCTGTCGCCACTTCGGCCCACACCACTGGACATGCAATCAGGGCGCCTTCAACCAGAGCGGAGCGAAGCGCGTCGGCCGAAAGTCTTCCGAAGGCGTAGTCCGCGCCGAACACGTCAAGCAGCACATTGGTGTCGACAGCGCTGATCACACTGGTTCCTCTTCGCCGCGCAAACCGGTCATCCATGCATCTGTGGAGCGACCCAGCTGCACGATACCGAAACTCGCCGCCACAGGATCCACCGTCGCCACCTTGCGACCGACCAGTGTGCCTCGGTCTTCGGAGAAATCAACAACTTGTCCCGGAACCAGACCCAGGCGATCGCGGAGGGCTTTAGGGATAGTGACCTGGCCTTTTTCGGATACGACACTCTTCATACTCATAGTGTAGTCATTCCTACTCAAGAAAGGGGAGGAGAAAACCCGCCGGTCAGCGTAGGTTGAGCCCGCCATCGACCAGAACGACGTCGCCGGTCACGTAGGAGGCCCGGATCAGGCCGTAGATCACCTCGGCGACGTCCTCGGGCGTAGCACTCCGCCTCAGCGGTGCCTGGGCGTGCACGAAGGCCCGGACGGTGTCCCATTCGGCCGTCCACGGGGTGTCGACCAATCCCGGAGCCACCGCGTTCACCCGGATGTCGGGACCGAGGGTGTTGGCCAACAACCGGGTCATGTGCGAGAGCGCGGCCTTGGAGCACGCATAGGGAATAGAGCTGCCGATTGGTCGTTCCCCGGCGACCGACGACACATTGACCACCTGGCCGCGTCCGGAAGCCACTAGATGAGGGACCGCGGCCACGGTGACCTGCCACGTGCCGATTACATTCACGTCGAAGATGCGGCGCCAGATCTCGGGGGTGGCGGCCTCGAGGTCCTCGTGGGGGATGACCACGGTCGCACCGGCGTTGTTGACCAGGACATCCAGCCGTCCGTGACGTTGGATCACCGTCTCGATCAAGCGGTGGGCCTGCTCCTCATCGGCGACGTCGGCTTGGACGTAATCGGCCCCGGGAAGCTCGCCCGCCAACGCTTCCCCCGCGGTCACCGAGTGCACCGAGTTGATCACCACCGTGGCGCCGACCGAGGCCAGTTGCCGGGCGGTGGCGGCACCGATCCCCGACGACGACCCGGTGATCAACGCCACCTGACCATGGAGGGGCGAGAGGGGATCGGCACTGGTGGGGTTGGTGATCTGGGACATGAGAGGAGTGTAGGACTACCGTGGCGTACGGTCTGTCCGTGCGACTGGTGAGCATGCTCGATGACCGGGTTCGGACCGGCCTGGTGGAGGGGGACGAGATCGTCGATCTCACCGACCCGGCCATCGGACTGCCCGGCGATATGGTCGCCTTGCTGACGTTGGGCCCCGATGCCGCCGATCCTCTCCGGCGAGCGGCGACCACCGGCGCTCGCCGCCTGTCGATGGCCTCGACCCTCCTGTTGGCGCCGGTGCCGCGGCCGCCGTCTTTTTTGGCCATCGCCGGCAACTACGACGCCCATATCCGTGAGCTCGGGCACGAGCGGCCGGAGTGTCAGACCTGGTTCTCCAAGCAACCCACCTGTGTGATCGGGCCCGGTGCCGCCATCGAAGTCCCCTCGGTGTCGACCGACGTCGACTACGAGGGCGAGGTCGGCATGGTCATCGGCCGACGGTGTCGCCATGTGCCGGTGGAGCATGCGCTCGAGGTGGTGGCCGGGTACACCGTGGTCAATGACGTCAGCGTCCGAGATTGGCAGTGGCGAACCCCCACCATGATGATGGGCAAGGGTTTCGATACCCATGGTCCGACCGGTCCGTGGTTGGTGACCGCCGACGAACTCGGAGACCCACAGGACCTCAGCTTGCGCACCTGGGTCAATGACGAACTCCGGCAGGATGGCGCCACCGGCGACATGATCTTCAGCTGTGCGCAGATGATCGAGCACTTGTCGACGGCATTCACCCTCGAGCCGGGCATGGTCATCTCCACCGGGACACCGGCGGGTGTGGGGGCGAAGGACGACCCGCCTCGTTGGCTCGCGGCCGGCGACACCGTGCGGATAGTGGTGGAGGGCATCGGCGAGCTGTCCAACCCGGTGGTCGACGAACCAGGAGCGAACCGGGGCCGGCCCGATCGGGATCGGCCCGGCTCGCCATGACCGCTCCGTCAGGCGGCCCCGACCGGGTGCGGATTACGTCGTCATTGTCCATCCCGCTGTCCGAGCTCCAGTTCCGCTTCACCCCGAGCGGCGGGCCCGGCGGCCAACACGCCAACAAGGTCAACACCCGGGTGGAGCTTCGCTTTGATGTGGCCGGGTCTCCGTCGCTCGGACCCCGCCAGCGGGTCCGACTCCTCGAGAAGCTGGGTGCCGAGATCAGGGTGGTCGCCGACGATGAGCGATCCCAGGGTCGCAACCGTCAACTGGCGGTCACCCGGTTCGGTGAGCGGATGGCCGCCGCCCTCCACGTCGACAAACCCCGGCGTCCGACCCGACCATCCAAGGGCGCCAAGGAGCGTCGGCTCACCGCCAAGCGACAGCTCTCCGAGCGGAAGCGGTCCCGGCGTCCGGATTTCGACGACTGACCGAGCGACGACTCAGGCCCATCGCACCGCCGGTCGGTTCGCTTCCGAAAGGGCACCAAGCCGTAAGGCGCTCTCTGACCGGAACCGATCGATGCCCTCTTTCTTCACTCCCTCGTAGCCCCGGACCAGCTCGGGGAGGCCGGCCACCTCGGTCACCGCCGCGGCGGTATCCGGGGTGAGATGGGTCAAGGCTTTCCCGACCAGGCGGAGGTATTCGGTCACCAGGGCCCGCTCGGTCCGGCGCATGCGGGCGTAGCCAAAGGGATCGAATGGTGTCCCCCGCAGGTGGCGGGCGGTCTGCAACAGACGGAAGGCGGGTGCTGTGGCCGGGCCGAGGCTGATCTTCTTGCGCAGGCCGAGCCTCCGCAGCAGGGGAGGCAGGAGCATGATCCGGATCCGTGCCCTCGGACCGAACTCGTCGCTCAGCTTGGCCTGTTCCATGGCGTCGAGGTGGAGCCTGGCCACTTCGTACTCGTCCTTGTAGGCCATGAGCTTGTGGAGGCCCATGGCGAAAGCGGTCGTGACCGGCAGCTGGTGGCTCGGTGCCTTGGCCACTTCGACCGCCGATACAGAGAGGACATGGTGCAGATAGCCGCGGGCATACCCGGTGCTCTGATAGGCGACCAGATCATCGAGCCGCCGCTCGAGAATGGGTCTGAGGACATCGGGGATGTCGTGGTCCCCGAGCAATAGACGGGCGGCCTGACCGGTCGGCAACGGCCCGCGGTCGGGGGATGCCAGTACCCGGTGGACAGCAATGGGGTCGACGACCGCCGCCCGCCCCCACCGGAAGGCCGCCATGTTGGCCGCCACCGCGGTGCCGTTGAGCCGGATGGCCTCTTCGATCGATCCCGCCGTGATGGGCAGGCACCCGTGCTGGAACGCCGCGCCGGTGAGGACCATGTTGGTGGCCAGGTGGTCACCCGAGATCCGCTCGGCGATCCAGTTGGCGTCGAGGTAGAGGTTCTCCCGTCGGCAGGTCTCCCGGTCGATCCGAGCCACCACCTTGGCCCGCTCCGGAAAGGTGACGGTCGGGTCGGTGACCATCTCCGCCGTCGCTACTTCGGCGGTATTGACCACGGCCACTGTCCGCCGCCGATCGGCGGTGGCCAGATTGGTGGGACTGGCTGCGCCGAGTATGTCGAAGGCGAGCAGGACATCGACGCTTCGGCCCCCGGCCCGGACAGCGGCCTCGATGGGGTGGGACGAGATCCGCAGGTCGGAGATCACCGGCCCCCCTTTTTGGGAAAGCCCGGTCTGCTCGAGTCCGGCGGCGAAGCGACCATCGAGGAGGGCGGCCATCTGCAGGACCCGAGAGATGGTGACGACCCCGGTGCCGCCGATGCCGGGCATCCGGATGAGGAAGTCGTCGGCGGGCACCCGCCCGACCGGTTGCACCAGGACGACCGGCGGCTCGGAGAGGGCCGGCGGTGTGGCCGTTCGTTTTGCCGTTCGTTTTGCCGGCCGTTTCGGGAAGACCTGTACGAACGAGGGGCAGTCACCCTTCAGGCATGAGTAGTCCTGGTTGCACGATCCCTGGTGGATGGCGGTCTTCCGGCCGAACTCGGTGTCGACAGGCACCACCGACAAGCAGGTCGACTGTTGACCGCAGTCGCCGCAACCCTCGCACACCCGTTCATTGATCCACAGGCGCATGGTGGGCGTCGGGAGCTGGTGGCGCTTGCGCATCCGGCGCTCCTCGGCAGCACAGCGGTCGTCGTGGATGAGAACCGTGACCCCGCGCACCTCGGCCAACTCGGTCTGCACTTCGTCCAACTCGTCGCGGTGGCGGACCTGAGCGATGGGGTCGAGGGTGACCCCCCGATAGTCCGCCGGTTCGGGCGTGGTCACCACTATCCGCTTCACGCCTTCGAGGGCCAACCACCGGGTCAGCTCGGGTACCGGCATGAGGCCGACCGGCTCCTGCCCCCCGGTCATGGCCACCGCCCGGTTGTAGAGGAGCTTGTAGGTGATGTTGGCCCCGCTGTCCACCGCCGCCCGGACGGCCAGTGATCCCGAATGGAAGAACGTCCCGTCGCCGAGGTTTTGGACGAAGTGGGCATCGTCGGTGAAGGGGAACAGGCCGTTCCATTGGGCACCCTCGCCGCCCATCTGGGTGATGCCGACGGGGTGACCTCGGCCGTGCGGGTCGAACGACGCCATGATGTGGCACCCGATACCCATACCGACCAGGACGTCGTCGCCGGCCCGGGTGGAACGATTGTGAGGACATCCCGAACAGAAGTACGGGGTCCGGGCCAACAGGGGAGAGGCACTGACTCGGAGCTGATCGGCTCGATTCAGTTGCTCCAGATGGTGGCGGGCGCGTTCGGGGAGCGCGTCCCCGATTCTGGCGGCCAAAACCCGGGCGGCCAGATCGCTGGTCACCGTGGCGTGCTCGGGAACCAGCGGACGCCCCTCGTGGTCGCGCTTGCCCACCACCAACGGCGGGTGCGGCTGCCGGTAGAGGGCTTCTTTCACCTGGGTCTCGAGGAACGCCGCCTTGTCCTCGATGACCACCACCTCTTCGAGCCCGGCCAGCATCCGGCACAGGTGCCCCGGATCGACCGGCCACACCATGGCCATCTTCACCAGGCGGATCCCCAGAGCCTCGAGTCCGTCGTGGTCGATCCCGAGATCGACCAGGGCGCGCAGGACGGCGGCGTAGGCCAGGCCGGAGGCCACCACCCCGAGGCGGGGCCGCGCCGGCTGGTAGGCCACATGGTTCAACGAGGTCGAGTCGGAGTACTCCGTGGCCCGGGGGAGTCGCACCTCGATCAGGTCCTCCTCGGCCACCATCGACTGGGCCCCGATCAACATCGACGGTCGCCACTGGCGGGAGAGATCGGGTGCGGGAATCCACCCGGCGGGATCAGTGAGGTCGACGGTGGCAGCGGCGTCGGCGATGTCGGCCACCACTTTCACTCCCGACCAGGTTCCGGCGAAGCGGGAGAGCGCCACGGCGTGAAGGCCGAACTGGCGGACCTCGGCCACCGTGGACGGGGCCAACAGGGGAATCAGCAGGCTCTTGGCCATGGCTTCGCACGAGCTCGGGATGGTGGAGGACTTGCACGTCGGGTCGTCGCCGATCCACGCCACCGCTCCGCCGAGCGGGGCCGTCCCCGAGTAGTTGCCGTGCCGGATGGCGTCGGCGGCTCGGTCGAACCCGGGGTTCTTCCCGTACCAGAAGCCGGCGACACCGCGGTAGCGACGTCCCGGGAGCTCTTCGAGGAGTTGGGTCCCGCCCACCGCGGTGGCAGCCAGCTCCTCGTTTACTCCCGGACTGACCACGATGCCGGCACCGTCGAGCAGTGAACGGTTCCGCTGCATCTCGAGGTCGAGGCCGCCGAGCGGGGAACCCTCGTAGCCGCTGACGAACGCGGCGGTGTTGAGGCCCCTGGCGTCGTCGAGCCGTCGCTGGTCGAGCGCGGTCCTCACGATGGCGTCGATTCCCGACATGAGCACCCGCCCCTGGCGAGTGGTGTACTTCTCCTCCAAGGTCACCCGGGGCGCCGGACCGGCCGGGCCCGTTACCAGATCGACCACGTTGTCCACTCCGACTCCCGATCGGCTACGCCCAACGACATGCCGCCCGGCTTGCCGCGCGGCTGGTTGCCGTCGCCCTCCTGGTTGTCGCGGGGATCGGAACGGGATGGTGGACACGTTCGCCGGTTCAGATCGGTACGGAGGCCGGGTGCCCGAGTCGCTCGTCGGCCAACTCCTCGGCGATGTCGAGCGGGGTCCGCCCGGTCGCCCTGGCCCGTTCGAGCACGTCGCCGGTTCGATGACCGATTCCCATGACCACTCCCTCCAACCGTGTGTGATCCCACCCCGACCGGATGGCATAGATGTGGATGACGCCCCCGGCATTGAGCAGAAAATCGGGGACGTAGGTGATCCCCATCCCGGCCAGCTCGTCGGCGCATGATCGCTCGGAGAGCACGTCGTTGGCGGCGCCGGCCACTATGCGGCACCCGAGGGTGGGCACGGTCGCGGTGGTGATCACCCGGGCCTGTGCGCACGGAGCCAGCACGTCGCACGGGACGCCGAGCGCCTTCTCCGGCGCCACCGACCGGCCGCCCACCGATGCGGCGATGCGCTCGGACCTTGCCGGATCGATGTCGCACACCACCACCTCGGCCCCCGCATTGGCCAGCCGTTGGGCGAGGTTCGCACCGACGTGGCCGACTCCTTGGATGACCACCCGGTGCCCGGCGAGGCCACTGTGGTCGAGGTGGCGGACCGCGGCGACGATGCCGGAGTAGACCCCGAGTGCAGTCCACGGTGACGGGTCGGCGTGGTTGCAGGCGACGTCGGGGGCGACTGTCCCGATGACCGCCAAGTCCTCGACGGTCGTCCCCATATCGACACCGGGGATATAGGTGCCATCGAACTCGGCCACCAACCGCCCGAAGGCCCGCAGCACCGAGACTCGATCCGCCTCGCCGTCCTGGCTCAGGATGACCGACTTGGCCCCGCCGTAGGGCAACTGGGCCAGAGCGTTCTTGAGGGTCATCCCCCGGGCCAGCCGGCAGGCCTCGGTGACGGCGGCGTCCATGTCGGGGTAGGGCACCCATCGCACCCCACCCAAGGCCGGGCCCAGGGTGGTGTCGTCGATGGCGATGACCGCTTGCATACCGGTGGCATCGTCGTGGCCGACGGCCAGCCTCGCGGTTCGAATTCCCGGCGTGGTGTCCGCCACGTTGATCACGGTACTCACGCTTCAACTCAACACCGCCATGCCCGCTAATAGGTGAAAATATCAGCAAATGTGCACTCACACGCAGCAAAACAACGGATAGAGCATTGCGGCCGCACTGATTGTGCGTTGAATCGGCCTCCGCTACCGTTGGAAGGGTGGCCGAGCGCGAACTGGACATCATCGATCATCAGATCCTCGAGCTGTTGTCCCGCAACGCCCGGCGCACCATGGCCGATATCGCCGAACGGGTCTCGCTCTCGCCGTCCGCCGTCACCCGACGGATCGACCGGCTCGAACGGGACGGGGTCATCAGCGGATACACAGTGGTCATCGACCACGCCAAGGCTGGTCGTCCCCTTCAGGCGTTCACCGAGGTTCGGTTCTCCGGCACTGCCGACCTCGAGGAGATCCGGGCCACGGCCAGCACCCTGCCGGAGGTACAGGCGGTCTTCGCCACCGCCGGTGACCCCGACGCCCTGGTGTGGCTTCGGGTGCCCGACGTGGAACGGCTCGGGCACGTCATCGAGCAGCTACGACGGAGCGGGCGGGTCACCGGGACCAAGACGCTCATCGTGGTGGACACCTGGACGAGGCGCCTCGAGGTGGACGACGAGCCCACCGCGTTCTCGACATAGGCCTACATCGGGGCCTGGTCAGGGGTCGTGGTGGACCCGACGGGTCACCCGGCGATGCGGTGAACCGGTTCGGAAGCTTGCCACGCGGTGTCGAGCAGATCAGCTATTTCGTTGGTGATCCGCTCGGGGCGCACCCGCAACTCGAGCAGCGAGTTGGCCCGCACCAACCGGGCGTTCGGCATCCGGAGAGCCAGACGTTCGGCATCGTGAAACGGGTGGATGCGGTCGGAACCGTGCCCGATGACCAAAGTCGGCATCATCATGGCTGCTCGCTCGTCCACGGTCGGGGTGATGGGCCCGGCGAGGACTCCGTGCAGAACCGCGGCAATCTCCACAGGGTCGTTGGAGAGGGAGTTCATCACACTGTCGAGGGCACCGACGCCGGTACGGGGGAGGCGTCGCATCACACTGGCGAACGCCCGCACCACCGGCCTGGCGAAATGGACGGCCAGCAGCATGGGGACAAAGGTGAGCGCAGCTGAAGGGACTGCCCATTCGAGGACCGGCATTTCGATGACCAGCCCCTGGACCCGCTCGGGCGACTGGGCCGCCGACATGAGGGCGACACTGGCACCCAGCGACACGCCACCGATCACCGCTTTGTCGATGCCGAGATGATCGAGCAGGGCCACCACGTGGCGGGCGTAGGTGTCCATCCGGTGGAACGACGCTCGTCGGGGCTTGTCGGAGAGACCGTGACCCGGTAGATCGAGCAACATGACCCGGTTGCCTTTGGCGGCCAGGTCAACGGCGAGACGCCGGTTGAGGTTGGCATCCATCAAGATCCCATGGACGTAGACGAGGATCTTCGGTCCGTGCCCATGGATCTCGTAGTACAGGCGCAGGCCACTCGATTCGAACTCCCCGACCTCGAACGGTGCGGCACCAGAGGGGGCCACGGTCGACGCCAGCGACCCGGTTACCGTCGGGTCACTCCTACCATCAGTGTTTGACATCGCGCCCTGAGTTGTCATCGGGGCAAGAGTAGGTGCCAGGACGGCGATTTACCAGGACCGGTAGCTCGAGGCGAATACGCCGCTGCAACTCGAAATCGAGGTCGGCGGTGACCACGCCCGGTGAGGGGTCGACTCGCTCGGCCATCACCGTTCCCCACGGATCGACGATCATCGAGTGACCATGACAGGGCGGCATCCCGGCGGGCAGTACACCGACCTGACCAGCACCGATGACGAAGACCTGGTCTTCGATGGCCCGGGCCCGCAGCAATACCTCCCAGTGGCCCGGCCCGGTGGAGGTGGTGAAGGCCGCAGAAACGGCCACCATGGAGGCGCCACCCAGGGCGAGGGCCCGATAGATCTCAGGAAAACGGAGGTCGTAACAGATGGAGAGCCCGAGGACGGGGGGCGGGTCATCGCTGCCCGGTGGTGAGGGCAATGGAACCAGGCAGAGGGCGCCACCAGGGGCGATGGTCTCCGACTCTCGGTGTTCTGCCCCGGGCACGCTGACGTCGAAGAGATGGATCTTCCGGTAGGTGGCGGCCAGTGAGCCTCCGGGATCGACCAGGCAGCTGGTATTGCGGAGCCGTCCGTCGGTACCGGCTCCGGGGCCGGGGTCGACCGGTGGCCGCTCGGGGAAGCTTCCGGCCAGCAACCAGATCCGATGACGATGAGCGAGGTCCGATGCCCAGGTCATGGTGGGCCCGTCCATGGCTTCGGCATTGGATCGAAGGTGGGCGTCGCCACCGGCCACCGAAAAGTACTCGGGGAGCACCACCAGCTCGGCACCGTCCCCGGCGGCCCGGTTGACCAGTTCAGACGCGGCATCCAGGTTGGTGTGGAGATCTGCGGTGGCGGTCGTCTGGATCGCCGCTACTCGCATGGTGACATGGTAGGGCAGCCATCGGGCACAATGACCGCCCAGGCAGAGGTCGGAACCGCCATCGAGGCAGTCACCGAGAAGCAACCGAGAAGCAACCGAGAAGAATCGAGCCGTCGTGTCCTTCGGAGACTCAGACATTGTCCGCAGCGCGATCCGGGTGGAAGGCTTCCGCGACGACGAGTTCGACTACCAGTTGATCAAGACGTTGGGAGTAGCCGACTACGGCGGCTCGACGATAGGGGAGTGCCTAGCGGTGGCGGCCGAGATCACCGACGGCAGCCCACAGAGTTGGGCCCGGTGTTTTGACGAGTTGGCCCATCGGGTGGAGGCGACAGCTCGAACCTGTCTTGCGGCCGGCCACTGGGTGAGCGGGCGCGATCACCTGTTGCGAGCGTCGACCTACTACCGGACGGCCGAGTACTACGTGGACCCGGCCACCGAGGCGTCCCGTCACACCGGAGCACGGAGTCGGGAATGCTTCACCGAGGCCGGATCACTGTTTGTGCCGCCGTTGGAACTGGTCGACGTGCCGTTCGACGGATCCATGCTGCCCGGTTACTTTCTGCGTCCACGTGCGACGGTGGCGGCTGATCCCGGGCGGCTTCCCACCCTGGTGTGCGTCGGCGGCTTCGACTCCAGTGCGGAAGAGCTCTACTTCCACTACGGGGCCCCGGGGGTGGAGCGGGGGTGGAACGTGTTTGCCTTCGATGGCCCGGGACAACCGGGCTGCATGCGTCTCAACCCGGCATTGCCCTTCCGCCCAGACTACGAGGCTCCCCTGGCCGCGGTGCTCGATGTGATCTGTGCCCGTGACGACGTGGATCCCGGCCGGGTGGCCCTGGTCGGCCAAAGCTTCGGCTCGTGCTTCGCCGCCCGCAGTGCCGCCACCGATCCCCGGGTACGGGCATTGGTGGCCAATCCGCCGGTCATCGATATGCGCCGCTACATGGAGGCGTGGGTGGGAAGCGACGTCTTCGGGATGTCTCGGGACATCCGACCCGAAGACGTACTGGGTGTTCCCGAGGACCTGATGCCCAAGCAGATGCAGTGGGGGATCGAGTCCATCTGCCGTCGTTTCGGCGTGCCGTCGTTCTCCGCCTGGCGGGACGCCATCACCGAGTACCGACTCGGCGACCTGGTCGGGGCGATCACCTGCCCGGTGCTCGCCCTCATCGGGGACCGTGAGGGTAACGAGCCTCTCTCCCAGTTCGATGCCTTTGTCGGCGCCCTGCCGGGTCAGGTCAGCACCCGTCGATTCAACGCGGACGATGGGGCGTCGACCCATTGTCAATCCGACAACATCAGGCTGCTGGCCCAGGTCGTCTTCGATTGGCTGGACGAACGATTCGCCTGAACTGCGTCGGCCAGAGGGTGATGGCCGGCTGCGGCTAGGGCTGGGAGCAGGCTCGAACCGCGGCGGCGGCGGCTGCGGCGGCGGTTTCGGCGGCACGTGTCGCCCCTCGACCGAGACGGACCATGCGAGGGATGCGCGCCGGGTGCCTCAGGAGGTACCGGGCAACCGCGGGTCCGTTGGGAGTCCCGTCTCGGTGGCTGAGATGAAAGATCTCCTCGTCGATGCTCCCGTCGGTGGCTCGATCACTGATGGCCCGGAACACTGACCACGGGATGCCGCGCCCCTCACAGACTTCGGCGACCGCGGCCGTTTCCATATCGAATGAGACGACCCCCCTCGCCCGCAGACCGGCGACCTCGTCTGTGTCGGTCAGGAGCAGATCGGTCGTCCACATCTTGCCGTGCGGCGAGCCGCCGCCGAACGGTGCTGGACGGTATTCGACGCCGCTCACGCTGTCTACAACGACTTCGGGGAGAACGAGTGTCCCGATGGGTGTCGTGTTGTCCACCGCTCCTGTGATCCCGACCACGACTACTCGTTGAACGCCGACCGCGTCGAGGAAACGGCCCGTCTCGGTCTTCGCCAACTGGGTGCCCATTCCCGTCACGATGGCGACAAGCTGGTGTCCCCCAAGAGTTCCGGCGCGAACCCGGAGGTCGCCGATCTGGGACTTGTGGAGCGACAACTTCCGGACCAGGGGGCGCAATTCCATCGGCATGGCGCATACGAAGGCGATCACGCCAGGCTTTCGGGAATTGTCCATCCCCGAAAGCCTGGCGCGTCTGGTCCTCGGAGCCAAGTCTTACGCTCCTGGTCCGGATAACTCGGGCTAGATCCGGCTAGCTCAGCCCGAGTTGCCTCGAACATGACGGCCACTGGCCCCATCCGCTGCGAGCCTGAAGTTGCTGGGCGGCCTGATCCTGAACGGCAGGCGCGGCATCACTGGGAAGCCCCGAATACCCCAGGCCCTGCCACGTCTCGAGAGAGAACTGGTAGGCGCCGTAGTAGCCGTTGCCACTGTTCTCGCTGTAGTTACCGCCCGACTCACATTGTCGGAGGTGAGCCCAATCGCCGGAGGCAGGGGCATAACCCGACGCGGCTGGCTGTGCCCCCGCTGCCGGTGGAGCCGGGGTCGGTGCCGGAGTGGCGACCGGAGCCGGAGCCGGTGCGGCGGTTGTGGTGGTAGGTGCGGCGGGGACGCTGGCAACCGCCGGAGCCGCTACGGGCGCCGGAAGGTGCAGCGAGGCCAGGGCGATATCGAGCCCACCCATCGGGCCATCGGCCGAGCCGGGAACGGAGTTGAACCCGTTTTGGTTCCCCGACAGGCTGTCGGCAGCCAGCTGTGAACCCAGGACAGCCGCGGAATTCCCGGCAGCCGCCTGTGATGAAGTTGATTGATAGAGGGCAACACCAAGTATTGCCAGGAATGCAGTAATCAATAAGAAAAAGCGGTGCTTGCGCATATCTTGCGCCTCCTCAAAGTCGCGGAAGCCCGTAGGGCTTCGAGGGTGGCATGGGAATGCGGGCAACCGTCTTGAGTGCATTCGACTCGCGAACTGGTGCCGGGGAGGGCAGACGGCTCGGGACTTTCAATGAGGTCCGTACGAGGTGCAGACGGGGTAACCCTTGTCAGGTCAGCGTGGGGCGGCTCCTGGTCGGCGCAGTCGGTTGTAGAACGTGATGTTCATAGGTTCTCGACACAGGTGGTCAACGGCTTGAGCCGACCCTCGTGTGGTTCAGTCGCCAGCTTCTGTGCTGCCGCATCACCGCCGTCTGCCAATGGCTGAGCGAGTTCGGCCACACTACCGGACAGAGTCACATTGTTGCAATTACGTTACGAAGCGTAGTGTTATCAGTGCTCAACGTGGTCAGTGGGGGTGCAGCTCAGCCTGCCTTCGGGGCCGTCAGCCAACCGATGGTCGAAGCAACCGGGACGAGACGGCGGCCAGGGTTTTGGCCACTGCGTCAGCCCCGTCGTTCGACACATCCTCCCTCACCCCGACCAACGGAGTCAGCGAAGCCCATCCATCGGAGATCACCCCGATGTCGGAGGCCGGGTCCAATTCGGACAGCTCCTCAGCTCGATTGGAACCACGGCCTCCTCGGAGGGTGAGCGTGATCGCCCCGCCGGTCCTGTCTATGGCGGTGTCGTCCAAGGGTGCACCGGCACGGTCCTGGCGGGCGGACCGGATCAGTCCGACCGACCCGAGGGACCCGTGGCGGATACCGCGGAGCTGCCCGAGGGGGAGGGCGGGGACGTTCAGGTTCATCACGGTACCCGGAACCATGGTGGCCAACTCGGGTACCACCTCGTTCACCAGTGCCACCGGCGTCTCCCACGGCACCGGGTCGGTGCCCCAGGCGATGCTGACCGCC
The DNA here is from genome assembly GCA_003152015.1 of Acidimicrobiaceae bacterium. Lineage (GTDB taxonomy): Bacteria > Actinomycetota > Acidimicrobiia > Acidimicrobiales > RAAP-2 > DASZIT01. The sequence goes on along the minus strand of PLZF01000105.1, from coordinate 11,101 downwards.
AACCCGCGTATTCCGAACTGCGCCCCGGTGAGGGTAGCCCCGACGGTGCCCGAATGGAGCGCCGAGCGTCCTACATTGATGCCATGGTTGATCCCCGACACGATGAGGTCGGGGCGGTCGCCGAAGCCTTCGATGCAGGCCAGAATCACGGCCAGTGCCGGAGGGCCGTCGATGCCGTAGATGGGGACTCGTTCGAGCCCGGGGACTTGCACAGCCTCGTAAGGGATCGACTCCCGCTCGTAGACCGGTCCGACCGCGGCTCCGGCCCCGCTGTGGTCGACGAGGGGCGCCACCACGATCAGTTCGTGCTCGTCCTCGAAGGCGGCGGCCAGGCCCCTGGCCAGTGCGGCGATGCCCGGTGCGAACACGCCGTCGTCGTTTGTCACCAGAATGCGCATCGTCGACGATCCAATCGAAGAGGTCGGGGGATCCGGGCGTCACGGCTCGAGGAGACGGGTCCCGGTGGCCCTCCATCGGGCCACGGTGGCCCGATCGCCTACCATACCGGGCGAGATCCGCCGCCCTTCCCGGGAAGACCAGAATGCCGAAGACAATGACACCACGAACCACTGCCGACGGTAAGCGATCGTCTGAGACCTCCCCCGCTACCGGGGACCAGTGGGTCATCGGCCACGGCCACCAGCGGGCGGTGATCACCGAAGTGGGTGCCACTCTCCGAGCGTTCACGGTGGGCGACGTTCCGGTCATCGATGGCTTCGGGACCGACGAGTGGAGCCACGGTGGACGGGGTCAGGTCCTCGCCCCGTGGCCCAACCGCTTGGGGGATGGTCGCTACGAATTCGAAGGCGTGAGCGCTCAGGCCGCTCTCGATGAACCTTCCCGGCAGAATGCCATCCACGGGTTGGTCCGTTGGCTGCCATGGTCGATGGCTGGACGGGCCCAGAACCGGGTCACCATGGCCTGTGTCCTCCATCCGTCCCCCGGCTATCCGTTCACCCTGGGCCTCTCCATCGAGTATCGGCTCGGGCGTGACGGCCTCACCGTCATCACCGAGGCCGAGAATCTGGGGCCGACGGGGCTGCCGTTCGGACTGGGCTTCCATCCCTATCTGACGGTCGGCACACCCACTGTCGACATGGTGCGCCTGACGGTGCCTGCTGATCGTCGGCTGATTACTGACGACCGAGGACTTCCTACCGGGGAAGCCCCGGTAGCGGGGACCGAGTTTGATTTCACCACAGGCCGTCTTCTGGGGACGTCTCGATTGGATACCGGCTTCACCTCACTTCGGCGCGACGGGGACGGACGTGTACGGGTCGACCTCGGCCACCCCGACGGGACGATGGGTGTCACCCTCTGGGCTGATCAGCGCTTCGAGTATGTGATGGTCTACAGCGGCGACACCCTCGGCGTGGGCGAACGGCGCCGGGCATTGGCCATCGAGCCGATGACCTGCCCGCCGGATGCGTTCCGCTCCGGAAACGGCGTCACCGTGTTGGGCCCCGGTGCCCGCTGGACCGGATCGTGGGGCATCACCCCGCGCTAGGCCAGGGCTCCCGGACGCTGCTCATCGAGGAGGACGAAGAGCTCCGACTGCGGGCCCGCCCGATCAGGGCGACATCGTTCACTTGGATCACCACAGGGAACGTCAAGTACGGTCATGGCCACGGATCAGCTAATGGAACGTCCGATGAACGCGGAGGGGATCAGTTGAGTGACCAGATAACGTTGGTTGACTACTTGGAGCTGGGGGACGACCCCCACCTGGTGGCCAACGAGTGTTGTGCGTGCGGGGCGAAGTTCTTCGACCGACGTAACGCCTGCGCCTCGTGCGGGAAGACGGAATTTCAACGAGTCCGCGTCGCCGGTGACGGTGAGGTCCGGGCGTTCACCATCGTGTCCTACGCCGCTCCCGGAGTACCAGTCCCGTTCGTCGCTGCCCTGGTCGACTGCGACGGAACCAGCGTTCGCGCCAACCTGATCAACGTGGAGGCTGATCCTGAACACGTGAGTCTGGGGATGAAGGTGCGCTTGGCCACCTACTCACTAGGGGAAGACAGCAACGGAACCGAAGCGATCGGATTTGGATTCGAGCCACAGGAGGCACACGACAATGGCAAATGATGATGTTTGGATTCTCGGAATTCACATGACCAAGTTCGGCAAGCATCCTGATCTCGACGTGGTCGACCTGGCCGCCGAGGCAGCCATGGGTGCGCTCAACGATGGTGGGGTCGGCATCAAGGACATGGGCGTGCTGGCGGCCGGTTGCCTGATGATGGCATCGGCGGGAATCGGCCAACAGCTCCAAAAGCAGATCGGGCAGACAGGTATCCCGGTGTACAACGTCGCCAATGCCTGTGCCACCGGCGCTACCGCCTTGCGCACGGTGATCATGGCGGTGAGAGCCGGTGAATGTGACATGGGCCTGGCCGTTGGGGTCGAGAAGCTGTCGGGTGCGGGGCTGCTGTCGGGGGGTTCTCGTAAGTCCGACGACGACACCTGGACTCGTCATGGCCGCTACGGCGCGGTGGCGCCGGTTGACGGACGTATCGGAACCGAGACCATGCCGGGAGTATTTGCGCAGATCGGCATGGAGTACGGGCATAAATACGGTGGCACCAGTTTTGAGCTGTTTGCCCGGATCTCGGAGAAGAACCACTCGCACTCCACCCTGAATCCGCTGGCCTCCTACTCCAAGGCGATGAGTCTCGAGCAGATCATGGGCGACATGATGATCGCCTACCCGAATACCCGACCGATGTGTTCGGCCAACTGTGATGGTGCGGCGGCGGCGGTGATCGTGAGCGACGCCAAACTCCGGACCCTCGATCCCGATCAGCGCCGACGGGCGGTGAAAGTCTCGGCCTCGGTTCTGACCAGCGATCCATGGGAAGAGTCATGCCAGGTACTGCCTGACGTCAACACCCTCACCCGCAACGCCGCCAAGTTGGCGTACGAACAGGCCGGAGTCGGACCCGAAGACCTTGACCTGGTCGAGTTGCACGACTGTTTCGCCACTGCCGAGTTGGTGCACTACGACAACCTGATGCTGTGCCCGGTGGGCGGGGCGGTGGACTTCTTCGAATCCGGGGCCACCTGGCGCGACGGTTCGAAGCCGGTCAACGTGTCAGGCGGCCTCGAGTCCAAGGGCCATCCCATCGCCGCCACCGGAATCGCCAACGTTTGGGAAGTTGCCCACCATCTTCGTGGAGAAGCCGGTGACCGGCAGATCGAGGGCGCAACGGTGGGCCTTGCCCACGTCATCGGCCTGGGCTCCGCCTGTGGCGTTCATATTTTGGAGAAGGCAGCCAGCTGAGTCTGAAGGTGCGCCCGAGGGAGAGGATTTATCCCTTGTGGCTGGCCGTGGATCGGGTGAGTGCATAGACCACGGTGACCTGCGCAGTGGTCTGCTGGGTTCCGGGTTGTACGGGAACCTGACTTGCTGATAGCGCACCCGCTCCGGCCGAGGCCTGGTCAAATGAACTCGTAATGGGATAGTTGGTGGTGGAGTCGGTGATCGAGCACACCCCACTGATCGATTCCCCTGCGGCGCTGGCCATCGAACGGGCGTGGTCGGAGGCCACCTGGATGCCGTCGGCACGGGCGGTGCCGTCCACCGTGGTGGTGTCGTCCACTGAGAACGTCAGCCCGTTGATGCGGATGGCATTGCCCGCCGAACGGGCGGCAGCGTCGATCACCGCGCCCGAAGCGGACAGGTTGTGCAACTTCACGTGCACCGAGTTCGTGACCTGGTAGCCGGTGATGGTGCCATTGGTGGCGAAATTCGGCTGTATGGAGAAGTTCGTTGTTTGGATATCGGCTTTCGATACCCCGACCAGTTGGAGCGTATTCGACAGTGCCGTCGCTTTGTCGTTGGCGTCGGAGAGAGCGGCCGACGCGGTGGGATCGGAAACGTCGACTCCGATATCGAGGGTGAGCAGGTTCGGCGTAGCTGTTGCGTTACCCGACGCTTGCACGGTGAGCTTGGGCGCGGTACTCCCACATGTCGGAGTGGGTGTCGCCGCACTGGCGCCCGAGTTGGTGCAGGCCGACAGTGCGATGCCGGCGATGCCGGCCAGGGCCAGGGGACCGATGGTGGTGAACAACCGTCGTCGGTTCGGGATGATGTGTCTCATGGAGCTCTCCTGCGGTAGTGGGTTGACGTCAGCGGGGATGCCAGGCGGACTGGTTAACCAGTCGAGGATGGGGTGGACAATGGGGTGCCGTCGCAACTCGGCGGGGGCTGCCCCTTGTCAGGGGTGAACCCGACAGTTCCTTCCGGACTGATGAATCGCAATTCACCGCCGGGACCGAGCCGCATCCACACCCACAGATCGGGGCCGTTGGCTGGTGGGGGCAGTTCCGAGTCCCAGAGGCGCCCGCCGAAGGTGATCCGCCCATCGCACCGCTCGGGGAGCGTGTAGGAGTAGTACTTGTCAACCACCACACCCGGGCCACATGGAGGGGTCGTTTCGCGGCCCGAGCAAAGCCCGTCGGGACCACTGCCGTTCCCGGCGCGTGGGGCCGGTCCGCAGTAGCGGCCGTTCTGCCACGATGGATTGGGCGAGTGAGCCGGGCACGGCGCCGGTGCCGCTGCCGCTGCCGGTGCCGGTGCCGACGTAGCTCGGGATGCCGAGTCTCCTGATGCGCCCGACGCGGTCGTTCCGCCCGACGGACCTAATGTGGACAATCCTCGTTGTGCTTGGCTGAGATCAGGTGTAGCGCTAACCGATGGCCAGGACATCTGGTTGTGAGGGGCGGATCGGGTGGACTTCAGTGCGCTTTTGACCGGCACCGAGCTCCTGACGTTGATGGCGGTGAATGTGCCTCCGAACATGATGGCCACCGCCAGACCGCCGATCATTGCCCGCCGTTGGTGCCGGATACGCCGGATACGCCGGTCCACTTCGAGTCGATGTGTCGGAGCCGGCACCGGGGGGGACGGGTCATCGAGGTCGTCAAACATGGCAGGACCACGGGCGAGGGTCATGGTTCCCCCAACTCCCGCTTGAGACTGGCCATCGCCCGCGACGTGTGCTGCTTGACGCTTCCGGTAGAAATGCCCAGAGCATGTGCGGTCTGCGATTCGGAGAGATCGGCGAAGTAGCGGAGAACAACTGTGTCCCGTTGACGGCGCGGTAGGCGTTCCAGCGCCCGGACCAGGTCGATCCGCCGGCTGTCGAACGGGTCGGCGGGTTGGGCTGGTTGGTAGGTCGGTGTCCGTCTTCGCCGACGCCAGATGTCGATGGCAAGGTTGGCCGAAACGGTTGTAACCCACGGCGCCGGCTCGGTACGAACCGTTCGCCAGTGGAGGGAGGCCCGAGTGAGCGCGTCGATGGCCACGTCCTCGGCATCTTCCCGCGAGCCGAGGAGCCGGTAGGCGGAACGGTAGGCAATTCGAAATAGGCGGTCGAAGGCATCGTCGAAACTTTCAATCTCGGCGGCATATTCCATACGTCTCTGCCTATCTTCACGAACGAGAGTCCCCAAAGGTTGACATGCTCGTAGAAGTTGTCGAATGCGGCGGTCAAACGGCACATCGACAGACTTCACATGGCGCCTGTCGCCGGCATGGGACACGGCGTTACAAGATCAGGTAGGGGAGGGCCAGCCGTTCGACGGTCTGGCCCGTGATCTCAGAGATCACCGACAACCGCCTCGCCGCCGTTTCCGACGAACCGAATAACTATGTGCTCGAAGCGGCGGTCGAAGCTGGACCTCGCAGCGACCGTTTGTGACTGGTCGCGGGTACCCACTCAATCATTTCGCGTTCTTCATCCCGCAACCGCGGGGTGGCACGTGGTAGAAGACGGCATGGCCCTAGTGGCAAGTGCGCGGATTCGCGCCAAGTTGAAAGCACATCACTCCACCGAATATGTGTCCTTCCCGAGATCACCCGATCACCACCGGGCTGGATGGGGGGTCCGTGCCCTCAGCCGTCTGTTTCTGGTTGTGTTGGTCGTTTCTCTCGTCCAGATGAACGTCCCTTCACCCACAGCTGGCGCGGCTGTTCTGGGCAACGACTACCCAGCCAACCTGGCAAACGCGCCGATAGACTCGGTCATTGATCCTTGGAGGTTCTATAACCGAGAGTGCACATCATTTGTCGCCTGGCGCCTCAATAACACCAACGGTGTCGCGTTCAACGACTTCTACGGAGGACCGCAATGGGGAAACGCCAGCAACTGGGGAGTGGCGGCACGGTCAGTCGGCATTGCGGTGGACAACTCCCCCGCGGTTGGATCGGTTGCCTGGAACGCAACGAACGGAGGTGCCGACGGGAGCGAGGGCCACGTGGCCTGGGTTGCCAATGTCGAGGCAAACGGCACGGTCGATATCGAAGAGTACAACGCCAACATTGTTGGCGGGTACGACATCCGTTACGGGTTGTCGACAGCATCGTTCAGCGGGTTTATCCATGTGCGCGATCTTGTCGCCACCGATCCGTCGGGGAACCCTTCGGGAAATCTCGAACTTGCCGCGCGGACCAGTGGAGGTGTCGAAGTGGTGGGATGGGCTGCCGACCCGAACGCCGGAAACAACCCTGTATCTGTTCAGATGCTGGTGGATGGCACGCCGACCGGCCCGATAGGAACGGCTGCTCTCCCACGCAGTGACGTTGGACCTCACGGCTTCGATTTCAAAGTCGGCCTGGATGGCTCACCCCACCGGATTTGTGTGGTCGCCTACAACGCCGGGGTGGGCACCGGCAACACGGTCCTGCCTGGATGCACGGATGTCCCGGGAGCTCCGACGACATCCCCGCCCCCCACTGCCACCGTTGGGACCTTGGGCGCACCAGTGGTAGGGATGGCGGCAACGCCTGATGGTGGTGGCTACTGGTTGGCCGATGCGGCGGGTGGTGTGTCGCCACACGGGGATGCCGTCTCCTTTGGCTTGATGGCCGGCCAAGCCCTCAACTCTCCGATCGCCCATATTGTGGCCACACCCGACGGCAAGGGTTATTGGCTGGTGGCCGGTGACGGTGGGACGTTCGCCTTCGGAGACGCCAGCTTCTACGGGTCAATGGGCGGACAACGCCTCAATGCTCGTGTCGTCGACCTGGCTCCGACCAAGGACGGCAAGGGATACTGGTTAGTTGCCTCTGATGGGGGCATTTTCGCCTTCGGCGACGCCACCTTCTTGGGCTCTATGGGAGGAGCCCACTTGAACAAGCCGGTGGTGGGGATCGCCACCACCGACGGAGGTGGGTACTGGCTGGTGGCCACCGACGGCGGAATCTTCTCCTTCGGCGACGCCCACTTCTACGGCTCCACCGGGGCGATCGCCCTCAACAAACCGGTAAATGGCATGGCCCCGACTGCAGACGGCAAGGGTTATTGGCTGGTGGCCTCCGACGGCGGGATCTTCGCCTTCGGGGACGCCGCCTTCCACGGCTCGACCGGAACCACTCCTCCGGCTACCCCCGTGGTGGGCATGGCCTCCAATCAGACCAGCTCCTCGCCGGGATACTGGCTGGTTGACGCAGCCGGCCAGGTGTTCTCCTACAATGCGGGCTACTTCGGGGGGGACTGAGCAGAGGCCGGACTGGCGGCCGACCGTGTCACAAACATTCCGTTCTGACTCAAAGCGGGGCCGTCAGGCCTATCCGCGCCGAGGTCCTCGAGGGCCTCGAGGGCCTCGCGGACCTCGCGGGTCTCATCGTCGAGCTCGATCTGCGATGCGCCCAAGTTCTGCTCCAGGTGGGCGAGCGAAGCAGGTACCTTCAAGCTGGCCAATGAGCTGATCGACCTTGGTGGCGTGCCCGGTCACGCGACACCCGGGCGCAAGGTGCTGACCTTGGTCCACGCCATGATGGCCGGAGCGGACTGTATCGACGACTGTGACGTATTGCGCTCGGGTGCGACCGGTCGAGTCCTCGGACATGGCGTGATGGCACCCTTGACGTTGGGCACCTTCTTGCGGGCCTTCACCTTTGGTCACGTCCGACAACTCGATTCCTTGAGCGAGGCGCTGCTCGCACCCCTTGCCCTTTCGGGCAGGGTCGTCATCGCCGAGACGTTCGACGAGCTGCTGGGAGCTGCCAACCTGGCGGCCGGGAACCCCGGGATGACCGGCACCCTGACCGTGCGCTACCGGAAGCCGACACCGCTCCGGACCGATCTCCGACTCGAGGCGCGATGCCAGCGCCGCGAGGGACGGAAGATCTTCTCGTGGGCCGGCATCTACCACGGAGACACGTTGACCGCCGAGGCCGACGGCCTGTTCATCGAGGTGGCGCCGGCCCAGTTCCTCGCCATTGCCGAGGGCAACGCCGACAGCGCCGACCCGGTGATGCTGGCGGCCATCCGGGCGGAGGCCCTCCGGGTGGGCGCAGCTTCCGACGTGCATCCCATCGGGGAGTAGCCGCTTCCGGTGAACGGACCCGCACCGGACCGGCCGAGCTTGCGGGACGCCTACCCAGCCGATGCCCGGGCGGTGGCCGCCCTCCACGTGGTCAGCTGGCAGGTCGCGTACCGCGGTCACCTGCCCGACCACTACCTCGACACACTGTCGGTCGACGAGCGGGTTGCCACCTGGGAGGCCTACCTCGGGGACGGCGCCGCAGGTCGGATGGTGGTTGCCGAGGTAGAGGCCGAGCTGGTCGGCTTCGTCGCCTCCGGTCCCTCCGTCGATGCCGACGTCGGAGCCTCCACCGGTGAGATCACCACCCTCTACGTCGGTCCCGACCGCTGGGGCTCCGGTGCGGGCCGGGCGTCGATGGGGCACGCGTGCCACCGGCTGGCCGCTGACGGCTTCGACCGGGCAACACTGTGGGTGCTCGGCACCAACCATCGTGCCCGGGGCTTCTACCAGCGTCTGGGCTGGTCGGTGGTGGAAGGCGTCCGCTCGCAGGAGTTCGGCGGGCAGGTGGTCACCGACTACCGGTACGGCCGGGACCTCGGAGGAGATTGACCGACCCCCGGGGTCGAGATCGGCCTGGGGACGGCACCGTGCATCCGCACCGGACTCTCCGGGCGGCTGTCCGGACACAGGCCCCGGTCGGCCGGTGGCGGAGCGGCGGCTTCATTATGATCGGACCCATGGAGAGATCCGGGGGGATTGTGCGGGCACTGGTCATGGCCGGCTTCGTGCTGGCGGCAACCTTGCCGCTCGTCGTGCCGGGCTTCGATGCGACGGCCGGAGCCGCACCGACCGGCCGGGTGGTGGCACCGCTCCCACCGCTGCACGTGGTGCACCCGACCGGAGCCGCCTCCGGCTCGGCGGCGGCCGTCCCCTACCTGGCCGACCCGGCCGGGCAGCGGGTGATCCTGCGCGGGGTGGCGGCCAGCGGCTTCGAGGACCAGGCCTATACCGGGGCCACCGGCACCACGCCCCACTACCCGATCGACCCGACCTCCTATGCCGGTACCTGCCCGGCCAACGACGGGCTGGCCCCCGATCCACCGGTGTGCCAGGACGACTTCACCCAGATGCAGGCCGACGGGTTCAACCTGGTCCGGCTGACCATCAACTGGAGCGAGCTGGAGCCGACCCCCGGCACCTACTCGACGACGTTCCTCGACCGGATCGCCCAGGTGGTCGGGTGGGCCGGCCAGCAGGGGATCAGGGTGATCCTCGACATGCATCAGGACAACTACTCGCGCTTCCTCACCTCGCCGGCCGACGCCTCGGTGCCCCAGCAACCGGCACCGTCCGGCTGCAGCCCCGGCGACGGTCAGGACGGCGCCCCCGCCTGGGCGGTGTTCACCGACGGCAAGCCGAGCTGCACTCTCGACGGGGTCAACCTGGCGGAGTCGGAGGCGTTCCTGAACTTCTGGGACAACCGAACGGTTCCGGGCCCCCAGGGTGAAGCGCCCGGCACCGGCCTTCAGGACCACTACCTCGGGGCGCTCGAGGCACTGGCCACTCGCTTCGCCGGCAACCCGGCCGTCCTCGGCTACGAGGTGATGAACGAACCGCAGCCGGGTAGCTCGGCATCCCTGCCGTTCACCAATCTCTACAACTTCTCCGACCAGCAGCTCCTGCCCTTCACCGAGCGGGCCATCGAAGCGCTGACCGGCGTGCGTGACGACAAGCCGACCTGCCCGGCCTCCGACCCTTCGGGTACCGCCGCCCAGGCCGCCCTCGACCGGACGGTGGTGCCGCAGGTCCCTTCCGAGGTCGATCCGTGCGCCTACCCGCCCGGACCCACGCCGATCACCGGGCAGATGGTGCTCTTCGAGCCCACCGGGTACAGCAACCTGGTCGACTTCGCCCCCCAGCTGTCGCTGCCCGCCCCGCCCGGGCATCCCTTCAGCCAGTACCCCGACCTGGTCTTCGCCCCCCACGTCTACACCCACGTCTTCACCCTCGACACCTTGCTCGGCGGTGCCTCGCCATCGGGGCCGCAGTACCCGCCGTCGTACTCCTACGGCTACGCCACCGCCGAGTCGGAGGCCGCAGCCTACGGGGCGGCGCTGCTGGTGACCGAGTTCGGCGACGCCCCATCGAGCGACGGAACGATCCTCGCCGGGATGGTCGCCGCTCAGCGCCAGGCCGAGGTGGGGACCGTCTTCTGGACGTGGAAGGAGAACTGCGGGGCACCGACCGGGCCATGCCCCAACGGCTGGGGCGTCTACAGCCCCCCGGTGCCGTCCGGGGGCACCCTGTCCCAGAACGGGCCGCTCGACACCGCACGGCTGGCCCTGCTCACTTCGAACCCGACCTTCGACGGCACCGGGTCCCCACCACCGCCCACCCAGGCCACCCCGTCGCTGGCCCCCCTGGCCGAGCCCCAGGCCCGGGCCCAGCTCGATGCGTACGTCGCCGCCCTGGGCGCACCGGGGTCCCCGGCCGTCGACCGATCCCTGGCCAGCGAGTTCACCGCCCTGATGGGGATCCTCCTCGGGGCGCCGGCGGCCGACCCCAACCTGGCCACGCCACCGGTCGGCTGTAGCCAAGCGCTGGCGCCGGGGACGGTGGTGGGCACCGCCGCCTCAGCTGGCGGCACTGGCTACTGGATTGCCAACTTCGCCGGCCAGGTGGTGGCCTGCGGCGACGCCCTGACGGTAGCGACCCCGATCACTACCGCCCACCCCATCGTCGGCATGGCTGCCGATGCCACCGGCAACGGCTACTGGCTGGTGGCCTCCGACGGCGGCATCTTCTCCTTCGGCGACGCAGGCTTCCACGG